>NZ_LOHS01000120.1 GCF_001642995.1 Streptomyces jeddahensis
CGTCGCCCCAGCCCCAGCCCCAGTCCCCGCCCCGGCCCCAGTCCCAGCCCCAGCGGCCGGGCGTGGGTCCGGGCGCGTCGGCTCCCGGCCCTGAGCGGGCGTGCGCGGCCACCCCGGTGCGACGGGGCCTGACGGCGTGTCGCGACCGGCCATACGGGGCGACGACGCCGCACGCCGTATCGCCACCGCCACCGCCCGCCGCATACGTGACGCCGCGGCCCGCGTACTCGGCCCCTGCCCACCCCAGCAACCCCTCCGCCAGTACCTCCCGTGGGGTGTCGCGCAGGCGGGCGAGCTGCGCGTACGCCGTGCTGCAGCAGGTGCATTCGGCCAGGTGGGCGTGGAGATCCGGGCTGTGCCGGGCGTATCCGGGGCGTACCGCCTCCTCGATGAGGCGGCCGTAGCCGCGGCAGCGGGTGTCTCCGTAGTGCGCCAGATGCGCGTTCAGCCAGGCCCTGCGCATCGCGTTCAGGGCCGAGTCCTTCAGCTGGGCGACCTCGTCGGGTGAAGCACCCACGTAGACAGCCGTGTTGGGGTCCAGTTCCTCGTCCACGACGCCGTACCAGAGGATGCCCTGCAGGCGGAGCGGGAGGCTGTGGAAGGCCGTCAGGACGACCGGGTCGGCACCATTCGGATTATTCGGGTTACTCGCCCCCGTCCCTGTCCCTGTCCCCGTCCCCGCCGCCGCGTCGAATCGGGCGAGCAGCCCGGGGGCGAGGCGTCCGTTGCGGGCGTCGGCGGCCCAGGCGCGGGCCACGCGCAGTACGTGCTGCAGCAGATGGTGGCGCCACGTCCCGCGCGGTTCGGCGCCCTGTTTCACCTCGTGGGCCGCGAGCGCGAACGCCTGTGCCGTGAGCTGCCGCGCGGAGTTCTCGCCTATGCCGCACAGTCGTGCGTAGCCGAGGACCGCGGGGCGGTGGCGGCGGCGGAGCTCGCGTAGTGCCGGGTATGCGGTGGGGGCGTTGGCACGGAGTAGTTCGGTGAGGCGGGCGTCGGGGGACTGGGCGTGCATGCCCTGGGCGGGCGGCTGTCCGGGCGGGGGCGCGGGCGGGTGCGTGGGCGAAGTGCTGCCGCTGTCCGTTCGGCCGAGCCGACCCATCCGCGCGCCTCCTCGTTCAAGCAGGCCTGACTCCCGGTACGTCGGTGTACCGGTGAGTAACGAGTGCCCATAGTGGTGGAAGCGGGTGGTCCGGGAAAAGTGTTTCCGGCGGTAATGGGGGCGGTTGGGTGGCGGGGCCGTTGGTTTTGTTCCCCCATCCCGCCCCTTCCCGTAACCGGGGCTCCGCCCCTGGACCCCGCTGGGGGCTCCGCCCCCAGACCCCCGTATCGCCCTGGCGGGCTCGTCCTCAAACGCCGGACGGGCTGAGAAGACGGGCTCGTCCTCAAGCGCCGAACGGGCTGGATTTGTGCCGGACGGGCCGGGAAGGCGAACGCCGGACGGGCTGGACAACCGCAAGTCCAGCCCGTCGCAGAGTTGTTCCCGGCCGCCCGTTACTCCTCGACCGTCAGCCCCTTGCGCAGTCGTACCAGCGTGCGCGAGAGCAGGCGTGAGACATGCATCTGGGAGATGCCGAGTTCGTCGCCGATCTCCGACTGCGTCATGTTGGCGACGAAGCGGAGTGAGAGGATCTTCCGGTCGCGGGGCGGGAGTTCCGCGATCAGCGGCTTCAACGACTCGACGTACTCGATGCCTTCGAGCCCGTGGTCCTCGTAGCCGATGCGGTCCGCGAGTGCGCCCTCGGAGTCGTCCTCCTCGGGCTGGGCGTCCAGCGAGCTCGCGGTGTACGCGTTGCTCGCGGCCATGCCCTCGACCACCTCGTCGTTCGAGATGCCCAGGCGCTCGGCCAGCTCTCCCACCGTGGGGGCGCGGTCGAGCTGCTGGGCGAGTTCGTCGCCGGCCTTGGCCAGGTCGAGACGGAGCTCCTGAAGCCTGCGGGGTACGCGCACCGACCAACTGGTGTCGCGGAAGAAGCGCTTGATCTCGCCGACGATGGTCGGCATCGCGAAGGTCGGGAACTCGACGCCCCGGCTGAGCTCGAAGCGGTCGATGGCCTTGATGAGGCCGATGGTGCCGACCTGGATGATGTCCTCCATCGGCTCGCTGCGGGAGCGGAAGCGCGAGGCGGCGAACTTCACCAGGGCGAGATTGAGTTCGACGAGGGTGTTGCGTACGTACGCGTACTCGTGGGTGCCTTCCTCGAGGGACTCGAGCCGCTCGAAGAGGGTCTTGGACAGGGCCCGCGCGTCCGCCGGCGCCACCTCGTCGTACGGGGGGATCGCCGGGAGGCCGTCGAGACCCTCCAGGGCCTCGGTGCCGGAACCGGAAACGAAGTCGGCGGGTTCCGTCCGAAGGGCGGGATCCGTGGATTCGGGGTCGATGACGGGACCGGTGGGGTCGGTCTCGAGGAGTACCGGTGGGGGTGTCGACGTCGCTTTGTGGGTACGCGCTTCGTCGAGCCGGGGTGACATGGTGTCCTCCATCGTTCTCGGCATATGGCTGCCGATGCCAATACGTGCACTGCGGTGTGCGGCGCCTCCAAAGCCGGCCGTGTCGATAGTTGTTATCTCTAGCCCTACCCGCTTTAGCGACGTTGTCGCAAGTGCGTTGTGTGGCGATATGCCCGATTCTGGGCTGTTGTTCGGGTGTCAGAGGGCGCGGTGAGGGCGTAGTGTTCAAGGGCGTCAATCAGCAGTGAACGACTGTCGGGAGAGAGACGGCATGGACCGCGGGACGGTCGGCAGCGCACATCGGGGCCGGCTTCTGGTCGAAGTCCGGGAACAGGGGCCGAGCGCCGTGGTGACACCGGCGGGAGAGCTGGATCACCACACCGCGGATCTGTTGCGCGAGCCTCTCGAAGGCTGTCTCGCCGACGGGTATACGCGCCTGGTGGTCGACTGCTCCCGGCTCGAATTCTGTGATTCCACCGGACTGAACGTGCTGCTCGGTGCGCGCCTCAAGGCGGACGCCCAGGGCGGCGGAGTCCATCTGGTGGGAATGCGGCCGGTGGTGGCGCGGGTATTCGAGATCACCGGGGCCGAAGCCGTTTTCACGGTGCACGAGACCCTCGAGGCGGCCCTGGCGGACTGAGCGTGCCGACGGCTCCCAGGTAAAGACTTGGGAAAGACCGCCGAATGGTTATGCCTCAGTTGTCTCAGTGTGACTGCTGCGTTACGAGTGTCACATGTCCCGTGTCGAATAAGTGGGTGTTCTCACGGTTCGGCCGGGCAGGAGACTTCCTGAATCCGTCAACAGTCATCACAGCGAGTGCGTAGTGTCCTCCTGTTCGTCTCCGTTCCGTCCCCGATCTGTCCCCCGTTCCGTCTCCACCGGGTCCGGCCCTGAGTCCGAGCCGAGCCCAGTCCCAACGTCCTGAACCGTGAAACGGTGAATCGGTGAGGTGAAGCGCTGATGAGCACCACCCGGTCCTGCTCGCCGGGCGACTGCGGCCCGGAGCCGGGTGCCGCCGCCGACGGCGTTTCCGCGGTGCCCGGGGGCGCTTCCGGGACGGCCGGGGGTGCTTCCGGGGTGGCCGGGGGTATCGCGGGATCCGAGGGCGCGTTCGCCGTGTCCGTGGATGCCGTGTCGGGGGATGTGGATGCGGTGGCCTCGGGTGGTGTGTCGGGGGATGTCGTTGATTCCGGTGGTGTGTCGGGAGATGCCGTGTCCGTGGACGGCGGGTCCGGGCAGCGGCACGCCGGCCTCCAGTCCCGCAGGCTGAGCCTCAACGGCGCGAGCGGAATCGTCCCGCTTGCCCGCGACTTCACCCGGCAGGCGCTCTACGACTGGGGCTGGCTGCCCGCCGCGACCGCCGACCGGCGCGCGGCCGCCGAGGACGTCCTGCTGGTCGTCTCGGAGCTGGTGACCAACGCGTGCCTGCACGCCGAAGGGCCCGAGAACCTCTGGGTCTCCTGCGACGGCAAGGTGCTGCGCATCGAGGTCACCGACCGCGGCGCCGGACACCCCGCCCCGCGCACCCCGCACCGCGCCGGACGCCCCGGCGGACATGGCATGTTCATCGTCCAGCGCCTCTGCCTGGACTGGGGAGTTGTACGGACCCCTGGGGTCGCCGGCAAGACCGTGTGGGCCGAACTCGGCGCCCCCGCATAACCTTCACCGTCCCCCACCATTTGTTACCCGCGGTTCGAACCCTTCTTCGCACGCGCCCTGGGGTGCGCCGGATCGTCAGAGATCCGGCGCGTCCGTTGTCTTCCCTCGACAAGGTCCCAGGCGTACCTTGAGCGCCCAATCTGATGTGCCGTCAGTAACTTCTGCGGACGCATGGCGCATGGCGCATGGCCCATGGCGTTCGGCGTTTGGACCACGGACGCACGGAGGGACTGCGGCACGGTCACCGGCATGAGGGGAACTCGAGGTGTCGTACCGGACGTACCAGAAGCGAACGGCCGCGCTGGCGCTCGGCGCGGCCCTGGCCGGCGGCTCGGCGGTGCTGATGGCCGCCCCGGCCGCACACGCCCAAGTCGTGGACGTCGATTACCAGTGCAAGACGCCGATCGGCAACAAGGGCGCCGTCTCGCCGATCGACATCAAGAGCGTCAAGAGCGGCAGCGCCTACAAGCTCACCATGTCCTTCCAGAAGGGCGTCTCGTCCAGCCCGGTGGAGCTGGGCAAGGGGGCGATGAAGCCGAGCGCAGTCATCAAGCTGGGCGGCGCGGAGACCGGCTCCGTCCCCGTGTCGGGGCCGCCCAACTCCAAGGCGATCCCCGCCAACACGCCCATCAAGATCAGCGACCTGACGGGGACCTATACGCCGAAGAAGAGCGGCAAGGTCACGTTCACCGCGGGCGTGCTCACCATCAAGGCCCTCGGGACGACGACCACCTGCACCCCCGCCAACGATCCGAAGCCCTCGCTGACCCTGGACGTCACCGCTGCGGGAGGCGGTACGTCGCAGAGCGCGCCGTCGGGCGGTGAGGAGCTGCCGCAGACCGGGCCTGAGGACTCGGCGGTGGCGCTGGGAACGCTGGGCGGCACGGTGCTGCTGGCGGGGGCCGCCGGGGTGCTGTGGCTGACTCGGCGCAACCAGCCGGCGCGCTGATGCCGCCGCCCGTGCCGTCGCGCGTACGGCTGTTGTCGTCCGTGCCGTTCGCTCTGCTGCTGGTCGCCGGGCTGGCTACCGGGCACGTGGACAGGTCGTACGACAACGGGATCCCCGCGGCAGCCCGCAGCAGTACGGCGTGGTCTGTCGTCCCCTCCGCCGGGGGCGGGACCCGGCCCGCGGAGGGCGGGCGGCCGTACTTCTACGCCGAGGGCGTGCCCGGGGCCGTGCTCGAGGACACGGTGTCCGTCGTCAACCCCGGTGCGAAGGCGCTCACGGTGGAGTTGCGGGGTGCGGACGCGGACAACACCCGGGACGGTGGTCTGTCGCTGCGCAAGCGGTCGACGGACACGGGTGCGTGGGTCACCTTCGCCGAGCGCACGGTGAGGATCCCGCCGCGCACGCGGGCCGACGTGCCGTTCACCGTCACCGTTCCGGGCGACGCGACGCCCGGTGATCACCCGGGGGCCGTCGTTGCGAGCAGTGGCGGGCGCGACGCGGCGGTGCGGCTGCAGCTCCGGGTCAGCGGCCCCACACTGGCGGCGCTCACCGTGGAGCGCGTGCGGGCCGAGGGCGAGCACATCTCGTACGACCTGGTGAACCGTGGCAACACCGTGCTGACCCCGA
The DNA here is from genome assembly GCF_001642995.1 of Streptomyces jeddahensis. Classification (GTDB taxonomy): domain Bacteria; phylum Actinomycetota; class Actinomycetes; order Streptomycetales; family Streptomycetaceae; genus Streptomyces; species Streptomyces jeddahensis. The sequence goes on from NZ_LOHS01000120.1 coordinate 5,685, forward strand.
GGCTCGCGGTGTGGGCCGACGGGGTCTTCGGCGAGGTCCTCGAGCGCGGTCCCCGAACTCTGCCGGTCGAGCTGCTGCCCGGCCGCCGGATCACGCTCACCGAGCCGTGGCCGGACGCGCCGGCCTTCGACTCGGTCGACATCAGGCTGACGGTCACGGCGGCGGGCGGCGCCCGGGACACGGCCACGGCGTCCGCCCGCTTCGTGCCGTGGGGCGTGCTTGCGGGGGTGGCGGCCGTGCTGGCGGCCGTGGGCGGTGGGGCCTTCTGGCGGTTGCGCCGCGCGGGGGGCCTGCGCGGCCGGAGTGGTTGGGGGCTGGGCGGTCGCCCCCGACGGACGGATTCCGAGAACGAGTTGACGGGAGCGGTCACGTGATTTCTTTCTCCCCCAACCCGCCCCTTCCCGCAGTATCGAATATGCGGCTCCGCCGCGTGGCAGAGGGGCAAGCCCCCTGGACCTCCCGATCGCCCTCCGGGCTCGTCCTCAATCGCCGGACGGGCTCGGGTGTCGCCCTGCTCGCTGCCCTCGCCCTCCTGCTCGTGGCGGCGGCCCCGCCCGCCTCCGCCGCCGGCAAGCCCACCGTGACGCTCTCCACGTCCGAGGCGGGTGCGGGCGGTTCGGTCACCGTGACCGGGAAGGGCTGGCGTCCGAACGCCCTGCTGATGCTGCTCATCTGCGGCCAGTCGGCGCCCGGCAGGGGCGTGATCGGCGGCACCAACTCCTGTGCCAACGGCGACGGCCGTGCCGTCACGACGGACGGCGACGGGGAGTTCAGCAAGAAGCTGCCGGTCGCCGAGCCACCGGAGCCGTGCCCGTGCGTCGTGCACGTGGCCACGGTCACCGGCGAGCAGGCCGCCGCCGACGCCGTACTGAAGGTCGCGGGCCACCCCGTCGAACCGCTGCCGGAGCAGGACGGTGCCGGAAAGCTGTCGGTGCTGACGGACACCCGGCTCGAGGGGTCGAGCGGGATCCTGACCTGGTTCGGCGCCCCGCCCGGTCGTCAACTGGTCTTCACCGTCGGCAACATCGGCTCGGCGCCCGTCAAGGACCCGGTCTTCCAGGTGGGCACCGCCCACGGCGTGTTCGCCCCGCAGTGGGAGGAGCAACAGTGGCGCGGCACCATCGCGCCCGGCAAGAAGGCCCAGATCAAGCTGCCGGTCGAACTGGCCGCGGGCGCCCACGGCGACTATGTGGTCTCGCTCAGGTTCGGCGGGAAGGTGCTCGCCGAGCAGCCGTGGGGCGTGGGCCGCCCCTGGGGCGTCACGCTCTTCTGGATCCTGCTCTGCGTCGTCGTACCGTCCGCGGTGTTCCGTATCGGCATGGCGATCGTCGACCGGATACGCCCGCGGGCACCGGGTCGCGGCGGGAGGCACCGGGGCGTGCAGCTGCCCGACATGACCGTCCGGCTCCCCAGGCTCGGCTTGTCCCGTCCGGCGACCGGCACCCCGTCTGCGGGCGGCGCTGCGACGACCGGCACCTGGGCGGACGGGCCGCGTAACGACGAGGCCGCGGACGGCCCGGCCCGTACGACCACGACGGCCTTGCCCTGGTTCACCCCGGACACCGATCCGGGGGCGTCGGCCGGCCGGTTCTCCGCACCGTCAGAGCTCTCCGCACCACCGCAGAACAGCCCGACGACGAAGGGAAACACGTGAGCAGGCAACGGAGGGTCGGCCCGGTCCGCGGGGCGCCTGGTGCGCGGAGTCGGAGGATCCGGGGTCAGAGGATCCGGTGGGCCGCCGGCCCGCGCAGAATCAGCGTGGGCGGCGTCGCCCTCATGCTGAGCGGTGCCGGCATCCTGCTGGCAGCCGCCCCGGCGCAGGCGGCCGAGGTCGTCTACAAGACCGAGTGCATCCCGCCCGCGATCTCCGGCATGGACCCCGTGCAGGGCACCACCGAGGTGGAGATCACCGCTCCCGCCGAGGCCAAGGTCGGCGACGAGGTCGAAGTGGTGTGGAAGTTCGTCCAGGCCGCGTCGAAGAACCCCGACGTCATCGACCTCGAAGAGAACACCGTCCAGCCCACCGGCACGCTGAAGGCGGGCGGCGCGCAGACCGCCGACATCGCGATGGAGGGGCCGCGCGAGAACCCGCCCATCCCCAAGAACAGCGACATGAAGCTGTCCGACATGAAGGGCACGCTGAAGCTGACGGCGCCCGGCGAGGTCACGCTGACCCCGGACGCGTACAACATCAACGTCAGCAAGCCCATGTCGACGGACACGAAGTGCACACCGCAGGAGCAGGTGAAGCCCGCGGCGACCATCAACGTGACTGACGGGGGCGGGAGTTCGGGCGGCACGACGGGCGGGCTCCCGACCGGCGTACCCACGGGGCTGCCGACCGGCCTTCCCACAGGCATCCCCACGGGCCTGCCGACCGGCCTGCCGACGGGCGGCACCAGCGGCTCCTCCGGAGGCGACACGGGAGGCTCCGCCGGGGGCGGCGACAGCGGTGGCACGACCGGCGGGGACGACGGCGGCACCAGCGGTGGCGGCGGTGGGAAGACCGACTTCACCGGCAAGGAGGTCCAGATCCCGTACGAGTGCAAGACGCCCATCGGCGACAAGAGCGCGACGTCCCCCGTGCAGATCAACGCCAAGAAGAGCGGCGGGGACTTCGACCTCACGGTGCAGTTCAAGAAGTCGGTGATGGACAGCCCGGCGGACATCCCGGAGGACTCCGTGAAGCCGTCGATGGAGGTCGTGCTTGGCGGCGCCGACAAGGGCACGGTCCATGTCGAGGGCCCGACGAACAAGGAACCGATCAAGTCGGGCGACCCCATCAACATCCCCGACCTGACCGGCACCTACAAGCCGGGCGCCGACGGCAAGGCGACGTTGTCGCCCGGCGTGCTCACGGTGAAGGCGCTCGGCACGACGACGACGTGCACGCCGGCCAAGAGCGAGGTGTCGCTCGAGCTCGACACGTCGGCTCAGCCGGGTGGGGCGTCCGGCGGCTCTGCCGCCGGCGGTGGCGGGCTTGCGGAGACGGGGGCGGGTGACAACGGTGCGCTGCGCGCGCTGGGGCTCGTTGCCGGGACCGTGATCCTGCTCGGTGGAGCGGTCTTCACGTTTCTGCCGCGGCGGGGTGTGGTCCGCTGACCGTACGACGCGCGGTTGCCCGCCGTCGTGGGGCTGTGCCCACCCGTTCCGCCCTGGGGGCACCTCCCAGCGTTAGCTGGGGGAGGAACGACTGCCCACAGCGGTGAAGGGCCGCCGCACCTCACGGTGCGGCGGCCCTTCGTACGAAGCCGGGCGGACTACGTCAGTTGACGGTGCCCATGAGCTCCTTGACCCGCTTGCGGTACATCCACAGTGCGATGCCCGCGAACACGGCGAGCGCGGCCTGGAGGCCGACGATGCCGGTCTTGTTCAGGTCGACACCCGCGAGGGACAGCAGGCCGGTGGTGCAGTCGCCCGCGGTGACGGCGAGGAACCAGACACCCATCATCTGGGAGCCGTACTTGACGGGCGCCATCTTGGTGGTGATGGACAGACCCACCGGGGAGAGGCACAGCTCACCCACGGTCTGGACGAAGTAGATCGCGACCATCCACCAGGCGGCGACCTTCGCGCCGTCACCGGCCATGGTGAGCGGGATCAGGAAGACGAAGAACGAGACACCGATCAGGAACAGACCGGACGCGAACTTCACGACCGTGCTCGGCTCCTTGCCGCGCCGGTTCAGCGCCAGCCAGATCCAGGCGACGACCGGGGCCAGCGCCATGACGATGACCGGGTTGACCGACTGATACCAGGAGACCGGGAAGTCGAAGCCCAGGATCACCGTGTTCGTCGAGGACTCGCCGAAGATCGCCAGGGTCGAACCGCCCTGGTCGTAGATCATCCAGAAGAGGGCCGCGGCCACGAAGAACCAGATGTAGCCGGAGACCTTCGACTGCTCGGCGCTGGTCAGCTCCTTGTCGCGCTTGATGCGCGCCAGGACCATGACCGGGATGATCAGGCCGGCCAGGGTGATCGGGACGAGCGCCCAGTTCAGGGTGTACGTGCCGGAGGCGACGAGACCGCCGTAGACGACGACGGCGACGATCAGCCAGATCAGGCCCTTGCGCAGCGTCGAGGCCTTCTCGGCCGCGGACAGCGGCTTCGGGACGAAGCTGGAGGCCGGGCTCAGGTGGCGGGTGCCGATGAGGAACTGGGCGAGACCCAGCGCCATGCCGAGCGCGGCCAGCGCGAAGCCCAGGTGCCAGTTCACGTTCTCGCCGACGGTGCCGATGATCAGCGGGGCGGCGAAGGCGCCGAGGTTGATGCCCACGTAGAAGAGCGTGAAGCCGCCGTCACGGCGCGGGTCGTCCGGGCCGTCGTAGAGCTGGCCGACCATCGTGGAGATGTTGGCCTTCAGCAGACCGGAGCCCAGGGCGACGAGGCCCAGGCCGGCGAAGAAGGTGCCCTCCGAGGGCAGGGCCAGCGTCAGGTGGCCCAGCATGATGATGGCGCCCGCGACCGCGACGGTCTTGCGGGGACCCCAGACCCGGTCGCCGAACCAGCCGCCGGGCATGGCGAGCAGGTACACCAGCGAGAGGTAGACCGAGTAGATCGCCGTCGCCGTGGCCGGGCTCATGCCGAGGCCGCCGGGTGCGATCAGGTACAGCGGGAGCAGGGCCCGCATGCCGTAGTAGGAGAAGCGCTCCCACATCTCGGTCAGGAAGAGTGTGGCCAGGCCGCGGGGGTGGCCGAAGAAGGTCTTCTCGGAGCCAGGGGTGCTGGCCGAGTCCTTCGTCAGGCTGGACGCCATGGGTCGTTCCTTGTGGGTTCGGGACGCGGTGCCAGGAGCTGGGGACGCGCCCGGTGGGGGGCGGCCGGCACCGGCATCGGGCCGTCCACCCACCAACGCCCAGGGGGGTGCGCTCGCTCCGGTCCGGGAGCGAGGGACGGTGACACCGGGATCCACGCCCTGGCGCATCGATGCGCCAGGGCCCGGCCAACAGGTCATTCCTTGTAAGGCTGGCAGCTGCCGGCCCGCACATGAAGATGACCTTCGGCCCGCAATAGCGTGCCAAAGGTCATGCAGTAGTGCTACAGGCGTCCTGCCACCATAAAGCACGACACAGGGTGATATGAACACGACTGAGACGTGAATCACAGGTGAAACCTGGAACCGGAGCCCGTTTTCGAAGGTCACTTCCAGTGTCTCACCCCATACCCGCAGGCCCGTCCTGGAGGGCCCAGGGCGTGGCAGATCACACCCCTGACGTAGTCCCTCGCGGACTACCATCACCTCCATGACCCGTGTACTGCTCGCCGAGGACGACGCGTCCATCTCGGAGCCGCTCGCCCGCGCCCTGCGCCGGGAGGGCTACGAGGTAGAGGTGCGTGAGGACGGCCCCACCGCGCTCGACGCAGGAATACAGGGCGGCGTCGACCTGGTCGTACTCGACCTCGGGCTGCCCGGCATGGACGGCCTCGAGGTGGCCCGCCGGCTGCGCGCCGAGGGCCTCTCGGTGCCGATCCTCATCCTGACCGCGCGCGCCGACGAGGTGGACACCGTCGTCGGCCTCGACGCGGGCGCCGACGACTACGTCACCAAGCCGTTCCGTCTCGCCGAACTCCTCGCGCGCGTGCGGGCCCTGCTGCGCCGCGGCGCGGCCGAGCCCCAGCAGCCGCCCGCCACCCACGGCGTGCGCATCGACGTCGAGTCGCACCGCGCCTGGATGGGCGAGGAGGAGCTCCAGCTCACGGCCAAGGAGTTCGACCTGCTGCGGGTGCTCGTGCGGGACGCGGGCCGGGTCGTCACCCGGGACCAGCTGATGCGCGAGGTCTGGGACACCACCTGGTGGTCGTCGACCAAGACGCTCGACATGCACATCTCCTGGCTCCGCAAGAAACTCGGCGACGACGCGGCGAACCCGCGCTACATCGCCACGGTCCGCGGTGTCGGCTTCCGCTTCGAGAAGTCCTGAGGCCTCCGGAAGCCCTGAAGCCTCGAGAAGTCCTGAGGCCTCGAGAAGTCCTGAGGCCTCGGGAAGACCGCCCGCCCGGAGAGAACGGCTGAACAGCTGACGTGCACACACTGAACCACGTGCGGACACCGGTATGCGCCGCCGGCTGATCAACTCCACGCTCGCCGTGGTGCTCATCGTGATCGCCGTGTTCGGCATCTCCCTCGTCATCGTCGAGACCCGCACGATCACCGCCGGCGCCCAGGACCGCGTGGAGTCCGAGGCGCTGCGGCTCGTCAGCATCGTCGACAGCCGCCTGATCGGCGACGAGAAGATCACGGCGGGCATACTCAGCGACCAGGTGCCCGCCGACCGGTACGCGCTCATCGAGATCGAGGGGCGCGCGCCCATCGAGGTCGGCGAGCGCCCCGTCGGCGACGTCATCCAGTCCACGGCCACGGGCGAGCAGGGCGAGAGGGTCACCGTCCAGGAGTCGCGCTCGTCGGTCACCCAGGAGGTCGGCCGGACGCTGCTGATCATCGCCGGTGTCGCGCTGCTCGCCATCGTCGCCGCGGTGCTCCTCGCCGTACGCCAGGCCAACCGCCTCACCTCCCCGCTGACCGACCTCGCGGAGACCGCGGAACGGCTGGGCTCGGGAGACCCGCGGCCGCGCAGCAGGCGGTACGGCGTCCAGGAGCTGGACCGGGTCGCCGATGTGCTGGACCGCTCGGCCGAGCGGATCGCGCGGATGCTCACCGCGGAGCGACGGCTGGCCGCCGACGCCTCGCACCAGCTCCGCACCCCCCTGACCGCCTTGTCCATGCGGCTCGAGGAGATCGCGCTCACCGAGGACCTGCACACGGTCAAGGAGGAGGCGACGATCGCGCTGGCGCAGGTCGAGCGGCTCACGGACGTCGTCCAGCGGCTGCTCACCAACGCCCGGGACCCGCGCACAGGATCCGCCGTCTCCTTCGACCTGGACGAGGTCATCAAACAGCAGGTCGAGGAATGGCGGCCCGCCTACCGCAGCGCGGGCCGCGCCATCGTCAGCTCGGGCAAACGGCATCTGCAGGCGGTCGGCACGCCCGGCGCGGTCGCACAGGTGCTGGCCGCGCTGATCGAGAACTCGCTGATGCACGGGGGCGGCACGGTCGCGCTGCGCACCCGGGTCACGGGCAACCAGACCGTCATCGAGGTCACCGACGAGGGCCAGGGCGTGCCGCCGGAACTGGGCGCGCGGATCTTCGAGCGGACCATCAGCGGCCGCAACTCCACGGGGATCGGACTCGCCGTGGCCCGCGACCTGGCCGAGGCGGACGGCGGCCGCCTGGAGATGCTGCAGGCCAAGCCGCCGGTGTTCGGGCTGTTCCTGTCGCGTACGGCCCCGAAGGCCGCCGTGGGCCACGAGGCGGCCCGGCCGACCGTCAGGTGACCGGTTCCGCCCGTCAGGTGACCGGCCGGAGTGCCCCGGCGGTCACCTCACGCCTGCCGGCCTGGGCGGCCGGTTACCTCACGCGCTGCCTGGGCCGTCCGCGCTCGGACTCAAGGAACGATTCGGCGCGCGCCACTTCCCCCACTGCTGTGACGGTGTGGGGCGCGGTACCCGCATCGTGGACCGGCAGCGCCTTGAACACCCAGGTCCGGTACGACCAGAAGCGGAACAGCGTCGCGATGCCGATGCCGAGGAACTTGAAGAAGTTGTTCTGCAGCGGGCTGTCCCAGCCGAAGGCGTAGGTCGCGACGTACAGCACGCCGTTCTCGATCACCAGGCCGATGGCGCTGAAGAACAGGAAGAGCGTGAGCTCCTTGGTGCGCCCGCTCTTGTCGCGGTCCCGGTACGCAAAGTAGCGGAAGCCGATGTAGTTGAAGACGATCGCGACGACCGTGGCGATGACGCTGGCCCGCACCACCTGGAGACCGGTGACGTGGCGCACCAGGTTGAACACGGCCAGGTTCACGAGGATGCCCGCGCCGCCGACGGCGCCGAACTTGGCGACTTCCCGTGCGAGGCGGTCGAAACGCCGGCGCACGGCGCTTTTGGGCGCCGCATGAGCCCCCGTAGAACCACCTCTGCCCATGATGTGCCAGCCCCCGTCTTCTTGGTTTCGTCAACCCGGCCATGCTAACCAGCGGTTCTTCGTGGCGCGCGTGGACAAAGGTAAGACGTGGGTAACGTGTGACCTCTGTGTGATGAACATGCGGAGATTTCGATGGATATGCGCGGAGTCCGAGCGGTGCCGGGCGGCCGATACCCTAGGGGCGTGACGTTCCCGGTAGTCGGCATGGTCGGCGGGGGTCAGCTCGCTCGTATGACGCACGAGGCTGGCATCCCGCTCGGCATCAGGTTCAAGCTCCTCAGTGACACTCCCCAGGACTCTGCGGCGCAGGTCGTCAATGATGTCGTCGTCGGCGACTATCGCGACCTCGACACGCTGCGCGAGTTCGCGCGGGGCTGCGATGTGATCACCTTTGATCACGAACACGTACCCACCGAGCATCTGCGGGCACTGGAGGCGGACGGAATCCCCGTACGCCCGGGTCCCGACGCGCTCGTGCACGCCCAGGACAAGGGCGTGATGCGCGCGAAGCTCGACGCGATCGGCGTGCCGTGCCCGCGCCACCGGATCGTGAGCGATCCGGAGGACGTGGCGGCCTTCGCCGCGGAGGGCGACGGTTTCCCGGTCGTCCTCAAGACCGTGCGCGGTGGATACGACGGCAAGGGCGTGTGGGTCGTGGACTCCGTCGAGGAGGCCGCCGAGCCCTTCAAGGCGGGCGTGCCCGTCCTCGCCGAGGAGAAGGTCGACTACGCCCGCGAGCTGGCCGCCAACGTCGTCCGCTCGCCGCACGGCCAGGCCGTCGCCTACCCCGTCGTCGAGTCGCAGCAGGTCGACGGCGTCTGCGACACGGTCATAGCACCGGCCCCCGGCCTCGACGAGGCGCTCGCGCTGCAGGCAGAGGAGCTCGCCCTGCGCATCGCCAAGGAGCTCGGCGTCATCGGCCATCTCGCCGTCGAGCTGTTCGAGACCCGCGACGGCCGCATCCTCGTCAACGAGCTGGCGATGCGCCCGCACAACTCCGGGCACTGGACGCAGGACGGCGCGATCACCTCGCAGTTCGCCAACCATGTGCGCGCCGTGCTCGACCTGCCGCTCGGCGACCCGCGCCCGCGCGCCAAGTGGACCGTGATGTGCAACGTCCTCGGCGGCGACTACCCCGACATGTACTCGGCGTATCTGCACTGCATGGCCCGCGACCCGCAGTTGAAGATCCACATGTACGGCAAGGACGTGAAGCCCGGCCGCAAGGTCGGCCACGTCAACACCTACGGCGACGACCTGGACGACGTGCTCGAGCGCGCCCGCCACGCCGCCGGCTATCTGCGAGGGACGATCACCGAGTGAGCACCTCTCCCGGCACCTCTGCCGAATCCTCCGCCGGGCCCGTCGTCGGCATCGTCATGGGCTCCGACTCCGACTGGCCCGTCATGGAGGCCGCGGCCCAGGCACTCGACGAGTTCGAGATCCCCTACGAGGTCGACGTCGTCTCCGCGCACCGGATGCCGCGCGAAATGGTCGCGTACGGCGAGGAGGCCGCCGACCGCGGCCTGAAGGTGATCATCGCCGGTGCGGGCGGCGCCGCCCATCTGCCCGGCATGCTGGCCTCGGTCACCCCGCTGCCGGTGATCGGCGTCCCCGTACCGCTGAAGTACCTCGACGGCATGGACTCCCTGCTCTCCATCGTGCAGATGCCGGCGGGCGTGCCGGTGGCGACCGTGTCGGTCGGCGGCGCACGCAACGCGGGGCTGCTCGCGGCCCGTATCCTCGCCGCCCACGACGAGGAACTGCTCGCCCGTATGCGGGAGTTCCAGCAGGAGCTCAACGACCAGGCCACCGAGAAGGGCAAGCGGCTGCGCGCGAAGGTCGAGGGAGCGGCGGGCGGGTTCGGCTTCGGCTCGGCGTCCGGGAAGTGACGGCGTGACGACGCATCTGGACGAGGCCCGGGAACTGCTGGCCGAGTTCCCTGTCGTCGACGGGCACAACGACCTGCCCTGGGCCCTGCGCGAGCAGGTCCGCTACGACATCGACCAGCGCGACATCGCGACCGACCAGAGTGCACACCTGCACACCGACCTCGCGCGGCTGCGGGCCGGCGGGGTCGGCGCGCAGTTCTGGTCTGTGTACGTCCGTACGGATCTGACGGGCGACGCGGCGGTGAGCGCCACGCTCGAACAGATCGACTGTGTCGAGCAGTTGATCACCCGTTACCCGGCCGATCTCCGGCGCGCGCGGACGGCCGCCGACATGCAGGCGGCACGCGACGAGGGCCGCATCGCCTCGCTGATGGGCGCCGAGGGCGGCCACTCCATCAACAACTCGCTGGCCACGCTGCGCGCCCTGTACACCCTGGGTGTCCGCTACATGACGCTCACGCACAACGACAACATCGCGTGGGCGGACTCGGCGACCGACAGGCCGGGCGTCGGCGGCCTGTCGCCCTTCGGCCGCGAGGTCGTACGCGAGATGAACCGCATCGGCATGCTCGTGGACCTGTCCCATGTGGCGGCCACGACGATGCGCGACGCCCTGGACACGTCCACGGCGCCCGTGATCTTCTCGCACTCCTCGTCCCGCGCGGTCTGCGACCACCCGCGGAACATCCCCGACGACGTGCTGGAACGGCTCCCGGCCAACGGGGGAGTGGCGATGGTCACCTTCGTCCCGAAGTTCGTCCTCCAGGCGGCAGTGGACTGGACGGCGGCGGCCGACGACAACATGCGCACGCACGGCTTCCACCCGCTCGACACCACGCCCGAGGTGATGAAGATCCATCGCGCCTTCGAGGAGGCAAACCCGCGCCCGATCGCCACCGCCGCCACGGTCGCCGACCACCTCGACCACATGCGCGACGTCGCCGGCATCGACCACATCGGCATCGGCGGCGACTACGACGGCACGGCCTTCACCCCGGACGGCCTGAACGACGTCTCCGGCTACCCGAACCTCATCGCCGAGCTCCTCGCCCGCGGCTGGTCCCGCACAGACCTGTCCAAGCTGACTTGGCAGAACGCGGTACGGGTACTGGGCGCAGCCGAGGACGTGGCCCGGGACCTGGGCGCGACCACTGCCCCGTCAAACGCGACACTGGAGCAACTGGACGGCTGACCGGGCTGTACCGCCGTGGGCGGCGCGCGCCGCTACCGCTGTGGGCAATCGTTCCGCAGGGCTGGGGGCACCTCCCAGCGGTAGCTGGGGGAGGGTGGGCACAGCACCACGACGGCGGGCGCCGTTAAACGTAGGGCCGGCCCGAGCGTTACGCCGCGGGCCGCCCCATGGCCCGGAACGTCCACCCGGCCTCCCGCCAGCGCGCAGCGTCAAGCGCGTTGCGCCCATCCAGCAACATCCGCTCCGCCACAACACCCCCGAGCCCCGCAGGATCCAGCTCCCGGAACTCCCGCCACTCCGTGAGATGCAGCACCACGTGCGCACCCTTCACGGCCTCGGCCGCCGACTCCGCGTACCCCAGCGTCGGAAACAGCCGCTTGGCGTTCTCCATGCCCTTGGGGTCGTACACGGTGACCTGACCGCCCTGCAGATGGATCTGCCCGGCGACGTTCAGCGCGGGCGAGTCCCGTACGTCGTCGGAGTCCGGCTTGAACGTGGCGCCGAGCACCGCGACCCGCTTGCCGAGGAAGCTGCCGCCGACCGCGTCGCGCGCCATCTCGACCATCTGCCCGCGCCGCCGCATGTTGATGGAGTCGATCTCGCGGAGGAAGGTGAGCGCCTGGTCCGCGCCCAGCTCGCCGGCCCGGGCCATGAAGGCGCGGATGTCCTTGGGCAGACAGCCGCCGCCGAATCCGATCCCGGCCCGCAGGAACTTCGACCCGATCCGCTCGTCGTACCCGATCGCCTCGGCCAGCTTCACGACGTCGCCGTACGCCGCCTCGCACACCTCCGCCATCGCGTTGATGAAGGAGATCTTGGTCGCGAGGAAGGAGTTGGCGGCGGTCTTCACCAGCTCGGCCGTCGGGAAATCGGTCACCACGAAGGGCGTGCCCTCCGCGACCGGTGCCGCGTACACCTCGCGCAGCAGCTTCTCCGCCCGCTCGCTGCGGACGCCCACGACGATCCGGTCCGGGTGCAGGGTGTCCTCGACCGCGAAGCCCTCGCGCAGGAACTCCGGATTCCAGGCCAGTTCGACCTCGCCGCCCGCGGGCGCGAGCTCGGCGATGCGGGCCGCGAGCCGCTCGGCGCTGCCCACCGGCACGGTGGACTTCCCGACGACGAGCGCGGGCCTGTGGAGGTGCTTGGCGAGGGACTCCATCGCGGAGTCCACGTAACTCATGTCGCAGGCGTACTCGCCCTGCTTCTGCGGAGTGTTCACACAGACGAAGTGGACGTCACCGAACTCCGCGATCTCCGCCCAGTCCGTGGTGAAGCGAAGCCGCCCGCTGGAGCCCTCGATCCCCGCGACATGCCTGCGCAGCAGCTCCTCGAGACCCGGCTCGTACATCGGCGTCCGGCCGGACTCCAGCAGCGCGATCTTCTCGGGCACGACATCGAGCCCCAGCACCTCGAACCCCAGCTCGGCCATGGCCGCGGCGTGCGTGGCGCCGAGATAGCCGGTGCCGATCACGGTGATCTTGAGGGCCATGCGGTGCTCCAGTGCTCCAGTCGAAAGCGGCTTCGGTGCCTGCCCGAGCATAGTCGGGCGCTGTCAGGCCCTTTCCCGGTCATCCTTTCCGCTGTCGTCAACCTCACGTACACGCCGCACGAACGGCCCCCTAAGATTTGGGTTACTTAACGGTAATTAGCTCCTTGGAGGGTGAGAGACCTTGGCGGGAACGTCGGATTTCGATCTGTACCGGCCGTCGGAAGAGCACGACCTGCTCCGTGAGACGGTGCGTTCGCTCGCCGAGGCGAAGATCGCCCCGTATGCGG
>NZ_LOHS01000121.1 GCF_001642995.1 Streptomyces jeddahensis
GGCCCAATAAGTCGGTCTGTTTCACCATGCGGCCCACTGGATCTGTCACATGACGGCCCAGGAGACAGCCGCGGTGTCATGGTGAATGCGCGTGCCTCCTTGTCAGGGGCAGGCCCGAGCTGCCGTGGCGATCGGCGACGAGCTCGGCGAGGATCGACAGGACCGTCTCCTCAGGTGTGCGCGCCGAGGTCAAGGCCGATCGGTGAACGCAGTGGTGCCAGTTGAGCGGCACGATGCCGCGCTGGCCAGCGCCGCCCGCCTGAACCGGTGGATGTGCTGCTGCGACTGAGCGGCTCCCTCAAAACGGAGAGCTTCGCGATAGCGGAGGCCTGGCGGCCCTGCGGCCCCGAGGGCGTACTCGACGGCCTGGCCCGGGCCTACGAGCTCAAAGCACGTCGGCGGTCCACGTCGGCGGTCTTGGACTGCCCGTAGGCCACCCACCGGTCGTAGGGACGCCACTCGAAGTGCGGGTCGTCGAAGTCGAAGGACGCCCAGTGATGGGCGCCGGAGCTGACGACCACGATGCAGGCGGAGCCCGCGTCACCCAGCGCAGCGTGCAGCGCGCCGGCCAGGACGAAGTGCCCGAGGAAGATGGTGGCGAGCTGCATCTCCTAGCCTGCGTCTGTGACGGTCCGCTCCGGAAGCGCCATGATCCCCGCGTTGGCCACGAGGATGTCAAGCGACCCGCGCCAGGCCCGCGCGAACGCGTCCGCCGACGCCAGGTCTGCCAGGTCCAGCGCCGCGGTCCGCACAAGGCCCACGGCGGGGACATCGGCGAGTTCCCGTGTTCGTCGCCTGCTCCCGCATCCGGGCAATGACCGAGGCCAAGGACTCCACGACTGCGGTCACTGCGTCGCTGTCCTGTACCCAACCAGCGGGGTAGACGGGCACGTTGCCGTCGGCAGCGATGGTTGCCGCCCGGCCGTCGGGCGTGATGCCGAGCGCAGCGGCCCTCTCGGCGACAGCGTCGGAGAACTCCCGGGCGCCTGTCACGACCTCGTCGAGCTGGAGATGAATGGAGCAAAGCGTCGCCCGTACAGGCTCCAGTGGACCTGCTTGCCCGTCAGCGACAGCTCCAGCAGGTCCACCAGGGCGCCCCGCAAGGCCTCGGCGATGACCTTGCGGTCGACTTCCGGCAATGGGCTCGTAATGACAAACATGGCATGTTCTCCACCCTCAGGGGAGGGCTTCAGCCTCTTCAGGTGCTTTGCCGGAGCGGTGCAAGAGATCGAAGGTGCGATGTGCGAGCCGGTGCCGGAAATCGGCGTCGAGGGTAATGGGGTTCGGCTGGACCGGTCGTCTCTCGTCCAGGTACTGGCCGGCCCATCTACCGGTGGACAGGGCGGCATTCACTACGTTGTGCGCTCCGTGCACGACCGAGTCACCGCCGATATCGAACATGGCGTGCAAGAGCTCGGTGCTGATGACTCCCGGGTGGAGACTTACAGTGTCCGGCTGCGGCGGGGCCGCTTGTTCAACCAGCCACCGAGCGTGCGCCACCAAGGCCAGCTTCGAGCGCGCGTACGCAGTCGTTGCGCTGTAGTGGGAGCGCTCGAGATTGAGGTCGTCCGGGTCGAGCGAAGCGGACAGATGGGTCGCCGAAGCGACATGTACTACTCGGCCGCCGGATGCAACGAGCAACGGGGTGAGACGTTCGGTGAGCAGCACGGCCGCCAGGTAGTTCGTCTGGAGAGTCGCTTCATTGCCGTCGTGACTGAGCCGACGTCGCGGTGCTCCCGGGCGGCCGGCGTTGTTGATGAGCACATCGACCCGATCCGTGATCTTCGAGATCTCGGAGGCGAGTGCGCGCACCATGGCCAGGCTGTCGAAGTCAGCGTGTACGTAATGCACCTCTCCTGGGCCGGCAGCGCGGAGCTCCTCCAGCTGCCCAGTAACTTCTTGTGGACTTTGCGGGCCATGGAGGATCAATCGGGTCACCTGCGGCGCCAGCACACGAGCGGCGGCTTGCCCAATGCCGCTGGTCGCGCCGGTGAGCACCACAGTCATGTCATGTGTTCTCAATCGAATCCCCGGTCGTTGTCGGTTCTCTCATGCGATCTGTTCGCCGTCGGGGTAGTCGGTGGACTCCGACAGCTCGCTCCACGCGGCTGTCTCGGCGTCGAAGGCGGAGCGGGCGTCGGCGACGAGCCGGAGCGCGTCGCTGCCGAGGATGAGGTGGGTCGGCGGGGTCTCGGCCTCGACGAGGGCGAGCAGGGCGCGGCCGGCTTGGGCGGGGTTGCCGAGCTGGTGGCCGCTCATGGCGAGGCGGCGTTCGCGGGTCGCGGCGAAGATCTTGTCGTAGTCGGCGATGGTGCTCTCGACGCGGTGCATGGAGCGGCCGGCCCAGTCCGTGCGGAAGGAGCCGGGCTCGATGGCGGTGACATGAATGCCGAGCGGAGCAACTTCCTGGGCGAGCGTGGCGGCGATGCCCTCGACGGCGAACTTGGAGCCGTGATAGGCGGCCAGGCCGGGGAAGGCGCGAAGACCGCCCATGGAACTCACGAACAGGATGTGACCCGCACGGCGCTCCCGCATGCGGGGCAGGACGGCCTGGGTGACCGCGACGACGCCGAAGACGTTGACATCGAACTGGCGGCGGAAGGTGTCGAGGGAGGTCTCTTCGAAAGTGCCCTCGACCCCGTAGCCGGCGTTGTTGACGAGCACGTCGATGCGACCTACCTCTTCCTCGATCGCCGCGACGGTCGGCGCTATGGCATCGGTGTCGGTGACGTCGAGCACGCGGGCATGAGCGCGTCCCGGGGCGAGCTGCTCGAAGGCGGCGGCGTGGTCCGGGGTACGAACCGTGCCGACGACGGTGTGACCGGCCTCGAGGGCGGCGGTGGCGAAGGCGCGGCCGAGGCCGCTGCTCACGCCGGTGATGAGGAACGTGCGGGGCATCTTCTCTCCGTTGGCGTTAGTGGCGGGTGAGCTTCAGTTCGCGGCGGCGAGCGCCTCGAAGTCCTCATCGGACAGCTGGACGGTCGCGGCCGCGGTGTTGTCCTCCAGGTGCGCGACCGATGAGGTGCCGGGGATCGGCAGCATGACGGGCGAGCGCTTCAACAGCCAGGCGAGGGCGAGCCGGCTGGGGGTGTGTCCGGTGCGCTCGGCGATCTTCGCGAGGGGGCCTCCGCGCGCCGCGAGGGCGCCGGTCGCGAGCGGGTACCACGGGATGAAACCGATGCCGTTGGCCGTCGCATGGTCGAGCAGTTCCTCCGCCGAGCGGTTGGCCACGTTGTACATGTTCTGCACAGTCGCGATCGGCGCCACCTTCTGCGCCGCTTGGAGGTCGGTGATGCTGACCTCGGACAGTCCGATATGGCGAATCTTTCCCTCGTCCTGCAGCTTCTTCAGCTCGCCCACCTGGTCCTCGAGCGGCACCGCACGGTCGATGCGGTGCAGCTGGAAGAGATCGATGCGCTCGACACCCAAGTTCCGCAGGCTGAGCTCGGCCTGTTGACGCAGGTACTCGGGTCGGCCGACGGGGGTCCAGAGATCTGGGCCCTGCCGGGTCAGTCCCGCCTTCGTGGCGATGACGAGGTCGTCCCTGTACGGGTGCAGCGCCTTCTTGATGAGTTGCTCGGCCACGAACGGTCCATAGCTGTCGGCGGTGTCGATGAAGTTCACGCCCAGCTCAACGGCGCGGCGCAGCACACGCACCGCCTCGTCCGGGTCCTTCGGGTCGCCCCACACCCCCTTGCCGGTGAGCCGCATCGAACCGAATCCCAGGCGGTTCACCGTCAGGTCGGCGCTGATCGTGAACGATCCCGACGCCGCGGCGGTCAATGTCGTCATGTCGAACTCCACATCCGAAAGGTGCTCCTCGTCCTGGGAGGAGTCAGCAACGCTCGTCCAAGGGGGTGCTCAGGCATCGCCGAGCAGACGCTCCACGAACAGGTCCCAGTCGAACCCGTCCAGTTCCGTACCGGGTGGCACAAGGTCGTAGGTGCTCAGCAGCCAGGCCTCCAGCGTGGACAGGCCCACCTCGAACAGTGCTGTCATGCCGCGCGATTCAAGCTGCATGTACATCACCGGCCGGGGGTGAGTCATCGAGGGCCACAGTCTTACGTCGCCCATGCCGGTGTGCCCCTGTGTGCCCTCGAAGAGGAGATCACGCGAGATGACCCAGGTCACGGTAAGGCCGTGGGGAGGACGTAGACAGACGTCCACCGTCAGTGGATCGCCCGGGTCGTAATGGAAAGCGGCCCGCATCGGTAGACGGCTCGACGGCCACAGGATCCGATGGACACGCATCGGCAGCGAGCTGATGTGATCGAGGGCCGGTCGGCCGGCCGTGCTCTCCGGTTGTTTGTCGGGCATGGCCCCTCCCTTTTTCCTGAATGCGGTGGCACTGCTTTTCCTGAATGCGGTGGCACTGCCACAACCATGGCGCGGACCAGTCCATGGGACATCGGTCATCTGACCAGATGTGTAAAGCCCAACATGTCGGTCCGTTTCCCAATGCGACCCACTGGATCTGTCACATGACACCGCAGGAGACAGCCGCGGTGTCACGATGAATAGGTCTGCGCGTCCTTGTCAGGGACAGGCCCGAGCCGCCGTGGCCATCGGCGACGAGCTCGGCCACGATCGACAGGGCCGTCTCCTCAGGGGTGCGACTTAACGGTTCTCCGCCCGCATCATCCAGGCGTGCTTTTCCAGGTCGTCGATGATCGCGTGCAGGAGGTCGGCGGTCGGCGGATCTTCCGCGTCCACCTCGTCACGTGCCTGCCTGAGCGTCGCCGCTGTAGCACGGAGGCGGGTGTCGAGGAGGGAGGCCACGGTTGCCGTGTCCTGCTCTCCGCCGGGAAAGGCGGGAAGCGTCGTGGTCGCGGCGACCATGTCGGAACGTCCGTCCACGGCGGCGCCGAGTGCGCGTATGCGCTCGGCAACCGTATCGGCCGCCTCCCTGGCCGTGTCGACGATGTCATCGAGTTGCAGATGCAGATCACGGAAGTTGCGACCTACGACATTCCAGTGTGCCTGCTTGCCCTGCAGGTGCAGCTCGATCAGATCGACGAGCACCTGCTGAAGGGCGCCGGTCAAGGCCGGTGACGCGGTGATCAACGGAACGTCGTCCTCGCTCCGCCTTTTCGTCACGGTCGAGCCTATGGTTGTCACACTCTCTCCGTTCAACAGCCCAGGAGGCGCACCCGGCGCGGCGTCGACCGCGGCGGGATGCACCATCCGGGCATCCGGTGTGGGAAGTGCCCCTGTCAGGGCATCGGGTGGGACGGCATGAGGGCCTTCCGGTCACCGCTGCGGATGTGGCAATCCGCACCGCGCCAGAAGGCCCTCAGCCGTTTGAAGGTGCCTCGGAGGAGATCCGCGTCAGGGCGATCTCCGTGGACGGAACACCTAGATGGTGATGTCCCAGGCCTCGGCCTGGCTCTGCTTCAGCATGTCCTCGACGAAGCCCGGCACCACGTTGCGGAACTTGCCCGTGTCGCTGGGCACGATCCGCACCATCGCGTCGATCATCTCCTGGGGGTCGAGGCGACCTTCATCGGTGCCGAGCAGCGAGTCGAACCCGGCCTGCACGTCGGCACGCTTGTTGAAGTTCTTGTCGTCGTCGAGCCACCTGAAGGCCGTCTCGGCCATGGTCTCGTTGAAACCGGTCAAGTAGGCGCCGGGGTTGACGGTCTGCACCTTGATGTTGTGCGGGCGCAGCTCGTCCCGGAGCGCCTCCGCGAGGGCCTCGAGCGCGTGCTTGGTCGACACGTAGGGGCCGAAGCCGGTCGGGGTGAACAGACCGCCCATGGAGGAGGTGAAAACCACCTTGCCCGGCCGACCCTGGTCGATCCACTTGCGGGCGAACTTCTGAGCGAGCTCGAGCGGTGCGAACACGTTCGTCTCGAAGTTCTTCCGCAGCAGCCCGACGGGGATCTCGCTGACCGGACCGGCCTCACCGATACCGGCGTTGCTGAAGAGCACGTCGATGTCCCACTTCAGCGCGGCCGCGACATCGTACGGGTCCAGGACGTCCAGCTTCTCGACCCGCAGGTTGTCCAGACCGAGCTCGCGGGCCTTCAGCCGGAGCGCCGCGACCTGGGGGTAGATCTGGGCCGTGGCGATGACGTCGTGGCCCTCCTTCGCCAGACCGATGGCCGCACCCTCACCGAAACCCGATCCGGCACCCGTGATCAGAATCCGCTTACCGCTCATGATGATGCACATTCCTTTACTTGGTTCTTTATATGTGTGATTTTTCAGAAACCGATCGGCAGGACCGGTTCATGGCACGCCCCAGCCGGGGCGGAAGCTAAGGCCAGGACAGAAACTCAGACCGACGCGGCAGCGAGCGCGGCAGCCGCCGCCTGGGCGATCTCGGCATCCTGGGCGACCGACCCCCCGGACACACCCACGGCCCCGACGACCACGCCTTCGGCGTTGCGAATCGGCTTGCCGCCGGCGAAGACCACCAGTCCGCCGTTGCTGTTCTCCAGGCCGAACGACGTACCGCCCGGCTTGCAGTATTCGAAGAGCGCTTCGGAGTCCAGCTGGAACAGCGCCGACGTGCGCGCCTTCCCCATCGCGATGTCGGCCGAACCCAGCAGGGCACCGTCCATACGAACGAAGGTCTTGAGGTTCGCACCGGTATCGAACACCGCGATGTTCACGGGCAGCGCCATTTCCGCTGCCCTTCGCACACCGGCCGAGAGAACCCGCTGGGCCTCTTCGGTCGAAATGTCAGGCACTGCGACCAGCTCCTTACATGGTGTCTTCTTCATTGCCGACCATTTCGCCATTCAGGCGCTTGCCATGAATTTCTGCTAACCGGTCGGCGTTCCCTTTCGACATCCATGTTTGGCCATGCCGGGCGTGGAGGTAATCCGTCATCCGACCATGCCGGAACGGACTGTCAGCGGTTCCCATAGGTATGGTGCCCATGGCGGGGCAGGCAGACTTGACCCCCGCATAGGTATCGATTGGCACGACCGGCACGCGGTTATCGGAAGGGATGAGGTGACCGCTTCAGGGTCATGTCGGGCGATCCGACGCCCGTTGACAAACGCGCCCTGTCGGCGACGCTTGAAACGTAACCCGGTTCCGACGCTTGGGTTCTCACGCTTGTCGCAATGCCGCCGGGCCGAGCATCAGCAGCGGCCAGTGCCACAGGTACCAGCCGTACGAGAGGTCCCCGACCCATGTCGCTGGACGCAGCGAGAGCAGCCGTGAGACGGCGGAGGGAGCCACACGGCAACCGTCCGCGATCACCAGCGCTGCCCCGAGCACGGGCAGGAGCGCGTAATGGCCGGGGAACGGGGTGTCGTCGTCGTACTGCACGGCCGAGGCGACGATCGCGGTCAGTCCGAGCCAGGCGCCCCGGCGGAGATGAGGCGGGGAACGCACCGCAGCGCCCCGGCACCGAAGGCCAGCAGGCTCCCGACGCCCAGCTCCCACAGCCGCGTGTGCGGACCGACTCCATGGCCTGCTGGCCGTGCTCGCTGTCCCACAGGGGGTAGGCCGTGGAATGGTGCGTCATCCTCTTGAACTGTCCGCCGAATGGGGTGAGTTCTTGTAATCCGCAACACACGAGGTTCGGGTCGGCAGCGCAGGGCGCCCTCTGGACCGCACGGCGGGCGATGTCGCTCACACGACAGTCACATGCCCGATCAACAGGCCGCAGTGCCTAGTCATGTGACTGATGCGCCCCGGGCCACCCCCGGGTATTCCTTGGAGTTGATCTTTCGCCTGCGCCGGTACCCGGCCGCGCCTCCACGGCCGCCGGCGCAGGCGTACCGGGTGTTGAGCTGCAATGCACGACGCCACCGCCGCCAAGGAGTACGTGATGTCCGACCCATCCTCCAACCCTTCGGAACCGGTGCTCGAGCCGGCGGCCCGCGCGTTCGTGGAGGCCACCGCAGAGTCGCCGTACCTCACGGACCTGGGCCCGGTGGAAGGCCGCAAGGCCATGCAGGGGATACAGAGGGCGGGAACAGCGGAAGCGGCACGAGCCGCCGGGGCGGCACTTCCCGCGCATGGGGTGTCCGGCGGGCAGGAAGGACGCATGGGACAGGCCGGTATGCCCGAAGTCGACGAACGGTGGATCGCGGTCTCGGGCGGACCGAACGGCAGTGTCGCGGTGCGCATCGTCCGCCCCAAGGGGGCCGTCGGCGCGCTTCCCGCCATCCTGTACCTCCACGGCCCGGGCTGGGTCTTCGGTAGCGCGTTCACCCATGACCGGCTGGTCCGTGACCTGGTGGTGGGCGCACAGGCCGTCGCGGTCTTCCCCGAGTACACGCTCTCCCCGGAGGTCCGTTACCCCGTCGCCCTGGAGGAGTGTTACGCGGTGGCCCGGTGGGTCGCGCGCCGAGGAGCCGACCACGGCATCGACCCGACGCGGCTGGCCGTCGCGGGGGACTCCGCGGGCGGCAATCTGAGTGCGGCCCTGACGCTGCTGGCCAAGGAGCGCGGGGACGTCAGTTTCGTCCAGCAGGTGCTCTTCTACCCGGTCACCGATGCGAACTTCGACACCGGCTCGTACCGCCGTTTCGCTGACGGCTACTTCCTACGCCGGGAAGCGATGCGCTGGTTCTGGGACCAGTACGCGCCCGATGAGTCGCAGCGCACGCAGATCACTGCAAGCCCGCTGCGAGCGACCGAGGAGCAGCTCGCCGGACTGCCGCCGACGCTCATCATCACCGCGGAGGCGGACGTCGTAAGGGACGAGGGCGAGGCGTACGCGGCCAAGCTGCGTGCGGCAGGAGTAGAGGTCACCGCTACGCGGTACGAGGGCGTCATCCACGATTTCGTCGTGCTCGCCCCACTGTCGTCGACGACTGCGGCACGCGGGGCTGTCGCCCAGGCCGTCCTGGCTCTGCGCCAAGCGCTGAGTACGCTCGACTGACGCCCTGGTTGTCCGGCTTTGTAATGCTGGACAGACTGTCCAACGTAATGTCGTGCATACTGTGTGAGGCCCACCGTCGTTTGCGGTCGCGCACAGAGCCCCCTCCTCAAGTCGAAGGGCGACTCCGACGCGCCACGACTAGGGCGCGTCGGAGAGCGAGGGAGCAGTTGTGATCGGTGGGGGTGTCACATTCACGTACGGACAGACGAACACGCTGATCGGCCGGGACGGCGACCTCCGGCGGGTCCGTGATCTGCTGGGCTTCAAGGCCGGCGGCGGGTCACTCCTGCTGGCCGGCGACGCCGGGGTCGGGAAGACGGCGGTGCTGGACGCACTCGCCCGGACCGCGGACGAGGAAGGCATCCGGGTCCTCCGCGCCGCCGGCGTCGAGTTCGAGGCGGACTGCAGCTACTCCTGCCTCAACCAGATCCTCTTCCCGTTCCTGGACACCATTGACGACCTCGAAGTGCCCTTCCGCGAAGCCCTCCGGGTGGCGCTCGGTTTCGACAGCGGCAGGCCGCCGGAGCGGCTCCTCGTGTCCAATGCCGTGTTGCGCCTGCTCCAGAAGGTCGCCGCAGCGGGTCCGCTTCTGGTCGTTATCGACGACCTGCCCTGGGTCGACCAGGCGAGCACCGCCGTACTGGGCTTCGTCGCCCGGCGGGTGACCGGCCTCGGGGTGAGCTTCCTCGCTGCAGCGCGCTCCGGAGCTCACAACCTCCTCTACGAGGGGGGCGGGCTGCCCACGTACGAGTTGCCGCCGCTCGACGAGGAGTCGGCGGCTCAGCTGGTCGGCATCCAGTTCCCTGGTCTCGCGCGCAGCTTGCGCCAGCACCTTCTGGCCGTTGCGGGCGGCAATCCCCTGGCTCTGCTGGAACTGCCGACAGCGCTGCAGCCGGCGTCGATGGACCCGCCCACCGTGCTGCCGCTCAGCCGACGCCTTGAGACCCTGTTCGGCTCCCGCGTGACCGGGCTGCCCACGCCGTCCCGGCGTCTGCTGCTGCTCGCGGCGCTTGAAGGCACCGGCGACCTGGGCGTGCTGCAGGCAGCATCCCGGCAGGCGAACGACGGATACGACCTGGCCGATCTCGCGCCCGCCGAGCGCGATCAGCTGGTGCGCATCGAGGGGAGCACGCGGCGGCTGAGGTTCCGCCATCCACTCATCCGCTCCGCCGTGGTGGGAAACTCCACCAGCGGCGAGCAGCGCGCGGTGCACGGGGCGCTCGCACAGGTCCTCGTCGACCAGCCCGAGCGCCGCGCCTGGCACCTGGGCGAGGCCACCGTGGAGCCTGATGAGGAGGTTGCCGCCCTGCTGGAGGACGCGGCACGCCTCACCCTGCACCGCGGTGACGCGGCCGGGGGCATGCGGACGCTGATCCGGTCCGCCCACCTCACCCCCCAGGGCCAGAACCGCAGCCGCCGCCTCGCGGAAGCGGCCTACCTCGGCGCGGAGGCCACCGGCGCACTGCCCAGTGCCCGCAAGCTCCTGGACGACGCCAGGCACGCCGTCCCGAATCCGGAGAACTCTCTGCACTCCGCCACAGCAACCGCGCTTCTCGTCCTCAACAGCGACGGTGACGTCGACACCGCCCACCGGTTGCTCGTAGCTGCCATCGAGTCCACCGCTGAAACTCACGGATACGACGCGGGCGACAAGGCGCTCGTCGACGCGCTCCACATGCTCGCGCTCATCTGCTTCTTCGGCGCGCGGGCCGAGCTGTGGCAGCCCTACTACCGGGCCCTGGAACGGCTGAAGCCGAAGCCGCCGCTCTTCCTGTCCGCGCTGGGGAGGACCTTCTCCGACCCGGCACGCACCGGCGCGGCGGCCAGCGGGGAACTCGACCTGCTCATCGCGAGCCTGCCCGGGGAGACCGACCCCATGCAGATCACCCGCACCGGAACGGCGGCCCTCTACCTCGACCGGCTCGGCGAAGTCCGCGAAGCGGCGTGGCGGGTGGTGCGCACGGGACGCGACGGTGGCCCGGCCCGGCGGCACCTGTCCGCACTGATCCACCTGTGCCTGGACGACTACCTCAGCGGAAGGTGGGACGAGGCACTGGACCTCGCCGACGAGGGGCTCCAGATCTGCGAAGAGCACGGATACACCGCCTTCGCCTGGTACTACCTGTACATCAAGTCCATCATCTCCGGCGCCCGCGGGAACGCGGACGACAGCCTTGCGACGGCCAACCGCATCATCGACTGGGCCTCGGCCCGCGGAGCACACGGCGCCGGACACTATGCGCACCATGCGGCCGCAGTGGCGTCCCTGGGACGTGGTGACTTCCCGGGGGCCTACGAGCACGCGGCCGCCGTCAGCCCGGCGGGAAGCCTCGCGTCGCACGCCCCGCACGCCCTGTGGGTGGCGACGGACCTGGTGGAGGCCGGTGTCCGGATCAACAGGGACCAGGAGGCCGCTGATCACGTACGTGCGATGCGGGAGGCACACACGGCCGCCCTCTCCCCCCGGCAGGCCCTGCTGTTGGACGGGGCGGCCGCCTTGTGCACCACCGACGACGAGGAGGCACTGCGGCTGTTCGAGCGGGCGTTGGCGACTCCCGGAGCCGAACGCTGGCGTTTCGAGTACGCACGCATACAGCTCGCCCATGGGGAGCGTTTGCGGCGGATCAGGGCAACGGCCGAGTCCCGGAAGCCGCTCGGCGCCGCGCTGGTGACGTTCGAACACCTGGGAGCCCGGCCGTGGGTCGAACGCGCGGAGCAGGAACTACGAGCCGCAGGCTGGAACAGGCGAAGTCCCGGTGAGCCGAAGGGGCGGACGCTCCTCACGCCCCAGGAGCGGGAGATCGCCCGACTGGCGGCCTCTGGCCTGACCAACAAGCAGATAGCCGAGCGCCTGTTCCTCTCCCACCGGACCGTGGGCGCGCATCTGTACCAGATCTATCCGAAGCTGGGCATCACGTCACGCGCCATGTTGCGCGACGCGCTCGACTCCGGGGCCACCAGCCGCCGCACTGGCGCTGCCGACGACGGCCCGGACGCCTGAACGGTTGCGGTGATCGCACGGGGCGGTCCCAAAGACACCATCTCCTGTCTGGAGACGCTGGGGCGGCGGCCGCGGACGTTGATCAATGACGGTTCGATTGGTGGTCATCGTGTTCCTCGCGTGCATCTCCGGACGGGGCGGACGGGGACCGGAGCAGGAGCCGGCGCAGTGGCAGCTCGAAGAAGCAGGCCTCCATCGCGGACGCTGCGCGGTGGAGGCCATGGGGTGCCGACCGGACAGGCCGGGTCGGGCCACCTCATGGCGACGCGCTGTGTGGTGGCCTCGCCTTTGATGACGGCGTCCTCCAGGGCCTTGGCCCAGGAGTCCTCGGCCAGCGGAACCAGCTCGGCCATGGCCGGGTTGGAGGCGGCGGCGGTCAGCTCGGGGACGTTGAAGTCGATGTCGAAACCCATGTACTCGCCGAGGATGGACCGCAGGTGGTTCTGGACGTACACCGACGACTCCCGCCGGGTACCCGGCGCGTAGGAACTACCCCGGCTGGCCACGCCGGTGAGCGGGAGGCCCTTGACACCGGAGCCGTCACGTTGGCGATCGCGCAGCAGACGATCCGGCGATGGGCCCCGCGGCCTGGCCGCATGCGCAACGGCCGCGTTGTGCCGTCGCATGGTCGCAATCCGCCCCACACCCACTTCGGATGCAGTGTTGGACACAGTGTCCAATCGATCGTATGATCGTCACCAGTTGGTGGGCGGGCCTGGTTGAGGTCTGCCAGGGTTACCGTCCACCCTCGCCTGCGTCGGCCGACGGGGCCGGTCGTTCCCGCTGCGTCCCGCCTCGGCCTGCCGTGCCCGGGAGTTCGAGCCGGCAGTCAGCGCAGGACCCGGACGTGGAGATTGGTCTTCACGACCCGTGGATCGAGCCCCGGCCGCTGGCTTCCCCCGGGCCCCGGCCGGGGCTCCTCTCACGCCCGTTGCGGAGAGCTATGGCCTAAGGCAGGAGGGTGACGTTCTGCCGATTTCGACGAAGAACTTCTCGTGTCCTCCCCGAACAGGAAGAGCGTCCTCGCGTCGGAGTCGCCCCACCTCTCCTCGGCATCAGCGAACAGGTGATCCTGATGGTCTGAACCCCGCCCTGCTGCTGTGCGTGCTCGGCACGGTGGGCAGGACTGTTTGCCAGTGACCTGCTCGGCACACCCTCCGTCCGGTTCCTTAGGATGCCCGTATGGCTTCCACCACCCGACGACGCTCCAGTGCGGCCGACCGGCGGGCTGCCCTCGAAAAGCGGATCCTGTCCGTGATCGAGGAGTGTCTGCGCGGTGGTGTGACCTACACCGAGCTGAGCGTGGAGCAGATCGCACAGGCCGCGGGGATCTCCCGTTCGACGTTCTATCTGTACTTCCGTGACAAGGTCGACGTCCTGCTCCGGCTGAGTGGCTCCCTCAAGACCGAGAGCTATGCGATCGCGGCAGCCTGGCGGCCCACCGGCCCCGACGGTGGCGTCGACGGCCTGGCCCGTACCTACGAGCTCACCCTGCGGCATTACCGCGAACATGCGGCCCTGCTCGCAGCGATCAACGAGGTGGCCGCGTACGACCCCTTGGTCCGCGAGGCGTGGACGGCCGACCAGGACCGCTTCATCGACAACCTCGTGACGGTGCTGAAGGAAGAGCAGCGGGCCGGCCGTACCCCGGCGGACATCGACCCCGAACTCGCGGCCAAGGTGATGATCCAAGGAGGCGGTCAGGTCATCGCGCAGCAGGTGTCCAACAGCGACGGCAGCGACGACACCGTCGTCGCTCGCGAACTGGCGCGTGGCTACTGGTACGGCGTGTACCGCCGCCCCGGAAGCCCGACCGTCGACTGACGACACCGCTGCCTATGACGTCAGCGGTGTGACGAGGGTGTCCGAGTTGGGAGGGATGCTTCTCCACCGCGCGGCCACACCGCGGCAAGCAGGCGTACGCATAGGACTTCAGCGCGAGGCCGGGCGTTCACGGACGGTGTCCCATCAGCGCTGCCATCTCAGTCTCGCCATTTCCCGATGGGACCCCGCGTCGGTCAGCAGCGGCCCAGCACGACCTTGGTCTCCAGGTATTCCTGCATGCACTCGGGGCCCCATTCGCGGCCGTTGCCGGACTCCTTGCACCCGCCCAAGGGCGCGGTCCAGTCGAAATCGGCGTTGTTGACGATCACGTAGCCGGCTTCGATACGGGAACCGACGTCCGCGGCGTCCGCCGGATCGCCGCCGGTGACGTAACCGGCAAGGCCGTACCGGATGTCGTTGGCGATCTCGACAGCCTCATCCACCGTGTCGTAGGTGATGATCGACATCACCGGCCCGAGGATCTCTTCCTGGGCGATGGTCATGTCGTTGGTGACCCCGGTGAAGACAGTGGGCTTGACGAAGTGCCCCTGCTCCAGGCCATGTGGCTTGCCGAGGCCACCGGTGACCAGGTGGGCTCCCTCATCCAGGCCGGCCTGGATGTAGTGCTGGACGGTCTGCCACTGCTCGGCGGAGATCAGCGGGCCCATGTCGATGTCGTCTGCGAGCGGGTCGCCGATCCTGATGGACTCGATCCGCGGGAGCAGCACGGACAGGAACTCCTCCAGCCGCTCGCGCGGCACCAGGGTCCGGCTCGGCGCACTGCAGATCTGGCCGGTGTTGGCTATCAGCCAGGTGAGCGCTGTGCCGGCCGCGATGTCCATGTCCGCATCGGGCATGATCACCTGCGGAGACCTGCCGCCGAGTTCGGTGGCCACGCGCTTGGCGCTCTGGCCGGCGGCGGCATTCACCTGGAGCGCGGTCTCACCCGAGCCGGTGAAGGACACCAGGGCGACGTCGGGGTGCGACGCGAGTGCATTTCCGATCACCGAGCCGCGGCCAGTGACGAGGTTGAAGACGCCTGCGGGGACTCCGGCGGCCTCCAGGATCTCGGCCAGGACCACAGCTGAGTACGGGGCCAGCCGGGCCGGCTTGAGGACGACGGTGCAGCCCGCCGCGAGCGCCGAGGCGGTCTTGCCAGCCGGCTGAAGGGCGGGGAAGTTCCACGGAGTGA
>NZ_LOHS01000122.1 GCF_001642995.1 Streptomyces jeddahensis
GCCGCGGTGGGGGTGCGGGCTGCGCGCCGCCCTTGTGGGCAGTCGTGCCGCTTGGGCGGCACGGGTGGGCACAGCGGCACCCCCGGCGGTGCGGGTGCCCCTTGCTGTAGCGCGCGCCACCCCGTGCCGGTGGCACCCTTGTCGTGCGGCGAACCCGCCGTCGTGGGCTGTGCCCACCCTCCCCCAGCTACCGCTGGGAGGTGCCCCCAGCCCTGCGGAACGCCTGCCCACAGCGGTGCGGCGTGGTGCGGTGTGGGGCACCCGCTCGTACCGATGCGGGGTGGCTGCCTGCGGCGGGGCTGTGGTCGTAGCGGTAGCGTCAGGGCATTTGTTTTGACCGGAGTGGATGCGATAGGTACGCTCAGACCTTGTGCCTGGGGTGTGCCCTGGCTCCCGTGCGTGCCTGCAACCGTAGGGGAAGCCGTAAGCGCCGCACCGCAATCTGCCGCCCTTTCCGCCTCGCAGCGGGGGTCTGCAGTATTCGACACACCCGACCGCGTGGGTCGGCGAAGTTCCAGGTTAGCTGTACCCAATCGGCACACAGAAACCGGAGAAGTAGTGCCTACGATCCAGCAGCTGGTCCGCAAGGGCCGGCAGGACAAGGTCGAGAAGAACAAGACGCCCGCACTCGAGGGTTCCCCTCAGCGCCGCGGCGTCTGCACGCGTGTGTTCACGACCACCCCGAAGAAGCCGAACTCGGCCCTGCGTAAGGTCGCGCGTGTGCGTCTGACCAGTGGGATCGAGGTCACCGCTTACATTCCGGGTGAGGGACACAACCTGCAGGAGCACTCCATCGTGCTCGTGCGCGGCGGCCGTGTGAAGGACCTGCCGGGTGTTCGCTACAAGATCATCCGTGGCTCCCTCGACACCCAGGGTGTCAAGAACCGCAAGCAGGCCCGCAGCCGTTACGGCGCCAAGAAGGAGAAGTAAGAATGCCTCGTAAGGGCCCCGCCCCGAAGCGCCCGGTCATCGTCGACCCGGTTTACGGATCTCCTCTGGTGACCTCCCTCATCAACAAGGTGCTGCTGAACGGCAAGCGCTCCACCGCCGAGCGCATCGTCTACGGCGCCATGGAGGGCCTGCGCGAGAAGACCGGCAACGACCCGGTCATCACCCTCAAGCGCGCTCTCGAGAACATCAAGCCGACCCTCGAGGTCAAGTCCCGCCGTGTCGGTGGCGCGACCTACCAGGTGCCGGTCGAGGTCAAGCCGGGCCGTGCCAACACCCTGGCGCTGCGCTGGCTCGTCGGTTACTCCCGCGCCCGTCGCGAGAAGACCATGACCGAGCGTCTGCTGAACGAGCTGCTCGACGCCTCCAACGGCCTCGGTGCTGCCGTGAAGAAGCGCGAGGACACCCACAAGATGGCCGAGTCCAACAAGGCCTTCGCGCACTACCGCTGGTAGTCGCTACCCCATCGAGAACCGAGAGAAGACTGAAGCCTTATGGCTACCACTTCACTTGACCTGGCCAGGGTCCGCAACATCGGGATCATGGCCCACATCGACGCGGGCAAGACGACGACCACCGAGCGGATCCTGTACTACACCGGTGTCTCGTACAAGATCGGTGAGGTCCACGACGGCGCCGCCACGATGGACTGGATGGAGCAGGAGCAGGAGCGTGGCATCACGATCACGTCTGCTGCCACCACCTGTCACTGGCCGCTCGAGAACGTCGACCACACGATCAACATCATCGACACCCCGGGCCACGTCGACTTCACCGTCGAGGTGGAGCGCTCGCTGCGCGTGCTCGACGGTGCCGTGACGGTGTTCGACGGCGTCGCCGGTGTGGAGCCGCAGTCCGAGACCGTGTGGCGTCAGGCGGACCGCTACGGCGTCCCGCGTATCTGCTTCGTCAACAAGCTCGACCGTACGGGCGCCGAGTTCCACCGCTGCGTCGACATGATCACGGACCGCCTCGGCGCGACCCCGATCGTGATGCAGCTGCCGATCGGTGCCGAGGCCGACTTCAAGGGCGTCGTGGATCTGGTCCGCATGAAGGCGCTCGTGTGGTCCGCCGAGACCGCGCTCGGTGAGGCGTACGACGTCGTCGACATCCCGGACACCCACCGGGAGGCCGCCGACGAATGGCGCGGCACCCTGCTCGAGACCGTCGCCGAGAACGACGAAGAGATGATGGAGCTGTACCTGGAGGGCGAGGAGCCCACCGAGGAGCAGCTGTACGCGGCGATCCGCCGCATCACCATCGGCTCCGGCAAGGGTGAGGGCACCACCGTCACCCCGGTGTTCTGCGGTACGGCCTTCAAGAACAAGGGTGTCCAGCCGCTGCTCGACGCCGTTGTCCGCTACCTCCCCTCGCCGCTCGACATCGAGGCGATCGAGGGCCACGCGGTCAACGACCCGGAGGAGATCGTCAAGCGCAAGCCCTCCGAGGACGAGCCGCTGTCGGCGCTGGCGTTCAAGATCGCGAGCGACCCGCACCTCGGCAAGCTGACCTTCGTCCGGGTGTACTCCGGCCGCCTCGACTCGGGTTCTCAGGTGCAGAACTCGGTGAAGGGCAAGAAGGAGCGCATCGGCAAGATCTACCGGATGCACGCCAACAAGCGTGAGGAGATCGACTCGGTGGGCGCCGGCGACATCGTCGCCGTCATGGGTCTGAAGCAGACCACCACCGGTGAGACCCTCTGCGACCCGGCCAACCAGGTCATCCTCGAGTCGATGGACTTCCCGGCGCCGGTCATCCAGGTCGCCATCGAGCCCAAGTCGAAGGGCGACCAGGAGAAGCTGGGCGTCGCGATCCAGCGCCTCGCCGAGGAGGACCCGTCCTTCAAGGTCCACACGGACGAGGAGACGGGCCAGACCATCATCGCGGGTATGGGCGAGCTGCACCTCGACGTGCTGGTCGACCGTATGCGCCGTGAGTTCAAGGTCGAGGCCAACGTCGGCAAGCCGCAGGTCGCGTACCGCGAGACGCTTCGCAAGTCGGTCGACAAGTACGACTACACGCACAAGAAGCAGACCGGTGGCTCCGGTCAGTTCGCGAAGGTGCAGATCTCGGTCGAGCCGCTCGAGGGCGACGGATACGAGTTCGTCAACCAGGTCACCGGTGGCCGTATCCCGAAGGAATACATTCCTTCCGTGGACGCGGGCTGCCAGGAGGCCATGGAGTTCGGCGTGCTCGCGGGCTACCCGCTCACGGGCGTCCGGGTGATCCTCCTCGACGGTGCCTACCACGAGGTCGACTCCTCCGAGATGGCCTTCAAGATCGCCGGTTCGATGGCCTTCAAGGAGGCCGCGCGCAAGGCCTCCCCGGCCCTGCTCGAGCCGATGATGAAGGTCGAGGTGACGACGCCCGAGGACTACATGGGCGACGTCATCGGCGACATCAACTCCCGCCGCGGTCAGATCCAGTCCATGGAGGACCGCCACGGTGCCAAGCTCGTCACGGGCCTGGTCCCGCTGTCGGAGATGTTCGGCTACGTCGGCGACCTCCGCAGCAAGACGTCGGGTCGCGCGAGCTACTCGATGCAGTTCGACTCCTACGCCGAGGTTCCGAAGAACGTCGCCGAGGAGATCATCGCAAAGGCCAAGGGCGAGTAACTCAACCGAGTACACGCTTTAGGCTTGACTCCGGAGCCCAAGGGGGCACCCCGTCGCAACAGCGAAGGAGTGCCCCGGGCACCGGGCTTTCCAGCAAAGATCACCTGGCGCCGATGAAGTAAGGCGTACAGAACCACTCCACAGGAGGACCCCAGTGGCGAAGGCGAAGTTCGAGCGGACTAAGCCGCACGTCAACATCGGCACCATCGGTCACATCGACCACGGTAAGACGACCCTCACGGCCGCCATTACCAAGGTGCTGCACGACGCATTCCCGGACCTGAACGAGGCCTCGGCCTTCGACCAGATCGACAAGGCTCCTGAGGAGCGCCAGCGCGGTATCACCATCTCCATCGCGCACGTCGAGTACCAGACCGAGACGCGTCACTACGCCCACGTCGACTGCCCCGGTCACGCGGACTACATCAAGAACATGATCACCGGTGCGGCGCAGATGGACGGCGCCATCCTGGTGGTCGCCGCCACCGACGGCCCGATGCCGCAGACCAAGGAGCACGTGCTCCTGGCCCGCCAGGTCGGCGTTCCGTACATCGTTGTCGCCCTGAACAAGGCCGACATGGTGGACGACGAGGAGATCCTGGAGCTCGTCGAGCTCGAGGTCCGTGAGCTCCTCTCCGAGTACGAGTTCCCGGGCGACGACGTTCCGGTCGTCAAGGTCTCCGCTCTGAAGGCCCTCGAGGGCGACAAGGAGTGGGGCCAGTCCGTCCTCGACCTGATGAAGGCCGTCGACGAGTCGATCCCGGAGCCCGAGCGCGACGTCGACAAGCCGTTCCTGATGCCGATCGAGGACGTCTTCACGATCACCGGCCGTGGCACCGTTGTCACCGGTCGTATCGAGCGTGGTGTCCTCAAGGTCAACGAGACCGTCGACATCATCGGCATCAAGCCGGAGAAGACCTCCACCACGGTCACCGGCATCGAGATGTTCCGCAAGCTGCTCGACGAGGGCCAGGCCGGTGAGAACGTCGGTCTGCTGCTCCGCGGCATCAAGCGCGAGGACGTCGAGCGCGGCCAGGTCATCATCAAGCCGGGCTCGGTCACCCCGCACACCGAGTTCGAGGCCCAGGCCTACATCCTGTCCAAGGACGAGGGTGGCCGCCACACGCCGTTCTTCAACAACTACCGTCCGCAGTTCTACTTCCGTACGACTGACGTGACCGGTGTTGTGACCCTCCCCGAGGGCACGGAGATGGTCATGCCGGGCGACAACACTGAGATGAAGGTCGAGCTCATCCAGCCCGTCGCCATGGAGGAGGGCCTGAAGTTCGCCATCCGTGAGGGTGGCCGGACCGTGGGCGCCGGCCAGGTCACCAAGATCACGAAGTAAGTTCCTTACTTCTTGATCGGGGAGACCCGGCGCTCCTAGGGGCATCGAGAAGGGCCCGTACGACTTCGGTCGTGCGGGCCCTTCCGCGTCTCCGCGAGGGGCTGGATTACGGCGTCCCGGAGACTGAAAAATTTTCGGTTCTGTAGACCCATTGTTTCCGGGAAATTATCGCTCCACCATGTGGCTCGGCAGTCGGCGCATGCACCTGGCGTCACAATCCGGAGGAGCGTTTCATGGAGAGGTCTGTCCCGCCACGGCTGAGCCGTAGAGCCGTACTCGGGACGGGCGCGGGTGCCGGTCTTGGCGCCCTGACGCTGACCGCGCTCGGAAGCCTTCCGGGGCTTTCCGGCGTCGCGCAGGCGGCCGAGGCCGCGGCCGGCGAGATCCGGCCGACGGACCCCGGCTCCTACATCTCCTTCGCGCCGAGCGCGGGCGCCTTTCCGCTCGTACGCGACGGGCAGGCCGTGCCGATCGTGGTGAGCGCCGACGACCACACCGGGGTCGTACGCGTGGCGGGTGATCTGCGGGACGACATCGGGCGGGTCACGGGCGTGCGCCCGCGCCTGGTGAAGGGCGACGTGCCGGGCGACGCCCGCGAGATCACCCTGATCGGCACCATCGGTCGCAGCCCGCTGATCGACCGTCTCGTCGAGGCGGGCAAGCTCGACGTCGACGGGATCAAGGGCAAGTGGGAGACGTCCCTGCAGGCCGTCGTCGAGCAGCCGCTGCCGGGGGTGGAGCGCGCACTTGTCATCGCGGGCAGTGACCCGCGCGGCACGATCTTCGGCGCGTACGACGTCTCGCTGGGGATCGGCGTCTCGCCCTGGTACTGGTGGGACGACGTCCGCCCGGTCCACCGCGACGCGCTGTACGTCCTGCCCGGCCGCCACACCCAGGGCACCCCGGCCGTGAAGTACCGCGGCATCTTCATCAACGACGAGAACCCGGCCCTCGGCACCTGGGCGCCCGCGTACTTCGGCCCCGGCAAGGCCGAGGGCTTCCCGGGCGGCTTCAACGCCGACTTCTACGCCAAGGTCTTCGAGGTCCTGCTCCGCCTGAAGGCGAACTACCTCTGGCCGGCGGTGTGGGGCCGCGCCTTCGCCGAGGACGACCCGCAGAACCACGCGCGCGCCAAGGAATACGGCATTGTCATGGGCACCTCTCACGAGGCGCCCATGATGCGCGGCATCGAGGAGTGGAACCGGCACGCCGTCCCCGCCAAGCGGGACAGCAGTGGGGCCATCACGACCCCCGGCCACGACCCGTACGGCGGCACCGGCGAATGGTCCTTCCGACGCAATGCGGAGGCCATCAAGGCGTACTGGGCCGACGGCATCCGTCGCATGGTCGACGAGGACTTCGAGGGCGTGGTCACCCTCGGCATGCGCGGCAACGGCGACACCAGCCTGCCCGACGGCGACGCCATCGAGCTGATGCAGGAGATCATCGCCACCCAGCGCGAGATCATCGCCGAGGTCACCGGCAAGGACCCCGCCTCGGTCCCGCAGGTGTGGACCCTCTACAAGGAGGTCCAGCGCTACTGGGACCGCGGCCTGCGCGCCCCCGACGACGTCACGGTCGTCCTCACCGACGACAACTGGGGCAACATCCGCAAGCACCCCGACCCGTCCGAGCCCGCCCGCAGCGGCGGCTACGGCCTCTACTACCACTTCGACTACGTGGGTGCAGGGCGCAACTACAAGTGGGTGGACACCACCTCGCTGCCGAACATGTGGGACCAGCTGCGTCAGGCCATCGCCTACGGCAACCACGGCCTGTGGGTCACCAACGTCGGCGATCTCAAGGGCAACGAACTGCCCACCCAGTTCTTCCTCGACTACGCCTGGAATCCGCAGCGGTGGGGCCTGGAGGACATCCCCGAGTGGGAGCGCCGCTACGCCCGCCAGAACTTCGGCGAGGCCCAGACCTCCGCGATCGCCGAGGTGCTCGCCACGTACGCCCAGCTCCAGTCGCGCCGCAAGCCCGAGTCGCTCAACCGCCGCATCACCCTGAACCCGGCGAAGGACCCGGCCAAGGACTCCTCGGCGGTCGTGTTCGACGACAGGGCGACGCCGTTCTCGGTGACCGGCCACCGGGAGCTGGAGCGGGTCACCGACGAGTGGCGCAAGCTCGCCAAGGTCGCAGACCGGATCGCCCGGCACCTGCCCGATGCCGACCAGGATGCCTGGTTCGAGCTCGTCGGCTACCAGGTTCAGGCCACCGCGAACGTCTACGCGCTGCGCGAGGCGCAGTTCACCAACCTGCACTACGCGCGGCAGGGGCGTGCCGCCACCAACGACCTGGCGGCCGCCGCCGA
Organism: Streptomyces jeddahensis; assembly: GCF_001642995.1. GTDB lineage: Bacteria > Actinomycetota > Actinomycetes > Streptomycetales > Streptomycetaceae > Streptomyces > Streptomyces jeddahensis. The sequence goes on from NZ_LOHS01000122.1 coordinate 7,229, forward strand.
GGCCCGGCTCGCCGAGGACTTCGCCCTCGCCGACCGCTTCAACAACCAGGTGGCGGGCGGCAAGTGGAAGGGCTTCCAGACCCAGCCGCACATCGGCTACGGCGACGTGGTGCGCTACGGCCCGAACGCCTCCTGGCAGCAGCCGGAGAAGAACAACGTCGCCCTCCCCGACGAGATCTTCCCCGCGGTCCAGCGCATCGAGGTGCCGGACGCGACGGACATGGGCGTGGCAATCGACGGCTCGGACGAGTGGTGGCCGCAAGCGGAGGGCCCGGCGGTGCTGCCCGTCTTCAGCCCGTACCAGACCCGCCCCGACCAGTACATCGAGGTCTTCAACCGCGGCCGGGAGCCCTTCGACTACCGCATCACGCCGTCCGTGCCGTGGATCAGGGTCGACCGCCCGCAGGGCCGGGTCGAGCAGCAGGTGCGGGCGATCGTGACCGTGGACTGGCCGAAGGCGCCGCGCGGCCGGACGGAGGCGGAGATCACGGTGCACGGGCCTGACGGCGTCACGGTCACCGTCACGGCGATCGCCGAGCACACGTCCGCCCGCGGCCTCAGCGGTTTCGTCGAGGCGGGCGGCTATGTGGCCATCGACGCGGAGCACTGCACGCGCGCGGTCGGCGCCGCGGACATCCGCTGGCAGCGCATCGACCGCATCGGCCGTACGGGCGCCGGGATGACGCCCGTCCCCGTCACCGCCGCCCGCCAGACTCCCGGCGGCAGCTCGCCCCGCCTGGAGTACGAGGTGACCCTGCACACCGCAGGGCCCGTCACGGTGTGGGCGTACCTCTCGCCGCGCAACCCGGCCCTGCCGACCGGCGGCCTGCGCTACGCGGTCTCCTTCGACGACGACGCCCCGGGGACCGTCGACATCACCGCGGTGACCGGTGCCGACGACGGAACCATGAACGCCCCGTGGGCCCGCAACACCTCCGACAACGTCAACCTGACCGCCACCCGGCACACCCTCGACCGGGCCGGAGTGCACCGCCTCAGTTTCTGGATGGTCGACCCGACGGTCGTCCTCCAGCGCCTGGTGATCGACACCGGCGGCCTCACGCCCACGTACCTCGGGCCTCTGGAGAGCCACCGCGTGCGCTGACGGTCACCTCGCATGCACCACCCGTACCGACGATTCCGTACAACCCGTATCCACGAAGGAAGAACATGACGCGCCTCCGCACGCCCCTCGCAGCAGTCGCCCTGCTCAGCGCCACCCTCATGGTCACCGGGACGCAGGCGGCCTCCGCCGCTCCCGAGAAGCCCAGCCTCCGCCAGCTCGCCGGCCGGGCGGACCTCCTGGTGGGTACCGCCGTGGACATGTCCGCCCTGGCCGACGACACCGCGTACCGGAAGACGACCGCCAAGGACTTCAGCTCCGTCACGGCCGAGAACGTCATGAAGTGGGAGGCCGTCGAGCCGGAGCGCGGGGTGTACGACTGGTCGAAGGCCGACGACCTCATCCGGTTCGCCCGCGACAACGGGCAGGCCGTCCGCGGCCACACCCTGCTCTGGCACAGCCAGCTGCCGCAGTGGCTGACCTCGGGCGTCGCCGACGGCTCGATCGACTCGGACGAGCTGCGCGGCATCCTGAAGAACCACATCACCACCCAGGTCAAGCACTTCAAGGGCAAGATCTACCAGTGGGACGTCGTCAACGAGGTCTTCAACGAGGACGGCACCCTGCGCGAATCGATCTGGCTCCAGAAGCTCGGCCCGTCCTACATCGCCGACGCCTTCCGCTGGGCCCACGCGGCCGACCCCAAGGCCAAGCTGTTCGTCAACGACTACAACGTCGAGGGCATCAACGCGAAGTCCACGGCCTACTACGAGCTGGCCAAGCAGCTGAGGGCGGAGGGCGTCCCGGTCCAGGGCTTCGGCATCCAGGGCCACCTCGGCATCCAGTACGGCTTCCCGGGCGACGTCGCCGCGAACCTGAAGCGCTTCGACGACCTCGGCATGGAGACCGCCTTCACGGAGGTCGACGTCCGGATGATCCTGCCCGCCGACGACACCAAGCTGGCCCGCCAGGCCGACGACTACCGCCGCCTGCTCGACGCCTGCCTGGCCACGGCCGGCTGCAAGTCCTTCACGGTCTGGGGCCACACCGACAAGTACAGCTGGATCCCCGGCGTGTTCAGCGGCGAGGGCGCCGCGAACCTGCTCGACGAGAACTACGCGCCGAAGCCGGCGTACGTCGCGGTCCGCGAGGAGCTGGCCTCGGGCCGCTGACCCGCCGATCACGCACCGGTGCCCCGGCCCCTCGGCCGGGGCACCCGTGTGTGATGACACCCGAAGGTTTGATCTGAGCTCGGCACCGGGTACTCTCTTCCGCCCGATTGGCGATGGCCCCGTCCCGTATGGCAGACTATCCGGGTTGCTCGGTTGAGTGCCGATGCTGCGCGCCTCCCGCCGGGAGGACCGGAAGCGAGTCCCACAGTACTCGTCGCTCCTTGTCAGGGGCGGACGTACGGGAATCTTCCGGGAAGTGTCAGCGGGGTACCGGCCAGGCACCCGGCGGGTGGTCTCACCCCCCGCCCCCGCGGTCGACGATCGCACCCCCTAGCAGGGAAATCCGTCCGGATATCCGTGTCAGCGGGGGCGCGACACGCCCGACCGCGTGGGTCGGAGAAGAGGCCCGGCTTCCAGAAGCCGGCCCCCCGGGTTCCAGAGCGTTTACGAGAGACAGGACTACGAAGTAGCCATGGCGGGACAGAAGATCCGCATCCGGCTCAAGGCCTACGACCACGAGGTCATCGACTCCTCGGCGAAGAAGATCGTCGAGACGGTGACCCGCACTGGTGCGTCGGTCGCGGGCCCGGTGCCGCTGCCCACTGAGAAGAACGTGTACTGCGTCATCAAGTCGCCGCACAAGTACAAGGACTCGCGCGAGCACTTCGAGATGCGCACGCACAAGCGCCTGATCGACATCCTCGACCCGACCCCCAAGACCGTTGACTCTCTGATGCGACTCGACCTCCCGGCCGGCGTCGACATCGAGATCAAGCTCTGAAGGCCGGTGATCTGAAGATGGCTAAGCAGATCAAGGGCATCCTGGGCGAGAAGCTCGGCATGACCCAGGTCTGGGACGAGAACAACCGTGTCGTCCCGGTGACCGTGGTCAAGGCCGGCCCCTGCGTCGTTACCCAGGTCCGTACGAACGACACCGACGGCTACGAGTCGGTCCAGATCGCCTTCGGCGAGATCGACCCGCGCAAGGTGAACAAGCCCCTCAAGGGCCACTTCGCCAAGGCCGACGTCACCCCCCGTCGTCACCTCGTCGAGATCCGTACCTCGGACGCGTCCGAGTACACCCTCGGCCAGGAGATCAGCGCCGAAGCCTTCGAGGCCGGCGTGAAGGTCGACGTCACCGGCAAGAGCAAGGGCAAGGGCTTCGCCGGTGTCATGAAGCGCCACAACTTCGGTGGCCTCGGTGCCGGGCACGGTACCCAGCGCAAGCACCGCTCTCCCGGTTCCATCGGTGGCTGCGCCACCCCGGGCCGCGTGTTCAAGGGCCTCCGCATGGCGGGCCGCATGGGCAACGAGCGGGTCACCACCCAGAACCTGACCGTCCACGCCGTTGACGCGGAGAAGGGTCTGCTGCTCATCAAGGGCGCGGTTCCCGGTCCGAACGGCGGCCTCGTCCTGGTCCGTACCGCGGCCAAGGGGGCCTGAGGTAACCGATGAGCACCATTGACATCCTTTCGCCTGCTGGCGACAAGGCCGGGTCCGTCGAGCTCCCCGCGGAGATCTTCGACGCCAAGGTCAGCGTCCCGCTGATCCACCAGGTCGTCGTCGCGCAGCTGGCCGCTGCCCGCCAGGGCACGCACAAGACGAAGACCCGCGGCGAGGTCCGCGGCGGTGGCAAGAAGCCGTACCGCCAGAAGGGCACCGGCCGCGCCCGCCAGGGTTCGACCCGTGCGCCGCAGTTCGCCGGCGGTGGCGTCGTCCACGGCCCCGTGCCGCGTGACTACTCGCAGCGGACCCCGAAGAAGATGAAGGCCGCCGCCCTGCGCGGTGCCCTCACCGACCGGGCGCGCAACAACCGCATCCACGTCGTCTCCGGCGTGGTCGAGGGCGAGATCTCCACCAAGGCCGCCAAGACGCTGTTCGGCAAGATCTCGGAGCGCAAGAACCTGCTCCTGGTCGTCGAGCGCAGCGACGAGGCCGCGTGGCTCTCCGCCCGCAACCTGCCCCAGGTCCACATCCTGGAGCCGGGCCAGCTGAACACGTACGACGTTCTCGTCTCGGACGACGTGGTCTTCACCCAGGCCGCTTTCGAGTCCTTCGTGTCTGGCCCCAAGGCCGCTGACACCGAAGGGAGCGAGGCCTGATGGCTACGCGTCACCCGAGCATTGCCCCCAAGGCCGCCAAGGCCGCGAAGGCTGCGCGCATCGCCAAGGCGAAGCGCCACGCCACCGAGGGCAAGAACACCGTTGAGACCCCGCTGAGCAAGGCCTACACGGACCCCCGTGACGTCCTCCTCAAGCCGGTCGTCTCCGAGAAGAGCTACGCGCTCCTCGACGAGAACAAGTACACGTTCATCGTCGACCCGCGCGCCAACAAGACCCAGATCAAGGAGGCCGTCCAGGCGGTCTTCTCGGTCAAGGTCACCGGGGTCAACACGATCAACCGCCAGGGCAAGCGCAAGCGGACCCGCACGGGCTTCGGCAAGCGTGCCGACAGCAAGCGCGCGATCGTGACCCTCGCCGAGGGCGACCGTATCGACATCTTCGGCCAGGCCTCCTAACGGAGCGCCCTGGTCCGATATCGGACGAGGACTGAGAAATGGGTATCCGCAAGTACAAGCCGACGACTCCGGGCCGTCGTGGCTCCAGCGTCGCCGACTTCGTCGAGGTCACGCGGTCCACGCCGGAGAAGTCGCTGGTCCGCCCCCTGCACAGCAAGGGCGGCCGTAACAACGCCGGTCGTGTGACCGTTCGCCACCAGGGCGGTGGCCACAAGCGCGCCTACCGCGTGATCGACTTCCGTCGTCACGACAAGGACGGCGTGCCGGCCAAGGTCGCGCACATCGAGTACGACCCGAACCGCACCGCACGCATCGCGCTGCTGCACTACGCAGACGGCGAGAAGCGCTACATCCTGGCCCCCAAGGGCCTGAACCAGGGCGACCGGATCGAGAACGGCCCCGCGGCCGACATCAAGCCCGGCAACAACCTGGCGCTGCGCAACATCCCGGTCGGTACGACGATCCACTCCGTGGAGCTTCGTCCGGGCGGCGGCGCCAAGTTCGCCCGCTCCGCCGGTGCCTCCGTGCAGCTGCTCGCGAAGGAGGGCCAGATGGCCCACCTCCGCATGCCTTCCGGTGAGATCCGCCTGGTCGACGTCCGCTGCCGCGCCACCGTCGGCGAGGTCGGCAACGCCGAGCAGTCGAACATCAACTGGGGCAAGGCCGGCCGCAAGCGCTGGCTGGGCGTCCGCCCGACCGTCCGCGGTGTGGCGATGAACCCGGTTGACCACCCGCACGGTGGTGGTGAGGGCAAGACCTCCGGTGGTCGCCACCCGGTCTCCCCGTGGGGTCAGAAGGAGGGTCGTACTCGTTCGCCGAAGAAGGCTTCGAACAAGTACATCGTCCGCCGCCGCAAGACGAACAAGAAGCGCTAGGAGCGGGTTTAGATGCCGCGCAGTCTCAAGAAGGGGCCCTTCGTCGACGACCACCTGATCAAGAAGGTGGACGCACAGAACGAAGCCGGCACCAAGAACGTCATCAAGACCTGGTCCCGTCGCTCGATGATCGTCCCGGCCATGCTGGGCCACACGATCGCGGTGCACAACGGCAAGACCCACATCCCGGTGTTCGTCACCGAGTCGATGGTCGGCCACAAGCTCGGCGAGTTCTCGCCGACGCGCACCTTCCGGGGCCACGTCAAGGAAGACCGGAAGTCGAAGCGCCGCTAGTAGCGGATCGCATTCAGACACGTAAGTAACTGAAGGGACAACCATGGAAGCCAGGGCCCAGGCGCGGTACATCCGCGTCACGCCCATGAAGGCCCGCCGCGTGGTGGACCTCATCCGTGGCATGGACGCCACGGAGGCCCAGGCGGTCCTGCGATTCGCTCCGCAGGCCGCTTCCGTGCCGGTCGGCAAGGTGCTCGACAGCGCCATTGCCAACGCCGCGCACAACTACGACCACACCGACGCCGACAGCCTCTACGTCTCCGAGGCGTACGTCGACGAGGGCCCGACCCTGAAGCGGTTCCGTCCGCGCGCCCAGGGCCGTGCCTACCGGATCCGCAAGCGGACCAGCCACATCACTGTGGTCGTCAGCAGCAAGGAAGGAACCCGGTAATGGGCCAGAAGGTAAACCCGCACGGGTTCCGGCTCGGTGTCACGACCGACTTCAAGTCGCGTTGGTACGCCGACAAGCTGTACAAGGACTACGTCAAGGAAGACGTCGCCATCCGTCGGATGATGACGTCCGGCATGGAGCGCGCCGGCATCTCGAAGGTTGAGATCGAGCGCACCCGTGACCGCGTGCGGGTGGACATCCACACCGCGCGTCCCGGCATCGTCATCGGCCGCCGTGGCGCCGAGGCCGACCGCATCCGCGGCGACCTCGAGAAGCTCACGGGCAAGCAGGTCCAGCTGAACATCCTCGAGGTCAAGAACCCCGAGACCGACGCTCAGCTGGTTGCCCAGGCCGTTGCCGAGCAGCTGTCCTCCCGCGTCTCCTTCCGCCGCGCCATGCGTAAGAGCATGCAGTCGGCCATGAAGGCGGGCGCCAAGGGCATCAAGATCCAGTGTGGTGGCCGTCTCGGCGGTGCCGAGATGTCCCGCTCGGAGTTCTACCGCGAGGGCCGCGTGCCCCTGCACACGCTCCGCGCGAACGTCGACTACGGCTTCTTCGAGGCCAAGACGACCTTCGGCCGCATCGGTGTGAAGGTCTGGATCTACAAGGGCGACGTCAAGAACATCGCCGAGGTCCGCGCCGAGAACGCCGCCGCCCGTGCCGGCAACCGCCCGGCTCGTGGTGGTGCCGACCGCCCGGCCCGTGGTGGCCGCGGTGGCGAGCGTGGCGGGCGCGGTCGCAAGCCGCAGCAGGCTCCGGCTGCCGAGGCCCCCAAGGCCGAGGCTCCCGCCGCCGCTCCGGCTGAGAGCACCGGAACGGAGGCCTGACCGAAATGCTGATCCCCCGTAGGGTCAAGCACCGCAAGCAGCACCACCCGAAGCGCAGCGGTATGTCCAAGGGTGGCACGCAGGTTGCGTTCGGCGAGTACGGCATCCAGGCGCTGACCCCGGCGTACGTGACGAACCGTCAGATCGAGGCCGCTCGTATCGCGATGACCCGTCACATCAAGCGTGGCGGCAAGGTCTGGATCAACATCTACCCGGACCGCCCGCTGACCAAGAAGCCCGCCGAGACCCGCATGGGTTCCGGTAAGGGTTCCCCGGAGTGGTGGGTCGCGAACGTCAAGCCCGGTCGGGTGATGTTCGAGCTGTCCTACCCGAACGAGAAGATTGCGCGTGAGGCGCTTACCCGCGCTGCTCACAAGCTTCCGATGAAGTGCCGCATCGTTCGGCGCGAGGCAGGTGAAGCGTGATGTCGGCCGGTACCAAGGCGTCCGAGCTGCGCGAGCTGGGCAACGAGGAGCTTCTGGCGAAGCTTCGCGAGGCCAAGGAAGAGCTGTTCAACCTCCGCTTCCAGGCGGCGACCGGTCAGCTCGAGAACCACGGCCGTCTGAAGGCGGTCCGTAAGGACATCGCCCGGATCTACACCCTGATGCGTGAGCGCGAGCTGGGCATCGAGACGGTGGAGAGCGCCTGATGAGCGAGAGCAACGTGACTGAAGAGAAGACCGCGCGCGGTTTCCGCAAGACCCGTGAGGGTCTGGTCGTCAGCGACAAGATGGACAAGACCGTCGTCGTCGCCGTCGAGGACCGCGTCAAGCACGCGCTGTACGGCAAGGTCATCCGCCGTACGAACAAGCTCAAGGCGCACGACGAGCAGAACGCCGCGGGTGTCGGCGACCGCGTCCTCCTCATGGAGACCCGGCCGCTGTCCGCGACGAAGCGCTGGCGCGTCGTCGAGATCCTCGAGAAGGCCAAGTAACCCCTTCCGAGGGGCATTCCCCTCGGAATCAGTTCCGCCAGGCTCCGGGGGCTGTGACCCACAGCCCCCGGGGAACCGGCAGACGATCAGGAGATAGACGTGATCCAGCAGGAGTCGCGACTGCGCGTCGCCGACAACACTGGTGCGAAGGAGATCCTTTGCATCCGTGTTCTCGGTGGCTCCGGTCGCCGCTACGCGGGCATCGGTGACGTCATCGTCGCCACCGTCAAGGACGCGATCCCCGGTGGCAACGTGAAGAAGGGTGACGTCGTCAAGGCGGTCATCGTTCGCACCGTCAAGGAGCGCCGCCGCCAGGACGGCTCGTACATCCGCTTCGACGAGAACGCCGCCGTCATTCTGAAGAACGACGGCGACCCTCGCGGCACCCGTATCTTCGGCCCCGTGGGCCGTGAGCTGCGCGAGAAGAAGTTCATGAAGATCATCTCGCTCGCGCCGGAGGTGCTGTAAGCATGAAGATCAAGAAGGGTGACCTGGTCCAGGTCATCACCGGCAAGGACAAGGGCAAGCAGGGCAAGGTCATTGCCGCTTACCCGCGCGAGGAGCGTGTCCTGGTCGAGGGTGTCAACCGGGTCAAGAAGCACACCAAGGCCGGCCCGACGGCCCGCGGCTCCCAGGCCGGCGGCATCGTCACCACCGAGGCCCCGATCCACGTGAGCAACGTTCAGCTCGTCGTGGAGAAGGACGGCAAGAAGGTCGTGACCCGCGTCGGCTACCGCTTCGACGACGAGGGCAACAAGATCCGCGTTGCCAAGCGGACCGGTGAGGACATCTGATGGCTACCACCACGACTCCGCGTCTCAAGACGAAGTACCGCGAGGAGATCGTCGGCAAGCTGCGTGACGAGTTCAAGTACGAGAACGTCATGCAGGTCCCGGGCCTCGTCAAGATCGTGGTCAACATGGGTGTGGGCGACGCCGCCCGCGACTCCAAGCTGATCGAGGGCGCCATCCGCGACCTCACCACGATCACGGGCCAGAAGCCGGCCGTCACCAAGGCCCGCAAGTCCATCGCGCAGTTCAAGCTGCGTGAGGGCCAGCCGATCGGTGCCCACGTCACGCTCCGTGGCGACCGCATGTGGGAGTTCCTGGACCGCACCCTGTCGCTCGCGCTGCCGCGCATCCGCGACTTCCGTGGTCTGTCCCCCAAGCAGTTCGACGGCCGTGGCAACTACACCTTCGGTCTCACGGAGCAGGTCATGTTCCACGAGATCGACCAGGACAAGATCGACCGCGTCCGGGGTATGGACATCACCGTGGTCACCACGGCGACCAACGACGCTGAGGGCCGTGCGCTCCTTCGTCACCTCGGCTTCCCCTTCAAGGAGGCGTGAGCGAGATGGCGAAGAAGGCTCTGATTGCCAAGGCTGCTCGCAAGCCCAAGTTCGGTGTGCGTGCGTACACCCGCTGCCAGCGCTGCGGCCGTCCGCACTCCGTGTACCGCAAGTTCGGCCTCTGCCGTGTGTGCCTTCGTGAGATGGCTCACCGCGGCGAGCTGCCGGGCGTGACCAAGAGCTCCTGGTAACAGCCCACTTGGGTTGATACCGGACTCTCGGTAAGCAACTGGGTCGGCAGGAGCCCGACTTCACATGGCTTAGGCTTGTGTGGTTGGGCGCCTGCCGCCCTGGACCGACTTACTACGCCGTAGGTCCCCGTGCCGCACCCGTCCCGTCTCGGATCGGGGAGAGGGATGGCACAGACAGGAAACCCCGGCGAGAGAGGCCACAGGCCAATTCATGACCATGACTGATCCGATCGCAGACATGCTTACGCGTCTGCGGAACGCGAACTCGGCTTACCACGACTCGGTGTCGATGCCGCACTCCAAGATCAAGTCGCACATCGCGGAGATCCTCCAGCAGGAGGGCTTCATCACGGGCTGGCGCGTCGAGGACGCCGAGGTCGGCAAGAACCTCGTCCTCGAGCTGAAGTTCGGCCCGAACCGTGAGCGCTCCATCGCGGGCATCAAGCGGATCTCCAAGCCCGGTCTCCGGGTGTACGCGAAGTCCACCAACCTGCCGAAGGTCCTGGGCGGCCTGGGCGTGGCGATCATCTCCACGTCGCACGGTCTGCTGACCGACAAGCAGGCGCAGAAGAAGGGCGTGGGTGGGGAAGTCCTCGCCTACGTCTGGTAGTCGGGAACGGAGGAGAGACAGCAATGTCGCGTATCGGCAAGCTCCCCATCCCGGTTCCCGCCGGCGTGGACGTCACCATCGATGGCCGTACGGTCCAGGTGAAGGGCCCCAAGGGCTCCCTCTCCCACACCGTTGCCGCGCCGATCGAGATCGCTAAGGGCGAGGACGGCGTTCTGAACGTCACCCGCCCCAACGACGAGCGTCAGAACAAGGCCCTCCACGGCCTGTCCCGCACGCTGGTGGCGAACATGATCACCGGTGTGACCACGGGATACGTCAAGAAGCTCGAGATCAGCGGTGTCGGTTACCGCGTCGTGGCGAAGGGCTCGAACCTCGAGTTCTCGCTCGGCTACAGCCACCCGATCCTGATCGAGGCCCCTGAGGGCATCACCTTCAAGGTGGAGTCCCCGACCCGCTTCTCGGTCGAGGGCATCGACAAGCAGAAGGTCGGCGAGGTTGCGGCCAACATCCGCAAGCTGCGCAAGCCCGACCCGTACAAGGCCAAGGGCGTCAAGTACGAGGGCGAAGTCATCCGCCGCAAGGTCGGAAAGGCGGGTAAGTAAGCCATGGCATACGGTGTGAAGATCGCCAAGGGCAAGGCCTACAAGGCCGCTGCCATCAAGCGCCGCCACATCCGCATCCGCAAGAGGATCTCGGGTACGGCCGAGCGTCCGCGCCTGGTCGTGACGCGCTCGAACCGCCACATCGTGGCCCAGGTCATCGACGACATCAAGGGTCACACCCTGGCGTCGGCGTCGACCCTGGACACGTCGATCCGCGGTGGCGAGGGCGACAAGTCCGCTGCCGCCGGCAAGGTCGGCGCCCTGGTCGCCGAGCGTGCCAAGGCCGCGGGTGTCGAGGCCGTCGTGTTCGACCGTGGTGGCAACAAGTACGCCGGGCGCATCGCCGCCCTGGCGGATGCCGCCCGCGAAGCCGGGCTCAAGTTCTGAGCCGCTTGTAGCTAGCGGAAAGAGAGAGGTAATCCAATGGCTGGACCCCAGCGCCGCGGTGGCGGTGCCGGTGGCGGCGAGCGGCGGGACCGGAAGGGCCGTGACGGCGGCGCAGCTGCCGCCGAGAAGACCGCGTACGTTGAGCGCGTTGTCGCGATCAACCGCGTCGCCAAGGTTGTGAAGGGTGGTCGTCGCTTCAGCTTCACCGCGCTGGTCGTGGTGGGCGACGGTGACGGCACCGTGGGTGTCGGTTACGGCAAGGCCAAGGAGGTGCCGGCCGCCATCGCCAAGGGCGTTGAGGAGGCCAAGAAGCACTTCTTCAAGGTCCCCCGTATCCAGGGCACCATCCCGCACCCGATCCAGGGTGAGAAGGCTGCCGGCGTCGTGCTGCTCAAGCCCGCGTCCCCGGGTACCGGTGTTATCGCCGGTGGTCCGGTGCGTGCCGTGCTCGAGTGCGCCGGTATCCACGACGTCCTGTCGAAGTCGCTCGGCTCCGACAACGCGATCAACATCGTGCACGCGACCGTGGAGGCCCTGAAGGGCCTGCAGCGCCCCGAGGAGATCGCGGCCCGCCGCGGTCTGCCCCTCGAGGACGTCGCTCCCGCGGCTCTGCTGCGTGCGCGTGCCGGGGCGGGTGTGTGATGGCCCGCCTCAAGATCACGCAGACGAAGTCGTACATCGGCAGCAAGCAGAACCACCGTGACACCCTGCGCTCCCTTGGTCTCAAGGGCATCAACACGCAGGTCGTCAAGGAGGACCGTCCCGAGTTCCGCGGCATGGTGCACACCGTCCGCCACCTCGTGACGGTCGAGGAGGTCGACTGATCATGGCGGAGCAGAACCCGCTCAAGATCCACAACCTCCGTCCCGCCCCGGGCGCCAAGACCGCCAAGACCCGTGTCGGTCGTGGTGAGGCGTCGAAGGGTAAGACGGCCGGTCGTGGTACCAAGGGCACGAAGGCCCGCTACCAGGTTCCGGAGAGCTTCGAGGGCGGCCAGATGCCGCTGCACATGCGCCTCCCGAAGCTGAAGGGCTTCAAGAACCCGTTCAAGACCGAGTACCAGGTCGTGAACCTCGACAAGCTGGCCGCGCTGTACCCCGAGGGTGGCGAGGTCACCGTCGAGGGCCTGGTGGCCAAGGGTGCCGTTCGCAAGAACAGCCTCGTCAAGGTCCTCGGCCAGGGCGAGATCTCCGTGGCGCTGCAGGTGACGGTCGACGCCGTCTCCGGCTCCGCCAAGGAGAAGATCACCGCCGCCGGCGGTACCGTCACCGAGCTCGTCTGATCCGTCAGAAGAAGAGCCCGATGATCTGAACGATCCCACCGGGGATGCTCCACAAATGGGGTATCCCCGGTTGGTCGTTCCAGGGGAGCACGGACGCCGGTAAGGTGGCCTGCACTGTTAACTTTCGTCTGGTGTGCCTCCAGGGGGGCGCCAGGCGGCTTGACCGTTACGTATTCGTCGAACCTCAAGACCGTCACCTCTGACGCATGTGCGCGGGGGTCGCAGGAGGCACCGTGCTCACCGCGTTCGCCCGGGCGTTCAAGACGCCCGACCTGCGCAAGAAGCTGCTCTTCACGCTCGGCATCATCGTGGTCTACCGGATCGGGGCCCACATCCCGATCCCGGGCGTCAGCTATCAGAACGTCCAGATCTGTATGGACCAGGCGAACGCCAACCAGGGCCTCTTCGGCCTGGTGAACATGTTCAGCGGCGGCGCCCTGCTGCAGATCACGGTCTTCGCGCTCGGCATCATGCCGTACATCACGGCGAGCATCATTCTCCAGCTGCTGACCGTGGTGATCCCGCGCCTCGAGGCCCTGAAGAAGGAGGGCCAGGCCGGCACGGCGAAGATCACGCAGTACACGCGCTATCTGACCGTGGCGCTCGCCATCCTGCAGGGCACCGGCCTGGTCGCCACCGCGCGCAGCGGCGCGCTGTTCCAGGGCTGCCCGGTGGCCAGTGAGATCGTTCCCGACCAGTCGATCTTCGTGACCATCACCATGGTCATCACCATGACCGCGGGCACGGCCGTCGTGATGTGGCTCGGTGAGCTCGTCACCGACCGCGGCATCGGAAACGGCATGTCGATCCTGATGTTCATCTCGATCGCCGCCACCTTCCCGAGCGCCCTGTGGGCCATCAAGAAGCAGGGCGAGCTCGCGGGCGGCTGGATCGAGTTCGGCATCGTGATCCTCGTCGGCCTCGTCATGGTCGGCCTGGTGGTCTTCGTCGAGCAGGCCCAGCGCCGTATCCCCGTGCAGTACGCGAAGCGCATGATCGGCCGTCGTTCGTACGGCGGTACGTCGACGTACATCCCGCTGAAGGTCAACCAGGCGGGTGTGATTCCCGTCATCTTCGCGTCGTCGCTGCTCTACATCCCGGCGCTGATCGCTCAGTTCGCCGGGGGCAACTCGGGCTGGAAAACCTGGATCGACCAGCACCTGGTCAAGGGTGACCACCCGTACTACATCGTCAGCTACTTCCTGTTGATCGTCTTCTTCGCCTTCTTCTACGTGGCGATCTCGTTCAACCCCGAGGAAGTTGCAGACAACATGAAGAAGTATGGTGGCTTCATCCCGGGCATCCGGGCTGGCCGACCGACCGCTGAGTACCTGAGCTATGTACTCAACCGGATCACCTGGCCGGGCTCGCTGTATCTGGGCCTGATCGCTCTCGTTCCGACGATGGCATTGGCCGGCTTCGGCGCGAACCAGAACTTCCCGTTCGGCGGGACGAGCATCCTGATCATCGTGGGTGTGGGTCTGGAGACCGTGAAGCAGATCGAGAGCCAGCTCCAGCAGCGCAACTACGAAGGGTTCCTCCGCTGATGCGTATCGTCCTCGTCGGGCCGCCCGGTGCGGGCAAGGGAACGCAGGCCGCGTTCCTCGCCAAGAACCTGTCGATCCCGCACATCTCCACGGGCGACCTGTTCCGAGCCAACATCAGCCAGGGCACGGAACTGGGCAAACAGGCGAAGGCGTACATGGACGCCGGCAATCTCGTGCCGGACGAGGTCACCATCGGCATGGCCAAGGACCGCATGTCGCAGCGGGACGCCGAGAAGGGCTTCCTGCTCGACGGCTTCCCGCGCAACGTGTCGCAGGCCGAGGCGCTCGACGAGACGCTCAAGGCCGAGGGCATGAAGCTCGACGCCGTGCTCGATCTCGAGGTTCCCGAGGACGAGGTGGTCAAGCGCATTGCCGGCCGCCGCGTGTGCCGGAAGGACTCCAGCCACGTCTTCCACGTCACGTACAGCCCGGCGAAGCAGGAAGGCGTCTGTGACGCCTGCGGTGGCGAGCTGTACCAGCGTGACGACGACAGCGAGGAGACCGTCCGCAAGCGGCTCGAGGTCTACCACACGCAGACCGAGCCGATCATCGACTACTACCGGAACCAGGGGCTGCTGATCACGATCTCGGCGCTGGGGAAGGTGGACGAGGTCACCAAGCGGGCGATGGATGCGTTGTCGCGCGAGAGCGCGTAGCTGTTCGTTGTTCTTTGCTCGTCGGCCGCGGCGACCCCTTCGGGGTGCCGCGGCCG
>NZ_LOHS01000123.1 GCF_001642995.1 Streptomyces jeddahensis
GCCTGCGGGCCGGGCGGGGCGGTCCAGCCCTGGTTGCCGTAGGCGGCGGGCGGGGTGGCGGGCTGCTGCTGGGAGACCTGCTGCGGCGTCTGCTGCTGCGGCAGGGGCTGCTGGGCCGGTGGCTGCTGCTGGGCCGGTGGCTGTTGCTGCGGCTGGGCGGGCTGTGGGTAGCCGTAGCCGGCCTGCTGGGGCGGGTAACCGTAACCGGGCTGCCCGGCCTGCTGCGGCAGCGGCTGGGCGGGGGGCTGCGGATAGCCGTAACCGGCAGCCTGCGGCTGACCGGGCTGCTGCTGTCCGGCCTGCGGCTGCGCCGGCTGCGGTTGTCCGGCCTGGGGCGCCTGCTGCGGGTACCCGTATCCGGCGGCCTGCGGCTGTGCGGGCTGGGGCTGTCCGCCCTGCGCCGGGTACCCGGGCTGCTGCTGGGCCGGGCCGAACGAGCCCTGCGGCGAGGGCTGGTGGGCGAGTTGCCCGGGCCCCGGCTCGGCCGGGGGCTGCGGGTAGCCGTATCCGGCGGTCTGTGCGGCTGCGGCTTGCGCGGCTGCGGCTTGTGCTGCGGCGGCCGCGGCCTGCTGGTCCGGCTGGCCTGCCTGCTGCGGTACTCCCTGGCCCTGGGGGTGCGCGGGCGCGAAGCCCTGCGGCAGCGGGGGGAGTGCGTGGTCGGGCTGGGGCGCCGCCGCGGGGGGCTGCGCGGCGGGCGGCACCTGGGGCTGCTGCCCCTGCGCCGCAGGCAGGGGTCCGGGAGCGGTGGGCGCCGTCGCCGTCTCCGCCTCGGTCTCAGCCTCCGGCTCTGCTTCCGCCGTTGCCGATGCGTCCTCGGTACCGGCATCGGGGGTTTGCGTGTGCGAGTCCGCATCGGACCGGACGTCCGCTGTCTCGTCGCTCTCGGCACCGGACACGGACCCGGCGGAGTCGGCCGACTCAGGCTCGTGGCTCCGCTCCTCCTCCGGCTCCTCGTCGTCGGCACCGCCGAACAGCCTCGCCGCCTCGGCGTCGGCGGCGGCATGGTTGAGCTCGGCCATCGGCTGCTCGGCCGTCGGCGGCTCAGGTGCGGGCTGTTCGGGCACACCGGCCGTCGGGGCAGCGGCCTGGGGCGGGTTGCCCTGGGAGTCCTCGTCGACCGGCCGCAGTACGGGGAAGCCGGGCGCGGCGGGCGGCTGGGCCGGCGTCTGCTGCTGAGGCTGAGGCTGTCCGAAACCGCCCGACGTTTCGTGGCCCGGCTGGGGCGTGCCGGCTGCGGCCTGCTGCGGGTAGCCGTACCCGCCGGGTGCCGCCGCGCTGCCTGCCGCAACCGGGGCGCCCGGCGCGGACTGCTGCGGGTAGCCGTACCCGTCAGGTGCCGCCGCGCTGCCGGTCGTCAGGGGCGTGCCCGGCGCGGACTGCTCCTGCGGAAATCCGTAGCCACCCGTGCCGTACTGGTTCGCGCCGGGCGCGCCCTGCGCGGGCTGCTGCGGCGCGCCCTGGGCGTACGGCTGCGCCGCTGCGGGAGCCTGCGGTGCTGGGGCCTGCGGTGCCGGAGCCTGCGGCGCGGGAGCCTGAGGCGCGGCACCGCCCGGCGGCCCGGTGGGCGTTCCGAGGGGCGGTCCGGACGGCGGTGGAGGTGGCGAGGTCTGCCCGGCGTCCCGTTGTCCGCCGGCCGCGGAGCCACCCTGCGTGCTTTGGGCATACCAGGCAGGAGGTGTGTAGACGATTTCGAACTCGCCGGTGAGATCCACCTCGTGATCGTCCCCGCCGTCCGAGGACGGGCTGCCGCCGTTGTACTCGGACCGATCCCTGTTCACTGCTTGCCTCCTGGTCAGCCACTGTTGCGGAGCTGGTCGTCGTCGCGGCCGGCGGACCGGGTGGCGAGTCCCACGCGGCTGCGATTGTCACCGCATCACCAGAAGCCTAGTCACTCGCATGGCGGTACGGAAAAGCACCCGGGGGGCGCGGTCTGTGCGTACCGCGCCCCCCGGAGGCGACGATGCATCAGTCCATGCGGCGGGCCACGCCGAGCAGGCCCGTCTCCGCATCGGTGGGTTCGGTCATGACGAACTTGCGGTGTTTGCGGGTGCACCACAGGGCGACGCTGTCATGCAAAGCCGGCAGGTGGTCGAGCTGCTCGTCCGGTATGCCCAGAGTGTCGCGTACGATCTCGGTCTCCTGCGGCGAGATGCGCTGGATCGCGACCAGATGGGCCTGCGCCAGCCAGCGCGGCGCGTGTTCACCGACGAACGGCAGCACCGTCACCACGGCCTGCCACGGCAGGGAGGTCACGCGCCCGCGCGGCGGGCGGATGCCGCAGTCCCGGATCAACACCACCGGGCTCGACACGGAGGGGCCCTGTGCGGGCACCCGTCCCACCGGATAGACCGTCACGCACTGCTGGCCGCCGCCCGCCGCCTGGGCCAACTGCTGCCATGCCTGCGGACGGCCCGTCTCGACGCCCACGCGTGCGCCCGTCGCGGCGGCGCGCAGCGCCAGCACCTGCGCAAGCCACAGGCCACCGACGAGCACGACGTCGAAGGGGGTGGGGCGGGACAGGCCGAGCACGGCTGGCTGCTGTTCCGGGTCGGCTCCGATGATCACGCCGTCGTCGCCGATCGGCATGCTGATCGCCGCGAGCTCGTCGGCGGTGACGACATGGCGGTTCCGGCGCGGCCCGCGCAACCCGAAACCCGGGCTGAAGATGCGCCGTTGCTGCTGCGCTGCCTGCGGCTGCCGGATGATGGGGATCATGCCGGTGTCGGTGGGCGAGGCCACGTGTGCGGGCGTGCGTCCGGAGACGGCCCGGCCCTGCTGACCCGGGGGCATGGTCGAGGCGGGGAAGGACATCAGTACGTACCTCCGAGCGGCAGAGTGGCGAGGGCTCCCGGGACCTGCTCCCGGTCGAGGCGTACCAGACCGACCTTCGCGGCGCTCGCGGCCCGCTCCAACTCGCGTCCCACCTGGCCGAGTTCGCTGTCACCGCGGGCGGTGACGCGGATGTGGCCGGTGAGGGACACACCACGGTTGCCGGCCTTGCCCAGCGTCACGCTGAACGTCGTGGCGAGGACCGGGAGCGAGGTGAACCGCGTGATGAGCTCGGGCAGCGCCACACCGCCGTTCCCCAACTGCGGCCAGCGGGAGAGCCAGTACGTGGTGTGCCACCGGTCGTCGACGCGCCAGGTCCGCACCGACTCGACCGTACGCCGCTGGGGCGCCCGCCCGTCCTGAGCATGCTGCGCGTTGGCGCGCGGGTTCAGGCAGCTGGACGTCGCGAGCGCCTGCACCAGCTCGTTCTCGTCCAGGATGGTCGCCTTGAACCCGGCCCCGGCCAGCCGGCTCGCCAGCTGGTCCGCCACCCGCAGCAGTGCACGCTGCGCCCCCGGAACGCCGTCTCCGCGCGCCTGAACCGCCTCCGGGCACAGTTCCGGATCGAGCTTGAGCGCGACCCAGGTGAGCCGGAGCGCAGGCGAACCGGCCTGCGCCTGGAGGGGGCCGTACGACCGAGCGGCGATCGACTGCTGGGGCAGATGCGGCGCGGGCGCCGGCTGGGTGTGCTGCACGACCTGTGCGGACGCGAGACGGATCCCGTCGACCTCCAGGGCGCCCTGGATCAGTTGGAGCGGCAGCTGACGCCCGGCGGACTCCGGGCGCAGCGGCTCGTCTCCCGGCTGCACGAAGAGCACGGTGGTCAGGAACGTCCCGTCACCGATCATGCCGATCGAGCGGTCGTCACGGGACACGAACGTGTACGTCCGCAGGGCGGGGTCGCACTCCACGACCGGGGCCAGCATCGGTTCCGTCCCGGGCGGCACGGGCTGCTTGGCGTCGCGTCGGCGCGACCTCAGCGCCCGCGATGTCTCGTACCACTCGGGCAGCGGCCGGCGGCCCCGGCGCAGGACCGCCAGAAGCAGCAGCAGCGCCGCCACGGCACCGGCCGGGGCCAGCAGCCACGACGCGTCGGTGGCCCAGGCGGTCAGCATGACGGCCGCCGCGAGCTCCACCAGGATCAGCTGTTGCAGCCGCACCGGGCCCATACCGCCGGGGCTGGGCAGCGTGCGCGGCGACGCGGCGACGGGGGCCGGAGCCGACGTGCGTCTGCGGCCCGGACCGTCCTGTTGCTGCTGTGCGCGGCGTCCGCGCCGAGTGCTCGTAGCGCTGGTCATCCCCCGGGACATCCCTTTCGCGAAGTCGTGGCCGTTCGTCGGGTGGAGATCCTCTGTTGGAGATCCCGGCGACGGGGCCAGGGGCACCGATGGCCCACATCATCTATGCGAGTGGCTCACGGTACCCGCTGCTGAACGCGGGGCGACACAGGGGACACCGAAACCCCAGGTGGCCAGCCTTTCACGGACCGGCCCCGCATGGTGGAACGCTGTGGTGAAGCTCTGTGAAGATGCGGGGGCGGCCGCACACCTGATGGATCGTCGTCATGCGGCGCAGTGCATAGTAGTTGCCTGCTCGGCCGCAGCGGCCTCTCGAGCACGGTCGAGCACCACCTCACGATCGAGCATCACCTCACGATCGAGCACCACAAAACAGGAGATACGGGGACCATGGCAAAGCGTCGGGATGAGCTCGCCGCCTACACGTTCGCTCGCAAGCGCACCGTCGCGGCCTTCCTTGCGCCGTCGCCGGGGGGCTCCGAAGAAGGTGCGCCGCGTCCCATCCGTACCGTGATGCCCAGCCTGGCGGTCGGCGTCGTGCTGGTCGTGGGCTTCATCGCCTGGGGCGTGATCAAGCCGGCGGCGCCCGTGGGCTGGGACACCCCCGGTGAGTACATCATCGTCGACAGCGACTCCACGACGCGCTACGTCGTCCTCGAGGACGAGGGGGCGAACGGCAAGAAGACCAAGACGCTGCACCCCGTCCTCAACTACGCCTCCGCCAAGCTCCTCCTCGACAAGGGCAAGGGCACCGTCAAGGAGGTCCCCGGCAAGGAGATCGACAAGAGCGGCATCCCGCACGGCGCGACCCTCGGCATCCCGTACGCCCCCGACCGGCTGCCCTCCAAGGAGGACGCGGAGAAGGCGAAGACCTGGGCGGTGTGCGAGCGCCCCACACCCGGATCGGACAACGCCGTCGACCGTGCCGTCTTCGTCCTCGACGCCGATGATGCGAAGTCGCTCGGGAACGCCGGGAAGGTCGGCGCCGACGAGGCCCTGTACGTCGTCGACACCTCGACCCAGCGGAAATACCTGGTCGACGGCAAGGGCAAGCTCTTCCTGCTCGGCGGCCGGTCGGGTGTCGACTCCACCGCCCAGGTGCAGTTGCTCGCCGCCGTCTTCGGCACCAGCTCGGCCGAGCCGCAGCCGGTGAGCCGGGAGTGGCTGCGCACCTTCAACGGAGCCGGCGCCATCACCTTCCCGACGGTTCCGAACATCGGCCGGCCGACCACGGTCCAGGGGCTTCCGCCCGAGGCGCAGACGGTGGGCCGGGTGCTCAAGGCGCAGGAAGCGCAGGGCGAGCAGTACTACGTCGTCCTCGAGGACCGGGTCGCCCCCATCACGCCCTTCGTGGCCGCGCTGCTCAAGAGCTCGCCCGCTGCCCAGCAGGTGTTCGGGCCCGATGACCTCGACCCCGTCGACGTCAACACCTCGGCCATCATCGCCGCCAACGGCGGCCAGGCGGACGGCTTCTACGCGGACAAGGGATGGCCCCAGAGCGTTCCGCGGCAGGCCAACCCCGCGGCGACGGCGACCGAGGACGCCCGTACCACCTCGTGCAGCGTCTACGACGGCACCATCGGCGAGAACGACAAGCCGCACCTCGCCGCCTGGGCCGGGAAGGCGTACCCCAAGAAGGTCATCGCCGACTCGCTGGGCGCCTACGTCTCGTCCGGCTCGGGGCTCCTCTTCCAGGAGGTCACCGGTACGGCGAAGGGCGGCGGACGGACGTACCTGCTGACCGACACGGGCCTGCGCTACTCGCTGCCGGCGAACAACGACAGCACCGCGGAGGAGACCGGCAGCGGTTCGGCGTCGTCCTCGTCGGAGAGTGAGCCGAGCGAGACGGACAAGGCGCGCACGCGGCTTGGATACGAGGAGCTCTCCAACCTCGCCATCGTGCCGCAGTCCTGGGCGACGTTCATCCCGAAGGGGCCCACTCTGGACACCGGCAGCGCTGCGCAGCCGCAGAGCCAGTGAGAGCCGTTGAGGGCCAGTGAGAGGTCCGTGATCGGCCAACTGGCTTGAAGGCCATGGGACTTGAGGGCGATGGTCACAGGATGGCAGCTCATGTGTGTGAGCCGTGTAACTGATCGCCCTGGCCTGTGGATGTGTGACATACGGACGATAGAGTGTTTGCAGCTCTCAAAAATGCGTAGCTTCTCCGGGCACCGATGCAGGTAACCCGGTTCGACAACGACATGGGGGAAGGTTCATCATGGCCGGCCAGTTCCGGGTAACAGAAGACGAACTGACCAAGCTCTCCGGTGACATCAGCACCGTCAACGGTCAGCTGCAGGGCGAGATCCGTCGTCTCAACGGGGTGATCGACCAGATCGCGGGCGGCTGGCAGGGCCAGGCGGCCCAGTCGTACCGCCAGCTGCAGGAGCGCTGGAACGCGGACGCGAAGAGGATGAGCGACATCCTCAACGACATCAAGGAAGCCGTGGACTCCACGCGGAGCAACTACTCCGCGTCGGAAGAGCAGCAGAACAGCGAGATCAGCAAGATCATGTCGGACTTCGGCTGATCGAGCCGTCTTCGGCTGATCGAGCCGTACTGGTCCGAGATTCTCCAGTTCTCCCGAAGTTCTGCCCAAAAGCCACTGACTCACTGAACTTCCTTCGACTCTTCCTGAAAGGGAACGACGATGTCGATCCTCGTCAATTACGCGACCATCACCAACGCGTCCACGGACGTGCGTACGACCGCCGGCCGCATCAAGCAGCAGCTCGACGACCTCGAGGCCGCGGTCAAGCGCGTCGCCAACACCTGGGAAGGTGAGGCCCAGGAGGGTTACCAGCGCAAGCAGCGTGAGTGGGACCAGACCGCCGCCGACCTGCACGCGACCCTGCTGAAGATCTCCACGGCGCTGCAGAGCGCGGCCGACAACTACCAGGCCACCGAGAAGAGCAACGCCCAGACCTGGGGCTGAGCCGTCGGCTGCCCGAGGGGCATGAGATGAAGAGAATCGGCCCAGCCGACGCCACGGCGTCAGCTGGGCCGATCCCTTCTCCGGACCCGTACACAACACATCCCAGGAATCTCCACATTCCCGGGAACGTCTTCACAGCGCATCTTCACACAGACATGACCCAGCTTCGAAGGAAGCAAGCAAGCCCTGGGGGCCTGAATATGGGCCTGGATATGGGGCGCCTGAATATGGGGGGCCTGAATATGAGGGCCACGGTAGCCCGTTCGCGTCGCCGCGCGAGTGGATCCCGCGCACTGCAGCGGGCCTTCGGTGTGCTCGCGGTCACGGGCATCTGCCTTACGTCGGCGTCGGCGGCGGTCGCGGAGCCGTCGCGGGCGGACGTGGCACTGGCCGAGCCGAGCGTGACTGGTTCGGAGGTGGCCGGTTCGGCGGTGGCCGACCGGACGGTGGCTGACCCCGCGGTGGCTACCCGCCTCGCCGACTCCGACGGCCCCGACTTCGGCCTGTCGGCCAGCACCGAATGCGTCTTCGGCGGCAAAGTCATTCAGTCCACGCCCTGGTCGCTCCAGCGCATCCTCCTGGACCAGCTGCGCGAACAGGCGACGGGCAAGGGCGTCACGGTCGCGGTGATCGACACCGGTGTCGACGACTCCAACGTCCAGCTCCGCGGCGCCATGGCGTCCGGAGGCGAGGACTACGTCGGCTCCACAGACGGCACCCAGGACCTCGAAGGCCACGGCACCCGGGTCGCGGGCATCATCGCCGCCCGCCCACTCAAGGGCACGGGCTTCGTGGGCCTCGCACCGGAGGCCAAGATCCTCTCCTTCCGCTACACGGGTGGCGAGGGCGAGGAAGGTCAGGGCAACTCGCGGACCATGTCCCGGGCGATCCGCGACGCGGTCGCCAAGGGCGCGGAGATCATCAACATCTCCTCGGACACGGCGAACAGACAGGACAACACGGAACTGCGGAACGCCGTGGAGTACGCGGTGGGCCAGGGCGCCCTGATCGTGGCCGCCGCCGGCAACGACGGAGCCGACGGCAAATCCGCGAAGACGTACCCCGCCTCGTACGACGGTGTCCTGGCAGTGGCGGCCTCCGACCGCAACGACGAGCGCGCCTTCTTCTCACAGTCGGGCGACTTCGTGGACGTCGCGGCGCCGGGCGTAGGCATGGTCTCCACGGTCCCTCAGGGCGGCCAGTGCACCGCCGACGGCACGAGCTTCGCGGCGCCGTACGTCGCGGGCGTCGCGGCCCTGCTGAAGGAGAAGTACCCAGACTGGAGCGCGTCCCAAATCGCCACCCGCATCGAGGAAACCGCCCAGCGCCCGGGCCGCGGCCCAGACCGCTTGATCGGCTGGGGCGTCGTCGACCCGGTCGCCGCACTGTCGGAGGAGTCCACCCCGGGCACCTCCCCGAAACCGGATCCGCCGGTCGCGGCCAGCTCGGGTGGCGTCATCCCGATGGCGGTGACCATGGGCGAGAGCGAGGCGGAACGCGAACGCCGCGTGGCGATTTATGTGCTGGGCGCGGGCCTTGCGTTGGTGCTGGTGGTTGCGGGGAGCGGGGTGGCTGTGCGGGACTGGCGGAGTCGGCGGGTTGGCCGGGCTGCGTAGTGGGGATAGCCGACCAGTTGGCTGGCTTGGGATACGACTTGGGCACCGACCGGGTGCTGACAACTTGAGAATCAGGGGAGAGGACAACGGGGTATGAGCAACGGGATGCGGGTTGATCTGAGCGCGCTGGATGAAGTCATCCGGAAGCTCTGGCGGTTGCTGGACGACATGGACAAGGCCGGCACCACGTCGAAGTACGACACGACAATTCCGGAGCATGCCTTCGGTCAGACTTCTGGAGAAGTTGTGTTCCAGGAGGCCAAGAATCTCCACGCGGCTCAGACCGAAATGAAGACCAAGATCGAGGGCATCATCAAGACGCTCCACGAGTTGATGGACGACTTCAGCACGAAAACCTCGAAGGTCCGGGACAAGTACAACGACGAGGAGCACGAGATCAAGAAGGGCGTGGGGGGCGACTCGGGTGGCTCCACCAATAACCCGATGGCTTCTAAGTAGTCGGGTTCCGGAAAAGCACTGACGAGGGGAGTGGACCATGGCCGGCGCACTTGAGGAACACAGGTCAGCTGAGCAGTACGAGGAAAACAACAACAAGGCTAGGGCGGCCGAGCAGCAGAGCAATCATGACCGCCTCATTGAGTCCGACAAGGTCGCGCGTAATAACGTGCCCTTCAACCGTGCGACCGAGAATGGGAAGACGCCGTTCGTTGAGTACTCGGTCAACGGCTTGCGCAAGATGATCATGGATTCCCAACCCGGAAAGATTTCGGAGGTTGGAACCCACTGGAAAATGGTCCACAACATCCTGTCCGGTGGCGACGGTGACGGCGCGACCGGCGGTGTGGACCAGGTTTCCGCGAAGGACAGCGTCGCGGGCATGCTGAAGAGCGCTGTCGACACCGTCCTCGAGCACTGGGAAGGCGAAGCCGCCCAAGCCTTTAAGCGCAGGGCGGACAACATCGCTGTCCAGATTCGCAACGGGGCTGCGTACGCCAACTTCACGGCGGAGCAACTCTTTGCGATCAGCAAGGACCTCGACGCCGCTAAGACCAAGATGGCGGACATTCACGAACCGTCCAAGCTGGAGAGCGCGGGCGACAAAATGAATGACAACGCCAACCGCGATGACTCCCAGGCGCACAAGGACCTGGCTGCGGGCGTCAGCGCTGGCACCGTTGCCGAGGCGAACGAGAAGAACTTGTCGCTGGGGATGGAGCGTCGCCTGCAGGCCATGGCGGTGATGGAGGAGTTGGCGGCCAACTACAAGGTCTACACGAGCAACCTCAATAGGAATAAGTGGCAGGACAACGAAAAGAGTGTCAGCCCGCCGAACAACGACGTAACGATGCCCCCTCCGATCCCAATGCCGAGTGCTTCGGCGGGAGGGCCGGGTGCAGCTGGCGCGGCCAACAAGCCTTGGAGTGCAGGTTCCACCGCCCGCATCAAGCCGGCTCCGGCGGTGCCCCGAGATGCAGGTATCACGGGAGGCTCTCAGCTCCCGGCAGCCCGAACGAAGGTGGACAGCATCTCTCCCGGCCTGACGGGGACGGGCCCCAGCACGGGCCCTGTCGGTGTCAGCGGCGGTAGCGGTGGCCTCAGTACTGGAGGAACTCAGGGCCCAGGTGTCGTGGCTCCTGGCGGAGTTTCCGGTCTCGGACGAGGCGCTGCTGCACGCGGCAGCGTGGGAGCCGCAGGCATTCGTGGTGGTCTGGGTGGTGGCGGTGCGGCAGCAGGCCGCGGCACCGGAGGTCGGGCCGGTATGGGCGGCATGGGCGGTTCCGGGGCTGGCGCGGCTGGCCGAGGCGGTGCTGGTGCTGGCGGTCGTGGGGCGCTCGCGAAGTCCCGTGGCGGCGTGGTCGGCGCGGCCAAGGGAGTCACTGGCAAGGGCGCCGGCGGCGGTGCAGGCCTGCACGGCAGCCGCGGCGGAACACAGCGTGGCGCCATGGCAGGCGCAGCTGGCGGTATGGGCGGCCGCAACGGCCGACGGTCCGAGGACGAGAACACCAGTGGCGACCGTCCCGACTACCTGGTCGAGGATGAAGAGACCTGGATCTCGGAAGAGGACCGTAACCGGAACGTACCGCGGACCATCGAATAGGCAGGGAAGCGAACCGGAGGAACTGGTTCCGGTCCGCTATGAAGGCTGGCGAAACCAGTCTTAGTTGAGTGAGGAGCAAGGGATTGGGTGTCAAGCGATTCTGGTCCACGACAGGAGTCGTGGCGTTGACAGGAGCCTTGCTCCTCACCTCGGCTCCCACTGCCTCAGCGGATTACATCCGTGACAAGCAGTGGGTAGTAAACGCGATCGACTTCGAGAAGGTGTGGGCAGAGTCACGAGGTGAAGGCGTGACAGTTGCCGTTGTTGATAGCGGGGTGGACGGTAGCCACCCCGATCTGACCGGGCAGGTATTGAAGGGAAAGGATTTTACCGGAGGCGGTGATGCCCAGAATGACACTGACGGGCATGGCACCGGCATGGCAAGCATCATTGCCGGCCATGGACACGGAGAAAATAATTCTGCGGGCGTGATGGGCTTGGCGCCGAAGGCTAAGATTCTTCCGATTAAGGCTGGAAACGGCAGCGTAGGTGAGGAGTGGCCATCCGGGGTTCGCTACGCAGTTGATCACGGGGCCTCGGTAATCAATCTGTCATTTGGTGATTCTCTCGCCCAGCCTGGTTCTGAGGGTGCAGAAGCAATCGAGTATGCACAACAGCATGATGTTGTGGTTGTGGCGAGTACCGGAAATGAAGGAGCTGCAGGTCTGGAGTATCCGGCGAAGCTACCGGGGGTTGTGGCTGTTGGTGCAGTTGACGAGTCTCTAAAGATCTGGGACGACTCCAACTACGGTGAAGGCGTGACCCTGGTAGCCCCAGGCGCGAAGATCGTCCGAGCAGACACGAGCCAATCCAACGGCTACGCGGAAGCCGATGGCACCTCAGACGCAACTGCCTACGTCTCCGCCACCGCAGCACTCATTCGCGCCAAGTACCCCGACCTCACCGCAGGCCAGGTCATCAACCGCCTGATCAAATCAGCGTACCTCCCCGACGACGTCACGAAGGCACCTGACGAGGAGTACGGCTACGGCGTCATCCGCCCCTACGCGTCTCTGACCCGGGACATCCCCAAGGGCCCCAAGCAGGGCCCCCTCGCCCAGCCCTCTCCTTCCACGTCCACGAATTCCGGCACCGCCTCCGAGGACAACGACAGCACGACCCAAGCCAAGAAAAAGAAGAAGTCCTCGTCGGGCAACATCCTCATCATCGCCGGCATCGCAGCCGCAGTGGTCGTCATCGGCATCCTCTTCGCGGTACTCCGCAACCGCCGCAACGGCGGTAACGGCGGCCCCGGCTCCGGCGGCGGAACGCCCCCTCACGGCACGGGCTACCCGCCCCAGCCCCCGACGGGCTACCAGCCGTACCCCAACACACCTCCCAACCAGGGCTACCCCACCAACCAGGGCTACCCCCCGCCTCCAGCACAGTCCCCGCAGCACCCCAACCCCTACGCCCAACAACCGCCCTCGGAGGATCGATGAGCGCGCCATCCCACCGGGTTTAGTGCACCCACGTGACCATCAAGGGATAACAAGTGGCCGACGATACGGCGTACTACGCAGACAACGCGGGCAGGAATCTGGCCCGAAAGTTCGAACTGCAAGCATATGATCTTCGCGCCTTCCTTAAGTCGTTCGAGAACGAAACGGGAGAAGAAGCCATCACAGATGGCTTTGGGGTCCTGACGGAGTCGGAGGAGGTCACCACTGCCTATCTCGAGTTCTCGGCAGAAGCACTCCGCGCTATGACGCTCGTGCACAGACACTTGGACGACATCGCGGATGCGCTGAAGCAGGTCAATGCCAATACAGAGGTAGGCGACCAGGAAGTTGCCGCGCTCTTCGGTAAGAGCGCTGACGGGGGCAAGTGATGAGCGGAAACGAGTCGGTAGCCGAAGAAATTGTCGAAGCCGGCTTCGAAGTCATCAGCCCTGGTGGCCGGCCAGAAGAGTTGAGGCAGGCCGCCAAAGCATGGCGGAAACTCAGATCAGACGTCGCGGGGCCCGAGGGAATCCTCCAGGCGCTGGATAAGAATGTCGAGGCTACGGTCGGGGACACATGGCGCGGCCCCGCGGCTGAAGCGTTCAGGAAGCATTGGACTGAATTTCGTAAAGCAGTCGAGCAAGCTACTGAGCAATACGACGAGATTGCCGCGGGGCTTGATGAGGCCGCCGATGCCATCGAGGAATGTAATGAAGAGATTCAGGCGATCTATGCAGAGATCGGCATCTCGATCGGCGTCGGAGTAGCCCTCTCCTTTGTGACATTTGGATTCGGTGGTGCCGCAGCGGCGGCAAATGCTGCTCGTCTCGCGGCCCAGGCAGTGCGCATCGCTGGACGTCTCGGGGAGATTCTGCGCCGGATCGGCACTGCGTTCCGTACGCTCCGGACGCTAGCGCAGACCCATAAGTTTCTGGCGAATGTCGGAATTAATGCGATCGGCAACTTCGCCGGCTCGCTCGGCGGTGCAGCAGTGGAGGGGGGCGGGATCACTCCTGCCGAACTTGGCGAGGCGGCTTGGCAGTCTTCCCTCGGCGCCCTAGCTGGAACTGGGCCTGGTCTGTTCGTTGCGGGCAAGGTTGCAGGGCGACTCGGCGACAATTTGGCGGGTGCCATGGCGTCCGGCGCCGCTGGTGGTGCCACCGGCAACGTGACAGGTGGATTTGTCGTTGACGGAGTTCGCATGGGAACCGGGGACCTCCCGGTCTCCGGTGATGGTTTTAAGGAAATGGGCTACGACGCCCTCGCTAACGCCATAGGCGGCTCCGTCGGAGGTGGTGCCGCGGGTGGCATCGGGTACGGAGCTTCACATCAAAGCGATGGGGTCCAAAAACCGGATGGCTTTCCGGATTATCCTCAACGAACCGGTCCCGATACAGCTTTTGAAGGAATTCCCGCAGGACTGGGGGCCACCGGCGCTGGTGCGGCAACCAGCCGTATTGAAGAGGCTATGGAAGGGGACGGCAGTGACGGGGGTGACCAGAAGGATTCACCGAAGGTGGAGACCCGGTCGCAGCCCTCGGCGGGACGGCGCAGTATCAGAGACGACTTTGGGTGAGCAATATGTTCCGTACCATGAGGGTTTGCCTAGCGCTCGTCGCTCTGGGGATTGTTGCAGTCGTTGTACGTGCTCTTACATCGCCTTCTGAGCCAACGCCCCGTTGGGACCTGTTTATTTGCATTCTGGTGGCTCTGGCAGGTGCAATCGGCGGCTTCATCGAGCTCCGCCGAAGCAGGCTCTCAGCAGTGGGCGTTGATTCTGGAGGCCGGTATTGGTGGCCAGCGCAGCGCAGCACGTGGATGGGATTTGGTCTCTTCCTCATCGTTGTTCCTGTGCTCCTTGTGGTTTACGCGACGTTCTCTTACTCGGCCGACGCGTGGCGCATCACCGAGGCTGGCCACACCATCAGTGAGGTCAAGGTCCACGAGGTTCTCTCATCCGAGCACTCCAGGAACCAGCGGACGCGAAACAGCACTTACTCCTCAAAGGTCGAAGTCTCGATCCCTTTCGCTAGTGGTACTCGGGATGTCACAGGCAAGGTCTTCTCCGACGAGCCGATGCGTCCCGGAGATGAGGTGTGGGCTCTGTACGCACCTTCGTCGGGATCTTTGGGAGCCATTCTGGACACCGACCGGGCGGCCTTGGAGGAGAAGACTGGTGGTCCCGCCGGGTTGCCTCTGATTCTCTTGGTGGCGGGCTGGACAGCCTGGTGGCTCTTCCTGGCGTTGGTTTGCGGCAGTGTTGGGAGTTCACTTCCTGCACTGAGAAGCGGCCGTGTCCGGGCCCTTGGAGTCTCTGTCGTCGGAGGTGGGGCAGCTAGAGTCAACAAGACACAGGATGGGTCGGAGACGGGCCGGCCGCATCCGTGCCTGCTTCTAGAAGGAGCGGACGGCGCTCGGATGCGCCTCTTTATGGATCGAGCGGTAAATCCAGTTTCGCTGGCTGCCGATACCGGGGGAGAAGCTCAGCTCTACTGGGCTCCGCGACCTCGCAGTGGGCAGCAGGGCTCTGCTAGGCGCCAAGCTGTTCTTGTTGCGCCGGACAACCGATACGTCCGTGGGTGGGTTGACGCTGCTCCTGGTTCCGTATTCCCCGATGGCGCACCAGTGCCTGCATCGAAGGAACTCCCAGGCGGCCGCGAACTGCGCGCTATTAGGACGCTGCCGACTTGGGACCCCGCAGTACACGGTGCTGGATTCGTGGCCCTGCAGGTTGCGCTACTGGCGTTGATGATGATGACGCTGGGTGTAGGTGCCGCCGGTGCAGTGCTCTTGGCGTCAGTTGCTGTCCTGGCCCTTCCTGTTGCCTGGATGGTCACGGCAAGCCGTCGTACACGGCACCTGACCAAACTCCCTGTGCGGGATGAGCCTGCTGACGCGAAGTAACCGATCCACCGAATTCGTCAGGGCTTTGGGTGAACCGCGAAACGATCGTTCCTGTGAACTTCAAGTCTGCTCAGAGAGTCGGCCAGTGGTCCGCCAGGCTTGGCTTCGTGGCTGGTGCTGTCGTATTCATGCTCTGGTTTTTCAGTTCCGAGCCGACCCTGCGCCGCCAGGCGATCCTTGTATCTCTGGCGTGCGCGATCCTCAGCGT
Organism: Streptomyces jeddahensis; assembly: GCF_001642995.1. GTDB lineage: Bacteria > Actinomycetota > Actinomycetes > Streptomycetales > Streptomycetaceae > Streptomyces > Streptomyces jeddahensis. The sequence continues at coordinate 15,292 of NZ_LOHS01000123.1, forward strand.
TGTCGCTGTCGCTCTGTATCAGCGCAAGATCGGTGGGCCGCAGCCATTCAGTGTGGTTGCAGCAGGCGAGTTCGCTGGGGCCAATGAAGATACAGAGCGTTGTTGGCTCGACTCGGAGGCGACATCGTTGCCTCGGCGTATCCCGTCAAGGCGCCGACAGTTGTTGCGGTCCTTTGCTGGCGCCGTCGGGGTCTGGAGCGTTTTTGTGGGACTGATCGCCATGGCATGGGGATCACCGCAGAGGCCCGAATTGGTGGAGCGAATTCATTCGGCTGGCGCGGTGTTCGCGGAAGTCCAGGTCGACAAAGTCAGCGATGTTCGTTTCCGTGATCCAAGCAAGGGGAAGTCCTACTACACGGCGACCACTCTTGTTCAACTCCCGGATGCGCAGGGTGGGGAGCCGGTTCCGGCGACGGTGACCACGGAATCGTATGACCGATTGAGCCCTGGAGATCGTGTGTCGGTGCTCTATGCCCCCACACAACCGCGACTGGGTGCAGTGGCAGGAGACGAGAGCGATCTGGAGAATGCACTGCGCGGAGCCACGTTGCCCACTCGCATCGTCTGGCTACTCCTTGTTGGGTGGGGCCTTGGACTGTGCGGCATCGTGGCGCTGATGTTCACCGCGCAAGGTTTCCGTACCTTCTCTCGTTTGGGGACGCGCGATAGGGCCATTCGAGGAAAGATCGTTCGAGTCGCACAATTCTCTCACGCCCCCACCGAGCCGGGGAAAGCATCCTCGAAGTCGCAGAGTCTCAGCATCGAAACGGCCACCGGTCATGTGCACTTTTTGGTGGACATCAGGGCGCAGGATTTGCCTGAGTCAGTGACAGGGCAGCCAGTCTGTCTCTGTTGGGATGCGCGCCGTGGCGTGGCGGGTAGACGTTTCTCACCACGAGTGACACCCGCAGCTCTGATTTCGGACCAAGGTTGGGTTATGCATGGGATGCTCGCCGTGAGCGAAGGGCGGTTGTTGGCCGACGTTGGTACTCCGGTTCAAAAGCTGAGTGACGCACCGAGCGGCGGCCGAATGCTTCGCCTTTGGGACCCGCATTCCAAGTGGGCACTCTTCGTGAGCCCCCTAACGTTGGGTCTGCTCGTAGCGATCATTGCCTGTGCAGCGTTGATGACCTTCGACGTGGCAACGGGGTGGCGCTGGGCCGTGGGGATTGCTAGCCCTCTTATGTCGATGCTGCTGGCAGGTTCCTTTCTGATGACGCCCGGGCAGTCAGACGAGCAGCAAGTCCCGGCCTCTCGTGGTTAGAAGCTGTTCTCTATCGACGCATCGGGGGTTGTGGAAGAGCGTGACGAGTACGATCAGCGCCCCGTCCGCAGCGGCTCAATGAGGGTACGGCCGTGGCTCTTTCAAGAGCGGCAAAGACAGTGAGGGACGATTTCGGGTGAGCAGGATGGACCGCACCCGGGAGACGGTCCAGCGGGCGAGGGCATTGGTGCCAGCAGATGAGGTGCTGCGTGCTGATCATGGGGTCTCCTTGGCAGAAAGAGCACCGTTGCCAGGCTATTTCCGTCGCCCGCGGGCTCTACGATCCGAGCGCCGCACGCTCGGGAGCTGGTTGATGATCCCAGTGTTCTGGGTCGCGAGGCTCTATGAGATCACCTGGAACCCGATCGAGGCGCTCGTCGAAGCGTTCACGGAGCGTGAGCCGAAGAAGCCGGGCAAGCCGTTCCACGGTGGCTGGAACAGCATGGCCGGCCATCTGGCCTGCGCCTTGGTGCCGCGAACAAAGAACAACAGGGCCGTGATGTTGCAGGTCACGGACCGCCGCCTGCAGGTTGTGTACATGTCCTACGCGCGTTCCTTCACCGGCAAACCCGGTCCGGTCGAGGTGGGATGGGCTACGGATCTTCGCAACGTGACCTATATCCGCGACCGCAGCGACGTGGCGGGCGGCGACCACGAGATCGCCTTTGTCGACGGTTCGTGGTGCTCGGTCCACTTCGGGGGCCACGGCTGGAGCCGGATGGCGGACGCGTTCCCGGTCCGATTGAGCCACCTCGACCCGGTTCCGAACCCGGCATGAGCTCCCGGTTGCGATCCGTGCCGTCGGGGAATCGCCCGAGACCGGCTTGCTCGGTTCCGGGCGACGCTGGCGGAGCACCTCACCCAGCTGATGGAGAAGGAACCCAACATGACCTACGCGTACTAGCCGCGACGTCACAGCGAGGACGTCAGCACCCTGCCCCGACCCGTTCAAGGCGGCATGGGGAAGACCTCCTGAGGGGGGAGCGACTCTGGGGGGAGAGTCTGCTCGTGTTCCTGCCGATAGGTTGACAATGAGGAGAGCCGATGAAGAGTAACAGCCCTCACTTTCCTTTGAATGAGAGCGAAGCACCGGTTCCATCGGAAGAATTCAGAATTCCGGCGCCCGCGTTCAAGCGTGCCTTCGTCCATCCGGAGACCCGGGACGCCTGGGAGAGGATGCACCGCAAGTTGAGGAGGCGTCGGACGATCTGGTGAGTTCTCTGCCTTCCCTCATTTCTTGCAGTCGGTGCCCTCATGAATCCTGACGCCGGTGAGACGGCCAACAAGATCGGTGGCGCCGCTCTGATCGCCTGGGTGATCGGCTATCCCGCGGTTCTCTACCTCAGCCACAAATCGCTGGGCTGCGTCAGGCGCATGCGGCGTGTCTTGGAGACGCACCCGTGGCGGCTAGTCCCGCACGTGCGCAGGATCAAGGGCACTTGGGAGGCGTACACCGCTGCCGTCCACCTCCAGTACGCCGAGCACGAGAGGCTGACCGGCCTCATGTCCGTCTGGAATCCGGTGAGGACGTACCGGCGGTGGCCCAAGTCCATGGAGTATGGCGCCTGGTACGCGGGCGACACCTTTAACGCCCGGACTGCGGCCAGCAAAAGACGTGGTGTGCTGACGCTTCCGGGTGTCGGCGACCTATTGTCAGTGACGCAACGCCCTGGGAACCACTGACGGGATCCCTGTGTACATGTCCTACGCGCGCTCCTTCACCGGCAGACCCGGTCCGGTCGAGGCGGGGTGGGCTACGGACCTTCGCAACGTGACCTATATCCGCGACCGTAGCGACGTGGCGGGCGGCAACCACGAGACCGCCTTTGTCGACGGTTCGTGGTGCTCGGTCCACTTCGGGGCCACGGCTGGAGCCGGATGACGGACGCGTTCCCGGTCCGATTGAGCCACCGCGACCCGGTTCCGAACCCGGGATGAGTAGCCAGGTGTGAACCAGCCAGCAGTCAATCCGCCCGGACCGGCTCGATCTGTCCATGCCGGCCGCCGGACACGTTCGTGCAGGCCGGCACCGCGGGGCGGGCCGCCGGTCGGGACGACGCCATTTAGCCCCGCTGAACCGGCGGGGCGATCGATCCACAGATGCGCCGCCCCACCAAAGCGGGCCTGAGGCCCGACGGGATCCGGAACGAACAACGACACCGCAACGAATCAGCTTGAGAACGAGAAGGGAATCTTCTTAATGGGCGCCATCGTCCTTGTCGTCGGCATCATCGGCATCGGAGCCGTGATTGCCGCCGTCGTCGTCTTCGCCGCGATGCGTGGCCGTCGCAACTCCGTTACCGGGCCGGTCAACCCTGGCGCCGGAACCTACCCCCAGCACATGGGCTACCCGCCCCAGCAGCCGATCCACCCACCCGCTCAGCAGCCGTACCCGCCAACTCCCTATCAGGGATACCCCACTCCTTCCGGACAGCCGCCCCAGTACCCCAATCCGTACGCCCAACAACCCCCGAATCCGGGTCAACAGGCAGGTCAGTGAATCCGTCTGACGGACATCGGACAGCACCCAGCCGGGCCGGGGACTACAGGAGAAATCGTGCCGCAAGACACTCAAGGTGCCCACGCAGCGGGAACACTGGACACCGCCGCGCTGCGCCGGAAGCTGACCAACGGGGTCTGGTGGGCCGGCGTCCGCAACAGCGGGATCTACGGGCTCATGGCATTCGGAACGCCGGGTCTGGGTGCGGAAGCGAAACGCGCCGGTATGTCCTGGGTGCCCATTATTGGGGGGCCGATGATCTTCGTCGGCATCCTCGGCTTCATCGCCACGCTCTACACCATCCCCCTCGCGGTCATCGCCACTCGCACCTGCCGCAAGACGCTCGCGCAATACTCCTTCGACACCTTCTGCCCGCAGATCACCAAGGTGGACGGCGCTCAGGCGACTAAGGGCCGCCCGAAGAGCATGACGCTCACGCTGCGCACCGCCGAGGGCCAGGAGTCGCCGCTGATGCGGATGAATCCGGTCCCGCGGCGCGGCCCGTGGCGCAACCCGTGGCCCGAAGGCATCGAGAACGGCGTGTACGTCGCGGGCGACCTGCCCTTCGGCGCAGTCGGCTACGTGCCCAGCTCCGGCGCGTTCTTCCTCATGCAGCCGGAGGACTGGGACGCTGCCGCGCAGGACCGCAAGCTGGCGACCCCCGACCGCGTCACCCGGGCCCAGGACGCCGACCTCACCCGAAGGATCATCTAGCTGCGCGTAGACGCCCGCGGAAGGGGCGAGATCGCTGTCGCTGTGAGGCCCAGAAGGCGGCGACGAACGCGGCGATGCCGCCGCAGCGGGCCGGGATCCGGGGTTTCGTGGGCGAGCTGTGGCAGGTCGAGTTTGTGTTTGCCGTGGCCGGCCTCGGCTGGCTCGCGTATCTCGTGATCAGGCCGCCCAAGTCGGACAAGCCGAACCGGAGGCGGGAGCCTTCGCGACCCGAGAAGGCGGCCGAGCGGGTGGGCCTCGGTGTCTTCGTCTGCGCCGCTGTGGGCGTCCTCGGCTGGGTCGCCAACCTCGTGGAGTTGATCACTTCCTAGCAGCTCACGTTTCACCGTCTACGGCAGAGCAGTGCCGACCATGTGGCCCTGCACTCCGCACGGCCAGCGGCTCGGCGGCGTCCACGCGCACCGTGGGACCGTCGTCCAGCACCAGTACCATGACGAAGCCTCCCGTGGGAGACCGCTCACCCCGAACGCTGCGGACCGTGCACCATCTCCCACGCAGCTTGACCTGATCCCCCGCGTGGAGCGTTACGGCCGCGACCTCCCTCTCCGCCGGGACAGCCGCGATGTCCGAGGCCTTGACCTCCGCCCACACCGTCTTCCCGATGCCGCCCTCGCGTTCCTGCACGCCCCAGTGGTGGGTCAGCGCCTCCACGAGCAGCAGCCCACGTCCGCCGATCTCATCCTCGCTGGGGTGCCGCACTGAGGGCCAGCCCTCCCCGGCATCGCTCACCTCCAGCCGCAGCAGCCCACCCTCCTCCGAGTGCGTGATGCGCACACCGACCTGGCGGTCTCGCGGTGCCCGCGCCCGCAGAGCGTTGGTTACCAGTTCTGACAGGACCAACTCCGCCGTATTGAGGACTTCTTGATCGATCTGGCAACCTCCGAACATCGCGGACAGCAAGGCCCGCGCTCGGGGAACGCTGCTGCGACTGCGGGACAGCCGGAAAGAGACTTGGTTCGGTACGGCCATGGCAGCCCCCCAAGGAGTCGACGCTTGACCGGGATCCCGTACAGAGAGACAGAGAAGGCCAGTTAGGCGGGCGGGACACCGGCGTCCATGGCCAGCAGGATGGGTGCGCACCTGGCGAATCTGCAACGTTTCCAGTGGGGATGATGCCGATGTTCCCTCTTTCGGATTAGGGGCGTTTCGTGATACCTGCCGCTCTGCTAAAGGTGTTGGCATGCTTGCCAACAGCGCCACCTCAAGCCCATCGACCGTCCTCGGGCGCCAACTCGGTGACGAACTACGCCGGTTGCGAGAGAGGGCAGGGCTGACGACCGTCCAGGCAGCCGATGCTCTCGACTGCACCAAGGGCAAGATCAGTCGTATGGAGAACGGGCGAGTGGCGGTTCGCCTTCCCGACCTGATGGCCATGCTGCAGGCCTACCAGGTGTCGGACACCGAGCTCTTCGAACGGCTGACCGCACTGGCCCGCAAGGCAAACCGGCGACGCAGGCAAGGATGGTGGAACCAGTACAGCTCCGTTCTCGCCGACACGTATCGCGACTACATTGCCCTGGAAGCCATGGCGGAATCCATCCGTACCTTCCATGCGCAGCTCGTCCCAGGCCTGCTCCAAATCCCGGAGTACATCCGTGCCGTGACGGTGGCGTCACGGCAATGGGAGACCGGGGATGAGATCGAGAAGTTCGTGCAGGTGCGCTTGGCGCGTCAACAGCGGCTGGCCGATGACCCTCCATG
>NZ_LOHS01000124.1 GCF_001642995.1 Streptomyces jeddahensis
AACAGGTGACTACCGCAAGGCCCAGGGCTATATCTGCACCACTCCCGTCGGCGAGACGGAGAGGCAGTTCGCCGTCCACATCAAGCGTTGACGGTCAATGGGCGAACCACCGTCTCGCTCGAAGACCAATCGTTCTGTGGAGCGTTCTGCCGAGTCGGTGTCGCCACCGACATGGCGCGCCTCCGTCCACTCGAACAAAGGATGAATCATGATCACTCGTCGTTCGTTGATGCGCAGCAGTAGTGCAGCCACACTCGGAACACTCGGCCTGACCGCCCTGGCATCCGCCTCTGCGGAGGCACATGGCCGCCCCCGGAGGTGGCCTCCGTCACCCCCGACGGCATCACGCGTACCGAACTGCAGCGGCATCTCTCGCCGGCCTCCGGTTGGGAGCTCGTGCAGACGCTCGTACAGATCCCCAGGGGTCTGGAATCCGGCCGCCACAGCCACCCCGGCGTGGAGGTCGGCTACATCATCCAGGGGGACGTCATGATGGAGTTCGACGACCGCGCCCCGCAGCGACTGCGTAGCGGCGACCCCTTCTTCATCCCGCTCGGTGCCATTCACAACGCCCGTAACATCGGGAAGGTAGAGACGAAGATGCTGTCCACCTACCTGATCGAAGAGGGAGAGCCTCTGGTGATCCCCCATCAGTGAGCCTTTTCAGCGCTGCCGCTCCAGGGCGAGGACAGCTGCGGCGACCCACGACATTCGATTCGGGCTGCACCGGGTCTGCGGAAGATTCGCCACGACTTCAGTCGTGCGACGCCGTGCTCGACCGGTGCCCGTGCTGCGGCCGGCGCGCGGTTGACGGTTCGCTGGATCGGTGTGAGGTCGCGGCCCGGAGGGCGCCGAAGGGTTGTCGACTCCGATGTAGGCGCCGTCAGCACCGTCGGAGCGCCGCATCTCCCGGTAGAGCTGTGTGGCGTGTGAAGGCCGAGGTGGCCCACCACGGAAGCCCTTGCGTCGGCGGTGGGCCACCTGGTCGGCATGCTCTGGGATGGTCGCGACGATGCCTCGGTGCAGCGGTCGGGCACGGATGACAGGGGACGAACACGCCTTGCCGGTCAGCACCCGACTCGGCCTGGTCCGCGGTCGTCCGGCACCGGCGCGGGGCACCCGGACGGCAGCGGGCACCGCTTCGAAGACCGCGGAGTCGTTGTGACGGCGTCCCGCCGGTGCAGGAAGACGCGCCCGGGACGGCGTCCCAACCATGCCGCCCGCGTATGGTGTCCCGCTCCTGCCGGGCGGCGACGGCCGGCCCACGCAACGGCCCGCCAGCCCGAGCGGTCCACCGATCGGCCGCACTGATCCGGGCACCGGGGTGAACCGACAGGCGCGCGGCCGACAGCGGCGCGGCACGCGAACCGGGGAGCCGCTGCGCGAGTTGGTGGGGCGGGCCGGCCCCGCGGCCCGGTCACCGACGGGTGGCGGCCATGGTCGGCCGCGCTGCGCACGCTGTTGGTGCGGTGCGCGGCCTGGACATGAAAGCCTGCGGGCCGGCCGAGGCACGGGCGTGTGTGCCGTGGCAGCCGGCAGCCGCGGGCGGCGGACGCAGACCGCGTCGCGGGGTGCGGTCCGTGCATCGGAAGGGATGACATGCGCGTACACGAGGCCGGCGCACCGGGAGACCTGGTCGAGAGCCCATGGCGCTCGAGCTCGACGCCGACCGCATCCACCAACTCCTCCTGGACGGCGTCCGCGACAAGGTCGAACCCGGCATGGATCAGCGCGGTCGCCCCGCGTACTGCCCGGACGCGCCCTCAGCGTGTCCGGGCCCTCTGCTCTCGTTCGTCTCTCACCGCTCGCGTCAGCGTTTGAGGGATGCCGCGTCCCCCATGACGATCACCGGATGCCGGTCGAGGTCGAGGGTGCGCAGCAGCTCTTTCATGTGCTGCTGCGCCAGGCTCACGCAGCCATGTGTGGGCCCGTCGTGGTCGACGTGCAGCCAGATGCCGCCGCCCTTGTCCGCGCCGAGAGGGCGGGTCCAGTCGAGGGGGGAGGTTCCGGGCTTGCGGTTGTAGTTGATCGCGACGACGTAGTCGAAGGAGCCCGCGAGCGGTTCGCCCTCGAAGCCCGTGCCGCTGATGGTGAAGCCCGGCGACTGATCGTAGGGCAGTTCGGTGCCGGGGTCGGCGAGCAGCCCGCCAGCGTCGGTGAGGGTGAACACGCCGATGGGCGACCGGAGATCATTGAGGCGGTGGTCGTCCGTCCAGCCCTTGAGCGCGTTGTGGGCCGGCCAGGTGGCTCCCGGCTCCCAGCCCGCGCTCGTGCGCCGGTACAGCACCACCTGCGACTTCGGGGAGTTCTTGCCCTGGCCGGTGACCAGGACGACCTGGCGCGCCCTCTCGGGGATTTGGGCCCGTGTCCGCGGGCCCAGGCCCGGCAGCTGCTCGTGGACCGCCGCGGCGGACGCTTCGCTGTCCGCGGATGTCCGCCCGGGCATGGCCTGTGTCGCGCCGGGGGCGGCGGCCGATGCGCCGTGCGCTCCGACGGCCGCCGGCCGGGCGTCGTCGGCCGTCCCGGCGCCCGTCCCCGTCCCCGCGCATCCGGCGAGGGTGACGGACAGGGCCAGGACGGCGGCCGGTATCCCCGGACGGGTCGGGCCCGGGATGGTGGAGGTGGTCGCTTGACGATTCCCGAACGGGGCAGGGAGAAGCCGCCGTCGGGACAGGCGACGGATTGATGAAGCCATGATGATCAGCCTGCGGGAGAGATGTGAGGAACTGGTCAGCCCGACTCGGGAGGGCCGGAGCGGCTCGGACCGCGGTGATGACGGCTTGCGGCAAGGGTCCGTCTCATCGTGCGGAGCCCGCCTTCCATTGGTCCCACGGCATGTTCCAGCCGTTGAGGCCGTTGTCGGGGGCGATCGTCCGGTCGTCGGAGTTGCGCACCACGACCACGTCACCGAGGAGGGAGTTGTTGTAGAACCAGGCGCCGTCCTGCGTGGGGTCGCCGCCGCCCCGGGCGTCGTTCAGTCCCACACAGCCGTGGCTGATGTTGGTCCGTCCGAACACCGAGTCCGCGCCCCAGTAGTTGCCGTGGATGAACGTGCCCGAGGTGGACAGGCGCATGGCGTGCGGGACGTCGGGGATGTCGTACTCCCCGGCGAATCCCACCGTGGCTCCGTTCATCCGGGTGCTGATCAGCTTCTCCGATATCACCATCTGGCCGTTCCACGTGGGCGAGTTCTCAGCGCCCGCCGTGATGGCGATGGTCTTCAGGGTCTTGCCATCGCGGACGACCGTCATCCGGTGCGTGGCGGCGTCCACGGTGGAGACCTGACTGCGGCCGACGGTGAAGCGGACGGTCTTGTCCTGTTCGCCATAGGCGCCCTCGGCGCCCTTGATTCCGTCGAGGCGGATTCTCACGGTGATGGTGGAGTTGGCCCTCCAGTACTGCTGCGGACGGAAATCGAGGCGCCGCGCGCCGAACCAGTGGCCGACGACGGGCTGTCCGCTGCTGGAGCTGACCTCGATGGCCGACTCGACGGCCTTCTTCTCGGTGATCGCTTTGTCGAAGGTGAACGAGACCGGCATCCCCACACCGACCGTTGATCCATTGTCCGGGGTGAACGTACCGGTGAAACGATCGGTCTTGGCGACGGTCGTGAACGCGATCTTCTTCGTCACCTTGCGTCCGTCGGCGCCCGCGGCCACCACGGTCAGCCGGTGGGCGGTGCCGTGGTCGAGGACGGCATCGGGTGCCCAGGTTCTGCCGTCCGAGGAGACGGCGCCGCGTACGGCCCGGCCGTTCGCAGTGGCCAGGGACACGTTGGTGATCCTCCCGGCCTCGACCGTGACGCGGCCACCGCGCCTGACGGAAACATGCTTCTGCCCGTCGGCGGCGTTGAGTCGTATGTGCGGTGTGGCTGCGGCTCCGGACGCAGCGGGCGATGCCTTCCTGCGGTCACTCTCGTCTCCTGGCCTTGTGCTGCAGCCGGCCAGAAGGCATGCCGAGATCGACAGGGCGGCAAGGGCCGCCGCCGGGCGGGTGCGGTGCATGGGATCTCCGTCGTGCGCGTCGGGTGGTGTGTCCCACCGAGTCGTGGGACGGCAGCCCCGGGGTCGAGCAGCACGGTGTCGGCGCGGTCCGCCGTGACCACGCAGGACCGGGCGACGGACGCTGTCGCGGCTGCGACCGGGCCACGGCTCTTCGACTCGTCGACGCCGCCGCACCGGTGGCTTCCCGGCGTGATGCCGGCGCCGAACGCGTCGAAGGGCGCGGCCAAGGGCATGCGCCGAGCCTGGCGTCCGGATATCAGGAAGTTGTCAGGGTGTGGGAAGGCCCGCACATCGCCCTGCCGCCGATCACGCGCGCCTACAGTCAGTGGCGTGTGCGCACATATTCTGGTCGCGGAAGACGACGACATGCAGGCCAAGCTCATACACCGGCTGCTGCTACAGGAGGGTCACACCGCCGTCGTGGTCCACGACGGGCGGGCGGCAATCGACGAAGCTAAAAGCCGTACACCCGACCTCGTCGTCCTGGACCTGATGCTGCCCAAGGTCGACGGTCTCGGCGTGTGCCGTGTGCTGCGCCAGGACGGAGACATACCGGTTCTCATGCTCACCGCCCGCTCCACCGAGGACGACATGCTGCTCGGCCTGGAGCTCGGCGCGGACGACTACATGACCAAGCCGTACAGCCCACGGGAACTGCTGGCCCGCATACGCACCGTGCTGCGCCGCACCCTGCGCCCCGCCGAGGACTCCCCGGTGCTCCGCGCGGGCGGCATCACCGTCGATCCCGCACGGCACAAGGTCACCTGCGACGGCAGCGAAGTCCCATGCACTCCAGGCGAGTTCGCCATCCTCCACGCCATGACCGCGGAACCCGACCGGGTCTTCTCGCGCCGTCAACTGCTTCAGCTCACCCGGGGCCACGAGCGCGCCTCCACCGAGCGCGCCATCGACGTACACGTCATGAACCTGCGCAAGAAGATCGAGCCCGACCCGCGCAGGCCTGTCCGGCTGCTGACGGTCTTCGGCGTCGGCTACAAGCTCACCGGTCAGCCCACATGACGCCCGGCCCTCGCATACCCTGGCGCAAAAGCCTTCTGGTACGGCTTCTCCTCACCTCCGTGACCATCGCCGTACTCTCCGTGGGCGCCACCGCCTGGCTGGCCGTGGAGACCACCACACGGGCCATCCAGGAGGAGCGCGGCCAAGTGCTCTCCGACGACGCCGACATCCTGCGACGGCTCAGCGGCTTCGCCGCGACCCATGCCGACTGGCGCGGCGTACGGACCGTGGTGCGCGCGCTCTCACGCACCATGGACCGGCGCATCGCCCTGACGACCGAGACCGGACGCACCATCGCCGACTCGGCCGCCCCCGGCACCGCCCTGCCCGCCCGTGCCTCGGCCACCGTCGACCCGCTGACCACCGACACCTACACCGAATCAGGAGCCCAGCTCGCCGGGATCGACCCGCGGGCGGTGGGACCGTATCTGCTCACCACGGCCGAGCGGACACTAGTGAAGACGGTCGCCGAGAAGCGTCTGCGCTGTATGCGCCGCTACGCGAGCGACGGCAGCCTCCGACAGATGCCCAGCGGCCGTACGGTGGTCATCGCACCCAGCGGAGGAGAAGCATCCGTGCCGCTGGAGTGCGCCGACGGAGCACTCAACACACCCACGCGCACCGAGCAGAAGGCACTGGACGAACTCAGCGTTCTGGCCAATCGCTGCTTCGACCTCGATGGCAATAAGAAACGATCACTCCTCCAGCTTGGTGAACTGCCCTTCGCCGGCTACGACATCCCGGCGGGCGTCCCCGTCCACCGGGCAGCCGGCGTCAACCAGCAGACGCAGACCTGTGTCGACAACGCGCGCCGCACACAACTCGACCCGTACGTCGCCCCGAGGGCCAGGCTCTATTTGGGCAACCTGGGCGGGCAGCCCGCAGGCTTCGACCTCTCCCCCACCAACAAGGCCAAGATCATCGGCGTCACGGCGCTCGTCCTCGCCGTCACCGTCGCCATGACCGCGGTTGTCGCGATCCGCCTCGTCCGCCCCCTGCGAGCCCTGACAGCCGCAGCCCAGCAGCCGCCGCAGCGGCACGCACGCGTCGCCGTCACCACCAAGGACGAGACCGGCTATCTGGCCGCCGCCTTCAACGACCTCACCGCGCGCCGCGAACAGCTGGAAGCCCAGCGCAAGGCCATGGTCAGCGACATCGCCCACGAGCTGCGGACCCCGCTGACGAATATCCGCGGCTGGCTCGAAGTCACCCGTGACGGGCTGGTCGACCCGGATCCGGACCTCATCGCCTCCCTGCACGATGAGGCACTGCTCCTGCAGCACATCATCGACGATCTGCGTGACCTCGCCGCGGCCGACGCCGGCACCCTGAAACTGCACCGCGAGCAGGTGCGCGCGGACGACCTCGTCGCCCAGACGGTGTCGGCCCACAGCACTCACGCCGAGTCCTCGGGCATCCGGCTGCAGGCGCACGCCGACCCCGGCCTCTGGCTGGATGTCGACCCGGTGAGGATGCGCCAGGTTCTGGGCAACCTCATCTCCAACGCGCTCCGGCACACCCCGGCGGGCGGCACGATCACGCTCACCGCCCGGCACACCGGTGACCTGGCCGTCCTTACAGTGGAGGACACGGGCAGCGGCATCGCACCCGATGATCTGCCTCATGTCTTCGAACGTTTCTGGCGAGCCGAGAAGTCACGCAACAGACACACCGGCGGCAGCGGACTGGGCCTGCCCATCGTCCGTCAGTTGGTCGAGGCACACGGCGGAACGGTCACCGCCGGCAGCGAGCCCGGCAACGGAGCGGCGTTCACCATCCGTCTCCCCACACGCCAACCCGACAGCCCAACAGCGTGAGGTGCGGGGGGGGCGTGCTCCCGCGCGGCGCCGATACGGGCGGCGGGTGGTGCATTGGCCGATGTACGCACGGCAACGCCGCCTCCGTATGGAACGAAGATCGCCAGGCTCTTCAACCGAGCATGAAGACTCTGTCGACGGCCTTCCTTCATACGCAACAGCAGCCAACTCACCCGGGCCAGGACCCTGTTCGCTCAAGAACGACCGCATGACCGGAAAGAGGACTGCTTCCAGCACTCCAGCCGGGCTTTTGTATCTCTCCTGGTCAACCGCCGATGGGTGGCGGATCAACGCGCCGCCTATCAGTGCGGCGAGCTGCCGCCTTCGCGCATCGAGCGCCTGGAAGAGCTCGGCATGATCTGGTCCGC
>NZ_LOHS01000125.1 GCF_001642995.1 Streptomyces jeddahensis
CCGACAAGGGCTACGACTACGCCCACCTGCGGCGGTGTTATCCGAGCGCGGCATCCAGCACCGCATCGCCCGCAAAGGCGTCGAGAAGTGAGGAGCGATCCGGCCATCTGGAATTCGGGCTTCGGCGCTGGTCGGGACAGGCGCCAGCCGCCGGTGCACCGGCGACCGGTCATGCCCAACCGTTGCTCAGTCCTGACCAGGGGTCAGTCGCAACACAGTGAGGTCGAACGCGAAAGCGGTGGAGCAGGACAGCGGGACACTCTCACCGAGCACATCCACCGTGGTCACCGTCTCCAGCTGGGTGTTGGTGCCCTTGGTGATGACGTAGTGGTCCGCCGGGTCCTCGATGACCTCGTGCACGCGCTTCGGCTGTCCCGCGTCCGCGTAGGTGCCGCTGATGACGGCGTCGCCCGCCGGCTCGGCCGTGTCGTCCAGCTTCCTGACCGGGATCTCGGCCGCGATTGTCCCGTTGGAGAGGAGCGTGGTGTCCAACGGTCCGTAACCGCCGCCGTACTCCCCGTGCGGCGTCTCGACCGACAGGCTGGCGTGCGAGCCGAACGCGGAGTTCTGGTAGAGGTCCACCGTGACGGTGACGCCTCCGGACTGCCCGGTGCAGGACAGGGCGTAGCCCTTCTCGATCGTCTGCTGCGGCTTGGATCCGTTCTCCGTCGCCGGGGCGGCCTGGGCGGCCACGCCTGCGGTGGCGACCATTCCGGCACCGATCAAGCAGGCCAGTGCGACTCTTGTCAGGTTTCTCAACTCGGTTCCCCGTTCTCGGACTCTGGGCCCATATGGCGCGTTTACGCGCGTTGCGGGAACTGAGACACGCCAGGTACGCCTTGGGTTGCACCGAACGGAGAAAATTCGTCGCCGTGGCGAGCCTCAGAAGTTCGTCTATGTGAGGGGAGCGAGCAAGGCGGACAACGCCACATGGGCGGTGGCCAGCCACGCGCTTCAGCCAGCCATGCTCCAGCCCGCCAGCATCGACGTCCGCCTCGACCGCCGCTTCCTGGTGTTCGAGACCCACCGGTACGGGCACATCGACCCCGCCCTTGAGCAACCGGAGTTGATCGTCTCCACGTACGAGAGATCCGCCTCCCCGCGGACCTGGCCGCCAGGGCTTGAGGGCAGAGTTCGCTATGACCTATGCCGATTGACCTCGGTACCCTGCCGATCAAGCTGTGGCGGGGCATGAAGATCGGGCAGCTGTGCGTGTTCCAGCTGTCGAGTCCGGCGGAGCACCCGTACGGCAGCAGCGTGCGCGGCTCCCACTACCAGGGGCAGGGGGCCCGACCACGTCCCGGAGCTGGCAGCACGTTCGGGCAGGGACGGTGCGACCCAAGGCACCGCGTCGGCATGGGCGCCTCCTCCTACCGGTTCGTCCGGACCGCAGCAACCCAAGTGGGCCTGGTGCGTGGTCGGTATTGCGGTACCGCTCGTTGGGATCGTCGTCACCCTGCTCGTCAATAGGGCGACGCCGGCCTCCTCTCCTGCTCCTCAGCCCTCGACTGACCGGGCAGACTCGGCAGCCCCAACCTCCACCGAGAAGCGGGGAACAGGTTCGGCGCCTCCCCCCAAGGTCCGGTTCGGGCCAGGTGATGTACGCCTCGAATTCCTCCTCACCGGACACGTCGACCTCGACTCCGCCCCACCGCTCGCAACAGACAGCAGAACCGACGGCACCGACATCTCCCTCGAGAGCCACACTTGGGTCGACGTCCATGGTCAGCTGGCGCCCCTCCCGTCCACTGGACCCGATCCGAGCGAGGCGGAGTGTACTGCCCAGCTCCAGAACAACGGGACTGAGTGGATCAAGAAGCTGGCCCGGGGAGTCCGCTTCTGTGTGCAGACCTACGAGGGACGAACGGCATACGCTCGCGTGATCACCGCCCCGACAGAGAGTGCTGCGGGCACCGTTCTGCTCAAGGTGACCGTGTGGGAGCTCCCCGGCGAGTGATCACGGACCGCGCGGATCACCGGTTACTGAGACACGCTCCTAGCCACGCGCCCCGCCGGAACTTCGCCCCTGGCCCACCATGCCGGTGGCTCACGGACCTGCTCATTCTCACCGAGAGTGGAGCCTTCGGGCTGTTTCGGTTCGACGTACGCCGAGCGGTGGCGCCGGTCGGTGCCGCCGCTCGGCGTTGCTGGGCCCGATCTAGGGGTGCAGCGGGCGTCGGCTGGCGAGGTCCGGGACGCCGGCGTGTGCGGCCAGCTGCTGTTCCAGTGCCGCGTCGGTCTCCTTGAGACGGTGGTTCTCCCTCTGCACGACCTGGACGATCCGGGCTAGGAGCTGGGCCTGGGAGCGCAGGTCGTCGCGTTCGGAGGCGCGCCAGGATTCCTGCCGCCGCACTGGATCGCCCAGGTCCGCGCAGCCGACCTGCCCGGCTTGGGTTCAGGCCGGCCGTGTGGTGAAGATCGCGGCGGCGCCGGCGGGGAGTCGGTAGCTGTAGGTCGTGCCGCGCCACGGGACGTCGAACGTGGCAGTGCCGGTGCCGGCGTTGTAGGCCGCCGTCAGCCGGGTGGCGTCGGGCAGGGTCGCGCTCTTGCGCTGGACGCCGTTGTCCGTCCCCGCGCTCGGGTTGGTCTTTCCGTCAGGGGCGAGGACGGAGATGTCGTGGATCGACCACCAGCTGCCGGAGCCGGCCTTGTTGACCACCCGGATGTAGCGGGCGGTAGTGGTGGGCAGCAGGATGCGGGTCACGGTGCTGCCCGGGCCGGTCGCGATCGGCTTACCCCAGGTGGTGCCGTCGTCGGAGGTGTACACCTCGTACTGGCGGGCGAAGTCGCCGGGCGAGGCACTGGTGTCCAGGACGATCTGGTCGAAGGTCTGGGTAGAGCCGAGGTCGACCTGGAACCAGTCCCCGGACTGCATGCCGTGTCCTGAGCTCCAACGGGTGGCGGCGTCGCCGTCGATGGCCCTGGAGGGCGGATCGTCCGAGCTGCTGGCCGAGGCCGATGCCTGCCAGCCGTCGCGAGGCAGGGCCACCTCACCGGTGGGCGGGGTGAGCGACGCGCCGGTGGGCAGGGTGTAGCCGAGCCACTGGTCGCCGATGCGCACCTGAGCCTGCTGGGCGAGCAGGCTGCTGTCGTAGGTGATCAGTACCTTGCTGCCGTCGGAGTTACGGAAAGGGACGTCGACCGAGCCGATCGCGGCCGGGTCGGTGCTGCCCTCCTGGGTGCCGGTCCAGGTGAAGGTCGCGGCAGCTCCCGCGGCCAGGGTGTAGGTGACATGGCGGTCGCCCCAGCCCACGCTGAAAGTGCGGGCTGTACTGCCGGAGTTGTAGGTGACCAGTGCGGTGGAGCCGTCGGGGTTGGTGAACGCGACGTCCTCGATGCTGCCCTTGCCCAGGGTGCTGGAGGCGACCCGGCGCGCGCCCGGCTGGACGAACTTGCTGGCCTGCGCCAGCGCCCAGTAATCGGCCGTCGGCGTGTACGACCACTTACCGTCGGAGTTCTCGGAAACGGTCACCACGGGGCGGCAGGTGAGGCATCCGTTGTTGGTGGGACCGCTGTCGGCGTCCAGGGCGATGTTCCAGCGGACGATGCTCTGGGCCCAGTTCCGCGGGCCGTTGATGACGTTGTCCATGGCGCCGGCGAAGCCACCCTGCTCGTCGCCCTCCCAGCTGCCGCCGGAGCACTCGGTCTGGAAGGCGGGCTTGTTGGGATAGTCGTTGTGGACGACGCTCTGGGCCACCACGTTGCCGGCGTAGCAGTGCCAGGCCGTGCCGGTGACGTGCTGGGCGCTCGCCGGGTCGGCGTAGAGGGATTCGGGGTAGCTGGTGACGTCCCAGTTGTGGTCGTAGCCGAGGATGCGGGTCGACAGGCCCTCGGCCCGCAGGGTCGGGGCGAGGTAGCGGGTGATGAAGGTCTTTTCCTGGTCGGCGGGCACGTACATGCCCGGGTAGCCGGCCGGTTCGTACAGCGGCTCGTTCTGCGGGGTGATGTAGCGCACCGGCACCCCGGCCGCCGCGTACGCCTTGAGGAACTTCGCGAAGTAGTCGGCGTACGGCTGGTAGGCGTCCTGCTTGAGCCGGCCGGTGACCATCGAGTCGCTGGTCTTCATCCATCCCGGTGGGCTCCACGGGGTGGCCATGAGGGTCAGCTGCGGGTTGATCTTGCGGGCCTGCTTCAGCAGAGGGAGGGTGTACGACCGGTCGTGGTCGATCGTGAAGTTCGCCAGCGTGGGGTCGCTCTGGCCGGCGGGCATGTCGTCGTAGGAGTAGTTGCCGCTCGCGGTGAAGTCGCTGGCGCCCATGGGCTGGCGCAGGGCGCTCAGTCCGATGCCGTCACGGCGGCTGAACAGGTCGCGCATGAGTGCGTCGCGCTGTGCGGAGTCGAGCTTGGTCCCGACCAGCCAGGCGGAGGAGTCGGTGAACGAGGCCCCGAAGCCGGTCATCGGCTGGTACGTGCGCGTGGTGTCCACCGTGATCGTCGAGCCGGCCGGTGCGGGGCCGGCCTTCCAGGGCACGGACGGCTGCTTGGACAGGTGGGTGTTGGTGGACAGGTCGGTGAGCCAGACCGACGCCTTACCGAGTGCGGGGGCGGCGGAGGCGGGCGTGGCTGCCGGCAGTGTCGGGAGAGCCGCGAGCAGCGCCGCGGCGGTGGTCAGGGCTGCCCGGCGCCGTGGCCGGGCGGCGCGTTCGGGCCGAAGGGTGGGTCTCATGGCGCGGCTCCTTGTGTGGGTGACTGCGGTGGTGCGAACCCGGCGCATGGGGGCCGAGGAAGGGCGCCGGAGCTGGGGTCACTTCAGGCCGGTGGTGGCAATGCCGGCGACGAAGTGGCGCTGGAACAGGAGGAAGACGGTGATCACCGGGAGGAGGACGACGACGGCGCCGGCGAGCAGGATCCCGAAGCGGGTGAAGTCCTGTCCGCTGCTGGCCAGGGCGAGCCCGACCGGCAGCGTGTACTGGTCCTCGTTCTGTGCCACCACCAGCGGCCACAGGAAGTTGTTCCAGGAGCCGAGGAACGTGATGATCCCGAGGGTGGCGAGGGCCGGTTTGGTCAGCGGCAGGATGACCTTCCAGAAGATCGCCAGCTCGCGGCAGCCGTCGACACGGGCGGCGTCGATGAGTTCGTCGGGCAGGGTGGAGATGAACTGCCGCATCAGGAAGACCCCGAAGGGTGCGGCGAGGAACGGCAGGATCAGCCCGAGCAGGGAGCCGTTCAGCCCCAGATTGGTCACCACGACGTACAGCGGTACGAAGGTGACCAGGCCCGGCACCATCAGGGTCGCGATGACCAGGACGAAGACGCTGCGCCGTCCGCGGAACTCCAGCTTGGCCAGGGCGTAGCCGAGCATCGAGCAGAAGATCAGGTTCCCGGCGGTGACGGCCAGGGCCACGACCACGGAGTTGGCGAACATGCTGCTGAAGTCGAGCCTGCTGAACAGTTCGCTGTAGTTGCCGATGGACGGCTTGGTGGGGATGAGGACGGGGGGCACCCTGCGGATGTCGGCTTCCGGTTTGAAGGAGCCGGAGAGCATCCACAGAAACGGCGCGATCATCAGCAGCAGGGCGCCGGCGAGCGGCACATACAGCCAGGGGTGGCCCCAGTTCTGCCGGATGCGGCGGCGCCGCAGTTCCCGGCCTGTGCCTGCGTGCTCTGAGTGAGGGGAGGAGAGGGTGCTCATGGGGCATCAGTCCTTGTCCCGCAGCACGCGGAACTGCAGCGTGGTCAGGGCGACGATGAGGACGAAGACGACGTAGCCGGCTGCGGACGCGGCGTCGTAGTTGCCGTTGCCGAACTGGCGGTAGGCGTACATCGTGGCCGAGAGCGTGGAGTCGAGCGGGCCGCCGTCGGTCATGACGAACGGCTCGTCGAAGAACTGCAGGTAGCCGATGCCCGTAGTCACCGCGGTGAGCAGCAGGGCGGGTCGCAGGAGCGGGAAGGTGATTCTCCAGAACCGCTGCCAGGGCCCGGCCCCGTCGAGTTCGGCGGCCTCCATCAGGGAGTTGGGCACGGACTGCAGACCGGCGAGCATGATGATCATGACGGTGCCGAGGTTCCGCCACACGGCCATCACGATCATCACGGGCAGGGCGAAGCGGGTGTCGGCCAGCCACGCTGGGCCGTCGATGCCGAACCAGCCGAGGGCGGTGTTGACCAGGCCCGCGCGTGGTTCGAGGAGGGTCTTCCAGACCACGGCGACGGCCACGATGCTGGTGATCACCGGCAGGTAGAAGCCGACTCGGAAGACTGCCCGGAAGCGATGGATGCCGTTGTTGAGGACCACGGCCGCCGCGAGCCCGGCGGCCAGCGTCAACGGCAGGCCGACCAGGACGAACACGGCGGTGTTGCGCAGGGCCGTGAGGAACTGCTCGTCCTGGAAGATCCGTACGTAGGTGTCGAAGCCGGTGAACGACACGTTCAGCGGGGTGCGCAGGTCGGCGCTCTTGGTGTCGGTCAGGCTCATCAGCAGTGACCAGACGACCGGCAGCAGCATGAAGGCCGCGAACAGGGCGAGGAAGGGCGCGGCGAGGATCCAGGCGGCGCGGGCCTGCCGCCCGGTCGTGGTGTGCCGGAGTGCGAAGCGCCGGCGGTCGGCGGGCCGTATCGTCCGGCCCGGCCCGGCGGCGCTCTTCACGCGCGTGTCGCCCTGCCCAGGATGGGTGCTCATGGACATGGATGTCATCCGTCCGTACGAGGGGTACTCACAGGGGCGTCACTCAGCGGCCGGTGCCGATGCTGGTGGCCTTGGACTGCAGCGACTGCTGCACCTGGGCGACGGTGGCCTTGCCGAGGGCCAGCTTCTCCAGTTCGGAGTCGATGGCGTCGGCGATCTGCTGCCAGGTCGTGATGGCAGGCGGAGCCTTGGTCACCTTGAGCTGCTCGGCGAACGCCTTCATCTTCTCGTCCTCGGTCAGCTTGCCCTCCGACCACGCCTGGACGGCCGCGGGCAGCGCACCGGTGGCCTTCGCGTACGTCGCGAGGTTGGCGGGCTCGGTGAGGAACTCGGCGAACTTCCATGCCGCGTCGGGGTTGTCGGCGTCCTTGAAGACGGCCAGGTCGCTGCCGCCGGCCAGCCCCGCGGGCTGCTTGGCGTAGGGCAGCGGCATGGTCTTCCACTTGCCGTCCATTTCCGGGGAGTCCTTGTGCAGGTTGCCGCCGGTGCTGGCGCCCTGCTGCACGGTGGCTATCAGCCCGTCGCGGAAGCCCTGCGCGGCATCGGTCTTGTCGGTCGGCGCCATGCCGTCCTTGAAGATGCCGCCGTAGTACTTCAGCGCTTCGGCCACCTCGGGTGAGTCGAACGTGAACTTCTTGGCCTCGGCGTCGTAGATGTCACCGCCCTGCTGCCACACCATGGGCAGCCAGAACAACCAGGAGTTGAAGCCCATCAGCAGCCCGGTGGCGTTGCGCAGCTTGGGGTTCTGCTTGCCCGCGGTGGCCTGGATGGCCTTGAGGTCCTTGAGGTAGCCGTCCCAGTCGCCGGCCGGGGCTCCCTTGATGCCGGCCTTGGCGGTGATGTCCGTGCGGTAGTAGATCGCCGATGTGTCCGCGATGAACGGCACACCGTACGAGGTGTCCTCGTACTTCGTGGTGTCCCACTGGCCGGGGAAGAAGTCCCCCGGCTTGATCGACTTCGGAGTGGCCTGGAAGCCCTTCATGGCGGCCATCTCGGCCATCCAGGTGGAGCCGATCAGCGACATGTCCGGTGTGTTGCCGCCGGCGATGGCGGTGGTCAGCTTCTCGTGGGCCGCGTCCCACGGCACCGCGGTGATCTGGACGTCGACGTCCGGATTCTGCTGCTCGAACTTCTTGGCCAGGTCCTTCAGGGCCGTGTCCGTGTCGCCCATGGACCACATGACGAGCTTGCCCTTGGCAGGGCCGTCGCCGATCTTGGCGGCGGCGTCCTTGTCGGGCCCGGAGTTCTCGCTCCGGCCGCAGCCGGTGGCCAGCAGGGCTGCGGTCAGGGTGACGCAGAGGGCCTGGAGGGTTCTGGCGGTGTGACGGTTGGTGCGCATGGTGCGGCTCCCTTGCTGGTGATCTGTACAGGACGAAGGGGGGTGGCTGGGGCCAAAGGGAGTGAAGGCCGGCCGGGTGGGTCAGCCTGCGGCGTGGAACCCGCCGTCGTCGACGGTCACCTCGGCGGTGAGGCGCAGATCGCGGCTGGAGCGTCCGACGTGGAGCCGGTAGCTGCCGGGCGGGGTGCGCCACGTGCGAGCCTCGCTGTCCCAGACCTGGAAGGCGCGGGCGGGCACGTGTATCTCGGCGGTGGCCCGTGCGCCCGCTGCCACCTGGACGGTGGTGAAGCCGGCGAGCAGGCGCGCGGGCCGGTCGGGGCCGTCGTGGGGCGGCTCCAGATAGACCTGGACGACCTCGTGGCCCGCCCGGGGGCCGGTGTTGGTCAGCTCCACGGTCAGCTGGAGTCCGTCTCCGCCTGCGGGGCTGGTCAGGGAGGCGGCGGAGACGGACGTATCGGAGGTGCCGGTCCCGGAGTGAGGGCAGGCGGTGACTGATGCGTACGCCCACTGGGTCCAGCCGAGGCCGTGGCCGAACGGGAAGGCGGGGACGAGCCCGTCACGGTCCCAGGCCCGGTGGCCGACATGGAGACCTTCGGTGTAGGTCACGATGCCGTCGTGCGGGCGGGCGTCGGGCACCGGGACGTCCTCCGCCCGGGCCGGCAGCGTCCACGGCAGGCGGCCCGACGGTTCGGTGCGGCCGAGCAGAACGTCGGCGAGCGCGTGCCCGGCCTCCTGGCCCGGCAGCCACGCCCACAGCAGCGCCGGCACCTCGTCGGCCCAGGGCAGCAGCGCGGGGGCGCCCGCGTTGACGACCACCACGGTCCGCGGATTGGCGGCCAGCACCTTGCGTACCAACTCGTTCTGGTGGCCGGGCAGTTCGAGTCCGGTGCGGTCCCAGCCCTCCGACTCGACCTCCTCGTTGGTGCCCACGACGACCACGGCCACATCGGCCGCCTGCGCCGCGGCGGCTGCTTCGGCGATCTCCTCGTACGGCGTCGGCCCGGGCGGGGCGTGACGCAGCTGAGCGGTGACGAAACGGCCGTAGCTGCCAGCGTCGACCACAGTGAGGTCGATGGCGATGGCGACCGTGCGCGCCTCGGCCCCCACCCCGAGGTCGATCTCCTGCAACGGCGGGTGGTGGTGGCTGGAGTCGAGGATCAGGCCCACGCCCCGGTCGTCGTCGCCGCTCAGGACGTGCTCGCCGTCCACGCTCACGCGGAAGCGTCCCGTGCAGCCGAACTGCAGGCGGTGCGTTCCCGGTTCGGTCAGGCTCAGCACCGTGCGCAGCACCACCCGGCTCGTCCCCGCACAGAAGCCGTCATACGTCTTCCAGTCACCGCTCGTGCGGACCTCGGTGCCGATCCGGTTCCCGTCGGCGTCCACATGGTCGGCCCGCATCCCAGCGGTGCCGGTGTCGGGATCGGTGAGCAGCGCACCGGAGACGAAGGGCAGACGGCGGCGGGAGTCGCCGCCCCGGTGCACGCTCAGGCGCACGTTCTCGGGGAGCGCCGCGCGCAGCCCGTCCTCGAAGGACACCGTGTGCACCGCCGGTACGAACGCGCTGCCGCCGCCCTGGAGATACGGCGCCACCGCGTTCGGGCCGATCAGCGCGATGCTGCCGATGCCGTCCGACGCGAGCGGCAGCAGCCCCGCAGCATCGCGCAGCAGGACGGTGCCGCGGGCGGCGATCTCGCGCAGCAGGGCGAACTCCTCGGGCGCGGGCGTCACGGGAATCGGGCGGTCGTGCCCGGGAACCGGGCGGTCGGCCAGCACCTGTGCGGTGTTCTGTCCCGGTTCGCCGATCGGGCCGGTGGGCTCGCCGATCCGGCCGGTGGCCCGGGCCAGGCGCAGCAGCCTCAGTACCTTGTCGTCGATGATTCCCTCGTCCACCTCGCCCGCGCGTACCGCCGCCACGAGAGCTTCTCCCCATGGGCCGTCAGGCCCCGGCATCACCAGATCGAGGCCGCCGACCGCCGATTCCACGGTGGAACCCGTGGCGGCCCAGTCGCTGACCACGGGCCCGGAGAACCCCCACTCTCCCTTGAGGACGTCGCGCAGCAGCCGCGCGTGCTCGGTCATGGGCGCCGACTCCACTCCGTCGTCGACGCCCGAGTAGGCGGCCATCACGCTCCACGGCCGGGCCTCGGCGATGACCTGCTCGAACGGGGCCAGATAGACCTCCCGCAGCGTGCGCTCGTCCAGCCGGGAGCGGTAGCGGGTGCGGTCGGTCTCCGAGTCGTTGGCGACGAAGTGCTTCAGGCACGCGCCCACGCCGCGGTCCTGCAGTCCGCGGACCACTGCGGCGGCCAGGGTCCCGGTGAGCCGCGGGTCCTCGGAGAAGTACTCAAAGTGCCGCCCGGCGACCGGGGTGCGCTGCAGGTTCGCCAGCGGCGCCAGCACCACGTCGACGCCCTTGCGGCGCGCCTCCGTGGCGAACAGCGCGCCGAGTTGTTCGGCGAGCTCCGCATCCCAGGTTCCCGCCAGCGCGCTGGGCGCCGGAGCGAGCAGCCCGGTTTCGGCCGGATCGGCTCCGGTCCCCCGCACCCCCTGCGGACCGTCGGACATCGTCAGCGCACGCAGCCCGAGCCGGGGCTCGGCCGGCAGCGTCCACACGCTGTCCCCGGTCAGCAGCCGGACCTTGGACTCAAGGTCCAGGCCGCGGATACGGCGGCGCAGCTCGGCGTCGGCAAGGAGAAAGGCAGAAGTCATGGCGTCCTTCCAAACCGCTTGCAGCGGTATGAAGAGGGCGGAACGGCAGCAGGAAAGCACACTTACTAAGTACTTAGTAAGTCCTTGTGCGGAGGTTCTTTTCGGGGTTGGATCGGAAGGTGACCACTGATCGACAACCCCGTAGACTCCGCACGATGAGCGAGAGCACGCAGAACGGGAGGCGGGAGCCCCGCGCAGGGAAGAGCCTCAAGGCCCAGCAGCGACGGCAGGAGATCCTGCAGATCGCCATGGACACCTTCGCCGCCCGCGGCTACAACAACGCCTCACTCGCCGAGATCGCCGACCGCGCCGGAGTCACCCAAGCCGGCGTCCTGCACTACTTCCGGTCCAAGGCGCAACTGCTCACCAGCGTCCTCGCCCTGCGCGACGAAACCGGCATCGAACAGTTCGGCACCGATCGCCCCCAGGGCCTCGCCTTCCTGCGACACCTGGTGGACACCGCCCGCCGCAACACCGAACGGGAAGGCATCGTCCGGCTGTACGCCGTGCTCTCAGCCGAGAGCGTCACCGATGGCCACCCCGCCCAGGACTACTTCCGCGACCGCTACGCCGGACTGCGCACCATGGTCACCGACGCCCTCGCCGAAGCATGCGAACTCGGCGAGACCCGCCCCGACCTCAACATCGAACAGGCAGCCACCGCGATCATCGCCGTTATGGACGGCCTCCAGATCCAGTGGCTCCTCGCCCCCGACTCCGTCGACATGGCCGCCACCACCGACCGCATCGTCACCGCACTCCTGGCAGATCTGACCAGTAAAACCACCTGACGCAGCCTCAAGCGGCCGCTGCCGTCAGAAACGGCCGGCGGCCTTCGCCGCTCATTCCTGGGCCAAGGCCGAGGCGATGCCCTCCGACGAGGTCGGCATGCCCCGAGTGCGCCCGGAACTGCCCGACTACCGCGGGGTGGCTGTGCCACTTTCACGGGAAGTCATTTGGAGGTGACTTGGGCGGTCATTTCTCGGCGTCAGACAAGATCAATGTCAGTGGCCTTTGATGTCACTCCCGACTGCCCTGCCGGGTGGAAGACTGCCCGGCATGATCGACCCGAACCCGACAGCGGACCTTGTCCGATAGAACTGCCCGCGGTGCTGCACCGCATCGTCACTACCGCCATGGGCCTGGTCGGCGCCCGCTACGGCGCGCTGGGCGTGCTGCACGAGTCCGGCACCCGACCACCCCATCGACGAGCGTCTGAACGCCCTCGCCGACCTGGCCACCACCCACGCCTCGCTTCCGTCCCGATGATCGACTCGCTCGCCACCCTCGACGCGTCGAAGTCGCGCATCACCCTGGCGCTGGTAAACCGGGATCCCGCTTCGGCGATCGCGTGCGACGTGCGCATCTCCGGGCACCCCGTTGATGGCAGCCACCAGGCGACGGTGCTCGAGGGGCCCCATGCGGATGCCTACAACGACGTCGACCAGCCCGACACCATCACGCCGCGGGCGACGAAGGTCGAGTTCCGCTCGGGTCGGGTCGTCCTGCCGTCGCATTCCCTCACCATGTGCCACATCGAGCTGCCCGTGCACCACGCTGAGGGAGAGGTGAACGCCGGACGCATGCTGAGCGGCGACTGGCACCTGTCGACGACCGGCTGGCACAAGAGGTCCTGACCCAACCTTCGCTCTTCGACGACCGGACGCCCGTCCATTGGGCTGAGCTCACGAGCCGGGCAGCTGCCGGTGGGGCTCCGAGAGGGAGGCGCGGGCCGTTGCTGGGCGCTGTTGACGGCCCCGACTGTGGTGCTCAGTTTGTGTGGCCACCTCAGCGGCACCGAACTCCAGTACTTCGCGCAGTACGAGCACGGCCTTCTGCCGCGGCGGCAGGACTTGCATCGCCGCCACGTCGCGAACGTAGGAGCGCGCCGGGCCTTGGCTGACCCCTCCACACCGGTGACGCCATCAGCCCACCCCTGCGGCTCAGCCCGCATTGCTCCGATGGTCGGCGCCGCACCAATGGCGAGGATGCCCCGCTGCAAGGCCGCTGAGGGCTTCCCTGCCGCCTTCCTGGCTCCTTGGCCGCCGGGGCGGGCCGCTCCTTGGCTTCACGCCCAGCTCCGACAGCCGTCGCTGCTGCTCTGCGGACAGCTTCGCCCAGCCGTGGCGCTACCGCTCCAGTCGCAACCGAATTGAGCACCAGATTCATCGCCCACCGCAAACACCGCGGACGCCGAGGCGGCCGGCCTCCCGGCTTCGACGGGGAGGCCTACAAGCGCAACACCGTCGAGTGCACGCGTATGGCACGTGCCAGGTGCTGCGCTGCGCTGGGGCATGCGGGCCGGCGCCGGCCCGCATGCCCGCGCCACCTCGGGGGTACGAATCGGATAAATGGGTGTGGGAGGTTGTGCCGTTGTGCCGGTGAAGGCCTATCGCTGTGGTGCCGCCGCCCTGGCAGCGGTGTGCCTGGCTGCGGGTCTCGCCGCCTGCGGGGAGGCCGGCGAGTCGGGCGCATCCCGCCGGGGCGGCCCCACCATTGGCCTGCTGCTTCCGGACATCCAGGTCAGCCGCTACGAGACGTTCGACCGGCCCCTGATCGAGAAGAAGGTCAAGGAGCTGTGCCCGGAGTGCACGGTGAAATACGCCAACGCCAAGGGGGACGTGGCCGCCCAGCACCAGCAGGTGGACTCCATGATCACCTCGGGGGTGCGGGTCCTGCTTATCGACGTCGTCGACGCCGCGTCCCTCCGCTCGTCGATCGTGAAGGCGAGGGACGCAGGGATCCCGGTCGTCGCCTACGACCGGATCGCCGACGGGCCGGTCTCGGCAATCGTCGCCTACGACCTGGTGGAGGCAGGCAAGGAGCAGAGCGAGGCCCTCCTCAGGGCCCTGGGTGACAAGGCCCGCAGCGCCCAGATCGTCATGCTGGACACTCCCCCGGTCATCCAGGAGACCGTCTTGCGTACGAAAGGCTCCCTGTCCGCCCTCCAGGGCAAGGTGAGAGCCGTCAGGACGTACACCGTCGGTGCACTGGGTGCCGAGCGGGCCTACAGCGGTATGTCCGACGCCATCGCCGACCTGGGCGCCGACAACATCGACGGCGTCGTGGCCTCCAACGACCTCATGGCCTCCGGCGCCATCTCCGCCCTCAAGGCCGCCCACATCTCACCGCTGCCCCCGGTCACCGGCATGGACACCGAACTCACCGCCGTGCAGCGGATCGTCCAGGGCGAGCAGTACATGACCGTTTACAAGCCCTACAAACCCGAGGCCGACGCCGCCGCGGAGATCGCCGTCCTCCTGGCCCGTGGCAGGCGGATCAACCACATCGCCAAGGACCAGATCAACAGCCCCACCACCCAAGGCATCCCGGCTGTCGTGCTCACTCCGATCCCTGTGACCGTCGACAACATCAAGGACGCCGTCGTCAAAGACGGCACGTACACCATCGACCAGATCTGCACCCCGAAGTTCGCGTCAGCCTGCGAGAAAGCCGGACTCACTTACTGAGAAGTCTCCCCGCCGATGTGATAGACCCCCTGCGGAAATGTGATCGTTCCGGGTCTCTCGCAGAACTCTTGCAACTGGTCATTGATGAGAATCACGGTGCCTGACCGTGGTCGCTGTGCGCTGGGGCTCGCCGGGGGCGAGGGCGCCTGCGAAGCGGGTGAGGATGGGTCCGGTGATGGCGAGGGCGAAGACGTAGGCCGTGACCAGGGGGGCCAGGCTGTCGTGCATGGTGCCGACCAGGCCGATGATGACGACAGAGAACTCGCCGCGTGCGATGAGCGCTGTTCCTGCTCGGAGCTGGCCTCGGCGCCCGACCTGGTCCCGCCAGGCGGCGTACCGGCCGGTGATCAGCTTGGTCACGGTCGTGACCGCGGCCAGCGCGAGCGCGGCGGGAAGCAGCGGCAGGAGCTCGTCCGGGCTGACGGACAGGCCGATGGCCAGGAAGAAGACGGCAGCGAACAGGTCTCGCAAGGGGCTGAGCACGGCGCGGCTGCGGGCTGCGGTCTCGCCGGTGAGAGTGAGTCCGACGAGGAAGGCCCCGACCGCGGCGGAGGCGTGGATGAGTTCAGCCAGCGCGGCGACGATGAGGGTCAGGCCGAGGACTCTGAGCAGGAGTTGTTCGGCGTCCGGGTGGGCGAGCAGCCGGCCGAGGTGATGGCCCCACCGGTAGGAAGCGGTGAAGGCGGCGAACATCGCGCCGAGAGCGATGAGGACGCCGAGGGCGGCCTGCCACCAGGGGCCGCCGGCAGCCAGGACCGAGAGCAGCGGCAGGTAGGCGGCCATGGCGAAGTCCTCCATGACCAGCACGGACAGGATGGCCGGTGTCTCCCGGTTGCCCAATCGGCCCAGGTCGGCCAGAAGCCGGGCGACGATGCCTGAGGAGGAGATGTAGGTGGCCCCGGCCAGGGCCAGGATGCCGATGCCGTCCAGGCCGAGGAGCCATCCGGCCACCGCGCCCGGCACGGCGTTCAGCACCAGGTCGACCAGTGCGGAGGGCACGTGCCGTCGCAGGCTGGCGGTGAACTCGGTGAGGGAGAACTCCAGGCCGAGAGTGAGCAGCAGCAGGACTACGCCGATGGCCGCCCCGGTCTCGACGAAGTCGCTGGCCGCGGGGACGGGCGCGATGCCTCCTTCGCCGATGGCCAGGCCGGCGAGCAGGTAGAGCGGAACGGGCGACAGCGTGAACCGCCGTGCCAGAGCACCGAGCACGCTGAGGGCGGCGAGAATAATCCCGAGTTCCAGCAGCAGGGCGCTGACGGAGGTTTGCACGCTCAGCCCTGGATGATCTGTTCCACGCCGGCGATGCCCTCGCGGGTTCCGATCACGACCAGGACGTCACCGACTCGCAGCACGTGGTCGGGTTTTGGTGAGGCGATCACATTCTCGCCGCGGACGATCGCCACGATCGAGGCACCGGTCCGGCTCCGCGCCCGCGTCTCGCCCAGCGGCTGATCGGCATACCGGCTGCCCGCCCGGACCCCGACCTGTCCCGACAGCAGCCCGGGTACCTCCTTGGTGAGGTCGGCGAACCGCTCGGCGATGCGCGGCGCCCCCAGGATCTCGGCGACGGTGTCGGCCTCCTCGCTGTT
This sequence comes from Streptomyces jeddahensis, assembly GCF_001642995.1. Lineage (GTDB taxonomy): Bacteria > Actinomycetota > Actinomycetes > Streptomycetales > Streptomycetaceae > Streptomyces > Streptomyces jeddahensis. The sequence goes on from NZ_LOHS01000125.1 coordinate 15,733, forward strand.
GAATCGCACCAGGGGACGGGCCTCGTCGGGATCGCCGTGCGAGTAGAGGACCAGTTCGAAGTCGCCGGTCCGTCGGGCGACGATGCCCACCCGGTCGCCCTCGTGGTTGGTGAACTCGTACCGCAGCCCGACGCCGGGCAGGAGTACCTCGGTGACGTCCATGCGCTCATCATCGCCATGCCACGGGGCACGGCAAGGTAAGGAGATCTGCGTGTCGGCGCACCAGGGAGCCTGGCGGTCCCGTTGGTCCAGCCAGCACCGCAACCCTGCTTCTCGCGCGTCAGGACGCCCGCACCACCAGCCGCTACCACCGCCGCCACGGCCTGCTCGAGGACAGCCGCGGCTACAGCCTCGCCGCGTCCCTGGCTTGCGCCATTTCCTCGGATTGATCCTCCACCAGCGCAACCCGGGCCCGGCTTCAAGAGTCGGGCCCACCCTGCTCAGTTCCTCTTCGGGAGCCCTACGACTCGCCGAGTCACCGTGCTCGGTGCGCCAAGGCGAGGGCTCACTTCAGCTGGCGTCGAGCATCTTGCGCATCCGGCTGATCTCGGCTTCGCGGCGCCGGTGAGCTCGTGCTGGAGGCTGGTCTTGGCCAGACCGCGGTTACGCATCGGCCCCACAGGCGCTAGCCGGGAGACCGCGACCGATCCCACCGATCACGACCTCCCGGCCAGCCGCCGGTTACCGAGAGTGCTGCCCGTTGTGCGGTGTGCGGGTCAGGCCTCCGTGTCCCCGTGCAGGTCCAGGCGGAGGGCGGGCAGGGTGTCAAGCAGTTCGCCCGCAGTGGTGCCCAGCGGGGCGGGGAGGGACGGCAGGCCCGGGAGCCAGCCCGTGTCGATCACCGTCAGGCCCGTGGCGAGCTGCTTCGGCTGGGCCTCGTCCAGGTCCCAGCTGGCGCCCGGAGTGCTGTCGTACGAGGGCGCGGCAGGCGGGATGTTGCCCTGGGAGAGCGGCCAGGTCACGCCGCGGAAGCGGCCCGACTGAAGGTAGCCCAGGAAGCCGTGGGTCGCGGAGCGGCCCTTGACGGCGGCCTTGGCATCCGGGGTGATCACCAGCCACTCGAGTTCGGTGGAGACGATCGTCTGGCGGCCGGATGCGGTGGGGACGGAGAGGGAGACCGCTCCGGCGGGCACCGTGGAGTCTGCCGAGGGGTACTTGGCCAGGGCGGTGAAGGCGAGGCCGTCGGGGAGGGTTCCGGCGCCGGAGGCGAGGCCCGCGCGCGGGTCGTAGACCACGACCATGCGCTCGGCGGAGTCCTTGCCGCCGTCGTCGTCGGCGACCTCGACCGTGAGGGTGTTCATCCCGGCGTGGTCGTAGACGTGGGTCGTGTCGCAGGCGCCGTCCTTCGCGGGGAAGGTGGAGGTGCTGCCGTCGTCCCAGGTCACCTTGCAGGTGTGGGTGTCATTGCTGTCGGGGTCGGTGAAGGAGGCCTTCACCGGGACGTCGGTCTCTACGCGGTGGACGTCCCAGTCGGCGGGCTTCGCCACCTGAAGGGTCGGGGCGACGTTGCGGACCGTGACGGTGGCGGTGTCGGAGACGGGGGCGTTGACGCCGTCGTCGGCAGTGAGGGTCACCGTGTACGTACCGTCGTCGGTGCAGGTGACCGTCGTGCGCGGGGCGGAGGCATCGGCGAAGGTACAGGTCGCGCCCTCGTCCACGTCGTCACCTGCGGTGTACGTCCAGGTGGTGGCAGGGGTGCCGCCGTCATCGGCCGCCGTGCCTTCGAGGGTGACCTGCGAGCCCTCGTCGACGGACACGTCCGGGCCGGCGTCCACCGAGGGCGCCGCGTCCGCGGGACCGTCACCGCCGTCGCCGCCGCCGTCGGTGGGCGGCACGTCGAACCAGCCACCGTCCCCCTGGTTGCCCCAGTTGCAGCCGTGGTCCTTGACGCCGTTGTTCACCCGCTCCCAGCTGACGTTCGGATGCGCCGCCTCCAGGTCCCAGGTGTGACCGCCTTTGATGCCCTCGAGGTTGAACTTCACGTGACACCACAGCTGCTTGTACATCGACTCCCGCTCGTCGGCGCTGACGGACGCGGGCAGCGGGGTCTTCTCCGTCGCGCGGTCCCAGATCTGGTCGGTGTAGGCGTCGATGGTGTCGGGCAAGTAGACGCCCGTGGCCTTGTCCGTCGGGATGACCGTGAGGACCACGGTGTCCCTGGTGTCGGTGAACGCGTCCTCGTAGACGCTGGAGTGCGTGTACAGGTCGTCCCCGTCGTCGGAGAACGAACCCTGCCAGTCGCTCTGCACGCCCGTGCCGCCCTGGCGGTCGCCCTCGGCATCCCAGGCGCTCATAGCCCAGGCGATGGCCGCCATGTCGGGCTTGCTCTGGTGCTGGGTGTGGACGGTGTACGTGCGGTACGGCAGCCAGCCGGTGCAGTCGCCGTGGCGCCATTCGCCGTCGCCCGCCGAGCTCCAGCTGAGGTGGAGCTCCACACCGTCGTTACACCTGTCCGTCACCCGGAAGAAGTTGTGCTCGTCGGGATCGGAATCCTCATGCTCGTGGTAGTAGTGCAGACCAGGGTTGAAGCTGGCGAAACCGAGGAGCTCGTCGTCCTCGCCGTAGATCGTCCCGGCGCTCGTCGCGGCCTGCGCCTCCTGCGGTGCACCCGGGCCGAACGGGACGGCCAGCAGGCCGAGGGCCATTACCAGGACGACGGCAGTATGCAGTAAGGCTCTCTTGACGCGTTTCATGACGAGACGCTCGCGGACCAGTCGTCCGGGCTGGAGCCACACAGCCGTTGTCAACATGAAATCCCCCGATGTGCGCTGACCGTGAGGCGCAAGGGATCGCTTCCCTCGCGCCGCTTTGAACCTGAGCATCGCTGACGCGAGCATGGTCAACCAGGCCTTTTGGCTCTGCCCAAAAAGCCCAGGCCACACAGGGGGAAGCGAATGCTCCGTATCCACTTCACCGATGCCGACCTGGTGCGGACCCGTATCGCGTCCGCCCCTGTTCTGTTGTGGGAGATCTGCGCGAGCCTGCACCGTTTCCCATCCCGCCAAGGACGCTGGGCCTACGCCGACTGGCATCGCAGTGTCGGCCCTCGCCTGCACTCCGCAGGGCTCGGGCGCACCTTGCGCACTGTCCTGCACCGCTGGTCCCGCGCGCTGCCTACTGCCCCGACTTCCTCATCCCGCCCGAGGCCGCCGCGGGCCTCGATGCCGGGCTGGAAGCCATCCTGAGTACGCCGAAGCAGCGGATCCTTCACGAGGTGAACATCCTGCAGCGCACCAGCGGAGCCCCAGCATGGGCCCCCCGGCCTGGCCGAGCCGGACATGCGCAAGGACCTGGTACGAGCGATGCGCGCCTACTACAACCCGTCATCGCCCCGTGCGGCGACCGGCATCCACGCCCGCATCGAAGCCGAGCGGTCCGCGCGCGCCCGCACCGTGCTCGACCACGGAACCGAGGGCATCCTCCAGAACCTGGGACCCACACTCCAGTGGCGGCGCCCCGTCCTGCACACGGTCTATCCCGAGGACCGCGACCTCCACCTGGGCGGCCGCGGCCTGCTCCTTGTCCCCTCCTACTTCTGCTGGGGAAACCCCGTCACCTTCGGCGCCACCACCCTGGAACCCATCCTGCTCTACGCGCTCAACCACGAACCCCACCCCTCCACGCTCCCAGAAGAATTCGGCTCCGGCGCACCCCTGGCAGCCCTGTTCGGCCGCACCCGCGCCGCCGTCCTGCGCGCCGCCGCCGTCGGAGCCACCACCAGCGAACTCGCCCACGCGGCAGCGGTCTCGGCGCCATCCGCCAGCCAGCACGCAACCGCCCTGCGCAACGCCGGCCTCATCACCGGCCACCGACACGCAACATCCGTGCTGCACACCCTCACCCCGCTCGGAGCCGCACTCCTGCGTGCCAACACACCGACACCTCAATGACCATGGCGACACGCCTGCTCCGGTTTCCAAAGGCGAGGCACCGCTGGCGTATCACCCGGTCCGAACCGAGCGTTCGAGCGACGCCGCGAGGAAGAAGGAGAAAAGCCTCTCTTGGTGAACCAGAGAGGTCTCGGCGTGGGCGAGCAGCACCCCGATCCGCCACGACCTGCTGAAACTCCCGCATGTGGCCGTCCCCGGGCTCCGAGGCGGCTGGCTCCTCGGCCTCCGAGAGCGCCACGTCGATCGTCGCGCGCAGCTCGCTCTCGAGTGCGCGGGCGACGGCAAGAGCGTGTTCGCGAAGTGCGACGTCCTGCTGGTCCCAAGGTCGAGGCAACGTGGTGGAGAAGCGTGGCTATCGCATGGTCCGAGTCGCCGGGGCCACTACTCAGGACGTGGTCGGCGGCTTCGGCGACATCGCTGGCCGGAGCGGACAGCTCCCGGCGGCCGGCATCGAGCAGCGGGCTCTTATCACGGTCGATGGCCGGGAATTCAGCGGTCACGCTTTCAGTTCCTCATTGGAACTGGTTTCAAGTTGTGGAGGTCTGAGATTGTTGGGTTGGACGAACAATTCGGTTGCCGCTGGGGTGGCGGGCGGGTTGAGTGACTGGCTATGAACCTGGCACAGGCGGCCGAGCGGCTCGGGTTGGGACAGTTGCTGGATGCCCCGCTGCTGCTCAAGGATGACGAGCAAAGCCCGGTGTGGAAGGCCGTTACTGACTCAGGCTCATGGGTGGTGAAGATCGTCCCCTGCTGGGGTGACTTCTGGCTGCCCATGGCTGCCCAGGCAGGGGCGCTTGAAGTCGCCGCGTGGGAGATCGGTATCGCGATGCCCGAGCCACAATCGACAACTCTGGGAGAAGCGGGTCTGTGGCGACCGATCGGGGACGGTGTCTACGCCCGTGCGGTGCGCTTCGTCGAGGGTGCGCATCCGACCGCGCCGACGTCCGAACCGTTGGCGGCATGGGCTGGCGGGCTCGTCGCTGACCTTGCACGGTGCGCGATTCCAGCCGACCCGACCGTCGATGGCGACTACCGGTCGTACTCCCAGCGAGAGTGGGAGGAGTGGTTCGCTCAGGCCGAACGCCTCGAGGTCCTCAGTGCCGAGCATGTCCGCATCTTCAAGCTGTCGGTGGAGCAGGCCGAGGCCATGGTCGAAGATCAGCAGGAGTTGTGGCGATCCAAGTTGGTCATGCATCGCGACATCCGGCACCAGAACGTTCTGACCGGCTCCGGTGGACCGGTGCTGTTGGACTTCGATGCGGCTGGGGCGCAGGACCCGTGGTGGGAACTGGTCTTCACCGCTTTCGGTCTCGCCGGCTTCGGCCGCGGGTTGGAAGTGCCCGAGCGCCGTATCGTCGAAGCGTGCCTGTCCGGGTATGTCGCTGCGGGAGGGGCAGTCGGGGCGGTCGATGAGTCGGCGTTCACCGGTATGTTCGCCGGACGCGTGGGAGCGGCGGCTTGGCAGCTGTGGATGGCCTGCGGCCACCGGGGTGGGAGTCAGGAGTACCAGGCTGGCTTCGCTCAGACACTCAGGGACTCAGTGAAGGCGATGGCCATGATGCTTAACGCCATGCCAACCTGGGCCACTTGGCTCAAGGCGTAAGTGGGGAACGCTGGGCAAGGCACCGCCAACAGACGAGAGGGTCGCTTGCGCCGGGCGGCGGCGCGGCATGGAGGCGGGCCTGCGGCCTGGTCCCGGACGCAGCGGACACCGGGATGGCCAGGTTCGGCTCAGGCGTCGGCGTCCAGGGGCGGTTCCGTCTCGTGCAGCTCGACGGTCATTGGGA
>NZ_LOHS01000126.1 GCF_001642995.1 Streptomyces jeddahensis
GTTGCGCCAGCCGCTGCGGGCGCACATCCCGCCACGTCCCCTTCGGTACGCGGGCGGCTACCGGCCGGGGGGGGCGACCGTCACCGTTGTGGGCAATCGTTCCGCAGGGCTGGGGGCACCTCCCAGCGGTAGCTGGGGGAGGGTGGGCACAACCCACGACGGCGGGCGCCCTGGCCCAGTACCCGCACCCCGGCGGGGTGGAACAACGCGCCCCGCGCAGCCGCACCGCACAGCCACCCCCCAGCCCGCGCGGAGCGCATTGCGGCGGCACTGCAAAGTGCTCGTAGCGCTCCTGTAACACGGCGGGTGTTTCCTAGCGGACCGGAAGACTCCAGTCTGATACGGGCGGGCTTCGATGACAGTGGAACAACTCCCGGGTCACGTTCGGGAGTTCGCGGCCTACCTGAGAAGGCTCGTGACGCAGCTCGATCAGGACGCCGGCTGGTGCGGCGTGTTCTGGCAGCGCGACCCCGAGGGAATGCAGGCCTGCCTGGACGGCCGGGAGGTGCCGCCCTGGGATGTCGTGGAGTCCCTGATCCAGGACCTCGCCGCGGAGCGCGGCGACTGGGTCGCCGGCCCGGAGACCGTACAGGCGCGCAGCCTGCACGCCGCGTCACTCGCCGCATACGACGCCAGGCCCGGCGGCCGTGAGGCGCTCGGCGACCGGCTCGACGTCATGCTCAGGGAGCAGCGGTACGCCGCAGAGCGTCAGGCGGAGCTGGGCAGGCTGCTGCACGAGGCCACGTCGCCGGATGAGGCCGAGGGCCTCCGGCTCGACCTCGCCTGGGCGCGCGACGACCACGAGCGCGCGACCGCGCGCTGCGCCGAACTACGCTCCCGGATGGCCACGCTGGACCGCCTGTGGAGTGGCGCAGAGTCCTTCACCCCGGACGGCCAGGTGCCGGGGCCGGCGGCGCCCGTCGACCCGTCGGCCGCACCGGAGAGCCCGGCGGGGCCCGCGCGGCCGGGTGGTGCGGGCCCTTCGGTCGCCGCAGGCCGGACCATCGCCCCCGACGACTGGTTCCGCCCGGAGGGCGAGGAGTCCCCGTTCGGCGGGTCTTCGGCGGTCGGCCCGTCCGCGGGTGCCTACGCGTCCGCGGCCCCGGACCGAGCGGCCGCCGGCGGATACGGTCCCGGCGCCGGTGACGGCGGTTCCGCGTCCGCAGGGCCTTACGCCGCTGGGGCCGCCGGGAACGGCCGTACAACTCCCGGGGATGACACCGGGCAGGACGACTCTGTTCGCCCATCCGCGAACCGCCCCTCCGAGGCCGGGCAAGCCGAGAACGGCAGCGAGTTCGCACCGCGCGAAGCCGGTCCCCGCAAAGCCGAGAACCGCAAAGCCGCGAACCGTGCCAAACGCCGACGCGGCAGCGCCCGGTTCGCCGGGATCGAGGCGGAGCCGGAGGCCGCCGCCGCGCCCGCGATGCCCCTGCCGGTGATGCCCGCACCGGCGGCGACCGACGGGAATCCCCGCGGCGCCCGGTTCGCCGGAGCCGCCCAGGACTCAGAACATGCGCAGCAGGCCCAGCCGCTCGACGCCGAGGCGCGCCGTGCCGTCTCGGGCGCCGTCGAGAAACTGGTGCGGCTGCGGGCGGAGGGCCGCAGCGGAGAGGCCCACGCCATGCTCGTCGAGGCCGCGTACTGGCCGGCCGCCTGCTTCCCGCTGCTCGCCGCCGAGCTGCACCACGCCGGACTCGGCGCCGACTGGGCCACGCTGCTGTGGGAGACCGCGTCACTGCCGCCCGACCGGCTCGTCGCCGCGGCGGACGCCCTGTCCGCCGCGGGCCGCACCTCGGACAGCGACCAGATCCTGCGCCAGGGCGTGGTGCGGCCCGCCCGGGAGATCGGCGACGCCGTCATCGGGCTCGTCGACGAGGGCCGGCACCGCGCGGCCCACGTCCTGCTCGACGCGTACGTCCGGGTCCGCACCCCCGAGGAGGCGGCCCGCAGCGCCGGGAGCGATCCGGAGCGGCTGGTGCCGCTGCTCCTGGACGCGGCCCGGGGAGTGTCCGACGAGCGGCACTGGGACCTCCTGCACGCACTCCGGGTGGCCGGACTGAGCGCGTGAGCGCGTAAGCACGCACGTGTTCGGGCACGCGCACAGGGATCGCCCTCGGCCCGCCCATGTCTCACCCGCTCGGGTGCGAAACATGATCGACTCAGCGGGTTAACGGCTATGGTCTTGCCCAGCTCCCCGACGCGGCTTACTTTCGGCCTCTACACCCTGTTTCTACGGGCGTAGAGGCTCTCTGACGTTCCCGTCGAAGGAGCAGCTCATGGCCAACGTCGTACGCGCCGCACTGGTCCAGGCGACCTGGACCGGCGACACCAAATCCATGATCGCCAAGCATGAGGAGCACGCACGGGATGCGGCCCGCCAAGGGGCCAAGATCATCGGGTTCCAGGAGGTCTTCAACGCCCCCTATTTCTGCCAGGTGCAGGAGGCCGAGCACTACCGCTGGGCCGAGCCCGTGCCGGACGGCCCCACGGTGCGTCGTATGCAGGACCTCGCGCGCGAGACCGGCATGGTGATCGTCGTCCCGGTCTTCGAGGTGGAGCAGTCAGGGTTCTACTTCAACACCGCGGCGGTGATCGACGCCGACGGCTCGTATCTCGGCAAGTACCGCAAGCACCACATCCCGCAGGTCAAGGGCTTCTGGGAGAAGTACTACTTCAAGCCGGGGAACCTCGGCTGGCCCGTCTTCGACACGGCGGTGGGCAAGGTCGGCGTCTATATCTGCTACGACCGGCACTTCCCGGAGGGCTGGCGGCAGCTCGGGCTGAACGGCGCCCAGCTGGTCTACAACCCCTCGGCCACATCGCGCGGCTTGTCGGCGTATCTGTGGCAGCTGGAGCAGCCCGCGGCCGCCGTCGCCAACGAGTACTTCATCGCCGCGATCAACCGCGTCGGCCAGGAGGAGTACGGCGACAACGACTTCTACGGGACGAGCTACTTCGTCGACCCGCGCGGCCAGTTCGTCGGCGAGACCGCGAGCGACAAGACCGAGGAACTCGTCGTCCGCGATCTCGACTTCGACCTGATCGACGAGGTACGCAACCAGTGGGCGTTCTACCGGGACCGCCGACCCGACGCGTACGAAGGACTGGTACAGCCGTGAAAGACCTCTACGACCGCCACCGCGCCGTCCTCCCCGACTGGCTGGCCCTCTACTACGACGACCCGATCGAGATCACGCACGGCGAGGGCCGGCACGTCTGGGACGCCGAGGGCAACAAGTACCTCGACTTCTTCGGCGGCATCCTCACCACGATGACCGCGCACGCGCTGCCCGAGGTCACCAAGGCCGTCAGCGAGCAGGCCGGGCGGATCATCCACTCCTCGACGCTCTATCTCAACCGGCCGATGATCGAGCTCGCCGAGCGCATCGCGGCCCTCTCCGGCATCCCCGACGCCCGCGTCTTCTTCACCACATCGGGCACGGAGGCCAACGACACGGCCCTGCTGCTGGCCACCACGTACCGCCGCTCCAACCAGATCCTGGCGATGCGCAACAGCTACCACGGCCGCTCGTTCAGCTCGATCGGCATCACCGGCAACCGCGGCTGGTCCCCGACCAGCCTCTCGCCGCTGGGGACCCTCTACGTCCAAGGCGGTGTCCGCGGTCGCGGGCCGTTCGCGCAGCTGAGCGACGACGAGTTCATCGCCGCCTGCGTCGCCGACCTGGAGGACATGCTCGGGCAGACCCGTGGGGGAGTGGCCGCGCTGATCGCCGAACCCATCCAGGGCGTCGGCGGCTTCACGTCCCCGCCCGACGGGCTCTACGCGGCCTTCCGCCAGGTCCTGCAGCGCCACGGCATCCTGTGGATCGCCGACGAGGTGCAGACCGGCTGGGGCCGCACGGGCGACCACTTCTGGGGCTGGCAGGCCCACGGGCAGGCCGGGCCGCCCGACATCCTCACCTTCGCCAAGGGCATCGGCAACGGCATGTCCATCGGCGGCGTCGTGGCCCGCGCCGAGGTCATGAACTCCCTGGACGCCAACTCCATCTCGACCTTCGGCGGCTCGCCGGTCACCATGGCCGCGGGCCTCGCCAACCTCGCGTACCTCCTGGAGCACGACCTCCAGGGCAACGCCCGGCGCGTCGGCGGCCTGCTCATCGAGCGGCTGCGCGGCATCTGCGCCCAGCTGCCCGTCGTACGCGAGGTGCGCGGCCGCGGCCTGATGATCGGCATCGAGCTGGTGAAGCCCGGCACCGACGAGGCGAACCTGGAGGCGGCCGCCGCCGTGCTCGAGGAGGCCCGCGCGGGCGGGCTGCTCATCGGCAAGGGCGGGGGCCACAGCACCAGCGTGCTGCGTATCGCCCCGCCGCTCTCGCTCACCGTCGCGGAGGCGGAAGAAGGCGCCGCGATCCTCGAACGGGCCCTGCGCAGCGTCTGTTAGCAAGACACCCCCTGGCCGCATGGAGGGGTCGCCATGACCGTCACCACCGCCGTCCCGGCTCCCGAACCGGCCCTGTCCGTACGCCAGATCCTCGCCCTGGAGCGGGTCGCGGCGGGGGAGCCGGAGGTGGTCGCGGGGGCCGGGCAGCTCGACCGGCCGGTGCGCTGGGTGCACGTCGCCGAGGCCGCCGACGTCGGCGTGATGCTCAACGGCGGCGAGATGGTGCTGACGACGGGTGTGCTGCTCGCGGGGGACGCCCGGATCCAGACCGAGTACATCCGGTCGCTGGACCGCGCCGAGGCCGCGGCCGTCGTCCTCGGACTCGGCCGGGCCTTCCCCGCCCCGCCCGAGTCCATGCGGCGGGCCGCCGAGCGGTGCGGGATGCCGATGGTGGTGCTGCACCGGCCTTTCCCGTTCGCGGAGCTCACCGAGGAGGTGCAGTCCCGCCTGGTACGGCGGAAGTTCGCGGCCGTAAGTCTCTCCGAGGCCGTGCGCACCGCACTGACCGGACTCATCACGTCTGGCGCCCCGCTGCAGCGGCTGCTCGACGAGATCGCAGGTCACAGCGCCTGCCCCGTCGTCCTCACCAACCTCGCCCACCGCGTCCTCGCCACGGCGGGGGAGCGGTCCGCGGTGGACGACGTGCTGCGCGACTGGGAGCGCATAGCGCGCCAGGCGGGCGGCAACGAGGGCGACGGCTGGATCCGCGCCGACATTGGCGGACGCGGCGAGCAGTGGGGCCGGCTGATGCTGTGCGGCTACCGAGGCGACATCGAGACCGGCCGGCTGCTCGCCGACCGCGGCGCCGAGGCCCTCGTCCTGCACCGCCTGCTCGGCGGCACCGTCGCCGCCTGGGAGGAGCAGTCCGCGCAGAGCCTGCTGACCGACGTGCTCTCCGGCGTCGTACCGGCCCGCCAGCTGCTGCCCCGGGCGCGCGCCGCCGGGCTGCCGGTCAACCGGCGCACCTTCGTGCCGCTGGTGGTACGGGACGGCGACTCCGGCCGACTGGGCCGTGTTCTCCGGCTGTTGGGGATGCCCGGGCTGGTCGCCGAGCTGGCCGACGGGTTCACCGCCGTGCTGCTGAGCCTCGCCCGCGACCAGGACGCCGACGCCCTGGCCGTGCACTTCGCCGCCCGCCTGCGCACCGGCGGCGGGAGCCGCCCGGTCGTCGCCGCGGCAGCGCCCCGTACCGCCTGGGAGGACGTGCCCGCCGGACTGCGCGAGGCGCTGCACGTCGCCGAGGCCACCGCGGACACGCCCGTCGACCAGGACCTCCCCGTCCTGGTGCGGCTGCGCGACGTGCGGCTGCGCGGACTCGTCCGGCTGCTGCGGGACGACCCGCACGTGCAGGCCTTCGCGGAGCGCGAGCTCGACGGGCTGCTCTGCGGCGGCGGAGACGGCGACCCGGACCTGCTGCCCGTGCTGCGGACGTATCTCGCGACCGGGCGCAACAAGTCGCTGACCGCCCAGCTCCACCACGTCAGCAGGCCCGCTCTGTACCGCAGGCTGGAGGCCATCGAGGCCCGGCTCGGCGTCGACCTCGACGACTTCGAGCAGGCCGCGTCCCTCCACATCGCGCTGCTCGCGCACGACGCCCAGCGGAGGTGACGCCATGGCACACAGCGCGGCGGCACACGGTGGAAACAGGGCGGCGGCACACGGCGGAAACAGCACGGCAAAGCGTCCGGAACAGGCGGGGGTCGACGGCCTGAACACGGGTGACACGGTGGAACGCCATCCCGCCGCAGACGTGACACGGTGCAACTCCGAGGCGCTCGCCGGGCTTTCTAGGCTCACGGCACACCGAGCGACCGGAGGTCCCGATGAGCAGAGTGGTCCGCGCCGCCGTCTTCCAGACCGCCTGGACCGGCGACAAGGAGTCGATGATCCAGGTCCACGAGCAGGCGGCCCGCGACGCAGCCGCGCAGGGCGCACAGGTCCTGTGCTTCCAGGAGCTGTTCTACGGGCCGTACTTCTGCCAGGTCCAGGACAAGAAGTTCTACGAGTACGCCGAGCAGATCCCGGACGGCCCGATCGTGAAGCGGTTCCAGGTGCTCGCCAGGGAGCTGGGCATCGTCCTGATCCTGCCGATGTACGAGGAGGAGCAGCCCGGCGTCCTCTACAACACCGCGGCGGTGATCGACGCCGACGGCTCGTACCTCGGCAAGTACCGCAAGACGCACATCCCGCAGGTCCAGGGCTTCTGGGAGAAGTTCTACTTCCGTCCGGGCCACTCCGACTGGCCCGTCTTCGAGACGGCGGCGGGCAAGATCGGCGTGTACATCTGCTACGACCGGCACTTCCCGGAGGGCTGGCGCGCGCTGGGTCTCGCGGGCGCCGAGATCGTCTTCAACCCGTCGGCCACCTCGCGCGGCCTGTCCGCATACCTGTGGCAGCTGGAGCAGCCGGCCGCGGCCGTCGCCAACGAGTACTTCGTGGGCGCGATCAACCGCGTGGGCGTGGAGGAGCTGGGCGACAACGACTTCTACGGGACCTCGTACTTCGTGGACCCGGAGGCGCAGTTCGTCGGGGAGGTCGCCAGCGACAAGGACACCGAACTCGTGGTCCGCGACCTGGACATGGCCAAGCTCCGCGAGGTCCGCGACCGCTGGCAGTTCTACCGCGACCGGGCCCCGGGCGCGTACACGCCGCTGACCGCGCCGTGAGCAGGTCCTGAGCGATGTGCACTCCGCGGGCCCGGTCTTCGGGGTACCGGGCCCGCGGGACCAGCTTCCCTACGAGGAAACGAGGGATCGATCATGAGCAGCCGTACCGTCGTCCGCGGTGGCCTCGTCATCACCGCCGCCGACGAGATCCATGCCGATGTCCTGATCGAGGACGGCCGCATCGCCGCCCTCGCCGCCCACGGAACCCCGGCCGCCGAGGCCTGGACGGCCGACCGCACCATCGACGCCACCGGGAAGTACGTCATCCCGGGCGGCGTCGACGCGCACACCCACATGGAGCTGCCGTTCGGCGGCACCTTCGCCTCCGACACGTTCGAGACCGGCACCCGGGCCGCCGCCTGGGGCGGCACCACCACGATCATCGACTTCGCGGTGCAGAGCGTCGGCCACTCCCTGCGCGAGGGGCTCGACACCTGGTACGCGAAGGCCGACGGCAACTGCGCGATCGACTACGGCTTCCACATGATCGTCTCCGACGTGAACGACGACACGTTGAAGGAGATGGATCTGCTGGTGGAGGAGGGCGTGACCTCCTTCAAGCAGTTCATGGCGTACCCGGGTGTCTTCTACAGCGACGACGGCCAGATCCTGCGGGCCATGCAGCGCTCCGCCGAGAACGGCGGGCTGATCATGATGCACGCCGAGAACGGCATCGCGATCGACGTGCTGGTGCAGCAGGCCTTGGCCCGGGGCGAGACGGATCCGCGCTACCACGGCGAGGTCCGCAAGGCGCTCCTCGAGGCCGAGGCCACCCACCGCGCCATCAAGCTCGCGCAGGTCGCGGGTGCCCCGCTGTACGTCGTGCACGTCTCGGCCATGGAGGCGGTCGCCGAGCTGGCCAAGGCGCGCGACGAGGGCCTGAACGTGTTCGGTGAGACCTGCCCGCAGTACTTGTTCCTGTCCACGGACAACCTCGCGGAGCCCGACTTCGAGGGCTCCAAGTACGTGTGTTCCACGCCGCTGCGGCCCAAGGAGCACCAGAAGTACCTGTGGCGGGGCCTCAGGACGAACGACCTCCAGGTCGTCTCCACCGACCACTGCCCGTTCTGCTTCGTCGGCCAGAAGGAGCTCGGCCGCGGCGACTTCTCCAAGATCCCCAACGGTCTGCCGGGCGTCGAGAACCGTATGGACCTGCTCCACCAGGCCGTCGTCGACGGCCACATCACGCGTCGGCGCTGGATCGAGATCGCCTGCGCGACTCCGGCCCGGATGTTCGGCCTCTATCCGAAGAAGGGCACGATCGCGCCGGGCGCGGACGCGGACGTCGTCATCTACGACCCGCATGCCGAGCAGATCGTCTCCGCCGAGACGCACCACATGAACGTCGACTACTCGGCGTACGAGGGCAAACGGATCACCGGACGCGTCGAGACCGTGCTGTCCCGGGGCGAACTCGTCATCACCGAGCGGGAGTTCACCGGACGTGCCGGACACGGCGTCTACACCCCCCGCTCCACCTGTCAGTACCTCACCTGAGCACACTGAGCACACTGCGCACCAAGGAGTGCCGCCCATGGACTTCGGACTCGTCCTGCAGACCGACCCCCCTGCTTCCCGCGTCATCAGCCTGATGAAGCGCGCCGAGCGCAACGGCTTCACCTACGGCTGGACCTTCGACTCCTGCGTGCTGTGGCAGGAGCCCTTCGTCATCTACAGCCAGATCCTCGCCAACACCCAGAAGCTGACCGTCGGCCCGATGGTCACCAACCCCGGCACCCGCACCTGGGAGGTCACCGCCTCCACCTTCGCGACCCTCAACGACATGTACGGCAACCGCACCGTGTGCGGCATCGGCCGCGGCGACTCCGCGATGCGCGTGGCGGGCCGCAAGCCGAACACCCTGGCCCGGATCAGCGAGGCGATGAAGGTGATCCGGGCACTGGGGTCCGGCCAGGAGGCCGACCTGGGCGGCGGCACGGTCATCAGGTTCCCCTGGGCGAAGGAGGACGCACACCTTCCCGTATGGATGGCCGCGTACGGCCCGAAGGCGCTCAAGATGACCGGTGAGGAGGCCGACGGCTTCATCCTGCAGCTCGCCGACCCGTTCCTCACCGAGTGGATGGTGAAGGCGGTCAAGGACGCGGCCGTCGCGGCCGGTCGCGACCCGTCCGACGTCACGATCTGCGTCGCCGCACCCGCGTACGTCACCGAGGACGACTCCCCGGAGGCGCTTGCCCACGCCCGCGACCAGTGCCGCTGGTTCGGCGGCATGGTCGGCAACCACGTCGCCGACCTCGTGTCCAAGTACGGCTCGGACTCCGGCATGGTGCCGCACGAACTGACCGACTACATCAAGGCCCGCGAAGGCTACGACTACTCGCACCACGGTCGGGCCGACAACCCCGACACCGCGTTCGTCCCCGACGAGATCGTCGACCGGTTCTGTGTGATCGGACCGGTCGAGAAGCACGTCGAGAAGATGAAGGCGCTTCGGGAGCTGGGGGTCGATCAGTTCGCGGTGTACGACATGCATGATGCGCAGGAACGCGTCATCGATGCGTATGGGTCTGCGGTCATTCCGGCGCTTCGCGCCGGGTGACCCTGTAGCCCGCCCTACTCCCGCACGGCCTCTCCCTACACCCCTTCACTGATTGGCCTGCTCATGACCGAAACCGTCCCCACGGGTCCGCCGCCACAGCACGCCGCGCAGTATGCGGCCTCGCAGATCACGGCCGCCGACGGCCGCGTAGAGATAAGCCCCGGCGCCTACCCCGAGAACAGCCCCTTCGCCAACGACGACCTGCGCCCTGTCCCGCTGGCCGAGCGAAAGTGGACGACGTACAACTTCGCCGCCCTGTGGATCTCGATGGCCCACTGCATTCCCAGCTGGACCCTGGCGTCCGGTCTGGTGGCCCTCGGCATGGACTGGAAGCAGGCGGTCTTCACGATCGCCCTGGCCAACATCATCGTGCTGCTGCCGATGCTGGCCACGGGGCATGCGGGCCCGAAGTACGGCATCCCGTTCCCGGTCCTCGCCCGCGCATCCTTCGGTGTGCGCGGCGCCAACATCCCGGCGCTGATCCGGGCCGGGGTCGCCTGCGGCTGGTTCGGCATCCAGACGTGGATCGGCGGCAGCGGCATCTTCGCCCTCGGCTCCAAGCTCACCGGCGGCGAGTGGGAGAAGGCCGGGCAGATCGCGGGCAACCCGTGGCCGCTGTGGCTCTGCTTCATCCTCTTCTGGGCCCTGCAGATCGCCATCATCTACCGGGGCATGGACTTCCTGCGGCACTTCGAGAACTGGGCAGCACCGTTCGTCATCGCCGGCGCGTTCGTGCTGCTGATCTGGATCGCCGTCAAGGCGGACGGCTTCGGCCACCTGCTCGACCAGCCGTCGAAGCTGGGCTGGGGCGCCGACTTCTGGCCGGTCTTCTTCCCCTCGCTCATGGGCATGATCGGCTTCTGGTCCACCCTGTCGCTGAACATCCCCGACTTCACCCGCTTCGGCGCCGGCCAGCGCGCCCAGATCTGGGGCCAGTCCCTGGGTCTGCCCACCACCATGACGCTGTTCGCGGTCCTCGCGGTGCTGGTCACCTCCGGTTCGGAGGCGGTGTACGGCGAGGCGATCTGGGACCCGGTGACGCTGGCCGCCAAGGCCGACAACGTCTTCGGCCTGCTCTTCGCGCTCATCACCGTGCTGGTCGCCACCATCTCGGTGAACATCGCGGCCAACGTGGTCTCCCCGGCGTACGACCTGGCCAACCTCGCCCCGAAGCTCATCAACTTCCGTACGGGCGCGCTGATCACCGGCGTCATCGGTGTGCTGATCTTCCCGTGGAAGCTGATCTCGACGCCCGAGTTCTACATCTTCACCTGGCTCGGTGTGGTCGGCGGTCTCCTCGGCACGGTGGCGGGCATCCTCATCGCCGACTACTGGATCGTGCGCCGCACGGTCCTGCACCTCGCCGATCTCTACAAGAGCGAGGGCCGGTACTGGTACGCGTCCGGCTTCAACTGGCGCGCGATCGTGGCCTTCGCGATCGGCGGCGTGCTGGCGGTCGGCGGGTCCTACTCCACCGTCGACGCGCAGGGCGTGAAGCAGGGGCCCTTCCCGGTGGACGGCCTGATCCCGTTCCTCAAGCCCCTCGCGGACTACGGCTGGGCGATCGGTCTGGCGTCGGCGCTGGTGCTGTACGTGATGCTGATGGCCGGGCGCGGACGGGAGCGGGCCGACGTGTGAGGCATTCCGTCGTGGAGGACGGTCAGTTCTGCCGGCCGTCCTCCAGCGCGGCCACCGCGTCCTTGGCCGCTTTGATGGCACCCTTGTTGATCTCGTCCGTACTGGGCGCCTTCTTCGTCTCGAAGTCGCTGCCGTTGTAGGTGACGACCACCAGTGCGTTGGACGCGCTGACGATCACCACCCCCTCGCGGGTCTCCTGCTTGTCCTCGGTGGTGAGGTTCACGACGGAGTAGGCCGTGTCGCCGAGACCGGGGACCGCCCCTCCGCCGCTCTTCTCGGCGATGCGCTGCTTGTAGGCCTTCTGGGCCGCCGCGTCGTCGTCCTTGATCTCGAAGGTGACGTCGAGCCAGCGGTAGTCGTAGCCCTTGAGCGCGTTCCACGCACAGGTGCGGCGCACCGACTTGTCGGTCGAGGCGAGCTCCTTGCCCGCCGTCTTGGCGCCCGGAACAAGCGACTTGATTGTTTTGTCCGACATGCTGTCGCAGGGTGCGGGAGACGTGCGGTACGTCTGCACCGCCACCGCGGTCGCCGACGCCGAGGGCGTCGCTCCGGAGCCCGACGACGCGTCGGTGCGTTCGGCGGACGAGGCGCCGGGGTCGGACGTCCAGGCCCAGCCCGTGACGGCGAGGATCACGACCGGCAGCAGGCGCGCCGTGAGAGTGAGCGGCAGAGGAAGAGGACGCACGGGTCACTTCTCGGGGGTCGGTGGCAGACGGGGCGACCGCACCGAGGGCTCGGCCCACACTGCGGACGCGACGACAGTTTCACACGAGTCTGTGTGCGGCGACAGGGCGACTGTGTGTGCGGCGACAAGGGCGTCCCGTTTGTCCCGTGCTCGGCATCGTGCCGAGCGTCGCTTGAACCGTGCGGCGGACGGGCACGGCCCGCGCTGCACGGCCCGCGAAACCAGTTGCGTGCCTTCGCGCCTGTTCAGCAGCCTGGTGCCATGACGCAACCGCCCTCCGTACGCGAAGAGATCCTCGCCTACTACGCCCAGGGCAAAGAGGACACACGTCTCAGACGGGGCGTCGGCCGACTCGAGTTCTGGCGCACCCAGGAAGTGCTGCGGCGGCACCTTCCCGAACCTCCCGCGCGCGTCCTCGACGTCGGCGGTGGCAGCGGCGTCCACGCGGAGTGGCTGGCCCGCGACGGGTACGCGGTCGACCTGATCGACCCCGTGCCGCTCCATGTGGAGCAGGCGGACCGGCTGCCGGGCGTCAGCGCCCGCTTCGGAGACGCGCGCCAACTGCCCGCCGACGATGACGCCTACGACGTGGTGCTGCTGCTCGGCCCCCTCTACCACCTGCCGGAGCGCGCGGATCGGGTGTGCGCACTCGCCGAGGCCCGGCGGGCCGTCCGTCCCGGCGGCCTTGTGGCCGCCGCCACCATCAACCGCTATGCGGGCCTGCACGACGTGCTCCGTGAGGAGCGTTACTTCCACCCGCTCCACCGCGCCCGCACCGACGCATACGCCACCGACGGACGGCACGGCGCCGGCGGCGAGGACGCGCTCTTCACCACCGCCTACTTCGCCGACCCGGCCGAGGTCCCGGGCGAGTTCACCGACGCGGGGCTCGTGCCCGTGGGGCAGTACGGCCTGGAGGGCGCCGCCTGGCTGATGGGCGGCGTCGAGGAGTGGCTGGACGACGAGGACCGCCGCGAAGCCGTACTCGCGGCGACGCGGCGCATCGAGTCGGAACCCACCCTGCTGGGCATCAGCGGCCATCTGGTGAGCGTGGGGCGGCGCGCATGACAGGGGAGGCGTCTCGCGGCGAGGGATCGTGAGTGCGTCCCCGAGCTGCACCGCTGCCGGCCATGAGGTCTGGTCGTGACCGACGCCGTTGCCCCAAGAAGGCCGCGGGTCACCTCACCAGGGGTATGTGGTCGAACGGCAGGCCCACGCGGGCCGAGCCGATGCGCTGGGCCAGCGGATCGGCCATGTTCGGCGCGACATGGCTCAGATAGGTCGCCCCGTCGCGGAAGTACCGCTGCATGCGGGCTCCGTCGCGGGCGTGCTGGGAGCCGGCCGTCCGGTAGAGGATGTCGTGGAGCGCCTCCCAGGCGAGCTGTGCTGCGGTGAGGAACACGGCCGCGAGCCGGTCGTCCTCGGCCATGGTGAAGGGGGCCTCGCCCGAGGTGTTGCGCCGGCAGACCTCCATGTACTCCTCGGCCGCACTGCGCACGGCCGCCTCCGCCGTGGAGATCTTGGCGAGCGCCTGGCCCAGGTAACGCTGGTAGTCGGGCAGGTCCGCGCGGGTGCGCTCCGGGTCGGTGGCAAGGGGACGGCTCGAGATGATCGCCGCGTACTCGTCGGCGGCCGCGTAGGCGGTGCCCACCATGAAGGAGGCCAGCTCGCCGTGGAAGAAGCTGACCGCCCGACCCGCGTACAGGGGGTTTCCGTGCAGCCGGGAACCGGGGGTGCCGCCCTCGACGGGCAGGTCGAGCAGGCTCGCCGGAAGCGTCAGGCGGGCGGGGATCCGGCCGCGGTCGATGCGGATGCTGTTGGAGCCGGTGCCACGCAGGCCGAGCGTGCCGTGCCAGTCGTCGAGCACGGTCCACGCGGACCGCGGCGCCACGAAGAGCAGCATGGGGCCCGGAGGATCGCCCTCCTTCTCGGGGGCGAGCAGGGTCTGGCCGACGTAGTGCGTGGAGTAGGGCGCGCCCGAGGAGTACGGCCAGGTGCCGTCGACGACGTAGTGGTCGTCGCCGTCCGGCTGGGCGACACCGATCGGCATGACGGTGGACGCGGCACGGAACTCGCCGTCCGCGCCGAAGACCTCCGTCTGCACCTCCTCGCCGAACAGCGAGGCGACCTGCAGCACATGGGCGGAGACCAGGGACAGCGCCCAGCCCGCCGACGGGCAGCCGCGCGAGATCTCGACGACGACGCGGTAGAAGGTGGGCAGGCCGAACTCGTAGCCGCCGTAGCGGCGCGGCTGCAGGGTGCGGTAGAAGCCGGCCCGCAGGAAGTCCTCGTGGGTGGCAGATGGATAGTGGGTCAGTCGCTCGGTCTCCTCCTGGCGTTCCAGCAGGACAGGCCGCAGTGCCACGGCCCGTTCGACCAACTCCGCCTCGGTCAGGTCGGGTTCGGGTACGGGAATGTGCGTACGGTCGGCGACGCTCATGCTCTTCACGGTCGCCCGGGGGATCCGGCCCGGACAAGGCGATCGTCGGTCACTTCGGCGATCGCGGTTCGGCCGCTCCGATCGAAGACGCGTGCGATGATCTGCGCGTGCCTTTGGTGATGGGCGGGTGACTGCGATGGATCGGCGCGTGGCTGCGATGGATCAGCGCGTGACCGCGATACGGGGGTACGAGGGGATGCGGATACGACCGGTCCTGTTCGCCGTCGTCACCGCTCTGTCGGCGATCGCGGCGAGCGGGTGCGGTCTGTCGGCCGAGCTGGAGCGCGAGCGGAATCCCGAGCGCAGGCCCGAGCCGTCCGTGACCTCGTCCGCGCCGACCGCCCCGGTAGGGTCGCCCGTCCCGGCACGGCCGCCGGGGTGGACGCCGTCCCCGGGTGGGTCCGTCCAGGACGAGTCGGCCTGTCCCGCCTCGGGTGTGCGGATCTGGGCGGGCCCGGTGAACGCCGCCATGGGACTGCGTGCCCAGACGGTGACACTCACCAACTGCGGTGAGCAGCCGTTCCTTCTGAACGGCTATCCGTCCGTCCGAGTCCTGGACGAGAACGGCACGGTCATGGACGGGGTGAAGACCGTCCAGGGAACCGACTCCATCCCCATGGCTCCACCGGACGCCCCGGAACCCGCGCCGCTGACCCTGGACCCCGGCGAGTCGGCGCAGACGAACCTGGTCTGGCGCATGGGAGCCGGGACCGGCATGTTTCTGCGGATCGCACCCGCGGCGGGCGACGACCCCGCGACCGTACGGCTGACCGAGCACCTGGACATCGGGCCTGAGGGAGAACTCGGCACGACGGCCTGGCACATGGCCGAGGACTGATCACCCGCTGCCGACACCTCACACCTGTCGGGGCGGGCGCCGCGGCGCGGCGGTGAGCTTCGCAGCACACCGCCGCGCCGTTCCGTTCAGGCCTGTCAGGCCTTCAGTACGCCGTCCAGCGCGCCCGATTTGGCCTCGTCGACCAGCGAGCCGAACTGGTCCGCGCTCATCTGCACGCGCTGCCCGAAGTCGTCCGTGAGGACGACTCGGCGATCGGCGGGAGCGTTCGGGTCGACGTACAGCTGCGGGCAGCCGCAGTTGCAGTTGCCGCAGAACGCGGCGATCGGCTCAAGGCCGCTGATGTCGTTAATGGCTGTCATGGTTCAACCTCCGTGTCGGTTCTGGGGGTGTGGATGGGGCATCCGAGGGCAGGGCTCATCGCAAACGGTCGTTCGTGAGCGGACGGAACCGGTGCGCGGGCACGAGTCCGTTTCGGCGGGCGGCGAACACGCGCCGGTACTCAGGTACGTCAACGCTTCACCGGTCGACGGTCACCGCTTCACGGGTCACCGCGTCACCGGCCGTGGCCGGGGCGGGTGGTGTCAGACGCAGACCGGACGTACCGGCGGGCCCCTCCGCGAGACGGCGTGTTGCAGCAGCAGTCGGCGCAGTCGGTGGCCGGCGCGGGGGAACGGCCGTACGGAGGCGGGAGCCTGGCCGACCGACGTGGCCGTGAACACGCTTGCGGCCAGCTCCAGCGGAGCGAAGAGGAACACCGTCAGGGCCCGGCCGAGGCGGAACGCCGCGGCCTCCCCCCGCCACAGCCACACTCCGCACAGCAGCCCGGCGAGGGCGTGGGCAAGCACCATCCCGAGGGACGTGCCGTGGCCGAACGCCATGTGCAGGTGACCCGACGCCGTCGACGCCGGGTCCATGTCGTGGTGCAAGTGGTGCGTCTGCGCCATGACTCCAAGGCCTGCCATCGCCGAAGAGGACGACGACGAGGACAGGGTGAAGGCCAGGTGCAGCGCGATCTGGGTGACCACGGTCGCTCCGCTCACCACGGCAGCCCCGCGTTCGCGGCCGGTCAGGAACCACGCGGCGAGGACGACGGCGGCGAACGCAGACCCGACGGCCCGGCCCGGCAACGTGTCGCCGGACATCAGCGCATGGCCCAGGCCGGTGGTCGCCACACACACCGCCGCGAAGATCGCGGAGCGCGCGAGGCGGAAGGCGGGCCCGGTGGTCATGGCGGCCATCGTGCCATCCGCCTGGTCGGTACGCGCGGCAACGCGACGCATTCGGCGGCCTGCGCGTCGCCGAACCTGAAGCGCACGCCACCACGCATGCCGCCATGCACGCCGCCACGCGCGCCGCCACGCGCACCGGGCGGCGGCGCTCCCCGCGCTCCGGCGCCTTGTCAGTGCGCCACCGGTGGAGCGATGTGTGTAGCGTGCACCCTTATGTCGGGCCCCGACATTCAAACTTCACACGGTTCCCGCATGCCAGCGGCCCTCACCCCTTGATCGCCGAATGTATGCGAAATACGTTCTGCGGTATTCCCGATCGCCGCATCCCCCTGTCGGAGGTCTCTCCTCGTGCGCCGAACAGCCGTTGCCCTGACGGCAGTCGTCCTGGTGTTGTCCACAACGGCGGGCTGCGGCTCCCTGCAGTCCTCGGCGACCGAGGTCGGCGGGGAGCGCATGGCCGACGACCGCCCCGTACGCGACGGAGGCACCCTCACCGTCGCGCTCAACGCCGATCCCGACAAGCTCGATCCCTCGCTCGCGCAGACCCTGGTGGGCCGCACGGTCTTCGCGGGCATGTGCGAGAAGCTCTACGACGTCGACCAGAAGGGCACGGTCGTCCCCCAGCTCGCCACCGCCCTGCCCAAGACCTCGCCCGACGGCCGTACGGTCACCTTCAGCGTCCGCAAGGACGCGCGGTTCAGCGACGGCACGAAGCTCGACGCCGCCGCCGTCGTGACCTCGCTGCTGCGCCACCGCGACCTGCCCGGTTCCGCACGCGCCACCGAACTCGCCCCGCTCGACAGCGCCGTGGCCACCGGCCCGTACGAGGTGAAGCTCACCCTCAAGCAGCCGTACGTCCCGCTCACCGCCGTCCTCGCGGACCGCTCCGGCATGGTGATGTCGCCGAAGGCCCTCAAGACGTACGGCAAGAACTTCACCAACCACCCGTCGTGCGTGGGCCCCTTCCGCTTCGTGGAGCGCGTCGGCGGCGACCGCATCGTGCTGGTCAAGGACCCCAAGTACTACGACGCCGGCGACGTCCACCTCGACAAGGTGGTCTACCGGCCGATCCCCGACGGCAACGTGCGCCTCGCCAATCTGCGCTCCGGCGACATCCAGATAGGCGACCAGATGACCCCCGTCGACGTCCGGAGCGCCCTGACCGAGCCGGAACTCCAGCTCTTCAACTCCCCCTCGCTCGGCTACCAGGGCCTCGGCCTCAACGTCGGCAACGTCAAGGGCCTCGGCGAGAAGCCCGGCCGTATCGACACCCCCCTCGCGCGCGACGCACGCGTGCGTGCCGCCTTCGAGCTCGCCATCGACCGCCGCCTGATCAACAAGGTCGTCTTCCAGGGCATGTACGAACCGGCCTGCGGCCCGATCTCGCCCGAATCCACCATCGCACCCGGCGTCACGGCATCGCAGTGCCCCGAGAGGGACGTGACCGAGGCGAAGCGGCTGCTGAAGGAGGCGGGCGTGAAGACCCCGGTGCGGCTCGAGCTCAAGGTCTCCACGACGCCCGAGCACAGCCGCCTCGGCCAGGTCGTCCAGGCCATGACCAATGAGGCCGGATTCGACGTCAGCCTGCGCCCGACCGAGTACGCCACGCTCCTCGAAGAGACCGACTCCGGTGACTACGACGCCTACCTCAGCGGCTGGTCGGGGCGGCTCGACCCGGACGGCAACACCGCCAGCTTCCTGAAGACCCAGGGTGCCATGAATACCTACGGACTGTCCGACCCGAAGATCGACGACCTCATCGACCGCGGGCGGACCGAAGCCGACCCGGCCGAACGTGCACGCATCTACGGCGAGTTGACGCGCCGCGTCAACGACCAGCACGCCCTCATCTACCTCTACCGGCAGAAGAACTACGTCGTCGCCCGGAAGGACGTGGCGGGCCTCCGCGTCTACGGTGACGGCCTGGTCCGGGTGAAGAACGCGGGGTACGCGCGATGACGCTCACACAGCCCGCCGAGTCCGCACCTTCCGCCGAGCCTCCGAAGGCCACGAGGCGCCCGGGGCTCCCGGCCGCCCTGAAGCTCCGTGCTCCCCGGAACCCCATGGCCGCGTATCTGCTGAGGCGCCTGCGCCAGTCCGTCATCACGCTCTTCCTCGTCTCCGTGGTCGTCTTCGCCGGCATCCGGGCCCTCCCCGGCGACCCGGCGCTCGCGCTCGCGGGAGAGGAACGCAGCCCCGAGGCGCTCGCCGCGATCCGCGCCGAGTACGGACTCGACGACAACATCGTGATCCAGTACGGACGGTTCATCGCACACGCCCTCACCGGAGACCTCGGCACCTCGTCACGCACCGGGCTGCCCGTCTCCGACGCCATCGCCGAAGCACTGCCCGTGACCCTGGAACTCGCGGCGCTGTCCCTGCTGTTCGCGGTCGTGCTCGGCATCGGCGCCGGTGTCGTCGCGGCCGTCCGGCGCGGCAGGCCCGAGGAATGGCTCGCCAACGCCGTGGCGCTGCTCGGGCTGTCCGTTCCCAGCTTTTGGCTGGGCATCGTGCTGGTCCTCGCCTTCGCCATCGCCTTCCCCGTCTTCGCCGCCTCCGGCTACGTACCGTTCGGCACGGACCCGCTCGACAACCTGCGCCGCATGGTGCTCCCAGCCGTCGTGCTGGGTTCGGGCCTCGCGGCCGTCGTCATGCGGCAGACCAGGGCGGCCATGCTCGACTCGCTCTCCGCCGACTACATACGGACCGCGCGGGCCAAGGGACTGTCCCGGCGCGAGGTCATCGGTGGACACGCGCTCAGGAATTCCCTGGTCACCGTGGTGACCGTGCTCGGCCTGCAGCTCGGGCACCTGATCTCCGGGGCGGTCGTCACCGAGCAGATCTTCGTCCTCCCCGGCTTCGGCAAGCTCACCATCGACGCCGTCTTCACCCGCGACTACGCGACCCTGCAGGGCGTGGTGCTGTGCACCTCCGCCGCCTACATCCTGATCAACCTGCTGGTCGACGTGGCCTATTCGGTCATCGACCCGCGTATCCGGCTCGGAGGTGCAGCCCGATGACCACGGCAGCCGTCGTGACAGCGATACGGGCAATGAGGGCCAGGGGAGCCGGCAGCGCCAAGCTGCGCGCCCTCCGGGCGAACAGGCTTGCGATGGCCGGTGGGGTGATCGCCGCCGTGTTCGTCCTCGCCGCCCTCTTCGCGCCGCTCGTCGCGCCCTACGACCCCGCCCAACCCGACTTCGACAACGCACTGTCCGCACCCGGCTGGGCGCACTGGCTCGGCACCGACGACCTCGGCCGCGACCAGCTCTCCCGGGTCATCTACGGGGCGCGCGCCTCCATGCAGGTGGGCCTGCTTGCGGTGCTGCTCGCGTTCCTCGTCGGCGTACCCCTCGGCCTGCTCGCGGGCTACTACGGGAAGGCGGCGGACAGCGCCGTCTCGCGGCTCACCGACACCCTGCTCGCCTTCCCCTTCCTGGTGCTGGCCGTCGGACTCGCCGCCGTCCTCGGGCCCTCCCTCACCAACGCGACCATCGCGATCGGCATCTCGCAGATACCGGCGGTCATCAGGATCACCCGCGCGGAGACGCTGCGCCTGGCCCACGCCGACTACGTGGCGGCGGCCGTCGCCAACGGCGGAGGCGACGGGACCGTGCTGCTGCGCCACATCCTGCCCAACGCGACCTCAGCGCTCATCGTCCAGGCGACCGTCGGCATTCCGACCGCGATCATCGGCGAGGCCATGCTCAGCTTCCTGGGCCTCGGCGTGCAGCCGCCCGACCCCTCGCTCGGCGTGATGCTGTCGAGCGCCCAGGCATTCCTCGCGCCCGCGCCCTGGATGGCCGTGTTCCCCGGCCTCGCCATCGTCGCGGCGACCCTCGCGTTCAACCTGCTCGGCGACGGGCTGCGCGACGTCCTCGATCCCCGTGGAGGCACCCGATGAGCGCCTCTGGCATCCCCGAGACCCCGGACAGCACCGCTGGGGCGCCTGCCGGTGGCGCCAGCGCCACCGCCGCGGCCGTGGTGCCGGAAGCCCCCGTGCTGAGCGTGCGGGACCTGTCGGTGTCCTTCCGGTCCGGCACGCGTAACGTGCACGCCGTCGACCACCTGTCGTACGACCTCGCGGCCGGTGAGGTACTGGCCGTGGTGGGCGAGTCGGGGTGCGGCAAGTCCGTCGCCGCGATGGCCGTGACCGGACTGCTGCCGCCCACGGCGCACATCACCGGATCGGTCCGGCTCGCCGGACGCGAGCTCGCCGGCGCCGACGAGAAGGAGCTCGGGCGGATCCGCGGCAAGGACATCGCGATGATCTTCCAGGAGCCGATGACCTCGCTGAACCCGGTCCTCACCATCGGACGGCAGATCGGCGAGGTGCTACGCCGCCACCAGGGCCTGACGAAGAAGCAGGCACGCGCGCGTGCCGTCGAACTCCTGGACCTGGTGGGCATCCCGGCGCCCCGGCAGCGCATCGACGAGTACCCGCACCAGCTCAGCGGCGGCATGCGGCAGCGCGTAATGATCGCCATCGGCGTCGCCTGCGACCCGGCCGTGCTCATCGCCGACGAGCCGACGACCGCCCTCGACGTCACCGTCCAGGCGGGCATCCTCGAGGTCCTGCAGTCCCTGCGGGAACGCCTCGGCACCGCCGTCGTGCTCATCACCCATGATCTGGGGGTGGTGGCGGACATCGCCGACCGGGTCCTCGTGATGTACGCGGGACGGCCCGTGGAACAGGCCCCGGTGCATGAGCTGTTCGCGGCGCCACGGCACCCGTACACCCGGGGCCTGCTTGGCGCGGTGCTCAGGCCGGGCGGGGGAGTCGGGCCGGGCGCGGGAGCCGGTCAGGGCGTTGGAGTCGGGCCGGGTGCGGGTGCCGGTCAGGGTGCGGGGTCAGGTCAGGGCGCTGGTGTCGGGCCGGATGCGGGAGTCGGGCCGGGCGCGGATGTCCGGGCGGGCTCGGCGCCCGGGCAGGGCGGGGCGGTCCGCGAGCACCCGGT
>NZ_LOHS01000127.1 GCF_001642995.1 Streptomyces jeddahensis
AGGCAGACCCGCGGATCGCCCTGCGGGCTCGTCCTCAAACGCCGGACGGGCTGAAATGTGTCCCCTCTAGGGCTCCGCCCCCAGACAGACCCGCGGATCGCCCTGCGGGCTCGTCCTCAAACGCCGGACGGGCTGAATAGGCTGGCTCGTCCTCAATCGGCGAACGGTCTGAATAGCCTGGCTCCTCGTCCTCAATCGGCGGATGGGCTGAAACGTGTCCCTTCGAGTGCGGCGAGTGCCGGGTCGAGGACTATGTCCTCGGCGCGTGCCTCGGTCGTCGGCTCCTCGGGGAAGTGGCAGGCCGTCAGATGACCCTCCGGATTTCCCTCGATGCGGATCAGCGGGGGCTCTTCGGCCGCGCACATGTCCTGGGCCTTCCAGCAGCGGGTGCGGAAGCGGCAGCCCGAAGGCGGGTCGACCGGCGATGGCACGTCCCCTGCCAGGCGGATGCGCGCACGCCGCTGCGTGCTGTCCGGATCGGCCTCGGGGACGGCGGACAGCAGCGCGTGCGTGTAGGGATGGCGCGGCCGCGCGTAGAGCGTCTCCCGGTCGGCGACCTCGACGATCTTCCCGAGGTACATCACCGCGACGCGTTCGGAGAAGTGGCGGACGACGGCGAGGTCGTGCGCGATGAAGACGAAAGCGATGTCGAACTCCCGCTGCAGGTCCTGCAGGAGGTTGACGACCTGGGCCTGGATGGACACGTCCAGAGCCGACACCGGTTCGTCGGCCACGATGAGCTTCGGCCGCAGGGCGAGAGCGCGGGCGATGCCGATGCGCTGGCGCTGGCCGCCGGAGAACTCGTTCGGGTAGCGGTTGTAGTGCTCGGGGCTGAGGCCCACCGTCTCCAGCAGTTCCTGGGCGCGCCTCTTGTGGCCCCCCGGCGGGTTGATGCCGTTCAGCTTCATCGGAGTCTCGATGATCGTGCCGACCGTGTGCCGGGGGTTCAGCGAGGAGTACGGGTCCTGGAAGATCATCTGGAGGTGCCGGCGCGCCTGCCGCATCTTCGGCACGGGCTGGTGGGTGATGTCCTCGCCGTCGAACATGATCGTGCCCGCCGTGGGTTCCAGCAGCCGAGTGATCAGGCGGCCCGTCGTCGACTTGCCGCAGCCGGACTCGCCGACCAGCCCCAGCGACTCTCCGGCCCTGACCGAGAAGTCGATCCCGTCGACGGCGCGCACGGCCCCGATCTGCCGCTGGAACACGATGCCCTGCCGGATGGGGAAGTGCTTCTGCAGACCGCGGACCTCGAGCAGAGCCTCGCCGCCGGCCGTCGGCTTCGCGACGGAAGCGGCCTGCCGCTCAGGAATGGGCTGCTGCTCGAGAGCGGCCTGCCGGTCGGAAGCGGCCCGCCGCTCGGAAGCGGGCTGCCGCTCGGGAGTCGGCTGCTGCTCGGAGGTGGGCTTGGTGGTGCTCACGGCATGCTCCTGTTCGTCCGCCGCCGTCACTTCGCGGCCCGGGCGGCTCCGTCGCCGCGGATCTGTGTCTTGGACTCTGCGGTGAGGTGGCACGCGGCGATGTGGCCGGCGGTGCCGGAGACCGCCAGCAGCTCGGGCCGTTCCACCGTGCAACGCCCCTCTGGGACCCAGCCCTTGTAGGTGCAGCGCGGATGGAAGGCGCAGCCGCCGGGGAGGTTGATCAGGCTCGGCGGGGAGCCGGGGATCGGGTTCAGCCGCCGGCTGACGTCGCCCTCGATCTGCGGCATCGACTGGAGCAGCCCCCAGGTGTAGGGGTGTTCGGGCTGCTTCAGGACGTCACGCGCGGTGCCGTACTCGACCCGGCGGCCGCCGTACATCACCAGGATGTCGTCGGCGACATCGGCGACCACCCCGAGGTCGTGCGTGATGATCACGACCGCGGAGCCGAACTCCTCCTGAAGGTCGCGGATCAGGTCGAGGATCTGCGCCTGGACGGTGACGTCCAGCGCGGTCGTCGGCTCGTCGGCGATCAGCAGCGCGGGATCGCACACCAGGGACATGGCGATCATGGCGCGCTGCCGCATGCCGCCCGAGAACTGGTGGGGATAGTCCTTCACCCGGAGCTCGGGCTGAGGGATGCCGACCCGCCGCAGCATCTCCACGGCGCGGTCCCTGGCCTCCTTCTTGGAGACCCGGTGGTGCACCCGGTAGGCCTCCGCTATCTGGGCGCCGACGGTGAAGAACGGGTGCAGCGCGGACAGCGGGTCCTGGAAGATCATGGAGACCGTGCTGCCCCGCAGCGCGCGCATCTCCTGCTCGGGCAGGCCGACGAGTTCCCTGCCGTCCAGCCAGATCTCGCCGGAGACCTGTGCGCGGGTGCCCTTGTGCAGACCGAGCAGGGCCAGCGAGGTCACCGACTTGCCGGAGCCGGACTCGCCGACGATGCCGAGGGTCTGGCCCTTCTCCAGGGTGAAGGACACACCGTCGACGGACCTGACGAGGCCGTCCTCGGTGGGGAAGTGCACCCGCAGGTCCCGTACGTCGAGGAAGGGCGGAGGCGCGGTCGTGACGTCCGCGGGCTGCGGTGAGGTCTGCAGGGACACGGGGCTTCCTTGGTGTACGACGGACGTGGGCTGGATTTTCGAATCAGGCGAGGCGTACGCGGGCGTCAGGCGAGGCGTACGCGGGGGTCGACGAGGCCGTACACGAGGTCGACCACCACGTTGGCGAGGACGACGAACGTCGCGGCGAAGAGCGTGGTGCCGAGGATGACCGGCAGGTCGGAGTTCTGGACGGAGTCCACCGCCAGCTTCCCGATGCCGTTGATGCCGAACACCGACTCCGTGATGACCGCGGAGCCGCCGATGAGCGCGCCGACGTCCATGCCGAAGATGGTGATGATCGGGGTGATCGCGGCCCGCAGCCCGTGCTTGAGGACGACCGTGCCGGCCGGCAGCCCCTTGGCCCGGGCGGTGCGCATGTAGTCCTCGCTGAACACCTCGAGCATGGACGACCGTGTGAGCCGGGTGTACATGGCGAGGTAGACGATGACCAGGGTGGCCCAGGGCAGGATGAGCCCCTGGAACCAGCCGGCCGGGTCCTCGGTGATCGGGGTGTAGCCGGAGGCGGGCAGGATCTGGAGCTTGTCGACGAGCAGGTACAGCAGCAGCAGACCGACGAAGTAGATCTGCACGGAGACGCCGACCAGCGCCAGCCCGACCGCCGCCTTGTCGGCGGCCTTGCCCCTGCGGACCGCGGCCACCGTGCCGAGGCCGACGCCCAGGACGACGAAGGCCACCGCGGCGCCGAGGCCGAGGGACAGGTCCGCCGGGAAGTCGTCCAGCAGGGTGGTGAGGACGGGGGTGTCGGTCTGGAAGGAGACCCCGAGGCAGGGCGCGCCGCAGTGGATGCGCACGCTCTGGTCGCCGTAGTCGCGGCCCACGAAGAGCCCCTTGAAGAACTCCCAGAACTGCGTCGCGATGCCCTGGTCGAGGCCCAGCGAGTGCCTGATCTCCGCCAGCCGGGAGGGCGAGCAGGTCTTTCCGCAGGCCAGGAGTGCGGGGTTGGACGGCAGCGCGAAGAAGATGAAGAAGGTGATCACCGTGATCACCAGCAGGATCACGGCCGCTGCCAGCAGGCGCCGGACGAGATAACGAAGCATGGGGTGCTGGACCTGACGTGAGTGGGGTGGTGCCCCCGCCGGCGGAGTGCCCCGCCGGCGGGGAGTCGGACGGGTACGTCAGTGCGTGACGTAGACGTGCACCAGGCTGGGCTCGGCCATGATCGTGTCGTCGATGACACCGCCGACCTTGGAGCCGCCCAGGTCGCTGAAGTTCATGTACATCAGCGGGACGACGGCGGCGTCCTTCATGATCTGCTCGTCCAGGTCCCCGTAGGCGGCGTTGCGCTGCTTGATGTCGGTCATCTTGCCGATCTTGTCGATCTGCGCGTTGACCTTCGGGTCGTTGAGGTACGACAGGTCGTTGTTGGACTGCGGCAGCCTCTTGATCTGCCGTCCGTCGAAGAGGGTGGGCAGCACGGTGGAGGCGTTCGGCCAGTCCGCGATCCAGTCGCCCCAGGTCAGGTCGTACTGGTTCTTCACGTTGTCCACGGTGCTGAAGTAGTTGTTCTTGTCGATCGGGGAGATGTTCACCGTGATGCCGATCTTCGCGAGGGCATTCTTCACGGCGTCCGCGAAGTCCTCCTGCGTCTTGATGTTCTCCACCGCCAGCGACATGGTGAGCTTCGGGTCGCCCGCCTGCTTCATCAGGGCCTTCGCCTTGGTGAGATCCCCGGCGGGGTCGCTGCTGTACAGATTGAAGTCCTTGTGGCCGTCGATGCCGGGAGCCAGCATCGAGGTCGCGTAGTCCCCGTAGGCCGCACCGCCGAAGGCACCGCGGGCGGTGGTCTTGTCGACGGCGTACTCGATCGCCTTGCGGACCTTGATGTCCTTGACCCGGCGCGTGTTGATCGCCATGTAGTTGATGCCCGGTGCAGCGATCTTGTAGAAGCGCGACTTGAGGGACGGGTCGTTCGCGATCGACGTCAGGTCGGATCCGGCGATCGGCGTCTGCGTGATCGCGGTCTGGCCGGTGCCCGCGTCGGACTTGATCTGCTGGTCGATGGCGGACTGGTCCTGCCCGAACTTCGCGTCGATCTCGTCGACGTTCTGCTCGCGGATCGGGTCGGTGGACCGGCTCCAGTACTTGTTCCTGACGAGGACCAGTTCCTTGGCCTTGCTGTACGACTTGATCATGTAGGGCCCGTCGGACCAGACGTGTGTGTCGTACGTCGAGCCGGTGTCGTGGGCCTTGGGCACCGCCGACCACCCGGTCATGGCCGTCGTCTCGTTGAAGTCGGCGACGGGCTGGTTGAGATGGAAGACGATCGTGTGCGTGTCCGGCGTCTGGATCGAGCTCAGCTGCCGTCCCTTGTAGGGACCCTTGTACGAGTCGCCGCCGGCCAGCCACTGACTGGCGTACGGCGGGCCGCCGTTGATGTCCGGGGAGAACGCCCGCTCCACGCCGTACTTGACGTCCTGCGCGGTGACGTCCGTGCCGTCCTGCCACTTGATGCCGTGGCGCAGGTGGAAGGTCCACACCGTGGCGCCCTTGCTGGGCGTTCCCGTGTCGGTGGCCAGGTCGCCGACCAGCTTGGGCTTCGCTCCCGTCTCCTCCCATCCGGTGAGGGTGCGGACGAGTTCGTAGTCCATGCTCGACGCCTCGGTCGTGTAGGCACGCTGGGGGTCGATGTGGTCGTAGTCCCCGTCGTTGAGGATCGTCAGCGTGCCGCCCTTGGTGGGGGCGCCGCTGGAGGTGTTGCTGGAGGAACCCCCGCATGCGGTGGCTCCCAGGGCGATCACCACGGCGGATGCCGTGAGAGCGACCGTGCGCGTTCTGCGCGTCATGAGGAAACACTCCGTTCTTGTTTCACGAGCCCGTCGGTCGTTCGTGGGACCGCCGGGCCGACACTCGGGGGGTGACAGGTCAGCCGCGGTGGGAGCGGGGATCGAGGGCGTCCCGTACGCCGTCCCCGAGGAGATTGAGCGCGAGGACGAGGATCAGGAGCAGGACGCCGGGGACGAACAGGTACATCGGGTCCTGCAGGAAGAACTGGGAGGCGTCCGACAGCAGGGCTCCCCAGTCCGGGTTGGGCGGGATGACGCCGACGCCCAGGTACGACAGGGCCGCCTCCGTGGTGATGTTCTGCGGGACGGCGAGCGCGAAGGAGATCAGGATCGGCGCCCACAGGTTCGGCAGCAGCTGGCGGAAGAGGATGTGCCGCCGGCCCGCGCTCATGATCCGCGCGGCATCGACGAACTCCCGCTCGCGCAGGGACAGCACCTGACCACGCACCAGGCGGGCGGTGTAGGCCCACGCGAACACCGCGATGTTGAGAACCAGGACCAGCAGTCGGAGGTTCTCGTCGGTGCCGCCGTGGCTGTCGGTCTGCAGCGCGTTCTGGATCACCGGGGTGAGCGCGATGATGAACAGCAGCTGCGGGAACGCCAGCATCACGTCCATGATCCGCGACAGCAGGGAGTCCGCCCAGCCGCCGAAGTAGCCGGCCGCAAGACCGGCCACGACGCCGACGACGGTGGACACCACGGCCGACGCGAAGCCGACGAAGAGCGAGGTGCGCAGGCCGTAGACCACTCGGGCGAACAGGTCGAACCCCGTCCCCGGCTCGACCCCGAGCAGGTGCTGGAGGCTGATCCCGCCCAGCGATCCGTACGGCTGGTTGCCCGTGTCCGGGTTGATCGCCTTGTTGTCCGGGGTGATCGGACCCCAGCCCGTCAGCCAGGTGAGCACCGGGGCCAGCAGCGCGATCACGATGAACAGGAGGGTGATGACCAGCGCGGTCATGGTGACCTTGTCCTGCCTGACGCGCTTCCAGGCCATCCGGGACGGTGAGCGGCCCCCGATGACGATGCCGACGCCGGGCCAGGAGTCCCGCGTCGGTTCTTCGGCCAGAAGCGTCGGGCCGCTGCCGGTCTCGACCGGCTGGTGTTGCATGGTCATCGCACGGACATCCCGGATATGAGCTCGGACTGTCGCGGGGAGCACCAGCAGACCGGGACCGGGCGCGCGGTCGCCGTCAAAGTCGGACTCGTCATGCGGAATTGCCCCTGCGCGAAAGAAAAATGGGTGGCGGCCGTTGCCGGCAGCATGAGACTCTGCGGACTTTCGCAACGGCGAGCGCACCCGGTCAAGCGGGATAGGGGCTGAAAACCACGTCTTTTCTGCCTGTTGACGAGAACTGGCAAGAATGGGGTGCGTAAATGACTCTGGCTTGAACTGATTACTACTGTTCCCTTGAAATCACTTACTGTCAGGTTCCGTCGAGTTCCCGTGTAATGCGCTTACTCGCGTACCAGGCAGAACGGGTGGCCGACCGGGTCCGCGTACACCCGCCAGCTGCGCGCGCCACCCCTGTCGTCGAGGCTCACGGCCCCCAGCTCGAGGGCCCGGGCCTCGGCCGCATCCAGGTCGTGGACCCCGATGTCGAGGTGGAACTGCTGCGGGGCGGACGGGTCCGGCCATCGCGGCGGCCGGTAGTCGCCGACCCCCTGGAAGGCCAGCACCAGGCCGGAGGGGGTGTGCAGCGTCGACCACTCGTCCTCCAGCGACCACCGTGGGTCGGGCCGGTCGACCTCACCGCCGAGGAGCCCGCTGTAGAAACGGGCGAGAGCGCGGGGGTCGGGGCAGTCGAGTACGACGCACTGCACGGAGCCGACAGAGCCTACGTGCTCGGACATCCACACCCTCCAGGGCACAGGGAACGGCTGCTTCCAGGGCCCGCTTCTCGGGCCTGCTTCCAGGCACAGGGATCAGCTGCCGCCATGCTCCCGCAGCACGGAGGAAAAACCCGGAAACCCGGCCAGGCGTGCCGCGGCGCCGCCTCAACGACAGAGCGCCCGGAGCCGTTTCCGGCCCCGGGCGCCCGTATCGACGTACACGACGTCGACCTGCACAGACATACACAACGGCCTTACACCGCGTGCACCACGTCCTTCTCCTCCGCGAAGTGGCACGCCGACTCGTGCGCGGCCGGGGTGTCCTGCCCGGCGAACCGCTCGGGAACCGCGAGGAGCGGCTCCTCGGTCGCGCACTTGTCCTGGGCCTTCCAGCAGCGGGTGCGGAAGCGGCAGCCGGACGGCGGGTTGGCGGGCGAGGGCACGTCCCCGGTGAGGATGATGCGCTCGCGGCCCTCGCGGGCCTCCGGGTCGGGCACCGGGACCGCCGACAGCAGCGCCTGCGTGTAGGGGTGCGTCGGGTGGTCGTAGATCTGGGTGTCCGTGCCGATCTCGGCCATCTTGCCCAGGTACATCACGCCGACCCGGTCCGAGATGTGCCGGACGATCGACAGGTCGTGGGCGATGAAGATGTAGGAGAGGTTGAACTCGTCCTGCAGCTTCTCCATCAGGTTGATGACCTGCGCCTGGACGGACACGTCCAGGGCGGAGACCGGCTCGTCGCAGATGATGACCTCGGGGTTGAGCGCGAGGCCTCGGGCGATGCCGATGCGCTGGCGCTGACCGCCCGAGAACTGGTGCGGGTAGCGGTTGATGTACTCGGGGTTGAGACCGACGACGTCAAGGAGCTCCTGGACCTTGCGGCGGCGGTCGCCCTTCGGGGCCACCTCGGGGTGGATGTCGAAGGGCTCGCCGATGATGTCGCCCACCGTCATACGCGGGTTGAGCGAGGTGTACGGGTCCTGGAACACCATCTGGATGTTCCTGCGGACCGCCTTCAGCGCACGCCCGGACAGCTTGGTGATGTCCTGGCCCTTGTAGAAGACCTCGCCGGCGGTCGCCTTCTCCAGGGTCATCAGCAGCTTGGCGACGGTGGACTTGCCACAGCCGGACTCGCCCACGATGCCCAGCGTCTCGCCCTGGTGCAGGTCGAAGGAGACGCCGTCGACGGCCTTGACGGCGCCGATCTGCCGCTTGATCACGATGCCCTGGGTGAGCGGGAAGTGCTTCACCAGGTTGCGGACCTGGAGGATCGGCTCGCCGCGGTGGACGGGAGCCTCGATAGCGGCCACCGCTTCGCTCTCGGTGGCCGCGTCGACGACCTCGACCTCGGAGACGTTCGGCGTGGCCTCGTCCTCGGGGCTGCGCTCAGCCATGGATCGTCTCCTTCCAGAAGTGGCACGCACTGCCGCGTCCCACCAGCTCGCCGCCGTCCCGCTCGGTCACGGGGTGCAGCGCCGGGATCTCGGTGCGGCAGATGTCCTGCGCCATGGCGCACCGCGGGTTGAAGGCGCAACCGGTGGGGATGCGCGTCAGGTTGGGCGGCAGACCCTTGATCGCGTACAGCTCCTGGCCCTTCTGGTCCAGGCGCGGGATCGAGTCGAGCAGGCCCTTGGTGTACGGGTGGGCGGGGCGCTTGTACAGCTCGTGCACGGGTGCCGTCTCCACGATCCGGCCCGCGTACATGACCGCGATCTTGTCGGCCACGTCGGCGACGACGCCCAGGTCGTGGGTGATCAGGATCAGGCCCATGTTGTACTCGCGCTGGAGCTCGGCCAGCAGATCCATCACCTGGGCCTGCACCGTCACGTCGAGCGCGGTCGTCGGCTCGTCCGCGATGATCAGGTCGGGCTCCAGGGCGAGCGCCATCGCGATCATGATGCGCTGGCGCATGCCGCCGGAGAACTGGTGCGGGTAGTCGTTCACCCGCTCCCTGGCCGCCGGAATGCGCACCCGGTCCATCAGCTCGATGGCCTTGGCTTTGGCTTCCTTCTTGGACAGCCCCTGGTGGACGCGGAACATCTCGCCGAGCTGGTAGCCCACGGAGAGCACCGGATTGAGCGAGGACAGCGCGTCCTGGAAGATCATCGCAATCTGCCGGCCGCGGATCTTCCGCCGCTCCTCGCCGGACATCTTCAGCATGTCCTGGCCGTGGAAGAAGATCTCGCCCTGAGGGATGCGGCCGGGCGGCATGTCGAGGATGCCCATGATCGCCTGCGCGGTCACGGACTTGCCGGAGCCGGACTCGCCGAGCACGGCGAGCGTCTCGCCCGCGCTCACGGTGTAGTTGACGCCGTTGACTGCCTTGGCGACGCCGTCGCGGGTGTGGAACTCCACGTGCAGGTCACGGACTTCGAGGAGCGGACCGCCCGCGTCGCGCGGAGCGGGGACGTCTGCCGTCATGTCGAGGATGGTCATCGATACGTACGCCTCCCTCAGCGCAGCTTGGGGTCGAGGGCTTCGCGTACCGCGTCGCCGAGCATGATGAACGCGAGCACCGTCAGGCTGAGCATTCCGGCCGGGAAGAACAGCAGGTGCGGGGCGTTGCGGATGTGGTCGGTGGCGGTGTCGATGTCGCCGCCCCAGGACACGTCGTTGGTGCCGAGGCCCAGGCCCAGGAAGGAGAGGGTGGACTCGGCAACGATGTAGGTGCCGAGGGCGATGGTGGCGACGACGATCACCGGGGCGACCGCGTTCGGCAGGATGTGCCGGAACAGGATCCGGCTGGTGCTCGCACCGAGGGCGCGGGCGGCCACCACGTAGTCGGCGTGCTTGGCGGTGATCACCGCGCCGCGCATGACGCGGGTGATCTGGGTCCAGCCGAGGAAGGCGAGGGCTCCGATCACCGTCCACACGGTGCGGTCGGTGAAGGCGTTCAGCACCACCATGGCGCCGAGCAGGAACGGGATGCCGAAGAAGATGTCGGTGAGGCGGGACAGGATGGTGTCCCACAGGCCGCCGAAGTAGCCGGCGAGCATGCCGAGCAGGCCGCCGAAGACGGTGACCAGTACGGTGACGCCGACGCCGACGATGATGGAGACCCGGGTGCCGTAGACGACTCGGGCGTAGATGGAGCGGCCCTGGTTGTCGTAGCCGAACCAGTCCGGCTGGAAGAAGTGGCCCAGCTTGGGCTTGTCCAGGAAGTGCTCGCTCAGGTCGCCTGCGGTCGGGTCGGCGCTGGTGAACAGCGACGGGAACGCCGCGACCACCAGCAGGAAGAAGATGAGCACCGCGGAGATCACGAAGAGCGGGTTGCGGCGCAGCTCCGCCCAGGCGTCGGCCGCGAGCGAGCGGGGCTTGCCCGGCGCGGGACCGGAGTCGCGGGCGGCCTCAGCGGGTGCGGCGGCCACCGGGACGGTCTCCTCGGCGGCGGTCTTGGTGGTCTCAGGCATAGCGGATCCTCGGGTCCAGCACCGCGTAGAGCAGGTCGACGAGCAGGTTGGCGACGAGGTAGATCAGCACGAAGACCGTGACGCAGCCGACGATGACCGTGCCCTCGCGGCGGGCGAGCGCCTGGAAGAGCAGGTTGCCCACGCCCTGGACGTTGAAGATGCCCTCGGTCACCACCGCTCCGGCCATCAGCGCGCCGATGTCGGTGCCCAGGTAGGTCACCACGGGGATGAGGGAGTTGCGCAGCAGGTGCACGCTGACCACGCGACGGCGAGGCAGCCCCTTGGCCACGGCGGTACGCATGAAGTCGGCGCGAAGGTTCTCCGCGATGGACGTACGGGTCAGGCGGGCGACGTACGCCAGCGACAGCGAGCCGAGCACCAGCGCGGGCAGCAGCAGCTGGCCCAGGTTCATGGAGTCCCGCACGGTGGGGGTGATCCAGCCCAGCTGGGTGCCGAGCACCTGCTGGCCGAGCAGGCCGAGGACGAACACCGGGATGGAGATGACCAGCAGGGTGAACACGGTGACGCCGGTGTCGATGAGCTTGCCGCGCTTCACCCCGGCCATGACGCCGAGAGTGATGCCGACGACCATCTCGAATACGAACGCCATCAGCGCGAGGCGGATCGAGACCGGGAAGGCGTCGGCCATCTCGCCGAGGACCGGGCGGTCGCCCGCGATGGTCGAGCCGAAGTCGCCCTGGAGCAGCCCGCCGAGGTAGTTCAGGTACTGGTGCCACAGCGGCAGGTCCAGGCCCCGCTCCTGCTTGATCTGGGCCATCTGCGCCGGGTCCGGCGGGTGGTCTCCCCACAGGGCGGCCACCGGATCGCCCGGCAGCACATTCACCATCAGGAAGATGATCAGGGTTGTCCCGAGGAAGACCGGGATCATCTGGAGCAGTCGCCGCGCGACGTAACGCCCCATCGTGCCTCCGTCCATTGCGGAGCCGCCCGCAGCGCCGGCCGGGATCGCCGGCCGGCGCTGCGGGTGCGGTGCTCCAGCAGGATTACTTCTTGAAGACCTCGACGTCAGTGACGATCGGGTCACCGGCCTGGTTGAACTTCACGTTCTGCACGTTCTCGGAGTGACCGGAGATCGTGCGGTTGTACCAGAGCGGGATGCCCGGGAAGGTCTCGGCGAGGCGCTTCTCGGCCTCGTTGTACAGCTTGGCCGACTCCTCGACGGAGGACGCGGCGTCGGCCTTCTTCACCAGCGCGTCGAACTTCTTGTCGGAGAAGTCGCCCTTGTTGCCGGCGACGCCGGTGCCGTACAGGTCACGGAGGAAGTTGCCGTTGAAGGGGTAGTCGAGCACCCAGCCGGAGCGGTAGATCGACTTGACCTTCTTGGCGTCGCGGGTCTCCAGGTCGGCCTGGAAGTCCGTCTTGGCGTCGCCCTCGCACTCCACGCCCGTGGCCTTCTTGATGGAGTTGCAGACCGCGACGACCCAGTCCTTGTGCGGCTGGTCGGCGTTGTACTGGATGTAGATCTTGTTGCCGGGGACGCCGCCGCCCTCTTCGATGAACTGCTTGGCCTTCTCCGGGTTGTACTTGCAGTACTCGCCGCAGGCGCCGGGCTCGTAGCCGAGCACGCCCTTGGCGACCCATCCGGTGGCCGACTCGCGGGTGCCGTAGAAGACGGTCTTGTTGATGGTGTCGCGGTCGATCGCCATCGACAGGCCCTGGATGACCTTGACGTCGATGCCCTTCCACTGCTTGGTGTAGAAGGCCGGGTTGATCGTGTTGATCGCCGCGTAGTCCTGCTCGATCGCGCGGTCGCCCAGGTCCTGCTTGTAGTTGGCGAGCTCGCTGTTGGGGATGATCGGCATGGAGTCGACGTTGTTCGACACCAGGTCGTTGTACGCGCCCGTGTCGGACGTGTACGCCTTGAAGTTGACGCCGCCGTTCTTGGCCTTGTTGGGGCCCTGGTAGTCGGCGTTCTTGACGACCTGGATGGATTTCTTGTGCTCCCAGGACTTGAACTTGTACGGGCCGTTGCCGACCGGCTTCTCGCCATAGCCCTCGGGGTCCTTGAAGAACCCGGAAGGCAGCGGCGAGAAGACCGGGTAGGCCAGCTTGTAGTTGAAGTACGGGATGCCGGTGGTGAGCTCGATGGTGAAGGTCTGGTCGTCGACGACCTTCAGGCCGGACATCGTGTCCGCCTTCGGCTTGCCCTTCTCCGGGTGAACGTCCTCGTAGCCCTTGATGTCGGAGAACCAGGAGGAGTTGACCTGGCCGTTCGAGACGTTGGCGGCCCAGTTCCAGGCGTCCACGAAGGACTTGGCGGTGACCTCTTCGCCGTTGTGGAACTTCCAGCCCTTCTTGAGCTTGACGGTCCACACCTTGTTGCCATCGCCGGGCTCCACCGACTCGGCGTTCATCATCACGATCTCGCCCTTGTCGTTGTAGTCGACAAGGCCGGTGAACAGCGACTCGATGACGATAGAACCGTAGGCCTCCATGGTGTTGGCCGGCTGGAGCGGGTTCTGCGGCTCACCGTTGGCGTACGTGAAGATGCCGTTCGGGTCGACGACCTTCTTGGCACTGCTTTCGCCGTCGTCGCTACCACCGCCACAGGCGGTTGCTGCCAATGCGACGACGATTGCCCCCGCGACCCACTTGGCGCTCTTGGCACCGCGCATGGGTTCTCCTCCTCATGAGTCCACTTGTTCACGTCAAGAGGGCACGCGTCGACGCCACCGCCACCCCTGACGGCGAAGAGATCCAGTGCCCCAGTGTGCTCGTGAGTCGGCGCTCCCCACAGCGCGTGACCCATTGACCCGAGCTCTACGCGCCTAACTATTAGCCATGGGGTACGGCCCGGCCACACCCTTTTGGTCTCGGTTCGATCACACCTGACGCCTACTTAGTCCAAAATCCGGACAAACCGATCCGAGA
This sequence comes from Streptomyces jeddahensis, assembly GCF_001642995.1. Classification (GTDB taxonomy): domain Bacteria; phylum Actinomycetota; class Actinomycetes; order Streptomycetales; family Streptomycetaceae; genus Streptomyces; species Streptomyces jeddahensis. The sequence goes on from NZ_LOHS01000127.1 coordinate 13,458, forward strand.
TAGATGGCCGCGAAACGGACGCGTTACATATCTATCGGGCAGCGGTGTCCGCATAGCGGACGCTCACCCAAGGAAAACGGGTTGTGGACATGGCGATCATGTGCCGTACCCTTCCCGGCGGCGCACGCCTCAACCCTCGCCCGCCCTGACAGGAAGGGTAGCTGCCAGTCCCCGCGCGTAGATACACGTCCGGCACGACAGGATTTCGGGCGCCCCTTTGGTGGGGGCGCCCCCTGCACTGTTGGTACCGGCCGGATGTTTCGGCCGAATGCCGGGGCTGTGTCCGCCGGCAGCTGCGCTGGGGCCGTACGCGAGGGCACCGTACGTCGTGGGTTGTGCCCACCCGTTCCGCCCTGCGGAACGATTGCCCACAACGGGAGCGGCG
>NZ_LOHS01000128.1 GCF_001642995.1 Streptomyces jeddahensis
GCGCGGCGGCGAGCCGCGCCGGGGCCGGTGTGTCAGGCATGGCCCGCGGGACGCTGGGTAAGCGACGGTCGCTCTTGCCCGCGCGGGCACCGTGACACGCGGTGCTCGCCGCAACGATGAGGACAGATCGTGACCGACTTCCCCTCCCCGACCCCGGAACAGGCTCAGCAGGCCCTGAAGGTCCTGGTCGACAACGCCGACGACGACTCGCAGATACGAACCGCAATGGACACGCTGGCCGGTTCCGAGGTCCTCGTACCCGTGCCCGGTCCGGTCGACGACCAGCCGCAGGGGGACGACGGGACGACCCTGACCCTGCCGGTCGTCGAGCAGTCCGACGGCGCCCAGGTCGTGCCCGTCTTCACCTCCGAGCCGCGGATGATCAGGACTCTGCCGGATATCCCGGCGTACCGCCGGGTGCCGTTGGGCGTCATCGCCGCGCGTTGGCCGACGGACGAGCTGTCGCTGGTCGTGGACGCCGGGGACCCGGATGCGTTGGCGCTCAGCGCCGAGTCGGTCCGTACGCTGTTGGCGCGGCCCTGACGCCGACATCGCACCGTCGATGTCGGCGCCCGGGCCGTAGGGGCGCCGTACGTCGTGGGTTGTGCCCACCCGTTCCGCCCTGCGGAACGATTGCCCACAACGGTACGGCCGGCAGGCGCCCGACGGCCGAAGGGGACGCGGCGGGATGTACGCCCGCAGCGGCTGGCGCTACGTCCGGGCTCCCCGAGCGACGACGGCCTGGCGCCAGACCGAGGACATACATCCCGGCGCGGCCCCGACGCACCCCCGACAGGTGGCGCACCAGCCGACGACGGCCCGCAGACGCGTTGAGAGGGAGCGCGGACAAGGGGCGCCCAGGCGCCTACGGCGCCGCGGCGCCCGCTCTCAGTCGTGCCAGGCGCCCAGCTCGTCCAGACGTGCCTGGAGCGGCTCGAACAGACCGGACGGGGCCGCGATCGTCAGGTCGGTGGAGGGGGCGTCGCCAGGCCGGCCCCCCGTGAGGGCGCCGGCCTCGCGGGCGATCAGCTCGCCGGCCGCGTAGTCCCAGGGGTTGAGCCCGCGCTCGTAGTACGCGTCGAGCCGGCCCGCCGCGACGTCGCACAGGTCGATCGCCGCCGAGCCGCCCCGGCGTATGTCCCGTACCTGCGGGATGAGCTGCCGGACGACCTCGGCCTGCCGGCTGCGGCGCTCGGCGCGGTAGCCGAAGCCGGTGCCGACCAGGGCGAGCTCGAAGGCGGGAGCGGGCCGCACCTGCACGGGCCTGTCGTTGACGTACGCGCCCCCGCCCAGGACCGCCCGGCAGGTCTCGCCGCGCATCGGGGCGTGCACGACGCCGACGAGCGTCTCGCCGTCCTTGCGCGCGGCGATCGACACCGCCCAACTCGGCAGCCCATAAAGGTAGTTGACGGTGCCGTCGAGCGGGTCGATGACCCACTGCACCCCGCTGGTGCCCTCTATGCTTGCGCCCTCCTCGCCGAGCACGCCGTCGTCCGGACGGCGGTCGGTCAGCAGGCCCGTGATCAGCTTCTCGGACGCGATGTCCATCTCGGTGACCACGTCGACGGCGCTGGATTTCGTGGCGGCGACGCCCAGGTCCGCGGGGCGTCCGTCGCGCAGGAGCTCGCCGGCCCGGAGTGCGGCCTCGAGCGCGAGCTCCAGCAGTTCGGCCTTCAGCTGGTCGGTCAACGGATCTCCTTGAACTTGGTCGTCACCGGTACATGGTCGTCACCGGCGGATGCACAGGCGCGTGCACGGTCCGGATTGTCACGGGGCATGCGCGCCTCTCACGCGCACGCCCTGCACACCTGTCACGCGTACGGGCTGTCGGCGCCCGCGGCCGCGGGCTTCGGGGCGCGGGCCGGGCAGCAGCCCACCGGGCACAGGTCGTGGCTCGGGCCGAGCGCACTCAGGGCGCAGCGTTCCACGGCGCGCCCGCTCTCGACGGCGGCGCGCTCCAGGACGAGCTCGCGCACCGCGGCAGCGAACCGCGGGTCGGCTCCGACGGTCGCGGAGCGGCGGACCGGCAGTCCCAGCTCCTCGGCCTTGGCCTTGGCCTCGGTGTCGAGGTCGTACATGACCTCCATGTGGTCGGAGACGAACCCGATCGGGGCCATCACGACGGCAGGGACCCCGGCCCCGTGCAGCTCCTCGAGGTGGTCGCAGATGTCCGGTTCCAGCCAGGGGATGTGCGGGGCGCCGGAGCGCGACTGGTAGACGAGCTCCCACGGGTGGTCGACGCCGGTCTCCTCACGCACCGCGTCCGCGATCAGCCGGGCGACGTCCAGGTGCTGCCTGACGTACGCACCGCCGTCGCCGTGGTCCTCGACGGGCCCGGAGGTGTCCGCGGCCGAGGTCGGGATGGAGTGCGTCGTGAAGGCGATGTGCGCCCCGTCGCGCACGTCCTCGGGCAGCTCGGCCAGAGACCTCAGGACGCCTTCGACCATGGGCCGCACGAAGCCGGGGTGGTTGAAGTAGTGCCGCAGCTTGTCGATCTTCGGCAGCTCCAGGCCCTCGGCCTCCAGCGTGGCGAGCGCGTCGGCCAGGTTCTCGCGGTACTGGCGGCAGCCCGAGTACGACGCATAGGCACTCGTCGCCAGCACGAGGATGCGGCGGCGGCCGTCGGCGACCATCTCGCGCAGGGTGTCGGTCAGATAGGGCGCCCAGTTGCGATTGCCCCAGTACACCGGCAGGCCCAGGCCGTGGTCGGCGAAGTCCTTGCGCAGGGCGTCGAGCAGGGCGCGGTTCTGGTCGTTGATCGGGCTGACCCCGCCGAACAGGAAGTAGTGCTGACCGACCTCCTTGAGCCGCTCCTTGGGGATGCCGCGGCCGCGCGTCACGTTCTCCAGGAACGGGACGACGTCGTCGGGGCCCTCGGGGCCGCCGAACGACAGCAGCAGAAGGGCGTCATAAGGGGCGGGATCCAGCACTCGTGACATGCCTCCGATCCTGCCACCCGCCACTGACAGCCGGAAAACGGGCTTCTGACGGCCAGGCGCAGCGGCCCGTAATCCACCTGCAGCACAGCCATCGGACCCGTAAGCTGTATCGGCCAGTTTCACGCCTTACCAGTGCCCGCCGGAGTCCTCGTTGCCCAGCCCCTACCGCGCTCTGTTCGCCGCCCCCGGCACCAAGGAGTTCTCGGCCGCAGGCCTCCTCGGCCGGATGCCGCTGTCGATGATGGGCATCGGCGTCGTGACCATGATCTCGCAGCTCACCGGGCGGTACGGGCTCGCGGGCGCGCTGTCGGCGACCATCGCGCTGTCGGCCGCGGTGATCGGCCCGCAGATATCCCGGCTCGTCGACCGGCACGGGCAGCGCCGGGTGCTGCGGCCCGCGACGCTGGTGGCGCTGGCAGCGTCGGCCGGTCTGCTGCTGTCCGCCCATTTCGAGCTGCCCGACTGGCTGCTGTTCGTCTTCGCAGCCGGCATCGGGTGCGTACCGAGCGTGGGCTCGATGATCCGGGCGCGCTGGGCGGTCCTCTACCGTGGCACTCCGCAGCTCCACACCGCGTACTCCTTCGAGTCGGTGGTGGACGAGATCTGCTTCATCTTCGGGCCGATCATCTCGATCGGCTTGTCGACGGTGTGGTTCCCGGAGGCGGGGCCGCTCCTCGCCGCCGCCTTCCTCGCCTGGGGCGTCTTCTGGCTGACGGCCCAGCGCGCCACCGAGCCCCAACCGCATCCCCGCGAGCACCACACAGGCGGCTCGGCCCTGCGTTCCAGGGGCCTCCAGGTCCTCGTCGCCACGTTCGTCGCGACCGGCGCGATCTTCGGCTCGGTCGATGTGGTGACCGTCGCCTTCGCCGAGGAACAGGGCCACAAGGCGGCCGCGAGCCTCGTGCTCGCGGTGTACGCGGCGGGCTCGTGCATCGCGGGAGCCGTCTTCGGGCTGCTGCACTTCACGGGCCGTCCGGCCGGGAGGTGGCTGGTGGGCGTATGTGCGATGGCGGTGAGTATGATCCCCCTCCTACTGGTCGGGAACCTGCCGTTTCTGGCCGTGGCGCTGTTTGTCGCGGGCCTGTCCATCGCACCCACGATGATCACGACGATGGCCCTCGTCGAAGAGCACGTACCACGCGCACAACTGACCGAGGGCATGACCTGGGTGAGCACAGGGCTCGCGGTCGGAGTTGCGCTCGGCTCCTCCGCTGCCGGCTGGGTGATCGACGCGGCCGGTGCGGACGCCGGGTACGGGGTTCCGGCGGTGTCCGGAGCCGCCGCGGTGGCGGTCGGTTTCCTCGGGTACCGCCGGCTCAGTCAGCCGGTGCCTGTGCGGGGAGGGACCCAGCAGCATGGCGAACGGCAAGAGCGGAACGTGGCGTAACTGGGCAGGGAACGTCACCGCCCGTCCGGTACGGGAGGCCACTCCCGCCTCGGTCGATGAGCTCTCCGACGCCATACGGAAGGCCGCCGAGGACGGCCTGAAGGTGAAGGCGGCCGGCACCGGCCACTCCTTCACCGCGACCGCCGCGACCGACGGCGTGCTGATCCGCCCCGAACTCCTCACCGGCATACGCCGGATCGACCGCGAGGGCGGCACCGTCACCGTGCAGGCGGGCACTCCGCTGAAACGGCTGAACGCGGCCCTGGCCCGGGAGGGCCTGTCGCTCACGAACATGGGCGACATCATGGAGCAGACCGTCTCGGGCGCGACCAGCACGGGAACGCACGGCACGGGCCGCGAGTCGGCCTCGATCGCCGCACAGATACGCGCCCTTGAGCTGGTGACGGCCGATGGCTCGATCCTCACGTGCTCGGAGAAGGAGAATCCGGACGTGTTCGCGGCGTCCCGGATCGGCCTGGGCGCGCTCGGCGTCGTCAGCGCCATCACCTTCGCCATCGAGCCACTCTTCCTGCTCACAGCGCGCGAGGAACCGATGGCCTTCGACGAGGTCACGTCCCGCTTCGACGAACTCCACGCGGAGAACGAGCACTTCGAGTTCTACTGGTTCCCGCACACCGGGAACTGCAACACCAAGCGGAACAACCGCAGTGCCGGCCCGGTCGCCCCGGTCGGTCGGCTCAGCGGCTGGTTCGAGGACGAGTTCCTCTCCAACGGCCTCTTCCAGGCGGTGAATTCGCTGGGCCGTGCCGCCCCCGCCACCATCCCGGCGGTCGCGAAGATCTCCAGCCGTGCCCTGTCCGCCCGTACGTACACGGACATTCCCTACAAGGTCTTCACAAGTCCGCGCCGCGTGCGCTTCGTCGAGATGGAGTACGCCGTCCCCCGCGAGGCCCTGGTGGAGACGCTCCGTGAACTGAAGGCCATGGTCGATCGTTCGGATCTGCGGATCAGCTTCCCCGTCGAGGTGCGCACCGCGCCCGCGGACGACATCACGCTGTCCACGGCATCGGGCCGCGAAAGCGCCTATATCGCCGTACATATGTACAGAGGCACGCCATATCAGGCGTACTTCACCGCCGCCGAGCGGATCTTCACCGCGCACGAGGGGCGGCCGCACTGGGGCAAGCTGCACACGCGCGACGCCGGGTACTTCGCCGCGGCCTACCCGCGGTTCGGGGAGTTCACGGCGCTGCGCGACCGTCTGGACCCCGAGCGGCGCTTCGGAAACGACTATCTGAGGCGGGTCCTGGGCGACTGAGCAATTAGGCCCATTTCCGGGGACTTTGTGAAGTGCGCCACGCGCAGCGCCCGCGAAGCCGCGATCCTGCGGCCAACTAGCGCCCCCTGATAGAAGTTGGCTGGCGCGCCGCTCCACCCGCGTGGCCCGAATGGAGTACTGTTGCGAGCCCTGGGTCCGGTCTCCCGCCAGGGTGCCCGGTTCCATCCAGGACCGCCGGGAGGGGGCTCGTTGCACAGGGTGACGAGGTTGGTCACTGAGCGTTGCGAAAAGGTAACCGTGCCATAACGGCGATCCAGGGCCCAGGCCCGACACGCCGGGCAACTCGGCAAGGTTGTGGCAGGCTGCACCCGGGCAGGCCACACTCGACTAGCGGAAGCAGCGACGCACGTGACGTCGGCAGGCACCACCCGGGAGGTCCCCATGCCCGAACTGCGTGTCGTGGCCGTCTCCAATGACGGCACACGGCTGGTGCTGAAGGCTGCGGACAGCACGGAGTACACGCTTCCGATTGACGAACGGCTCCGCGCCGCCGTGCGCGGCGACCGTCCCCGCCTCGGCCAGATCGAGATCGAGGTGGAGAGCCATCTCCGCCCCCGCGACATCCAGGCGCGGATACGTGCCGGTGCCACCGCGGAGGAAGTCGCCCAGCTCGCCGGCATCCCCGTCGACCGCGTCCGGCGCTTCGAGGGTCCCGTGCTGGCCGAGCGCGCCTTCATGGCCGAGCGTGCCCGCAAGACCCCGGTGCGGCGCCCCGGTGAGAACGCGGGCCCCCCGCTCGGCGAGGCCGTCCAGGAGCGGCTGTTGCTGCGCGGCGCCGAGAAGGACACCGTCCAGTGGGACTCGTGGCGACGCGACGACGGCACCTGGGAGGTTCTGCTCGTCTACCGCGTCGCGGGCGAAGCGCACTCGGCGAGCTGGACGTACGACCCGCCGCGGCGGCTCGTGCAGGCCGTCGACGACGAGGCGCGCTCGCTGATCGGCGAGTCCGACGATCTCGCCGCGCCGGAGCCCAGCTTTCCGTTCGTGCCGCGCATCGCCCGGCTGCCGCGCGACCGGCAGCTGGACCGCGCCCTGGAGAGGCCGAGCCTGCCGTCGCAGGCGCCCGAGCCGCCCCAGGAGAGCCTCAGCGGCGACCAGGGCCGCGACTCCCTGACCAGCCTGCTCGAGGCGGTGCCGAGCTTCCGCGGCGACATGGTCGTGCCGGAACGTCCCTCGACGGCGTCCGAGCGTCCCTCGGAGGAGCCCGCGCAGGAGCCTGAGGCGGAGGAGCCCCCGGCGCCCGCGGCCTCGGCCGGCTCGGCCGGTTCCGCCTACGCGGACGTGCTCATGCCGCGCTCGGTGACCAGCCACCGTGACCGGCTCGTCGGTGCCACCGACCGTCAGGCGGAGGCGGACGGCGTCCGGCCGGGCCGTCGCGCGGCGGTCCCGAGCTGGGACGAGATCGTGTTCGGTACGAGGAGGAAGAAGCAGGAGTAGCCGGCTTGGTGAAGCACGAAGGCGCTCGTACGCCGACGTCGCTCCCACCGTCGTCACGCCGAGGGACCCGCATCGGGCAGGTGCGGGTCCCTCGGCGTATCCGCCTCTCGCGGCAGCGCCGGTCAGGCTCGGGCCGCCTTCGGCGCAGAGCCGCGTCAGCCCGCCTCCGGGCCCGTCGCCACCGGTCGTGATGCATCCGACGACCACTCCGACCAGGAGCCCGCATACAGCGCGGCCGGGATGCCTGCGACTGCGAGGGCCAGTACCTCGTGGGCCGCCGAGACACCGGAGCCGCAGTACACGCCGATCTCGTAAGTCGCGGACGCGCCCAGGGACTTGAAGCGGGCGGCCAGCTCCTCGGCGGGCAGCAGGCGCCCGTCCTCCGCGACGTTCTCCGTGGTCGGCGCGGAGACGGCGCCGGGGATATGACCGCCGACCGGGTCGATCGGCTCGACGTCACCGCGGTAACGCTCGGCGGCGCGAGCGTCCAGGAGCAGGCCCGTACGGGCCAGCGCGGCGGCGCCGCCCGCATCGAGCAGACCCATCGCGCCCGGCACGGGCTCGAACGTCCCCGGCTCGGGCCGCGGGATCTCGGTGTCGAGCGGCCCCTCCCACGCGCCGAGGCCGCCGTCGAGAACCCGTACCGAAGGGTGTCCCGTCCAGCGCAGCAGCCACCACGCCCGCGCCGCGGCCCAGCCCTGCCCGCCGTCGTAGGTGACGACCGGGGTGTCGGCCGAGACGCCCGCCCGGCGCATCGCCGCACCGAACTCGGCCACGTCCGGCAGCGGATGGCGGCCCCTCGCGCCGGGCGGTCCCGCCAGCTCGGCGTCGAGGTCGACGAAGACCGCCCCGGGAATGTGCCCGGCCTCGTATGCGGCCCGGCCGTCGAAGGGGGCGGACCCCTTGGCAGTCAACTGCCAGCGGACATCGAGCAGCACCGGCGGGTGACCGCTCGCCAGCTCGTTCGCCAGTTCGGAGGCGGAGATGATGGCATTCATGGCTCCATCCTTGCGCACAGGGTGGCCGTAACGCCCGGCTCCGGCTAACGTGCCGCCGGGCGGGTCCGGCCACGCGCGGTACGGGACCGGGCACGCGCTGTACAGCTGATCGACATCGCGCGGCAACGGCCCGGGAACCGGTGAGCAACGAGAACGCGGGCATCCTCACGCCACAAGCCCCTCCGACACGGCGCGGCCGGGGCCCAGGCCGCGGCAGGGAGTGCGAGCATCTGCCTGACGGGGTGGCGTCGGCAAGGTGGCACAGGGCGCGTACGTGAGGCGTCGGCGCGTACGAGACGTTCCGGCGGCGAGCGAGCACAACCGACGGCAGCAGGTGACGGGCTATCAGGTGACGGCGACGGATGACCGGCGAGGACACTCCGGCATCCGGCTCCACCGAAGGGGTCGAGGAGAGCGTGACGATGACCGAGGCGGGATCCCAGCACCGGCAGGACGACTCCGGTCGTGCACGGCGCACACTCGGTGAGCCGTGCTGGGTGAGTCTGATGGTGCACAGCATGGAGGCGACCCAGCGGTTCTACGGGGAGCTGTTCGGCTGGGAGTTCCGCCCCGGGCCTCAGCAACTGGGGCCGTACGTCCGGGCCCTGCTCGACGGCAACGAGGTGGCCGGCATCGGCCGGATGCCCGGGAGCCGGCGGCTGCCCGTCGCCTGGACTCCGTATCTGGCCGCCGACGACGTGGACGCGACGGCCGCGACCGTGCGCCACTGCGGCGGCACCGTCGGGGTCGGCCCGCTCGATGCGGCCGACGCGGGGCGCATGGCCATCGCATCCGACCCGGCGGGTGCGGTGTTCGGCATCTGGCAGGCCGCCGCCCATCTGGGCATGGCCGTGAGCGGAGTGCCCGGTGCCCCCGCCTGGAACGAACTCATGACACAGGACACCGCAAGCGTCGCCAGGTTCTACCAGTCCGTGTTCGGCTACAAGGAAGAGGCGGTCGTCTCGGCCGACTTCGACTATGTGACGCTGCATCTGGACGGCCGTCCGGTGGCGTCCATCCACGGCGTGGGACGTGCGCTGCCGCGGGACCGCGGCGCCCACTGGATGACGCACTTCGAGGTCGCGGACGTCGACGAGGCGGCGGAACGCCTGACCGACCTGGGCGGGCAGGTGCTGCAGCCGCCGCACGACGGGGACAGGGGACGAAAGGCGACGGTGGCCGATCCTGAGGGCGCCGTGTTCACCCTCGTACGGACGGCGGACGGTCGTCCGTAGTCGACTTCCGTAGTTTCACGGATATCCCTCGCCGGAGTGCGGAGGCAGACTCTCCGACGGCAGACGGTGAACGCGCATCATCGATGCGCGACGGCGACTGCTGCTCGGCATGCCGGGAGAGGAGTCCCCCGCAGTGCGACACTGCCGCTTCGGCCTCTTCGCGGTGGGCGCCTGCGGAAAGCTTCCGGTGGTCGTTCGTGCAGTGCGCGCTCCCCTCGCAGCACGGCCACGGGCCCGGGCTGTGCGCCAGCCCAGTCGGCGCACCTCTACTGGGCGGACAACCTGACCGCCGGTGACCGGCCACACCGGATCCTCACCCGGGACGACAGCCCCTGCAAGCGGCTTACCTGGCAGACGGCGGCGCGACCGAGCCTTGTGACGCCGCGAGCGGCCGGCACGTCTCAGCCGTCGCAGCCGTCATACGGCGGCGGTGATGCCGGCGGCACAGGACCTCATAGCCTGCCTGGCCGACCGAACGGTCCACGTCGCCGATCAGGACCTGTTCGCCCTCCACCACCATGACGCCGTCGACGGTGCGGGCGTTGTGCGTGGCCCGGGCGCCGCACCAGCACAACGCCTCGACCTGCAGCGTCTCGACACGGTCCGCCAGCTCTATCAGGCGCTGGGAACCGGGGAACAGGGCGGTGCGGAAGTCCGTCGTGATACCGAAGGCGTAGACGTCCCTGCCCAAATCGTCGACCACGTCGGCGAGTTGATCCACCTGGTCGCGGGTGAGGAACTGCGCCTCGTCCACGATGACGTAGTCCACCGCCTTGCCGGCCTCCAGCTGGTCGGCCAGATAGGCGTGCAGGTCCATTCCGTCGGCGACCTCCACCGCCTCCGTCACCAGCCCGAGGCGTGAGGACAGTCGGCCCTCGCCCGCCCGGTCGCCCTTGGTGAACACGACCCCGACCAGGCCGCGAGCCGACCGGTTGTGCCCTATCTGCAGGGCAAGTGTGCTCTTTCCGCAGTCCATGGTGCCCGAGAAGAAGACCAGTTCGGGCATGGGGATTCGAGGACCTTTCGGCAGGGGGATCGGGAGGATGAGCGGGAGAGGCGGCAGGCAGCGCGGTCAGGTGCGTACTTCGAGGAGCGGCACCAGCTGCTCGACGGCGGTCATCGAACCGTGGTTGCCGACCATGGCCGACTCCTTCGGCTCGCGCTGCGACGCGATGATCAGTACGTCGTCACGGGCCGCGGCGACCACATCCCCGATGCGGGCGTACACGCGCTCGTCGATGTGCGGGCCGAACCACCCGGCCGCGATCGCCTCGTCCCGGCCGGCCACCCAGAACTGCTCGCCGAGCACCTCGCGCCAGACGGCCAGGACGTCCGCCTCGGCACCCGGCACCGCGTAGACGTGGCGGGCTCGCCCCTCGCCGCCCAGGAGGGCGACTCCGGCGCGCAGCTCCCAGTCCTCGTCGAAGTCGATGCGGTGCTGCTCGTCGAACGGGATGTCGATCATGCCGTGGTCCGCTGTGACATACAGGGCGGTGCGCGGCGGCAGCTGCTCGGCGAGGCGCTGGACGAGCCGGTCGACGTACATGAGCTGGCCGCGCCAGGGGTCGGAGTCGACGCCGAAGCGGTGGCCCTTGCCGTCCACCTCGGCGTAGTACGTGTAGACCAACGACCGGTCCCCCGCCGCGAGTTGTTCGGCGGCCAGGTCCATGCGCTCCTCGCCGGAGAGGCGGCCGAGGAAGGTCCCGCCACTCAGCGCGATCTTGGTCAGCGGGGTCTGCTCGAACGTCGGGGACGAGACCTGGGCGGTGTGCACGCCCGCCGCGTCCGCGAGCTGGAAGACGGTGGGGTACGGCTGCCAGGCGCGCGGTTCCGTCCAGGGGTTCCAGCGGAGCTGGTTCATCAGCTCGCCGGTGTCCGGGTTGCGCGCCGTGTATCCGGGCAGGCCGTGGGCGCCCGGCGGCAGACCGGTGCCGACCGAGGCCAGCGAGGTCGCCGTGGTGGCCGGGTAACCGGCGGTGATCGGACGTCCCGTGCCGCCCCGGGAGCTGTCCAGCAGGGAGGTCATGAACGGGGCCTCGTCCGGGTGGGCCTTCAGCTGCTCCCAGCCGAGGCCGTCGATCAGGAAGACACAGTTCCGGTCGGCGGGGGTGAGCTCGGGTATCGCGGCAGCGGTCCCGGGTACGCCGAGGCCTGCGGCCAGCGTGGGCAGCAGATCGGCGAGCGAGCCGGAACCGTACTCGGGGACGGGAGCAGAGGAGACGGGCAGCGGCTCCGGGTGGTCCCAGGCGGTGGCGGGAGGGGCAGGCGCGGAGCGCCCTCCGTCATGGGCGGCGGGAGGGTGGGACATCAGCGGGCGGTCGCCGCGGTGGCCTCGGAGAGCGCCTGGGCGAAGGCCAGCGTCTGCCGGACGGCGTCCGGCCCGTCGCCCGCCTCGCTGACTCGCAGACTGAGGTCGTCCGCGGTGGAGCTGCCGGTGTACCCGTGGTCCGCCTCGCAGTTCGGGTCGCCGCAGGCGGCGGGCTCGAGATCGATGCGCGATACGGCGCCCCAGCCGATCGTGAGGACGACCTCGCGGGGCAGGGTGCCCGGCACGTACTTCTCGGGGTTGGCGACGACGCGGCTGAGGACGACCGACGAGATCCGGCCGAGCTTGACGGACTCGGTGGACGTCGTCGCGTACGGCGTCGGGGACGTGTTGTCCGCGGCCTGCTCGTCGGTGTGGCTGACGATGAAGCGCGTGCCGGTGAGGACGAGGACCGTCACATGGCGGCGCACCTCGTTCGCGTCGAACGTGGTCTCCTGGTGGACCAGGTACGACCCGATGGCCTCGCCGCCCACAGCGGCCTCCACCGCCTCGGCCACGAGGGCCGGGTAGTAGCCGCTGCGCTCGATCGCCGCGCGCAGCCCCTGGGTCGTCGTACCTGTCTTGGCCATGCGGACCATCCTACGGCCCTGGGAGTGGCCGGATGTGCGTGAGGAGGCGTCTCGGGCGGCGTCCGGGGCGGTGTCGCGGCCGCGTCTCAGTACGCGGGCAGGGTGCGTGGGCCGAGGTCGCTGCGGGCGGGCGGCGGTGCCAGCCGCACGGACGCGCCGAGAACCGAGACGCCTTGTGTGGCGACGACCACGGGCTCAAGTGAGACGGCGGCGACCTCCGGGTGATCGTCGACGAGCCGGGAGACCCGCTGGAGCAGCTCTTCGAGTGCGGCCGTGTCGACGGGTGCCGCTCCGCGCCAGCCGAACAGGACGGGCGCGGTCCGGATCGACCGGACCACGGACTGCGCGTCCCGGTCGGTCACCGGGATCAACCGGTGCGCGGTGTCGCCGAGCAGCTCCGACGCGGCTCCGGCAAGTCCGAAGGACAGCACGGCACCGGCAGCCGGGTCGATGACCGCGCGGACGACCGTGTCGACGCCGCGCGGCGCCATGGCCTGCACGACCGGGCGCAGCTCCTCCGGCTTGCCCAGGGCCTCGGTCAACTCGGCGTAGGCGCGACGCAGTTGCTCCTCGTCGGTCAGGTCGAGCCGTACGCCGCCGAGGTCGGGGCGGTGCCGCAGATGCGGGGCCGTGGTCTTCAGCGCCACGGGGTAGCCGAGGCGCTCGGCCGCCCGGGCGCCCTCGTCGGGGCCGGACGCGGGCAGGGCAGGGCGTACGTGGATGCCGTACCGGCCGAGCAGCTCCCGGGCCTCGTCCGCGGCGAGGCTCATGCCGCGCGGGTCGCCGTCGCCGCGGGCCAGCAGCCCGTCGATCATCGCGGCCGCACCGCTCTCGTCGATGTCCTCGTACTCGTGGACCTTCCCCGGCTCGGCGGCATCGCGCCGCCACTGGGCGTACTTGACGGCCTCGGCAAGCGCCCGAACGGCCCGCTCGGCGGCGGGGTAGGCGGGGATACGGGGAAGCTCGGAGGCCGTCCGGGTTGTCGATTGCGTGGTGGGCGGCGGTTCCGCTGATCCCGTGGTGGGCAATCGTTCCGCAGGGCGATGGGGGTCCCCCCGCTCGAGCGAAGCCGAGAGTGGGGGAGGGTGGGCACCACCCACGACGGCGGGTGCGCCTCCGTCGTACTGGTCCCGCCCCGCGGGAGAGTGGGGGAGGGTGGGCACCACCCACGACGGCGGGTGCGCCTCCGTCGTACTGGTCCCGCCCCGCGGGGGCAGGCCGCGTGCTGCTGGCAGCGGACAAGGCCTCGGCGATTCCCCCGAGCTCGACGTGCACGACCAGCACCGGCTTCGCCGGCCCCGCAGCCACCGCCTCCCGCAGCGCGCCCGCGAGGGCGACATCATCGGCCCCGTCCTCCCCCACGGCGGGTATCGCCGTAACGACCACCGCGTCACAAAGATCATCGGCGAGCGCAGCGGAAAGCGCAGCCCGGAAGTCCTCCGCCGTCGCCGCCGTCGTCAGATCGCGCGGCCGCAACGGCCGCAGCCCTTCCGACAGGCACGCGTCGTACGTGAGCAGCCCGAGCGACTCGGAGTTGCCGAGGATGGCGACCCGGGGACCGCTCGGCAGCGGCTGCCCGGCCAGCAGCAGCCCAGCATCGACGAGCTCCGTGATCGTGTCCACGCGGATGACGCCTGCCTGCCGCAGCAGCGCGGAGACGGTGGCGTGCGGCAGGCGCGTGCCCTGCACCGCATGCCCGAGCGGCGCGACGCCGCTGTGCCGAGCGCCCTGCACCACGACGAGCGGCTTCGCGGCCGCGGTACGCCGGGCGAGCCGCGTGAACTTGCGCGGGTTGCCGATTGATTCCAGGTACATCAGTACGACGTCGGTGTCCGGGTCGTCGTACCAGTACTGCAGCATGTCGTTGCCCGACACGTCCGACCTGTTGCCGGCGGAGACGAACGTCGAGGCGCCGGTGACGCCGGTGACCCCGCCGCCGCGCCGGTGGAGCCGGGACAGCAGCGCGATGCCGATCGCGCCGGACTGGGTGAACAGACCGATCCGGCCGCGTCGGGGCAGCTCGGGCGCGAGCGAGGCGTTCAGCAGCGTGTCCGGCGCCGTGTTGATGACGCCGAAGGCGTTGGGGCCGATGAGGCGCATGCCGTACGAGCGTGCCTGGCGGACGAGTTCGCGCTGCCGCTCGCGGCCTTCGGCGCCGCTCTCCGCGTATCCGGCGGAGACGACGACGAGTCCCTGGACTCCGTGCTCGCCGCATTCGGTGACGACGTCCGGCACGTGGGCCGCGGGGACGGCGACGACGGCGAGGTCGACGGGTTCGGCGATGTCGCGTACGGAGCGGTGGGCGGGCACGCCGTCGAGCTCGGTGTGCTCCTGCGGGAAGGCCTTGTTCACGGCGTACAGGCGACCGGTGAACCCGGCGTCGAGAAGGTTGTTCAGCACGCTGCGGCCCACGCCGCCGGGCGTTCGCCCGGTGCCGATGACCGCGACCGAACCGGGCCTGAGCAGCCGCTGGACGGAACGGGCCTCGGCGCGCTGCTCGCGGGCGCGTTGCACGGCGAGGGAGCGGTCCGTCGGTTCCAGATCGAATTCGAGGCGTACGACGCCGTCCTCGAAGCTGCGCTTCTGCGTGTAGCCCGCGTCCGTGAACACCTTGATCATCTTGGTGTTGGCGGGCAGCACCTCGGCGGCGAAGCGGCGGATGCCGCGCTCGAGGGCGACGGCGGCGATGTGTTCGAGGAGCGCGGAGGCGACCCCGCGGCCCTGGTGGGCGTCCTGGACGAGGAAGGCGACCTCGGCCTCGTCGGCGGGCGCGGAGGCCGGCATGCCGTGGGCGTTGATCCGGTCGTAGCGCACCGTCGCGATGAACTCGCCGCCCACCGTGGCCGCGAGGCCCACCCGGTCCACGTAGTCGTGGTGGGTGAAACGGTGGACGTCCTTGGCGGAGAGCCGGGGGTAGGGGGCGAAGAAACGGTAGTACTTCGACTCGTCGGACACCTGCTCGTAGAAGCTGACCAGCCGGTCGGCGTCCTCGGTGGTGATCGGCCGGATCCGCGCGGTGCCGCCGTCGCGCAGCACCACGTCCGCCTCCCAGTGGGCGGGGTATGCGTGCTGCTCCGACGAAGGCTGCGACGGGGTGTGCATGGGGCCAGCGTAAGGGGCGCCGGGGACACTCGGAGCAGGACGGGCTTAGGCTGTCCGTTCGACCAGACGGGTACGTTCCGGGAGAACCGGAGCCGCCGGGCATGGGACTGAGGACCGTTCCCGGACGGTCCCAGCCGCTTCCGGACGGTTCCGGACGGGTCCCGGCCGTTCCGGGCGCCCCCGGTATGGAACACTGGTCTAGACAACCCTGAGAGAATCCTGAAGGGCAGCATCACATGGCTGAGCGCCGCGTCAACGTCGGCTGGGCCGAGGGTCTCCACGCCCGCCCCGCCTCCATCTTCGTCCGTGCGGCCACGGCCGCCGGCGTCCCCGTGACGATCGCCAAGGCTGACGGCACCCCGGTCAACGCGGCGTCGATGCTCGCGGTGCTGGGCCTCGGCGCCCAGGGCGGCGAGGAGATCGTCCTCGCGTCCGACGCCGACGGGGCGGATGCCGCCCTCGACCGGCTGGCGAAGCTGGTCTCCGAGGGTCTCGAGGAGCTTCCCGAGACCGTCTGACGACAACAGGCGAATTGCGGCGGAGCCGCGTCTGCTTCCTTTTTCGGAGGCGGCGCGGCTCCGCTCTTTTTGGGGCCCTGCGCCGCGATGCGCGCGCCACATCTTCCGAAGCTCGGCAGGGAATTCCGCGCATTGCAAAAATGGGCAGCAAAAAGAGACCCCCGCCGAATATCTCTCTTTGTATACGGCGCGTCTGTTAATGCCGCGGGCTCACATTGTTTACGGCGTGTTGCGAACCCCTCACACGCTCGCCCCGGACCGGGAATCGCAGCCGATGGGTGGCACTGGACCGTTCCGTGTGCAGCGTGGTCAGCGACCGCGCCCGCTCCGCGTCACCGCGGGCCACGGCGTCGACGATCGCGCCGTGCTCCGCCCACGCCTCCACGGGATGGGCGGGCGCGTCGATCGTGTACATCCAGGCGATCTTGTGCCGGAGCTGGGTGAGCAGCGACGTCAGCCCCGGGCTGCCCGAGGCCTGGGCCAGCGTCTCGTGGAACCAGCCGCCCAGCGACCGCAGATCCTCGCTGTGGCCCCGCCTGGCGCGCTCCTGTCCCAGCCTGACCAGGCCCCGCAGCACCTTCAGATGCGCCTCGGTACGACGCTGTGCCGCGCGGGCCGCGCCCAGCGGCTCCAGCAGCATGCGGATCTCCAGCAGGTCGGCGGCCTCCTGCTCGGTGGGCTCGGCGACACAGGCGCCCGCGTGCCTGCGCGTCACGACGAAGCCCTCGGCCTCCAGCGTGCGCAGGGCCTCGCGCACCGGGACACGGGACACCCCGTACCGGCGCGCGAGCAGTTCCTCGGTGAGCCGGCTTCCGCGCTCGTAGACACCCGCGACGATGTCGTCGCGGATTGCCGTGCATACCGAGTGCGCGGGAATCTGCATGACCGGACCTCCGCCTTAATGCCCGCGAAACGCGGTCGATTGACGCCTGTTGACTGACTCTATTGCAACCGGCGGGAATTTCCGACGGCGGGCCGGAATCCATGGATATTTTTTGGACAAAACGGCACCCGGGAACGATGAAAGCCCCGGCTCGATGAGCCGGGGCTTCCATGAAGCCGGGGTCGGACCTCTCGTGTCAGATCTTCACGCCGTGCGAGCGCAGATAGGCGAGGGGGTCGATGTCGGAGCCGTACTCCGCGGTGGTCCGGACCTCGAAGTGCAGGTGCGCGCCGGTCACGTTGCCGGTCGCACCGGAGAGGGCTATCTGCTGCCCCGGCGTGACCTTCTGGCCGACGGAGACGGCGATGGACGACAGGTGGCCGTACTGGGTGTACGTGCCGTCGTTCATCCTGACGACGACCTGGTTGCCGTAGGCGCCGCCCCAGCCCGCGGTGACGACGGTGCCCGAGCCGACGGAGTGGACGGGAGTGCCGGAGGCGGCATGGAAGTCGACGCCGGTGTGGCTGCCGGACGACCACAGGGAGCCGCCCGACTGGTAGCCGGTGGAAACGTAGGAGCCGGTGATCGGCAGCTTGTAGGCGAGGAGGCGCCTGCGCTCGGCCTCGCGGGCGGCCCGCTCCTTGGCCTCGCGCTCCTTCATGGCCTTCGCCTCGGCCTTGCGCTTCAGCTCGGCGGCCTTCTTCTTGGCGGCGGCCTCCTCGGCGGCCTGCTGCTGCGCGGCGGCCTGGGCGTCGATCTTGTCGGCGATGGATTCGCCGAGGGTGACGGCCTGCGTCAGGCCGGTCTGCTCGGCGGTCGTGCCGGCAGCCATGGCGGGGGAGGCCAGGGTACCCATGACGCCGCTGGCGGTGAGGGCCGCGATACCCGCCGCGCTTGCGGTCCTGCGGGTGATGGGGGTACCTCCCAGGCTCTTACGGCGCTGGGGGACCCTGGGACGACGATGCTTCCCGGTGGCGCGGGTGAACGCCATGTAGTGGCTGGTCCTTTCCTTCCTTCTCGCCTACCGGGTTAGCTGACGGGTTCGGAGCAGGAAGGTCTCCTACGGGTCCCTCGACGCGGCAAGGGCCCCGATTCACCCCAGGGACTGCGGTGGGTCCCCGGCTCCCCTGGCTCACGCCGTCCGGGGACTCGGCGATGGCTGTCCGGTGCCGCGGGCGCGGCGCACTGCCGGACGAACAGCCGGACCGACGCTAAACGGGACATCTTTCAATCAACAAACGCAGCCCGGGATTTGTAGTGCATGCCACAGGGCAGACAGGCAACCTCCCCAACAATTCGGACAAACGAGAACCCCGGTGGCTCTGCAGCCACCGGGGTTCTCCGCGGCCCGTGTGAGTGCCCGCCCGTGGGGGTGCGGTCGGTGCAGCGTCGCGACTAGCCCGTGACGACCGTCACTTCGCCGATTCCGAGCGCCCTGACGGGCTCCTCGATCTGGGAGGCGTCGCCCACGAGGACGGTCACCAGCCGGTCCATCGGGAAGGCGCTCACGGCCGCGGCCGTGGCCTCGACGGTGCCGGTCGCGGCGAGCTGCTGGTACAGCTGCGCCTGGAAGTCGTCCGGGAGATGCTGCTCGACCTGGTCGGCCAGCGTGCCCGCAACGGCCGCCGCCGTCTCATACTTGAGCGGTGCGACACCCACCAGGTTGTGCACGGCGGCGTCGCGCTCGGCGTCCGTGAGGCCCTCGGCGGCGAGCGTACGCAGCACCTTCCACAGGTCGTCCAGTGCGGGGCCGGTGTTGGGGGTGTCGACCGAGCCGCTGATGGCCAGCATCGCGGCGCCCGTCCCGTCCGGCGCCGAGCGCAGCACCTGGCCGAACGCCCGTACGCCGTAGGTGTATCCCTTCTCCTCACGCAGGACGCGGTCCAGACGCGAGGTGAGGGTGCCGCCCAGGCAGTAGGTACCGAGCACCTGGGCGGGCCAGACGCGGTCGTGGCGGTCCGGGCCGATCCGGCCGATGAGCAGCTGCGTCTGGACGGCTCCGGGGCGGTCGACGATGACGACGCGGCCGGTGTCGTCGGCCGTCACCGGCGGCACGGGGCGGGCCTCGGCGGGCGAGCCGGTCCACGTGCCGAGGGTGTCGGCGAGGAGTGCGTCCAGGTCCGTGCCGGAGAGGTCGCCCACGACGACGACGGTGGCCGTCGCGGGGCGTACGTGCTTCTCGTAGAAGGCGCGCACGGCCGCCGAGTCGATGCCCGAGACCGTCTCCTCGGTGCCCTGCCGGGGGCGCGACATGCGTGAATCCGCCGGGAAGAGCTCCTTGGAGAGCTCCTTGGCGGCGCGGCGGGCCGGGTTGGCGGTCTCGTGCGGGATCTCGTCGAGCCGGTTGCGGACGAGCCGCTCGATCTCGCTGTCCGCGAACGCGGGCGCCCTGAGCGCGTCGGCGAGCAGGCCGAGGGCCTTCGCCAGGCGGGAGACGGGGACTTCGAGCGAGAGCCGTACGCCGGGGTGGTCTGCGTGCGAGTCGAGCGTGGCGCCGCAGCGCTCCAGCTCGGCGGCGAACTCCTCGGCGGAGTGCTTGTCGGTGCCCTCCGAGAAGGCCCGGGCCATGATCGTGGCGACGCCGTCCAGGCCGGCCGGCTCGGCGTCCAGCGGACTGTCGAGGAGGATCTCGACGGCGACGACCTGCTGGCCGGGGCGGTGGCAGCGCAGGACCGTGAGGCCGTTGTCCAGCGTGCCGCGGCCGGGCGCGGGGAAGGCCCAGGGCCTGGGGTGGCCGGCCTGGGGCTGCGGGTGGAATTCCATCGTTGCGGCCTCGGTCACTTCGCCGCCTCCTCGTCTGCGGTGTCGTCGGTGTCCTCGGCGGTCTCGGGGTGCGCGAGGGGCTCGTAGACGAGCACCGCGCGGTTGTCGGGCCGGAGGCGGGCCCTGGCGATGTCCCGGACCTCCTCCGGCGTGACCTCGAGGACCCGCTTGACGGCGGTCAGGGCGAGCTGCGGGTCGCCGAACAGGACGGCGTACCGGCAGAGTTCGTCGGCGCGGCCCGCGACCGTGCCGAGCCGGTCCAGCCACTCGCGCTCCAACTGCGCCTGCGCGCGCTCCATTTCCTCCGGCGTGGGGCCCTCCTCGGCGAACCGGGCGAGCTCCTCGTCGACGGCGGCCTCGATGACCGGGACCTCCACGTCGCCGGACGTCTTCACGTCCAGCCAGCCGAGCGACGGGGCTCCGGCCAGCCTGAGCAGGCCGAATCCGGCCGCGACGGCGGTGCGGTCACGGCGTACGAGCCGGTTGTAGAGCCGCGAGGACTCGCCGCCGCCGAGGACGGTGAGCGCCAGGTCGGCCGCGTCGCACGCGCGCGTGCCGTCCTCCGGCAGCCGGTAGGCCGCCATGAGGGCGCGGGCCGGGACCTCCTCCTCGACGACCTCGCGCAGCTGCTCGCCGATGATCTCCGGCAGGCTTCCGTCGCGCGGGGCGGGCTTGCCGTCGTGCGCGGGGATGGAGCCGAAGTACTTCTCGATCCAGGCGAGCGTCTGCTCCGGGTCGATGTCGCCGACGACCGACAGGACGGCGTTGTTCGGCGCGTAGTACGTGCGGAAGAAGGCCCGCGCGTCCTCCAGCGTCGCCGCGTCCAGGTCGGCCATCGAACCGATCGGGGTGTGGTGGTAGGGGTGGCCGTCCGGGTAGGACAGGGCCGTCAGCTTCTCGAACGCCGTGCCGTACGGCACGTTGTCGTAGCGCTGGCGGCGCTCGTTCTTGACGACGTCCCGCTGGTTCTCCATGGATTCCTCGTCGAGGGCGGCGAGGAGGGAGCCCATGCGGTCCGCCTCCAGCCAGAGCGCGAGCTCCAGCTGGTGCGCGGGCATCGTCTCGAAGTAGTTGGTGCGCTCGAAGCTCGTGGTGCCGTTCAGGGAGCCGCCGGCTCCCTGCACCAGCTCGAAGTGGCCGTTGCCCTTCACCTGGGCCGAGCCCTGGAACATCAGGTGCTCGAAGAGGTGGGCAAGGCCGGTGCGACCCTTGACCTCGTGGCGCGAGCCGACGTCGTACCAGAGGCAGACCGCGGCGACCGGGGTCAGGTGGTCCTCGGAGAGCACGACGCGCAGGCCGTTGGCCAGCCGGTGCTCGGTCGCTGTCAGGCCGCCGGAACCGGCCTGCGCTGTGGCCGTGTGACCCATGGGCATGTACGTCCCTTCGATCGCGAAAACTGAAAGGTTCTGCAGCTCCTGCCACTGTATGCAAGCGGGCTGACACCTGGCGAAGTTCCGGCGACCTGCCCCCGCGGTCGCGGGGCAGGTCACCGGATGTCGCCGGAGCCGGGGCCCGGCCCGGGGTGCCGGTGGGGGCGCCGCCTGCCGGTGGGTGGGTCGGGGCCGCGGGCGGCCTTCCGGCCGTGGTCGGCTGGCGCGCG
>NZ_LOHS01000129.1 GCF_001642995.1 Streptomyces jeddahensis
GCCCCGACCCCGCCACCGGCAGGTGGCGCACCAGCCGACGACGGCCCGCAGGCGCGGCTCAACCGACGCACCCACCAACAGAAGGCGCACCAGCGGCCGGCCGCAGGACTCAGCGGCCCGCTTCCTTCGTCACCAGGGTCACCGCCTCGTCCACATCGTCCGTGACGTGGAACAGCAGCAGATCCCTCCCGGACGCCTTGCCCTGGGCGACCAGCGTGTTGTGGAGCCAGTCGACGAGGCCGCCCCAGTAGTAGGACCCGTACAGGACGATCGGGAAGCGGGTCACCTTGCGGGTCTGGACGAGGGTGAGCGCCTCGAAAAGCTCGTCGAGGGTGCCGAAGCCGCCGGGCAGGACCACGAACCCCTGCGCGTACTTCACGAACATCGTCTTGCGGACGAAGAAGTAGCGGAAGTTGACACCGATGTCGACGTGCGGGTTGAGGCCCTCCTCGTAAGGGAGCTCGATGCCGAGGCCGACGGAGATGCCGCCCGCCTCCCGCGCGCCCTTGTTGGCGGCCTCCATCGCGCCGGGCCCGCCGCCCGTGATCACCGCGAAACCCGCCTCGGCGAGCCCCTTGCCGAGGCGCACACCGGCCTCGTACTCGGGATCACCCGGCCGTGTGCGCGCAGACCCGAAGACGCTGATCGCGCTGGGAAGCTCGGCGAGGGCGCCGAAGCCTTCCACGAACTCGGACTGGATGCGCATGACCCGCCAGGGATCGGTGTGCACCCAGTCGGAGTCGCCGACGGTGTCCAGCAGCCGCTGATCGGTGGTGCCGGGCTTGACCTGCTGGCGCCGCCGCACCACAGGCCCGAGGCGCTGCTCCTCCGGTGGCGGCCCCTGCGCTTCCGGATTCCCCATGTGCCTCCCCTTCCGCTGACGTCTTGCCGTATCAGCGTAGGTCCACGGGCGTTACGAACGCTGTAACACGGCATGTCCGGCGAACTGCGGTGCGTCCACACGAGGGGCCGCGGAACGACGGACCGCGGGACGACGGGCCGCGGGAGGGGCCACAAGACGGGCACCGGCCCGGCCCAGCCTGCTCAGGCCGTCAGCCAGGCCCGCAGCCGCTCCTCGCCCGCGAGGATCTTCGCCGTCTCGACGCGCTCGTCGCGCTTGTGCGCCAGGTGCGGGTTGCCGGGCCCGTAGTTGACCGCGGGGATGCCGAGGGCGCTGAAGCGGGAGACGTCGGTCCAGCCGTACTTGGGCTGCGGGGTGCCGCCCACGGCCTCGATGAAGGCCGCGGCGGCCGGATGCGAGAGGCCAGGCAGCGCGCCTCCGCTGTGGTCGTCGACGACGAACTCCTCGACATCGCAGTCCGCGAAGACCTCGCGCACATGGGCCAGGGCCTCCTCCTCGCTGCGGTCCGGCGCGTAGCGGAAGTTGACGGCGACGACGCACTCGTCGGGAATGACATTCCCGGCGACGCCGCCCCCGATACGGACCGCGTTGAGGCCCTCGCGGTACTCGAGCCCGTCGATCACCGGGTAGCGCGGCTCGTACGCGGCCAGGCGGGCGAGGATCGGGGCGGCCGCGTGGATGGCGTTGGACCCCATCCAGCCGCGCGCCGAGTGCGCCCGCTCGCCCTTGGTCTTCAGCAGCACCCGCAGCGTGCCCTGGCAGCCGCCCTCGACCTGCCCGTCGGAGGGCTCGAGGAGGACCGCGAAGTCGCCCTGCAGCCAGTCGGGATGGGCTTCGGCCACATGCCCGAGGCCGTTGAGATGGGCTTCGACCTCCTCGTTGTCGTAGAAGATGAACGTCAGGTCGCGGTTGGGCTCGGGCACGGTGGCCGCGATACGCAGCTGCACCGCCACGCCCGACTTCATGTCGCAGGTGCCGCAGCCCCACAGCACGCCGTCCTCGTCGAGCCGGGACGGCACGTTGTCCGCGATCGGCACGGTGTCGATGTGCCCGGCGAGGATCACCCGCTCCGGGCGCCCCAGCTGCGTACGCGCCACGACGTTGTTGCCGTACCGGTCCACCGTGAGGTGCGGAAGCGCGCGCAGTGCCGCCTCCACGGCGTCGGCGAGCGGCTTCTCCTGGCCGCTCTCGGACGGGAAGTCGACGAGCTGAGCGGTGAGCTCCGCGGCATCCAGAGTGAGGTCGAGCGGGGTGCGATCCATGCTGTGACCCTAACCTCCCGGGCCGGAGGGGTCCGCCGGCGCCCTTGTGACTCTCCAGTACCTTGTACGCGTGTCACAGCCACCCACCCTCGTACGGCGCCGCCGCCTCCTGCGTATCGGCGTGGCTGCCGCGACGCTTCTCGCGCTCTCCGCCTACTTGATCGTGCAGCACCTCTACGGAGGACGGAGCGCACCGCGCTGTGTGGTCGTGGCGGGCGACGGCGACGGGGCGTCGTACGAGCTCACTCCCGAGCAGGCGGTGAACGCCGCGACGATCTCGGCGGTCGGCACCTCGCGCGGCATGCCGGAGCGGGCGGTGACGATCGCGCTGGCGACCGCGCTCCAGGAGTCCGGGCTGCGCAACATCCGCCACGGCGACCGGGATTCGCTCGGCCTGTTCCAGCAGCGCCCCTCGCAGGGCTGGGGGACGCCGAAGCAGATCCTGGACCCGGTGTACGCGGCGGGAGAGTTCTACGAGCACCTGGCCAAGATCCCGGGGTATTCGCGGCTTCCGCTGACGGTCGCCGCGCAGCGCGTGCAGCGCAGCGGCTTTCCGCAGGCGTACGCGAAGCACGAGCCGGACGCCGCGCTGCTGGCCGCCGCCCTGACCGGCCGCGCGGCCGCCGCCCTGACCTGCACGGCCCGTCCCGGGGCCGAGGCCGGCGACCCGTCGCGGGTGCGCACGGCCCTCGTACGCGACTTCGGTACGGACGTGCTGCAGGACAGCGCTACGACGCTGTCGGAGAGGACTGCGTCGTCGTCGGCGGCGGCCCCCGCGGCATCTCCGTCGCCTTCGCCCGGCAGGAGCGGCACAGTCGTCGTGCCGGTCGCCGAGACCGCGTCGGCCGGGGGCAGCGCCCGGCAGCGCGGCTGGGAGCTCGCGCACTGGGCCGTGGCCCATGCCTCCGCGCTGGGCATCGACCGGATCTCCTACG
Source organism: Streptomyces jeddahensis (assembly GCF_001642995.1). GTDB lineage: Bacteria > Actinomycetota > Actinomycetes > Streptomycetales > Streptomycetaceae > Streptomyces > Streptomyces jeddahensis. Next base: position 3,060 of record NZ_LOHS01000129.1, read on the forward strand.
CGGGCCGGGTGTGGACCGCCGCGGATTCGGAGGACGGGTGGCAGACGGAGGACACGGGCGACGACGTCGCGGCCGGTGACACCTCGGACGGTGCCGGGCAGCGCGCCGCCCGCAGCGGAGGGAAGAGCGAGGGGAAGACGCTCGACGAGGTCCGCATCGTGTGCGGCCAGTAGTCGGCCAGTAGTTCCGGCCAGTAGTTCGGGCTCTCACCCGTGGGGGGCGCCTGCGGCTGTCTCCCGGAATCCTTTGGCCTGTGGTCGCACCGACCGCCGACACCCTTGAGAAATCCGTGGAGTAAGGAATCGGCAGCAGCTTCGGATGACACTGTTTTGTCCGTTTTTATCCGGAGCCGATAATGCGACGCATTACCAACTCTTTACGTTCGGTCACCGCAACCTTCGCGGACTTCGAGCGGTAGTCACTGCGTCCGAGCGCCGGGGGCGATCAAGCGGATCGGCCGCTGAAAGGGCCCGGACTCCTCGATGTTTCCCTCTATGTCCTTGAAGGAGCACCATGTCCCTCCCTCTTTCCCGTCGGATCGCCCGTGCCGCGCTGCTCGTCGCAGCGGGAGCGGCGCCCGTGGTCGGTGCGGCGGGCTCCGCCGGCGCGGCTGAGCTTCCCGTCGGCGCGCCCAACCTGGGTGGGCTGACCGCGATCGACGGCGGCGCCGTCGAATCCGCCGTGCCCGGCGCCGAGTCGGCCGTGGCGCCTGTCGTGGGGCAGACGCACGGTGTGGTCGGGCACACCATGGGTTCCGCGAAGGGGCTGCCGGTGGCGGACCTCCCGGCAGCCGACCTGCCGGAGGCCGAGCTGCCGGAGGCGGACCTCCCGGCTGCGGAGCTGCCGGAGCTGCCGAGCGCCGGGCTGCCGCTCGGCTGAGCGGCAGCTCAGCCGTTGCGCGAAAGGGTCCAGGATGCGTGAAGCTCCTGGACCCTTTCGCGTACCGCAGCGCGGCGTGCGCCACCCGGTTCACTGCACCGTACGTCGTGGGTTGTGCCCACCCGTTCCGCCCCAGGCGGAACGCATGCCCACAACAGTGTCAGTTCAGCTCAAGCGGCGTACCGCCTCTGCCACCCGCTCGTCCGTTGCCGTGAAGGCGACCCGTACGAAGCGGTCGCCCGCGGGGCCGTAGAAGTCGCCCGGGGCCACCAGGATGCCGAGGTCGGCGAGGTGGGCGACGGTGTCCCAGCAGGACTCGTCGCGGGTGGCCCACAGGTAGAGGCTCGCCTCGCTGTGCTCGATGCGGAAGCCGTGCCGCAGCAGGGCGTCGCGCAGAGCGGCACGGCGTGCGGCGTACCGCTCGCGCTGCTCGTGGACGTGGCGCTCGTCGCCGAGCGCGGCGACCACGGCGGCCTGCGTCGGCGCGGACGTCATCATCCCGCCGTGCTTGCGGATCTGCAGCAGATCGCCGAGCACGTCGGGGTCACCGGCCAGGAACGCGGCCCGGTAGCCCGCCAGGTTCGAGCGCTTCGACAGCGAGTGGACGGAGACGATCCCCTCGTACGAGCCGCCGCACACGTCCGGGTGCAGCACCGACACCGGGTCGGCCTCCCAGCCGAGCTCGATGTAGCACTCGTCGCTGAAGATCAGGATGCCGTGCTCGCGTGCCCAGGCGACGATGCGGGTCAGCTCGTCCTTGGCCAGCACCCGGCCGGTGGGGTTGGAGGGCGAGTTGAGCCAGAGGAGCTTCAGGCCGGTGGGGTCCAGCTCCGTCGGGTCGTCGTAGGCGACGTAGTCCGCGCGGGCCAGGCGGGCGCCGACCTCGTACGTCGGGTAAGCGAGCCGCGGGTAGGCGACTTTGTCGCCTGGGCCGAGGCCGAGCTGCGTGGGGAGCCATGCCACGAGCTCCTTGGAGCCGACGACCGGCAGGACGTGGCGGTGCGTGATGCCCTGCGCGCCCAGCCGCCGCTCGCACCACCCTGTGATGGCGTCCCGCAGCTCGGGCGTGCCCCACACCGTGGGATAGCCCGGGGAGTCGGCGGCCGCGATCAGAGCTTTCTGGATCAGCTCGGGGACCGGGTCGACCGGGGTGCCGACGGACAGGTCGACGATGCCGCCGGGGTGCGCGGCGGCCGTCGCCTTGTACGGCTCGAGCTTGTCCCAGGGGAAGGTGGGAAGCCTGTCGGAGACTACGGACACGGGATCGGGCTCACTTTCTCGTACGTGCCGTACCGGCGGTTCCGTATGTGCGCCGCCCACACGGGGTACGCCGCGCATACGGGCAAACGCCTCGGTCCCGTACGGCGGCGACCGTACGGGACCGAGGCGACGTCCTCCAGCGACGACTGGGATGCTCCCAGCGGGCCGCTTACTGGTTCTGCGGCGGAAGCGCGGCGATGAAGGGGTGGTCGCGCTCGATCAGGCCGAGCTTGCTGGCGCCGCCGGGGGAGCCGAGCTCGTCGAAGAACTCGACGTTCGCCTTGTAGTAGTCCTTCCACTCTTCCGGAGTGTCGTCCTCGTAGAAGATGGCCTCGACCGGGCAGACCGGCTCACAGGCCCCGCAGTCGACGCATTCGTCCGGGTGGATGTACAAGGACCGCTGGCCCTCGTAGATGCAGTCGACCGGGCACTCCTCGATGCACGCCTTGTCCTTGACGTCGACACAAGGCTGCGCGATGACGTAGGTCACGCTGTCGTTCCTCCTCGATAGGGCGCTGGCGGGCCGCTTCAGGCTCCGCCGCCTGGCGCGCGGGAGCGCGGCGTCGTCGATGCCCGCACCTAGTATCTCCGTTCCGGGGCATGATCCGAACAGGAGGGGTGTACACAGCTGTGGAATTCATGGCGGGCGGTCGGCTCGAGGTCCGTATTTCCGCCGCTGACGTGGGCAAACGCGTGTCAGTGCGGCGCGTGGAGAAACACGCGGCCGAGGGTGAGAAGTTCACCGACACGGTCGGGGTTCTCACATCCTGGGACGAGGGTGTGCTCGTGATCACACGGCGGACGGGCGAGAGCGTCCGGATTCCGGAATCCTCGCTGGTCGCGGCCAAGGTCGTGCCCGCAGCCCCGGCGCGCCGCCGGGGGCCCGCGGCGTCGTACGAGGAGCTGGCGCGGATCACCGCGCGGGCCTGGCCGCCGGTGGAGAGCGAGCGGCTCGGTGAGTGGGAGCTGCGGGCGGCCGGAGGGTTCACGCGGCGGGCGAACTCGGTCCTCCCGGCCGGCGACCCGGGCGTGCCGCTCGACGAGGCGCTCACGCACGTACGGGACTGGTACGGGAAACGGGATCTGCCCGCGTACATCCAGACGGCCACCGGCGCGGAGGGCACGCAGGAGGTGCTCTGCGCGGAGCTGGAGCGGCGCGGCTGGGTGCGTGAGGTGACCGCGCTGCTGCGGATCGCGCCGCTGGCGCCGATCGCGGACGCGGGCTCGGACGAGGCGGTGGCGCAGGTGCGGCTGGCACGCACGCTCGACGAGGCCGGGGAGGGGTGGCTCCGGCGGTACAAGCGGACGGGTGTGCCCGGGCCCCATGTGCGGGCCGTACTGGCCGGGGGCCCTTCTGTGTGGTTCGCATACGTGCCCGGCGCCGCCGGGGAGATCCCCGCGGCGATCGGACGGTGTGTGGTGGACGGCCGGTGGGCGGGGTTCATGGCGGTCGAGGTGGATCCGGCGCACCGCCGCCAGGGGCTGGCCACCGCCGTGATGGCGGCCCTCGCGCGCCAGGCCCTGTCCGAGGGGGCCTCGGCGGCGTGGCTGCAGGTGGAGGACGACAACGGGGGTGCGGGGGCGCTGTACGACGGCCTCGGGTTCGCGACGCACCACGCGTATCACCACTATCGGGCGCCGGAGGCGGGGTGACACCGACTGGCCGTTCCCGGCCAAGCCGTGCAAGCCGTGCAAGCCGTGTACGACCCCCCGTATCGAACGCCCGCTGAGAGGGCACGAGGCACATATGCGCGCAGAGCACGTCAGTGAAGGGCGGCGGCGGTTCGCCGAGGAGGTGCGGGCCGAGCGGCCGGACCTGTCGCTGCTGTGCCTGCTGGTGGCCGCGGAGGCCGACCCGACGCTGGACGAGGCGGGCATGGACGCGGCGCAGATCGAGCTCGACCGGCTGGCCGGGCAGCTGCCCTTCCGGCCCGGCGGCCCGCGCTCGTGGGCCTCCGCTCTCGCCGAGCTGCTGGGCCGCCGCTGCGACTTCCGCGGCACCCCCGGCGACTACCAGCGCCTGGAGTCCTCGCTCCTGCACGAGGTCCTGCGCCGCCGCCGCGGGCTGCCGATTCTGCTGTCGGTGGTCTGGATGGAGGTCGCCCGGCGGGCGGGCGCACCGGTGTACGGCGTTGCGCTGCCGGGCCACTTCGTCGTGGGGTTCGGTCCTCCCGAAGAACAGGTGCTGGCGGATCCGTTCGACGGCGGCCGCGTGCTGACGGGCCCTGACGCGGAGCTGCTGGTGGTGGGCGCCACCGGGGCGCCGCTCGACCCGTCGATGCTGACCCCGGCCGATCCGCTGGATGTGATCCTGCGCATCCTGAACAACATCCGCGCCTGGGCCGCCGCCCGCCCCGAGCGCTCGGACGTGGCCCTGTGGGCGGTCGAGCTGTCCCTGCTCCTGCCGTCACACCCGGCCCGGCTACGCCACGAGCACGCTCAACTCCTCGTTCTGCGGGGCGACTTCCTCTCCGGTGCCGCGGAACTCGACGCGTACGCGGACGTGGTGGCCGCGGTCGACGAGCCGGCGGCCGACCGTGTCCGCCAGCAGGCCCGGGCGGCCCGGGCGATGCTCAACTGACGAGGGGCGCCTCGTCAGGGAGGCGCCCCTCGTGGGCGCGGCGAGCCGTCTGCGGTTCGGCAGCGCCCCGAAGGGGCGCGGGGAACTGCGCGACCAGCCACGACGGCGCCGCAGCGAACCGACGGCACATCGCGGCCCCGCGGCGGAGCCGCACATCGGCAGAGCCAGCGGAGCGCCTAGTTCGGGTTGGTCTCGATCACCCCGACGCGTTCCGCCGCCGTCTTGCCGAGGAGGGCCGGGCGCATCGCGCCGATCACATCCTCGGGTGTCACGGGGCTCTTCTTGCCGTTGGCCCGGGTGATCAGTACGCCGTCGAAGGCGCCGCCGTACAGCTTCTTCAGTGCAGCCCTGTCGTAGTACTCAACCAGCTTGCCCTGGGCGTTGGCCTTGACACCGAGGAACTTCCACAGCGACTTCTCCGGGCTGAACCTGACCTCCACCGCACCAGCCCTAACCGTCACAAGGCCCGACATCGCAGGCTTGGCGAACGCCTTCATCATGCGGTCGACCTCGGCATTCGTGATGGTCGGCTGGCGCGTGGTGGTGGGCAGCCGTACGGGGGCGGTCCGGCCGGTCTCCACCTGGGTGCGATAGGCCTCCTCGATCGCCGTCACCGCCTTGGAGGGGTCGATGGTCTTGCCGGCCTTGCCGTAGACGGCGACGGCCTTGCCTGACTCGAACTTGATCGTGCCTTCGGTCACGGAGCCGGACTCGCCCGCGACGCGCTCGAGTGCCGCCTGCAGCTTCTCCCCGTCGACGGGCATCACCGCGTCGACGACGCGCTCGCCACCGAACAGCGAGCCGATCACCGAGACGGGGTTGTAGTCGCTGCCCGCGGCGGCGTCGACCGTGGACTGGCTGTCGAGCCGCAGACCCGCCTGATCCGGCTTGAGCGCGACCGTCTCGCCGTCGACCGACAGCTGGAGCGCCCTGGTCGTCCGGTCGCCCAGGGCGCTGTCGAGCTTCTGGACGGCTTCGTCGCGGGTGCCGCCGCCGATGTCGACGCCGAGCACGGTGGTGCCCTTCGGCACGTCGGAGTGGTTCATCAGGAGCCCGGCGCCGTAGGCGACACCGGCGGCAACGACGACGCCGACGGCCAGGAGCACCAGCTTGCTGCGCCCCTTCTTCTTGGGGGGCGCGGCGGCCTGCACGGTCGACCGGGAGGGCTCGGGCACTCGCGGGGCGGTGTGCGGCACCGGCCCGTCGGTGTGCCCGCCGGGTGGGAACGGGGAGTTCGCCGACGGGGGCACGACCGGGATGCCGCTGGTGACGGTGTGCCCGGAGACGTGGTCCCCCGGGACGCCCGGCGCTCCCGCGCCCGGTCCAGCAGGTCCTCCGGGTCCGCCCGCACCCGGCACGGGCGCGGGCCGCTGCGGGGTGAGTATCGCGGTGTCGTCGCTCATCCGCGGGCTCGTCGGCGGTGCCGGGTCCCCCGGCGGTACGAGCAGCGGGCCTTCGCCGCTCGTGGGACCACCGGTCGGGCCGGCGGGGCCGTTGCCGCCCTCGGAGAAGTACGGAAGGCCGCTGCGCTGCGGGTCGGGGCCGAGCGGTCCGCGCTCCCCCGGTGCCGTGAAGGCCTGGGTACCCCCATGGGCGGCCGACGTGTCGTACGAGTCGAACGGCCTGGTGCCGTCGGCTCCGGCACCGGAGCCGGAGGCGCGCGACGCACTCGGCGCGCCGGGACCACCGTGACCACCGGGGCCGGCGGGACCACTGGGGCCAGCGGGACCGCCCGGGCCTGCAGGACCGGAGGCGCCGGGCGCCGACGGCCTGGAGCCGAACGGTCCGGGGCCGGCCTGTCCGGGGCCTGCCGGTCCCGCACCCAGTCCCGCGCCCGCCCCCGCACCGGAGGCGCCCGCCGAACCGGGGCCGCGCCGGGCACCACCGGGGCCCGCGGCGCCCGTACCGGCCCCGAGACCGCTCCCGGCCCCGAGCCCCGCACCGGCGCCAAGTCCCGCGCCCGCCCCGGTCCCTGGGCCCTGCGGGCCCGATCCGCCCGGCGCCGTACGGGAGTTGGCCGAGCTGCCGCCCGCCGGACCGCCGCCCGGCGTGGCGCCGCCGCGGCCCGCGGCCGGCTTGCGCGGCGCGAACCAGTCGCTGGTCTTCTCCTCCGCCGACGCGGAAGAGCCGGGCGCGGCAGACGAACCAGACGGTGCCGATGCCCCGGAAGCGGCGGCCCCGGCCGTCGACGCCGAGGCCCCGGTGCCCGGCCCGGACGCGCCCGCGTCGCTCCGCGGACGCCCCGCACCGTCGGGGCCCTCGGCCCGGCCCGCCGGACCCGTCGCGCCCTTCGCGGCGGACGCATCCGCGTCGGAGACCGGTGTCCGCATGACGACGGGCGGAATGGGCCGCGAACCGGGGATGTTGATCCGGATCCGCGTGGTCAGCGTCGTCTCGGTCTTGCGCTCCTCCGGCCGCGCGGCGGCGTCGGCACCCTCCTCCGGAGCGGCGCCCTGGACGGGAATCCCGTACGGCGGCGTGCCGGACGGATATGCGGCTCCGCCGCGCCCCTGGGGCCCGGAGGACGAAGTGTCAGTTTCACGACTCAAGGCAGGTTCTCCCGGTTGGCTCCGCCGCCCGTCTCGATGTTGCTCTGGGGGTCCCCTCCGCTCGAGCAGAGCCGAGAGCTGGGGGGAGGCTCGGCGGCGGCACCACCATACTGGCCGTCGTCGGCCGGTAACCCGCGACCGCGGAGGAAAGCAACGCGGCTCAGGGCCCGTCCTGATACGGAGAAGTGGTACGTCAATTGGCAAGTCGGGCAGGTGGGCCGTCGGGTTGCCGGTTTTGCCCGAGGGTGGCACAGATCACAGCGATGATGATGCCGCCGAGCAGGAAGAGATAGGAGCCGGATCCCGCGGCGAACACGAAGTCCCCTTCCGGGCGGCTCGCGGTGAGCAGGATGACGGCGACCAGCCACCCGGCGGCGGGCGCCACGGCCCCCGCTCTGGAGCCGGTCGCGCGCGCCCCGCCGAGGAAGAGCCCCGCCGCACCGGCCAGCGCGAGCAGCAACCCGCCCGGGAACCAGCCCCCTTGGACAAGCGCCCCGGCGGCCCCGACCAGCGCGCCGAGCACGAACAGCGCCACATAGGCCGCCGCGCGCCCCGGCCGCGGCGGCTGGGCAAGATAACTACCGCCCGCGCCACCGGAACCCGCGGCACCGGAACCCTCGGCGCCGGAACCCGCCGAACGGGCTGCCGCCGGAGTCGCCTTGCCTGCACGGGACTTGTCCGCCGAGGGCCTGCCCGCACCGGACTTGCCCTCTCCCGGCTTACCCGGCTTACCCGTCGTGCCCATCAGGCAGCACCTTCTTCCGTCGCGGCCACCCCGGCGAACAGGTCCGTCTCCTGCGAGCCGCCGGAGGCGTCGCCGCCCCGCTCGCCCCGCACCAGCTCGTAGTACTCCACCGCGGACAGCGGCTGCGCGAGCTGGTTCGAGAGGGCGAACCACGGCTCGACGACCTCGATCTGTGTGGCATGGGCGCGCATCGCGGCCGCCTTGGCCGCGGCGAAGCCGCTGCCGTCGATCACCGTGGTGATCACGTCGTCGTCCACCACGCCCGGCACATCGGCGACCGAGGCGGCGGCGGGGAACGGCAGCTCGGGAAGCGCCTCCTTCAGGCGGGCGAAGCCCTCCTCGACCACGGACCGCGGGGCCCGGTTCCAGTAGATCTTCGCGATGGAGTGCGGCTCGCCGAGGTCCCGGCGGTACGCAGGCTCGGCGGCGAGGTCCGCGGCGCGCATCGCGACGCGGTGGGCCTGGATGTGGTCGGGGTGGCCGTACCCCCCGGCGGGGTCGTAGGTGACGAGGACCTGCGGGCGCACCTCGCGGATGACCTCGACCAGCGCGGCCGCGGCCTCGTCGACGTCGGCCTGCCAGAAGCAGTGCGGCCGCTTGTTCTGCTCGGCGCCCATCATCCCGGAGTCGCGGTACCGCCCGGTGCCGCCGAGGAAGCGGTGGTCGGTGACGCCCAGCTCGGCCATCGCGGCGGCGAGCTCCCCGACCCGGTGGTCGCCGAGGCGATCGTCGCGGTCGGGCGCCAGCTGTGCCAGCTCCGGCGGGATGACCTCGCCCTCTTCGCCGAGCGTGCAGGTCACGAGCGTGACATGGGCGCCCTCGGCCGCGTACTTGGCCATGGTCGCGCCATTGTTGATCGACTCGTCGTCGGGGTGCGCGTGCACGAGGAGCAGGCGCCGTGAGGGTTCCCCCTGCTCGGGCGGGGCCGAGGGATCGGGGGCGGGCAGGTCCGTCATGCGCCCAAGCCTACGAGGGCGGTCTGACAGAACGATCGAGGGCGCCGCAGGCGCCCGCACGCAGGACAGCCCAGCCGTGGGCGGCTCAGAACTTGATGGAGCCGATCATCCCGGCGACGTTCGTGGTGAGCTCGCTGATCGTGGGAGCTATGGAGGAGCTCGCCAGGTAGAAGCCCAGAAGCATGCACACGATCGCATGCCCCGCCTTCAGGCCTGACTTCTTGATCAGCAGGAAGACGATGATCGCCAGCAGCACCACCGCCGAAATCGAGAGTGCCACGGCGGTCCACCTCCCCAGAACTCGTCCCGCGTCTTGATCACCGCGGCCGTCGATACGGTCTTGTCCATACGGTCAGCACGATCACCGGCGCGGAGAAACCCGGTGGCCCCCGTCCGGCGTTAAGGATCATAACTATGCATCCGTGGTCATGGATCGGTGCACAGCAGCACGAGGGGGCGCATGCGCCATAGGCTCGGGGGATGACCACCGAGCCTGTCTCATTTCCGCGTCAGCACGCCCGTACCCAGCGCTTCTCGCTCGGCGCGCCCCGCGCCTTCACGGTGGCGCCCGACGGGTCTCATGTCGCGTTTCTGCGCTCACGTTCCGGTACCGATCGGGCGAACCTCCTCTGGGTCCTGGATCTGATGGACGGCGGGGAGCGCGTCGCCGCCGACCCCGCGGTGCTGCTCGGCGGCGCGACGGAGCGCCTGTCGGCCGAGGAGCGGGCGCGCCGCGAGCGCAGCCGGGAGGGCGCGGCGGGCATCGTGGGCTATGCGACCGACACGGCCGTGGAGTTGGCCGCCTTCGCGCTCTCGGGCCGGCTGTTCGCGGCGGAGCTACGCGCCGGTACGGCACGCGAACTGCCCGTCCCGGGGCCGGTGATCGACCCCCGCCCGTCCCCGGACGGACGGCACATCGCGTACGTCGTCCGGGGTGCCCTGCGCGTGGTGGGCACCGAGGGCGACGGCGACCGGGCCCTCGCCGAACCGGAGTCCGGAACCGTGACGTACGGCCTCGCGGAGTTCATCGCGGCCGAGGAGATGGCGCGTTCGCGCGGCTTCTGGTGGTCGCCGGACTCGGACCGGCTGCTGGTCGCGCGGGCCGACGACGCCCCCGTACGGCGCTGGTGGATCGCTGACCCGGCGCGGCCGGACCGCGAGCCGGCCCGCGTGGCGTATCCGGCGGCCGGCACGGACAACGCGGAGGTGCGCCTCTTCGTCATCGGCCTGGACGGGGCGCGCACCGAGGTCGTGTGGGACCGGGCCCGCTACCCGTATCTGGCGCGGGTGCACTGGTCGGAGTCCGGGGCGCCGCTGCTGCTCGTACAGGCGCGTGACCAGCTCAGCCAGGCGTACCTGGCGGTTGATCCGGACGACGGGGCGACGCGCATGGTGCACGCGGACGGCGCCGCAGGGGACACGGGCTGGCTGGAGCTGTTCGCCGGGGTGCCGTGCTGGTCGCCGAGTGGGCAGCTGGTGCGGATCGCCGACGAGGGCGGGGCGCGGGTGCTGGCGGTGGGCGAGCGCCCGCTGACGGGGCCGCAGATGCATCTCCGAGCGGTGCTCGACGTGTCGGGCGACGATGTGCTGGTCTCCGCGTCTGCCGGAGAGGCGGCGGCCGATCCGGAGATCGGCGAGGTGCACGTGTACCGCGTCAACGAGCTGGGGGTGGAGCGCGTCTCGCCGGAGCCCGGGGTGCACTCGGCTGTGCGTTCGAGCGGTGTGACGGTGCTCGTGTCGGCGACGCTCGGCGCTCCCGGCTCATATGCCCAGGTGCTGCGCGACGGCAAGCTGGTGGCCACCGTCGCGTCGTATGCGGAGCGGCCGGTTCTCGCCCCGCGCGTGACGCTCACGCAGGGGGGCACGCGCCGGATCCCGTGCGCCGTCCTGCTTCCGGCCGGTTACCAGGAGGGCGACGGGCCGCTGCCCGTGCTGCTCGACCCGTACGGCGGCCCGCACGGCCAGCGCGTCGTGGCCGCACACAACGCGCACCTGACCTCCCAGTGGTTCGCCGACCAGGGCTTCGCGGTGGTGGTCGCGGACGGGCGGGGCACCCCCGGCCGCTCCCCCGCCTGGGAGAAGGCGGTCCGGGGCGACTTCACCCTCACGCTCGACGACCAGATCGACGCACTGCAGGGGCTGGCCGGCTCGTATCCGCTGGACCTGACGCGGGTGGCGATCCGCGGCTGGTCGTACGGCGGTTATCTGGCGGCGCTCGCGGTGCTGCGCCGCCCGGACGTGTTCCATGCGGGCATCGCGGGCGCTCCGGTCACGGACTGGCGGCTGTACGACACGCACTACACGGAGCGCTATCTCGGCGACCCGGGCAGCACCCCGGAAACATATGCGACGAGTTCGCTGGTGACCGACGACGGACTGTCCGATCCGGCCGGTACGCATCGCCCGCTGATGATCATCCACGGTCTGGCCGACGACAACGTGGTGGCCGCCCACACCCTGCGCCTCTCCTCCGCCCTGCTCGCCGCGGGCCGGCCGCACGAGGTGCTGCCGCTGTCCGGGGTGACGCACATGACCCCGCAGGAGCAGGTGGCGGAGAATCTGCTGCTGCTCCAGGTGGACTTCCTGAAGCGCTCGCTGGGGATGGCAGGGGGCTGACGCAGGCCGTCCCACCCCATGCAACCGGCCGGGGCGACATGGCGCGCCCCGGCCGGTCTACGGCACCCGCACGGCCGTACGCTGCTCAGCCTGACGCGTCCGTATATCGGAGCTGGGTCGGGCAAGTTGCCTACGTGTTAACGAAATTGATGGGCATTTATCGTGTTATGTCCATCACACCTGCGGCCTCCTCCCTCACTCCGCGGGCACGACGTGCTTCTCCTCGGCGAAGTGGCAGGCCGAGTCATGGGCCGCGGGCGGGCCCGCCGTCCGGAGGTGCTCGGGCACCGCGAGCAGCGGCACCTCGATCGCGCACCGCTTCTGCGCCTTCCAGCAGCGGGTGCGGAAGCGGCAACCGGAGGGGATGTTCGCGGGTGACGGCACGTCCCCGGTGAGGACGATCCGCTCGCGGTGCTCGCGCGCCTCGGGGTCCGGCACGGGGACGGCGGACAGCAGTGCCTGCGTGTAGGGGTGCGTGGGGTGCTCGTAGATCTCCTCGTCCGTGCCGATCTCGACGATCCGCCCCAGGTACATGACCCCCACGCGGTCCGAGATGTGCCGCACGATGGACAGGTCGTGGGCGATGAAGACGTAGGACAGGTCGAACTCGTCCTGCAGCCGCTCCATCAGGTTGATGACCTGGGCCTGCACGGACACGTCGAGGGCGGAGACCGGCTCGTCGGCGACGATGATCTCGGGGCGCAGGGCGAGCCCGCGGGCGATGCCGATGCGCTGCCGCTGGCCGCCGGAGAACTGGTGCGGATAGCGGTTGATGAACTCGGGGTTGAGGCCGACCACGTCGAGGAGTTCCTGAACGCGCTGTCTGCGTGATCCCTTCGGGGCGGCCTCGGGATGGATCTCGAAGGGCTCCCCGATGATGTCGCCCACGGTCATGCGGGGGTTGAGGGACGTGTAGGGGTCCTGGAAGACCATCTGGATGTTGCGGCGTACGGCTCTCAGGGCGCGGCCGGAGAGCGCGCCGATGTCCTCGCCGCGGTAGGTGATCCGCCCGGCGGTCGGCTTCTCCAGCTGGACGAGCAGCTTCGCGAGCGTCGACTTGCCGCACCCGGACTCGCCGACGATGCCGAGGGTCTCGCCGTGCCCCAGGTCGAAGTCGACGCCGTCGACGGCCTTGACGGAGCCGATCTGCTTCTTGAGGACGATGCCCTGGGTGAGCGGGAAGTGTTTGACGAGGCCGCGCACCTGGAGGATGGGCTCGCCGACGGCCGTCGGGGCCACGGCTTCCGCGTGCGGCTCAGCCATGGAGCGTCTCCCTCCAGTAGAAGCACGCGCTCCGGCGCTCCTCGGACACCTCGAAGAGGCCGGGAACGTCGGTCCGGCACACGTCCTGGGCCAGCGGGCAGCGCGGATGGAAGGCGCAGCCGGGCGGGATGTGCATCAGGTTCGGCGGCAGCCCCTTGATGGCGTACAGCTCCTGGCCCTTGCGGTCGAGCCGGGGGATCGACTCCAGCAGGCCCTTCGTATAGGGGTGGGCGGGTGCCTTGTAGAGGTCGTGGACGGGGGCCGTCTCGACGATGCGGCCCGCGTACATGACGGCGATCCGGTCGGCGACGTCCGCGACCACGCCCAGGTCGTGGGTGATCAGGATCAGGCCCATGTGGTACTCGCGCTGCAGGTCGGCAAGGAGGTCCATGACCTGCGCCTGGACCGTGACGTCGAGGGCGGTCGTCGGCTCGTCGGCGATGATCAGGGCGGGTTCGAGGGCCAGCGCCATGGCGATCATGATGCGCTGGCGCATGCCGCCGGAGAACTGGTGCGGGTACTGCCCCACGCGCTCCTTCGCGGCCGGGATCCGCACCCGCTCCATGAGCTCGACGGCCTTCGCCCGCGCGTCCTTGCGGGACATGCCCTGGTGGACGCGGAACATCTCGCCGAGCTGGTCGCCGACGCTCAGTACGGGGTTCAGCGAGGACAGCGCGTCCTGGAAGATCATCGCCATCCCGGCGCCGCGGACCTTCCGCCGCTCGTCCTCCTTGAGTCTCAGCAGGTCCCGGCCCTGGAAGAGGACCTCGCCGCCGGTGATCCGGGCGGGCGGGGTGTCGAGGATGCCCATGACGGCCTGCGCGGTCACCGACTTCCCGGAGCCCGACTCGCCGAGCACGGCCAGCGTCTCGCCCTCGTCCACGTGGAGATCGACGCCGTTGACGGCTTTCGCGATTCCGTCCCGGGTCCTGAACTCTACGTACAGTTCGCGCACTTCGAGCAGCATGGCGACGGCTCACCTCAGCTTGGGGTCGAGGGCGTCGCGCACCGCGTCGCCGAGCATGATGAACGCGAGCACCGTGATCGCCAGCGCCCCGGCCGGCCAGAGCACCATGTGCGGGGCGTTGCGGATGTACGGGGATGCCGCGGAGATGTCGATGCCCCAGCTCACGCTGGGCGGCTTCAGCCCGACGCCGAGGTACGAGAGCGTCGCCTCGAGCGCGATGAACGTACCGAGCGCGATGGTCGCCACGACGATGACCGGTGCGATCGCGTTGGGCGTGATGTGCCGCAGCAGGATCCGGGTGCTGGAGGCGCCGAGGGCGCGCGCGGCCTGGACGTAGTCGTGCTGCTTGGCGGTGATCACCGCCCCGCGGGCGATACGGGAGATCTGCGGCCAGCCGAGCAGCACCATGAACCCGACGACAGGCCACACGGTCGAGCTGGTCACCACGGACAGCAGCACCAGGCCGCCGAGGACGACGGGGATGGCGAAGAAGACGTCCGTGACGCGGGAGAGGATCGCGTCCCAGGCTCCGCCGAAGAATCCGGCCAGGCCGCCGAGGACCGAACCGAGGAGGGCCACACCGAGGGTGGCGCAGACGCCGACGGTGACCGAGGTGCGGGCGCCGTACACGGTCCGCGTGTAGACGTCGCAGCCCTGCCCGTCGAACCCGAAGGGGTGCCCGGGCTGCGGGCCCTGCTGGGCCTTGGCGAGGTCGCAGCTGAGTGGGTTGCCCGAGGCGATCAGCGACGGCCAGAGCGCGATCAGGACCAGGAAGAGGATGACCAGCCCGGAGACGACGAAGACGGGGTTGCGGCGCAGGTCGTGCCAGGCGTCGGACCACAGGGAGCGCGGCCTGCCGGAGGGGCCCCCGGGCAGGCCCGGTCCGCCGGGTGCGCCCGGTGGCCTCTCGAGCGTCGTCGCCTCGCTCGCCGCGAGGTCCATGGCGCCGCCCGCTCCGGTCGCGGCGATACGGCCGCCGCCGCCCGGGGAGCCGCCCCCGGACCCTCGCAGGGCCTGCGGCTGCTCGGTCTCAGGCATAGCGGATCCTCGGGTCGAGTACGGCGTACAGGAGGTCGACGAGCAGGTTGGCGACCAGGAAGACCAGGACGAGGACGGTCACGAAGCCGACGACGGTCTGGGTGTTCTGCCGCAGAATGCCCTGGTAGAGCTGGTAGCCGACGCCGTGGATGTTGAAGATGCGCTCCGTGACGATCGCGCCGCCCATCAGCGCGCCGATGTCGGTGCCGATGAAGGTGACCACCGGGATCAGGGAGTTGCGCAGCAGATGCCGGGTGATCACGCGCTGCCGGGGCAGGCCCTTGGCGATGGCGGTGCGGACGTAGTCGGCGCGGCGGTTCTCGGCGATCGAGGTGCGGGTCAGCCGGGTGACGTACGCCAGTGAGACCGACGCCAGGACGAGTCCAGGGACGAGGAGTTCGTCGAACGGGGCGTCGGGGGACACGGACGGCTTGATGACACCCCATTCGACGCCGAGCAGCAGCTGGAGCAGCAGACCGGTGACGAAGGTCGGGATCGAGATGACGACCAGCGTCACCAGGAGCACGGTGGTGTCGAAGGGCCGGCCGCGGCGCAGGCCCGTCAGCACGCCGAGCGTGATGCCGATGACGATCTCGAAGACGATCGCCACGATCGTGAGCCGGATCGTCACGGGAAACGCGGACCCCATCAGCTCGGTCACCGGCTGGCCGTTGAAAGCGGTCCCGAAATCGCCGGTGAAGACGTTCCCCATGTACGTCAGGTATTGCTGCCACACGGGCTTGTCGAGGCCGAACTCCTTCTTGAGCTGGGCGGCCGTCGCCGGGTCGCACTGCCGCTCCCCGCACAGGCCCGCGACGGGATCGCCCATCACGTTCACCATCAGGAAGATCAGCAGCGTCGCGCCGAGGAAGACCGGGATCATCTGCAGCAGACGCCGGATCACATAGCGTCCCATAACGGGCTCCGAGGGTGGTCAGCCGACCTTGATTTCTTCGTACACCGGAACGCTGAACTGGTTCAACGCCACATGGGAGAGCCGCTCCGAATAGCCGGCGCTGCCGTTCTGGTACCAGAGGGGAATGGCGGCCATGTCGTCCCGGACCACCTCCTCGGCCTGCTGGAAGATGCGGACGGCCGTCGGCGCGTCGGTCTCGGCGTTTGCCTTGTCCACGAGGTCGTCGAATTCCTTGTTGGACCATTTTCCGTCGTTCGACGAGGCGCCGGTGTAGTAGAGCGGCTGCAGGAAGTTCTGGATCAGCGGATAGTCCATCTGCCAGCCGGCCCGGAAAGGGCCCGTCATCTTGGACTGGGTGATCTGGTTGCGGAAGTCGGCGAAGGTGCCGACCGGGTTTCCGACGCAGGCCTGGTCGTTGCCCAGCGCGTTGTTGATGGAATGGCAGACCGCGTCCACCCACTCCTTGTGCGAGCCGGAGTCCGCGTTGTACGAGATCTTGACCTGGCCCCCGGGGAGGCCGCCGCCCTCCTGGACCAGCTTCTTCGCCTCGTCCGGGTGGTACTCGCAGGCCTGGCCGCACAGGCCCGCCTTGAAGCCGCCCTCCTCGCCGAGGACCGGCGAGGTCCAGTCGGTGGCCGGGGTGCGGGTCTTCTGGAAGATCGTGTCGGTGATCTGGTTCCGGTCGATGGCCATGGACAGGCCCTTGCGGACCTTTTCCATTCCGGGCTTGGTCCACGCCTCGTCGTAGAACGGGAAGGCGATGGTCTGGATGATGCCGGCCGGGGTGTTGATGTACCGGCCGCCGAGGTCGGCCTGGACGTTTCTGAGCTGTGAGGCCGGGATGTCGTCGACGAGGTCGAGATTTCCCGCGATGAGGTCGGTGTAGGCCGTGTTGTTGTCGGTGTAGACCTTGAGGTCCACTCCGCCGTTCTGCGCCTTGTCGTCGCCCGGATAGCCGTCCCATCTGCGCAGGGACATCTGTGAGCCCCGCGTGTACGAATCGACGGTGTACGGGCCGTTGCCGACCGGTTTTCCCAGCCAGGCGTCGTGATCGTCGAAGAACGCCCGGGGAAGCGGAGCGAAGGCCACGTAGCCGAGGGTTTCGGGGAACGTCGAGAACCGCTGGTTGAGGCGGACGGTGAAGGTGTGGTCGTCGACGACCTTCAGTCCGGACAGTGTGTCGGCGGTCTGGCTGCCGGATGTCGGATGGACCTTGTCGTATCCGTCGATATAGCCGAAGAAATAGGCGTTCCGCTGGTTGTTCTTCAGGCTCGCGCCGTAGTTCCAGGCGTCCACGAAGGATTGCGCGGTGACCTTCTCGCCGTTGCTGAACGTCCAGCCGTCCTTGATGGTGATCGTGAAGTTCTGCGAGTCGGGGGTTTCGATCTTCTCGGCGAGCATGTTCTCGGCCTCACCGGTCTTCGGGTCGTACCGCTTCAGGCCACGGAAGATCATGTCGAGGACCTTGCCGCCCTGCACCTCGTTGGTGTTCGCCGGCTCGAGCGGGTTCTGGGGGTCGCCCCAGGAGGAGCTGAGGATTCCGGAGCCGTTGCTGCCGGTGGTGCCGCCGTCGGCGCCGCCTCCGCAGGCCGTCGCCGCGAGGGCGAGGGCCGCCGCGGTCGCGGCCCACCGGGCGTGCGTGGCTCCGCGCATGGGGTTCCTCCTCTGGGGTGTGCTGTGCTTCAGCGCCAGGGCGCTGTCCCGCTATCGGACGATATAGACCGATAGCGGCCACACCACACATTGACCGCCGCCCGTCTGGGTGCGGCGTGACAACGACGAGGCTCTCCCCTACCCCGCCCCTTCCCGAACTGGGGGCTCCGCCCCCAGGCCCCCTTTCGCCCTGACGGGCTCGTCCTCAATCGCCGGACGGGCTGAAATGTGTCCCCTCTAGGGCTCCGCCCCCAGAC
>NZ_LOHS01000130.1 GCF_001642995.1 Streptomyces jeddahensis
GCCACCGCCCCGCCCCGGCCCCCGGCCGCCCGCCGGGGTGGTCCTCCGGTGTCAGCAGGTCCGCGACCTCCAGGACGTGGTGGCCCTTCATCGACGGCAGGCACGTCCCCCTGGCCGGGCCGATGGCGATGGCCCAGTCGGCGGGGATCGCCGAGAAGCCGCAGGTGGCCCCGGCCAGGGCGCCCGCGACGGCCGCCGTGGTGTCGGCGTCGCGCCCCATGTTGACCGCGGTCAGCACCGCCTGGACGAACGCGCCGTCGGCCGCCGCATACGCGCCGAAGGCGAGCGCCACGGCCTCCGGGGCTAGATCGGTCCAGGGATAGCCGCCGATGACGACGGCCCGGCGCACCGCCCGTTCGCCGCGGTGTGCGACGGCCACGGCACGGCGCAGGGAGCGGGCCGTCCAGGAGTCGTCGGGCACGACGGAGAGCGCGGACGCCACGACAGCCACCGTGGGTGCACCCGCCATGGCCGCCGCGACGCCCGCGGCCACGGCCTGGCCGCCGTAGATGCCCTCCCCGTCATGGCTGACCGAGCCGTCGATCGCGACGAGCCTAGCCGCCTCGGCGGGGCGGCCCGCGGCGAAGACGCCGAACGGCGCGGCGCGCATCGCGAGGCCGTCGCTCCACGCATGCCGGTGCTGCGCGGAGATGGGGGCCGCGAGCCCCCGCCGGAGGTTCTCCAGCGTGCCGCGCTCGCTGAAGCCGGCCCCCTTGAACGGACCCTCGTCCCGGTCGGCGATCCACTGGTGCCAGGCCGCCTCCACGTGCGCCACCTTGAGCCCGGAGCCGTACCGCGCGAGAAGCAGCCCGGAGAAGATCGCGTACTCGGTGTCGTCCGTGCCCGACGGACGCTCGGCGACGTAGCCCGTGATGCGGCCCCAGCGGCGGCGGATCTGGGACGGCTTCATGTTCTCCGCGGGCGCGCCCAGCGCGTCGCCGACGGCGAGGCCGAGCAGCGCACCGCGCCCCCGCTCACGGAGCTCTGCCGCCCCACCCGGTGCCGGGACCGATGGAATACGGGCAATGGACGCCATGCGGGCCTCTCTGCGGGTCTGCGGGTCTGCGGTGTGCGGTCGCAGTTCCGTCCTGTGCGCCGGCCCGTCCAGGACCGGCCGGACCGGCACGCGACGCTGCCGCCGGTCCTTTCCTGGATCTGTGCCACGCCAGGAGGCGGGCAGGAGCCCAGGAGCCCCAGCGTCACCCCTTCGACATCTGTGCGCGAGCCGGTACCGATGAGCGTCAGCGGCACTCGACGGGGCCTCGGCCACCCCCACAACTGCCGTAAAACCGCAGGTAAGTACGGCCTTCCTTGCTGGCGAGGTCGATTTTCCGCGCGTACTTTCGAGGGTGTTTAAGGCGGGTGACGGCCTGAAGGGCCGAACACCGCGACCACCCATTGAGGGACCACGACGGCGATCGACCAGCTCCGCGAAAGCGGCGCCGGGTCAGGCGCAAAGAGGGGGCACGACACTGATGTCCATCATCGAGACCGAAGCGGCACTGCACGAGGCGCACCGCGACAACCACACCCACCGTGACGTCAACGGTGGCTGGCTGCGCCCCGCCGTCTTCGGCGCGATGGACGGCCTCGTGTCCAATCTGGCCCTGATCACCGGTGTCGCCGGAGGGGCAGTGGCGCCGGGGACCATCGTCCTCACGGGACTCGCCGGACTGGCCGCCGGCGCCTTCTCGATGGCCGCGGGCGAGTACACCTCCGTCGCCTCGCAGCGCGAGCTCGTCGAGGCCGAACTCGACGTAGAGCGCCGAGAGCTGCGGAAGCACCCGAAGGACGAGGAAAAGGAGCTCGCGGAGCTCTACGTGTCGCGCGGCGTCGAGCCGGGGCTGGCCCACGAGGTCGCCCGACAGCTGTCGAAGGACCCCGAGCAGGCCCTGGAGATACACGCGCGCGAGGAGCTCGGCATCGACCCGGGCGATCTGCCCTCGCCCACGGTCGCCGCCGTCTCGTCCTTCGGGTCCTTCGCGCTGGGCGCCCTGCTGCCGGTGCTGCCGTACCTGCTCGGGGCCACCACCCTGTGGCCCGCGCTGGTCCTGGCCCTGCTCGGGCTGTTCCTCTGCGGGGCCGTCGTGGCGAAGGTCACGGCCCGTAGCTGGTGGTTCAGCGGGCTGCGGCAGCTGGCCCTGGGCGGCGCCGCCGCAGGTGTGACGTACGTCCTGGGTAATCTGTTTGGTACGGCTCTAGGATGAGGCCCTATACAGGGGACTGCATAAATAGTCGTTACCTCGTGGTTTCAGCTCTTTAACCGCTGGGCATGAGCCGTAAGCACTTGCGGGCAAGGACGCCCGCCTGCCTGGGCCGACAGCGCGGATCTTGTCCGTATTGGTCCCCCTCCATCGCTGACCAGCGATGTCCGCATGCTGGAACGAGCTATCCGGTTTCCGAGAGCCGCTCCATCATGTAACCTGCGTGAAATTTTGCAGAGGGCCAACGTCGTCCCTCGGCACCTGCTATATGCCACGACGACGACGGGAGAGCCGATGCGTACGCCGCGCCAGCCGTCCCTGCATTCCGCGACCGACGGGTCCGCCTGGTCGCACATGGATGCACGCCCTGCCGCGCAGGGTATGTACGACCCGCGCAATGAGCATGACGCCTGCGGCGTCGGCTTCGTGGCGACCCTCACCGGCGAGGCGAGCCACACGCTGGTCGAGCAGGCGCTCACGGTTCTGCGGAACCTGGAGCACCGCGGCGCCACCGGCTCCGAGCCCGACTCCGGCGACGGCGCCGGAATCCTCTCCCAGGTCCCGGACGCCTTCTTCCGCGAGGTCGTCGACTTCGAGCTGCCCGCCGCCGGCGCGTACGCGGCCGGTATCGCCTTCCTGCCCCTCGAGGACAACGCCGCCGTCGTCGCGCAGATCGAGGCCATCGCCGCCGAGGAGGGCCTGACCGTCCTGGGCTGGCGCGAGGTCCCGGTCGCCCCCGAGCTGCTCGGCGCCACCGCCCGCTCGACGATGCCGGCCTTCCGCCAGATCTTCGTCACCGACGGCGCCGCTGTGCCTTCCACGGGTATCGCCCTCGACCGCAAGGCCTTCGTGCTGCGCAAGCGCGCCGAGCGCGAGGCCGGCGTGTACTTCCCGTCGCTCTCCGCCCGCACCATCGTCTACAAGGGCATGCTGACCACCGGCCAGCTGGAGCCCTTCTTCCCGGACCTGTCCGACCGCCGCTTCGCCTCCGCGGTCGCGCTCGTGCACTCCCGGTTCTCGACGAACACCTTCCCGAGCTGGCCGCTCGCCCACCCGTACCGCTTCGTCGCGCACAACGGCGAGATCAACACGGTCAAGGGCAACCGCAACTGGATGCAGGCCCGTGAGTCGCAGCTGGTCTCCGACCTGTTCGGCGACAAGGAGCTCGAGCGGATCTTCCCGATCTGTACGCCCGACGCGTCCGACTCGGCGTCCTTCGACGAGGTCCTGGAGCTGCTGCACCTCGGCGGCCGGTCGCTGCCGCACAGCGTGCTGATGATGATCCCCGAGGCGTGGGAGAACCACGACTCGATGGACCCGGCCCGCCGCGCCTTCTACCAGTACCACTCCACGCTGATGGAGCCCTGGGACGGCCCCGCCTGCGTCACCTTCACCGACGGCACCCAGGTCGGCGCGGTCCTCGACCGCAACGGTCTGCGCCCGGGCCGCTACTGGGTCACCGACGACGGCCTCGTCGTCCTCGGCTCCGAGGTCGGCGTCCTCGACATCGACCCGTCCAAGGTCGTCCGCAAGGGCCGTCTGCAGCCCGGCAAGATGTTCCTCGTCGACACCGCCGAGCACCGCATCATCGAGGACGACGAGATCAAGGCCGGCCTCGCCGCCGAGCACCCGTACCAGGACTGGCTCGAGGCCGGGATCATCGAGCTCGAGGACCTGCCCGAGCGCGAGCACATCGTGCACACGCACGCCTCGGTCACCCGCCGCCAGCAGACCTTCGGCTACACCGAGGAGGAGCTGCGCGTCATCCTCGCGCCGATGGCCAAGGCCGGCGCCGAGCCGATCGGCTCCATGGGCACGGACAGCCCGATCGCGGCCCTGTCCGAGCGCCCGCGGCTGCTCTTCGACTACTTCACCCAGCTGTTCGCGCAGGTCACCAACCCGCCGCTGGACGCCATCCGCGAGGAGCTCGTCACCTCGCTGCACTCGTCCCTGGGCCCGGGCGGCAACCTGCTGGAGCCGACCGCGGCCTCCTGCCGGTCGGTCACGCTGCCCTTCCCGGTGATCGACAACGACGAGCTGGCCAAGCTCATCCACATCAACGCCGACGGCGACATGCCCGGTATGAAGGCCGCCACCCTGTCCGGCCTGTACCGGGTCTCCGGCGGCGGTGACGCGCTGGCCGCGCGGATCGAGGAGATCTGCGCCGAGGCCGACGCCGCGATCGACAACGGCGCTCGCCTGATCGTCCTGTCGGACCGCCACTCGGACGCCGAGCACGCGCCGATCCCGTCGCTGCTGCTCACCGCGGCCGTCCACCACCACCTCATCCGCACCAAGCAGCGCACCCAGGTGGGTCTGCTGGTCGAGGCCGGCGACGTCCGCGAGGTCCACCACGTCGCGCTGCTCATCGGCTACGGTGCCGCGGCCGTCAACCCGTACCTGGCGATGGAGTCCGTCGAGGACCTCGTCCGGGCGGGAACGTTCCTCCCCGGCATCGAGCCCGAGAAGGCCATCCGCAACCTGATCTACGCCCTGGGCAAGGGCGTGCTGAAGGTCATGTCCAAGATGGGCATCTCGACCGTCGCCTCCTACCGCGGCGCGCAGGTCTTCGAGGCCGTCGGTCTCGACGAGGCCTTCGTCGAGAAGTACTTCAACGGCACCGCGTCCAAGATCGGCGGCGTGGGCATCGACGTCATCGCCGAGGAGGTCGCCGCCCGCCACGCCAAGGCGTACCCGGCTTCCGGCATCGCCCCGGCGCACCGCGCGCTGGAGATCGGCGGCGAGTACCAGTGGCGCCGCGAGGGCGAGCCGCACCTGTTCGACCCGGAGACGGTCTTCCGCCTGCAGCACGCCACGCGCACGCGCCGCTACGACATCTTCAAGAAGTACACGGACCGCGTGAACGAGCAGTCGGAGCGTCTGATGACGCTGCGCGGCCTGTTCGGCTTCACGTCCGACCGCCCCTCGATCCCGGTCGAGGAGGTCGAGCCGGTCTCGGAGATCGTCAAGCGGTTCTCGACGGGCGCCATGTCGTACGGCTCCATCTCCAAGGAGGCGCACGAGACCCTCGCCATCGCCATGAACCAGCTGGGCGGCAAGTCCAACACCGGTGAGGGCGGCGAGGACCCGGAGCGCCTGTACGACCCTGCGCGCCGTTCGTCGATCAAGCAGGTCGCGTCCGGCCGCTTCGGTGTGACCTCGGAGTACCTGGTCAACGCCGACGACATCCAGATCAAGATGGCCCAGGGCGCCAAGCCCGGCGAGGGCGGCCAGCTGCCCGGCCACAAGGTGTACCCGTGGGTGGCCAAGACCCGGCACAGCACCCCCGGAGTCGGCCTGATCTCCCCGCCGCCGCACCACGACATCTACTCCATCGAGGACCTGGCTCAGCTGATCCACGACCTCAAGAACGCGAACCCGCAGGCGCGGATTCACGTGAAGCTGGTGTCGGAGGTCGGCGTCGGCACGGTCGCCGCTGGTGTCTCCAAGGCGCACGCGGACGTGGTCCTGATCTCGGGTCACGACGGTGGTACGGGTGCGTCCCCGCTGACGTCCCTGAAGCACGCGGGCGGCCCCTGGGAGCTCGGCCTCGCCGAGACCCAGCAGACGCTGCTGCTCAACGGCCTGCGCGACCGCATCGTCGTGCAGACCGACGGTCAGCTGAAGACCGGCCGCGACGTCGTCATCGCCGCGCTGCTCGGCGCCGAGGAGTTCGGTTTCGCGACCGCGCCGCTCGTCGTCTCCGGCTGCGTCATGATGCGCGTCTGCCACCTGGACACCTGCCCCGTCGGTATCGCCACGCAGAACCCGACCCTGCGTGACCGGTTCTCCGGCAAGGCCGAGTACGTCGTGAACTTCTTCGAGTTCATCGCCGAGGAGGTCCGCGAGCTCCTCGCTGAGCTGGGCTTCCGCTCCATCGAGGAGGCCGTCGGCCACGCCGAGGCGCTCGACGTCACGCGGGCGATCGACCACTGGAAGGCGCAGGGCCTGGACCTCGCCCCGCTCTTCCACGTGCCGGAGCTGCCCGAGGGCGCGGTGCGCCACCAGCTGATCGCGCAGGACCACGGCCTGGAGAAGGCGCTCGACAACGAGCTGATCAAGCTCGCCGCCGACGCGCTCGCCGTGGACTCCGCGAACGACGCCCAGCCGGTGCGCGCTCAGGTCGCCATCCGCAACATCAACCGCACGGTCGGCACCATGCTCGGCCACGAGGTGACGAAGAAGTTCGGTGGCGCGGGCCTGCCCGACGACACCATCGACATCACCTTCACCGGCTCCGCGGGCCAGTCGTTCGGTGCCTTCGTCCCGCGCGGTGTCACGCTGCGCCTCGAGGGCGACGCCAACGACTACGTCGGCAAGGGCCTGTCCGGCGGCCGCGTGATCGTCCGCCCGGACCGGGCCGCCGACCACCTCGCCGAGTACTCGACGATCGCGGGCAACACCATCGCGTACGGCGCGACCAGCGGCGAGATGTTCCTGCGCGGCCGCACCGGTGAGCGGTTCTGCGTCCGCAACTCCGGCGCCACCGTCGTCTCCGAGGGCGTGGGCGACCACGGCTGCGAGTACATGACCGGTGGCCGCGCGGTCGTCCTCGGCGAGACCGGCCGCAACTTCGCGGCGGGCATGTCCGGCGGTGTCGCGTACGTGATCGACCTGGACCGCAACAACGTGAACGTCGGCAACCTCGAGTCCATCGAGGCCCTCGACGACGCCGACAAGCAGTGGCTGCACGACGTGGTGCGCCGCCACCAGGAGGAGACGGGCTCGACCGTCGCCGAGAAGCTCCTTGCCGAGTGGGACACGGCCGTGGACCGCTTCAGCAAGATCATTCCCAGCACGTACAAGGCAGTGCTCGCCGCCAAGGACGCCGCCGAGCGAGCCGGGCTCTCCGAGTCCGAGATCACCGACAAGATGATGGAGGCGGCGATCAATGGCTGACCCCAAGGGCTTTCTGAACCACGGCCGTGAGGTCGCCAAGTCCCGCCCGGTGAACGAGCGCGTCAAGGACTGGAACGAGGTCTACGTCCCCGGCTCGCTGCTGCCGATCATCTCCAAGCAGGCGTCGCGCTGCATGGACTGCGGCATCCCGTTCTGCCACAACGGCTGTCCGCTGGGGAACCTGATCCCCGAGTGGAACGACTACGCGTACCGCGAGGACTGGCAGAACGCGTCCGAGCGGCTGCACGCCACGAACAACTTCCCGGAGTTCACGGGCCGCCTGTGCCCCGCTCCGTGCGAGTCGGCGTGCGTGCTCGGCATCAACCAGCCCGCCGTCACCATCAAGAACGTCGAGGTCTCGATCATCGACAAGGCGTGGGACAGCGGCTCGGTCGCGCCGCAGGCCCCCGAGCGCCTGTCGGGCAAGACCGTCGCCGTGATCGGCTCGGGCCCGGCTGGCCTGGCCGCCGCCCAGCAGCTGACCCGGGCGGGTCACACGGTCGCGGTGTACGAGCGCGCGGACCGCATCGGCGGTCTGCTCCGCTACGGCATCCCCGAGTTCAAGATGGAGAAGCGCCACATCAACCGCCGCATCGAGCAGATGCGCGCGGAGGGTACGAAGTTCCGTACCGGCATCGAGATCGGCCGCGACATGCCGGGCAGCGCGCTGCGCAAGCGGTACGACGCCGTTGTCATCGCGGCGGGCGCCACGACGGCCCGCGACCTGCCGGTCCCCGGCCGCGAGCTCAAGGGCGTCTACCAGGCGATGGAGTACCTGCCCCTGGCCAACAAGGTCCAGGAGGGCGACTTCGTGGCGCCCCCGATCTCGGCCGAGGGCAAGCACGTCGTCGTCATTGGCGGCGGCGACACCGGCGCGGACTGCGTCGGCACCGCCCACCGCCAGGGCGCGGCCTCCGTCACGCAGCTGGAGATCATGCCCCGCCCGAACGAGGAGCGGAACCCGGTCGCCCAGCCCTGGCCGACCTTCCCGATGCTCTACAAGGTCACCTCCGCGCACGAGGAGGGCGGCGAGCGGGTCTACTCCGTCTCGACCACCCACTTCGAGGGCGACGAGGACGGCAACGTCCAGTGGCTGCACCTCGTCGAGGTCGAGTTCGTCGACGGCAAGCTGACCCAGAAGCCGGGCACCGAGCGGAAGATTCCCGCCCAGCTCGTCACGCTGGCCATGGGCTTCACCGGCACCGACCGCGAGAACGGCCTGGTCGAGCAGCTCGGTCTGGAGCTCGACGAGCGCGGCAACGTCGCCCGCGACGCCGACTTCCAGACCAACGTCCCCGGCGTGTTCGTCGCCGGTGACGCAGGTCGTGGTCAGTCGCTCATCGTGTGGGCGATCGCGGAGGGCCGCTCGGCCGCCCGCGGTGTCGACCGCTTCCTGACGGGGGCGAGCGACCTGCCTGCGCCGATCCGTCCGACGGACCGCGCACTGATGGTCTGACGACCCATCACAAGACGTCCCGTACAAAGGCGTACGGAACACCCTGCGGCGCCTGCCCCTGTCCCCGACCGGACGCTGGGCGGGCGCCGTGGCGCGTCTGGCACCCGTAACCAGGGGGCCAGCCCCCTAATCAGCCCGTCCGGCGCTTGAGGACGAGGCCGTCAAGGCCGATCCGGGGTCTGGGGCGCAGCCCCAGTTACGGGAAGGGGCGGGGTGGGGGAAAGATCGAACGGCTACGGCACCCGGAACGTCTCCCCGTACATCTGCCACACCAGCGGCGTGTCCAGGTCCAGGTTGCCGTCGTAGAGGAACCGGCGCTGCGCCGTGTCGATACGCGACGTGTCGCGGTCCGGCCGCTTGTACTTCATGGCCTTGCGGCGGACGTCCAGGAAGATGTCCAGGTACGCCTTCTCCTTGCCGCCCTCGGCAGGCGTGTCGGCCTCGGCCATGGCCGCCTCGCGCAGGCCGTAGAAGCCGCGCGGTCCCGTGCCGGGGCCGTGCAGCACCATCGCGTCGTAGTAGATGAACTGGCCGAGCGTGCCGAGCCCGTCGAGCTTCGCCAGGCGCACCGCCGGTTCGAAGTAGATCTCGTCCCGGTGTGCGTCCTGGGCCTTGCGGAACTCGGCCTTCTGCGCCTCCTTCACCCAGGCCTCCGGGAAGCCGGGGTCCAGGCCCTCGTGGGAGCCGGTGCCGTCGACCTCCCGCAGGGCGGGCAGATAGCGGGCGAGGCCGTTGTCCGGGTGGGACTTCGTGTAGCGCTCGACGAGCGTGAGCAGGTCGTGGGTGCCGGTGGTGAAGCCGATGATGCCCGCCGTGTAGCCGCGGCCGTCGCCGATGTCCTCGATGTAGTCGTACTGTCCGCGCCAGTCGAGCGTGGAGTTCTCGGCGGTCGCCACGATCTGCTGGGCGAGCTCCTTCTTGCCGGGAGCGGCGAGACCGGGCGGGAGCTTGGCGACCAGGGCGTCTTCCTTCGCCCGTTCCGAGGCCGACGACGCACCGGCTCCCCGGCTCGGGGCAGCGGACACCCGAGGGCCCTTGTCGTCCTGTGAGCCCCCCGAGCCGGAGCCGCCGGTCCCGAAAAGAAAAACGGCCGCCGTGGCCACGGGTGCGACGGCGAGAATCAGACAACCAGCACGCTTCATAACGGGACAGAGTACGGGCGGCCTCAGCCCGCGCCGCCCCCACCCGTCAGGTC
>NZ_LOHS01000131.1 GCF_001642995.1 Streptomyces jeddahensis
CGCCCCGTCCCCGTCCGGGGACCTCCCCCCGACCCGCACCCAGTCCCGTCCCCAGGAGCAGTGACCGACGTGAGCACCCCCGATCTTCCCGTCTTCCCGAGCGGTGGCTGCGGCGACGGCTGCGGCTGCGGCGGCGAGGACGCGTACGACGACCCCATGGAGTGCGGGCTCGACCCCGCGCTCGCCCAGCTCCTGGCCGACGCCGGACTCGACCCGGTCGAGGTCGAGGACATCGCGCACATGGCCGTCGCGGAGGACCTCGCGGGCGGCGTGGACGTCACGTCCGTCGCGACGATCCCCGAGGACGCCGTCGCCACCGCTGACTTCACCGCCCGCGAGGCGGGCACCGTCGCCGGTCTCCGCGTCGCCGAGGCCGTCCTGTCGGTCGTCTGCACGGACGAATTCGAGGTCGAGCGGCACGTGGAGGACGGCGACCGGGTCGTCGCAGGCCAGAAGCTGCTCAGCGTCACAGCCCGCACCCGCGACCTGCTGACCGGGGAGCGCAGCGCGCTCAACCTGCTGTGTCGCCTCTCCGGCATCGCGACGGCCACGCGCGCGTGGGCGGACGCACTGGAGGGTACGAAGGCGAAGGTCCGCGACACCCGCAAGACCACGCCCGGCCTCAGGTCGCTGGAGAAGTACGCGGTGCGCTGCGGCGGCGGCGTCAACCACCGCATGTCGCTGTCCGACGCCGCACTGGTCAAGGACAACCACGTGGTCGCGGCGGGCGGCGTGGCGCAGGCCTTCAAGGCCGTACGCGAGGAGTTCCCCGGCGTACCGGTCGAGGTGGAGGTGGACACCCTGCACCAGCTGCGCGAGGCCGTGGACGCGGGCGCGGACCTGATCCTCCTGGACAACTTCACTCCGGGCGACACCCAAGAAGCGGTCTCCCTCGTGCACGGCCGCGCGATCCTGGAGTCCTCCGGCCGCCTCACCCTGGAGAACGCCCGCGCGTACGCCGAGACGGGCGTCGACTACCTGGCGGTGGGCGCCCTCACGCACTCCTCGCCGATCCTCGACATCGGCCTGGACCTGCGGGAGGCCCCGGCCGCGGCGGAGGCGGAGTAAACACACATGCTTCTCACCATCGACGTGGGCAACACCCACACCGTGCTGGGCCTCTTCGACGGCGACGACATCGTCGAGCACTGGCGGATCTCCACCGACGCCCGCCGTACCGCCGACGAGCTCGCCATCGTGCTCAACGGCCTCATGGGCATGCACCCGCTGCTCGGCGAGGAGCTGGGCGACGGCATCGACGGCATCGCGATCTGCTCGACCGTCCCGTCGGTCCTGCACGAGCTGCGCGAGGTCACCCGCCGCTACTACGGCGACGTCCCCGCCGTCCTGGTCGAGCCCGGCATCAAGACCGGCGTGCCGATCCTCATGGACAACCCCAAGGAGGTCGGCGCGGACCGCATCATCAACGCGGTCGCGGCGGTCGAGCTCTACGGGGGCCCGGCGATCGTGGTCGACTTCGGCACGGCGACGACGTTCGACGCGGTCTCCGCGCGCGGGGAGTACACCGGCGGCGTCATCGCGCCCGGCATCGAGATCTCGGTCGAGGCCCTCGGCGTACGCGGCGCCCAGCTCCGCAAGATCGAGATCGCCAGGCCCCGCAGCGTGATCGGCAAGAACACCGTCGAGGCCATGCAGTCGGGCATCGTCTACGGCTTCGCGGGGCAGGTCGACGGCGTCGTGAGCCGCATGGCCCGTGAGCTGGCCGACGACCCGGACGACGTCACGGTCATCGCCACCGGGGGGCTCGCTCCGATGGTGCTCGGCGAGGCCTCGACCATCGACGAACACGAGCCGTGGCTGACGCTGATCGGGCTCCGCCTGGTGTACGAGCGGAACGTGTCCCGCACCTGACCCTCCGGGGGCGGGACAACGGTTCACGGCACCCGCCGTCGTGGGGTTGTGCCCACCCGTTCCGCCCTGCGGAACGATTGCCCACAACGGTACGGGACCGCCCACCGGCCGGAAGCCGCGAGCGTGCCGGAGGGGACGTGGCGGGATGTGCGCCCGCAGCGGCTGGCGCAGACTCCGGGCTCGCCCGACGACGTACGGCTAGGCGCCAGACCGAGGACGTACATCCCGGCGCGGCCCCGACCCACCCACCGGCAGGTGGCGCACCAGCCGCCGACACCCCGCAGCCGCGCACGCGCCGGAGCCACCCACCGACAGACGGCGCTCCGCCCACCGCCGGAGGCCCCCGTAGCTAAGCCACGCCCGGGAATGAGTTATAGCGGGCTTTTGTCTGATTAGCGCGTATCGTCAGGACATGCCCACGCCTTACGGATCCCGCGGTGGCATGGCGTTCGGCGCGGAGGAGCTGCGTGTGCTCCGACGTGCCCTCGCTCTTGCCCTTCACCCCAGCTCCGTGTCCGCCGAGGACGTCCAGGCCTGCCTGCGCCTCGCCGAGTCCGTCGATGAGGCGGTCCGCGAGGGTGACCGGCTCTGCGCCTTCCTGGTGGCGGACCTCGCCCGTTACCGGGCCGCGCTCCCGGGCAGCGCGATCGGCTACCTCGCGCTGTTGGAGGACGCCCTGAACGGCGGCTACCAGTCGACCCCGGACGATGTCGCGGCCCTGCGCGCGCTGGGCGCCGACGGCAACCCGGTCGCCGTAGCCCTCCTGCACCGCTGCACCGGCCACGCTGGTGAGGCCGCGGCAGAGCCCGCACAGGTCGGCACTGCCGTACCCGGCCAACCCGCGGCAGGCGGCCGGACGGCCCGGCAAGCAGGCCAGCCGACAGAAGGGCGAACAGACGGGCAGACAGGCCCTCGGCAGACAGAAGACGGGCAGACAGAAGACGGGCAGACAGCAGATCGGCAGGCAGCCCACCGGCGGCCGGCCGCCGCGGCGCACGTGCACTCCCCGCACGCCTCCCTCGCCGCCACCTCCCGCATCCGCCTGCTCGCCCTCCCCGGCGGCCTCGCCGCCAAGGAGCCGGCCAAGCCGCCGAAGCCGAAGCAGCCGCCGACCGAGCGTCCGGCCCCGCAGCGCCCCGTGCCGACCCCCGCCGAGGTGTTCCCTCCCAAGCGCAAGCCCGCGCCACCGCCCGCCCCGCCGCAGAAGCTGGCCGCCGTCTAGCTACCCTGGGGGCATGGAATACGTCTCCGCGCTCCTGCCCCCGGTCGTGATGGCCGTGTTCTTCACCGGTCTGGTCGTGACGATCGTGAAGTCCCAGGGCGGCGCCAACAAGTCCAAGGAAGACGCGGCCGTCGACGCCGCCATCGCGCGCGCCGAGGCCGCCGGCCCGGCCGGTGAGCCCCGCGACGCCTGACCCACCCACGGACCCGGACCCGGCCCTGGGTCGCGAGGCCCGAAGCGGCGTATGACTCGTAGCTTTTCGAGTCATACGCCCTTTTTGTTGCTGAAAAGCCACGTTCGGCGCGTCATTGGTGGCTTCTCCCACTATTGTTCTGGTGTGCCTCGCCCATTGGGAGAACTCGAAGACGCGGTCATGACGCGGGTGTGGAAGTGGAACCGCCCGGTGACCGTTCGAGAAGTCCTGGAAGACCTCCAGCAGGAGCGGTCGATCGCCTACACCACCGTGATGACCGTTTTGGACAATCTCCATCAGAAGGGCTGGGTGCGCCGCGAGGCGGAAGGCCGCGCCTATCGATATGAGGCGGTCTCCACACGTGCCGCCTACGCCGCAGCACTCATGAACGAAGCCTGGTCGCAGAGTGACAACGCGGCCGCCGCACTCGTCGCCTTCTTCGGCATGATGTCGCCGGAACAGCGGGAGGCGCTGCGCGCGGCCATCCGCATCGTGCAAGGCCCCGAGAGCGCGGAAGGCCGCGAGAGCCCCGGTTCTGCGGAGGGTGAGGCCGGGCGATAGCGTCCGCTCATGCCAGCAGAGTCACCGGAAGCCCCCGCTAAAGCCGTCACGGTACGCAGGGCGCGCACATCGGATGTTCCGGCCGTACGCCGTCTACTCGACTCGTACGTCCGTCAGCGGATCCTGCTCGACAAAGCGACCGTGACGCTTTACGAGGACATCCAGGAGTTCTGGGTCGCGGAACGCGACGACAACGCGCAGATCGTCGGCTGCGGTGCCCTGCATGTGATGTGGGAAGACCTCGCGGAAGTCCGCACACTCGCCGTGAACCCCGTGGTCAGGGGCGCCGGGGTCGGACATCAGTTGCTGGAGAAGCTGCTCCAGACCGCCCGCTGGCTCGGTGTTCGCCGGGTATTCTGCCTCACCTTCGAAGTCGACTTCTTCGCCAAGCACGGCTTCGTGGAGATCGGCGAGACGCCGGTCGACACAGATGTCTACAGCGAGCTGCTGCGTTCCTATGACGAGGGCGTCGCGGAGTTCCTCGGTCTCGAACGAGTGAAACCGAACACCTTGGGCAACAGCCGGATGCTTCTGCATCTGTGATCATCAGGCGCTATTCCAAGCCGGACCGCTGTTCCCGGGTGCCCTATGTCCGAAACGCGCACGTTTCCAGGCGCCCTTGGGGCCCGGGTCTCTGCCAAGGGTTTGTGTTTTTCCAGGAAAAGCGGTTTGCTTTCCGACGTACTGCAGCACTGCATATAACAGGGGCCGGCGAAACAGCGGCTGAAGCCGCAGGCCCCGGTCCTGAAGTTTCGATGAAAGGAAATCCGGTGGCACAGAAGGTTCAGGTCCTTCTTGTCGATGACCTCGACGGCGGCGAGGCGGACGAGACCGTGACGTTCGCGCTGGACGGCAAGACGTACGAGATCGACCTCACCACCGCCAACGCCGACAAGCTGCGCGGGCTTCTGGAGCCCTATGTCAAGGGCGGTCGTCGTACCGGAGGCCGCGCTGCCGGTGGCCGCGGCAAGGCGCGTGCGGCAGCGTCCGGCGCCGGCCAGGACACCGCGCAGATCCGCGCCTGGGCGAAGGAGAACGGCTACGAGGTCAACGACCGCGGCCGCGTCCCGGCGACCATCCGTGAGGCCTACGAGAAGGCCAACGCCTGAGCGCTCAGACGCCGCAGCCGGGCCCGGTGGCACTCCGTCGCCGCCGCGTCCACGAGTCGTACGAGATCGAGAGCGGGGGCGCCCCCACCGCCCCCCAGCGAAGCCAGGGCCGGCAGCGTCGGTTCCGCCTCGCATCCTGGCTCGGGGGGCCGCAGCCATACGGCGGCCCCCGGCGAGCCCTCCCACCCAGGGGGCGTCGGCGCGTCGATCCGCCCGCCCGCCCCGATCGCGGTGAGATCCCGGGCGAGAGCGCCCCACTCCAGCCAGTCGAGCAGCCCCGGCAGCTCCTCTGCGCTTCCCGCGGCCACCAGCAGCCGCATCACCGGTCCCTGTACAGCCACTGGGCAGGGCGGCGCGAGCCGCCCCAGAACCGCGTGCCCCGCATTGGCGGGCAGTTCCAGCACGTCGAAGCGCAGCCCCGTCAGCAGCTGCACAGGCGTCCCGCCGGCCGTGTCCCAGCCGAGCTCGTGCTCGTACCACCGCCGTACCGGATCGGCCGGGCGGCTCGGGTGGACCGGGCGCGACGGAGGAGGGACCGTAGGAACCATGCAAGGGCAACACCTGGCAGAGGCTCCGGGTTACGCAAGGTGGTGCGATCGATGCGCAGAGTGTCCGTCAAGGGGGCGTGTGGACGCATGCGGGCGCGCAAGGTTGTTCGCCCGTAGCGGAGGGAACCGGGGCACGCCGCATGGAGTGTCAGTCGTTACGGGTAAGACATCCCTAGTGGGGAGGGGCGACACGCAAGGTTGGGGCGTCTCACGTTCGCCATCGGCGTACTGGTGGCGGGGGTAACTACCTGGCCTGCGGGAACATCGTCTCGCACCATCGGGTTGGAGCAGTTGTCGGCGTTCCGGGTTGGGAGGCCAAGGACGGGTGTCGGCAGTTGGAATGAGCGGTCCCCGCTTGCGGGACTAAGCTGCGGAAGGACAGGGAGGGGAGCGTCCCCTTACTGCCTGACCGCTCTGAGGAGCGATTAACGATGTTCGAGAGGTTCACCGACCGCGCGCGGCGGGTTGTCGTCCTGGCTCAGGAAGAAGCCCGGATGCTCAACCACAACTACATCGGCACCGAGCACATCCTCCTGGGTCTCATCCACGAGGGTGAGGGTGTCGCCGCTAAGGCCCTGGAGAGCCTCGGGATTTCGCTCGAGGCGGTCCGCCAGCAGGTGGAGGAGATCATCGGCCAGGGCCAGCAGGCCCCGTCCGGGCACATCCCCTTCACCCCCCGTGCCAAGAAGGTCCTGGAGCTGTCGCTCCGCGAGGCCCTTCAGCTGGGCCACAACTACATCGGCACGGAGCACATCCTGCTCGGCCTGATCCGCGAGGGCGAGGGCGTCGCCGCCCAGGTCCTCGTCAAGCTGGGCGCAGACCTCAACCGGGTGCGGCAGCAGGTCATCCAGCTGCTCTCCGGCTACCAGGGCAAGGAGACCGCCGCCGCCGGTGGGCCTGCCGAGGGCACCCCCTCCACGTCCCTGGTCCTCGACCAGTTCGGCCGGAACCTCACCCAGGCCGCTCGCGAGTCCAAGCTCGACCCGGTCATCGGGCGCGAGAAGGAGATCGAGCGGGTCATGCAGGTGCTGTCCCGCCGTACGAAGAACAACCCCGTGCTCATCGGCGAGCCCGGCGTCGGCAAGACGGCCGTCGTCGAGGGCCTGGCGCAGGCAATCGTCAAGGGCGAGGTGCCCGAGACCCTGAAGGACAAGCACCTCTACACCCTGGACCTGGGCGCGCTGGTCGCCGGTTCCCGGTACCGCGGTGACTTCGAGGAGCGCCTGAAGAAGGTGCTCAAGGAGATCCGCACCCGCGGCGACATCATCCTGTTCATCGACGAGCTGCACACGCTGGTCGGTGCGGGTGCCGCCGAGGGCGCCATCGACGCCGCTTCGATCCTGAAGCCGATGCTGGCCCGCGGTGAGCTGCAGACGATCGGTGCGACCACGCTCGACGAGTACCGCAAGCACCTGGAGAAGGACGCCGCGCTCGAGCGCCGCTTCCAGCCGATCCAGGTCGCGGAGCCGTCGCTGCCGCACACCATCGAGATCCTCAAGGGCCTGCGCGACCGGTACGAGGCGCACCACCGCGTCTCCATCACGGACGAGGCCCTGGTCCAGGCCGCCACGCTGGCCGACCGGTACATCTCGGACCGCTTCCTGCCAGACAAGGCGATCGACCTGATCGACGAGGCCGGTTCCCGGATGCGTATCCGCCGGATGACCGCCCCGCCGGACCTCCGCGAGTTCGACGAGAAGATCGCGGCCGTGCGCCGGGACAAGGAGTCGGCGATCGACTCCCAGGACTTCGAGAAGGCGGCCTCTCTCCGCGACAAGGAGAAGCAGCTGCTCGCGGCGAAGGCCAAGCGGGAGAAGGAGTGGAAGGCCGGCGACATGGACGTCGTCGCGGAGGTCGACGGCGAGCTGATCGCCGAGGTCCTCGCCACGGCCACCGGCATCCCGGTCTTCAAGCTGACCGAGGAGGAGTCCTCGCGTCTGCTGCGCATGGAGGACGAGCTCCACAAGCGGGTCATCGGCCAGAAGGACGCCATCAAAGCGCTCTCGCAGGCCATCCGTCGTACGCGTGCGGGTCTGAAGGACCCGAAGCGTCCCGGTGGCTCGTTCATCTTCGCCGGCCCCTCGGGTGTCGGTAAGACGGAGCTGTCGAAGACCCTCGCCGAGTTCCTCTTCGGTGACGAGGACGCGCTGATCTCCCTCGACATGTCGGAGTTCAGCGAGAAGCACACGGTGTCGCGTCTCTTCGGTTCGCCCCCCGGCTACGTGGGCTACGAGGAGGGCGGCCAGCTGACCGAGAAGGTGCGCCGCAAGCCGTTCTCCGTCGTCCTGTTCGACGAGGTGGAGAAGGCCCACCCGGACATCTTCAACAGCCTGCTGCAGATCCTGGAGGACGGTCGCCTGACCGACTCCCAGGGCCGGGTCGTGGACTTCAAGAACACGGTCATCATCATGACGACCAACCTCGGCACCCGGGACATCTCCAAGGGCTTCAACCTCGGCTTCGCCGCCACGGGGGACACGAAGACCAACTACGAGCGCATGAAGTCCAAGGTCAACGACGAGCTGAAGCAGCACTTCCGCCCGGAGTTCCTGAACCGTGTCGACGACACGGTGGTCTTCCACCAGCTCACCGAGGAAGACATCATCCAGATCGTCGACCTCATGATCGCCAAGGTGGACGAGCGCCTGAAGGACCGCGACATGGGCATCGAGCTCAGCTCGACCGCCAAGTCGCTCCTCGCAAAGAAGGGCTACGACCCCGTTCTGGGCGCCCGGCCGCTGCGCCGGACCATCCAGCGCGAGATCGAGGACGTCCTCTCGGAGAAGATCCTCTTCGGCGACCTCCGCCCCGGCCACATCGTGGTCGTGGACACGGAGGGCGAGGGCGAGGCCCGCACCTTTACCTTCCGCGGCGAGGAGAAGTCGGCCCTGCCGGACGTGCCGCCGATCGAGTCGGCGGCGGGCGGCGGCTCGGGGCCGAACCTGAGCAAGGAGGCCTGAGCGCTCAGCGCTTGGCCTGAACGACACAAGGGGCTGCCCCGGGACTTCGGTCCCGGGGCAGCCCCCTTTTTGTCTCTGGTCAGCCCAGGGAGCCCCTTTCCTCTGAGGTCTTCTGAGGGGTCTTCTGAGGCCGCAGGAGCTCGTACGACCCGTCAGACGGCCTGCCTTTGCGCCGCCACGCGCTGGTGCGTGGCGGCGCTGCTCGGCGCCGGGTGTGTGTGCCTGGAAGACGGGCGCAGGGGCCGCGGCGCGTCACCGTATGGCACTGCGCTGCGAGGCGGGACGCAGAGCGCGTGACGCGGGGCGCGGAGCCGCGTGGCCGCGCTGCGCTGCGAGGCGGGACGCAGAGCGCGTGACGCGGGGCGCGGAGCACGCGTGGCGCGGGGCGCGGGGCGCCTGGCGTGGACGAGCAGAGCGGGCACCGTGGCGCCCAGCGGCACGGCGGGCACGGCGGCACGGCGGGCCGGGTCACCTCCAGCGAAGGTCCGGCGGCAGCGTTTCGACCGCGTTGCAACGCAGTGGCGAGGTCCACGTCACGACCCGGAATCCCGGGCGCTGGGCCGAATTCGAGTAGCCCAGGTCACATTCTCCGGGTAACTCAGGTCACATTCCCCGAGTAGCCCAGGTCACAATTCCGAGGCATTGAACTCGCCCTCCAGTGACATGACGCACAGGCGTTTTGTCCGTTACTAGGTGAATTAGTGGACTGTCTTGCATGAAGTGTCCGTTTTGTCGCTCCAGGGTGGGCGTGTGCGCTGGGTGGTTTGGGGTGTACGTCCCTGAAGCTGCAGGTTTAAGCAGTTCGCACGGCCTGCCAACTGCGGCTAAGCCTCGCCCTGGATGGGTAACCCTGGGCCGATTCGGGTGGATTTGAGGGTCTTGCGAAGTCTGTCAAGAGGCCGGGAATGTGATGTTTTGCTACGACCTGAGCTAGTAGAAGGGGCTTTTGGGCGTCGGCTGGGTGGCGGGTTACCAATGTTTTGTCCCGCCCGGCATACGGCTTTTGCGTGCTGGGTTCGCTTACGCCCGGAGGTCCTGAATGTCCAAGCTCGCCACGTCCCGCATTCCCGGCTCGTCCCTGCTTCGTACCCGTGCGGCGGTCGTCGCCGTCAGCCTGGGAGCATCGGCGTTCCTCGGTGCCGGGGTCGCGGCCGCTGCGGACACCGGTGTGACCGCCTCGGCGCTGTCCAAGACCACCGCCGCTTCCGTCGCTGCGCAGGCCGATGCCCAGGCCAAGGCCGCCACCGTGGCCAAGACGTCGGTCACCGAGGCCGCTGCCAAGAAGGCCGGCGGCTGGGTCAAGCCGGTCAAGCGCTACACGCTCACCGCGAGCTTCGCCCAGGCCGGCGGCATGTGGTCGCAGAAGCACTCCGGCCAGGACTTCGCGGTGCCGGTCGGCACCCCGGTCGCCGCCGTCGGCGGCGGCACGGTCGTCAAGGCCGGCCCGAACGGTGCCGGTGACGGCCCGGCGTACGGCAACGCCATCGTGATCAAGCACGGCAACGGCACGTACTCGCAGTACGCCCACCTGTCGAAGGTCAACGTGCGGGTCGGCCAGGCCGTGAAGGCGGGGCAGAAGATCGCCCTGTCCGGTAACACCGGCAACTCCAGCGGCCCGCACCTGCACTTCGAGATCCGCACGACCCCGAACTACGGTTCCGCGATCAACCCGGCCGCCTTCCTGCGCGCGCACGGCGTCAGCATCTGATCACCGCTGACAGGCGCTGATCACTGCTGACGGGCGCTGATCACTGCTGACGGGTCGCCGCCGGCCGCTCACCGATGAGCGCGGCGGACCCGTCCGACGGCTCAGCCGCCGGAGTGGGCCTGCGTCACCAGATCGATGGCGACCTCGAGGACAGCCTTGCGCTTGTCCTCGGGGTCGCCTTCGACGTCCCTGAGGACGAACATGCCGGCGTGCATCGAGAACAGGGCGCTGATGCAGCGGACCTGGTCGGTCAGCGGGGCGTCGGGGTCCTTGATGATGTCGAGCAGGGTGATCATGCGCTCCTTGAACATCTCGCCGATGCTCAGTTCGCGCACGGTCGCCTGGTTCTCCTGCATGAAGCGGAAGAGGGGGGCGGCACCGGTCAGCGCTTCGCTGTAGCGGCGCAGCACCTCCTGCTTGGTCTCCAGGGTGTGCGGCTGGGTCCTGCCCCACTCGATCAGCTCGTCCATGGGCCTCACCAGGTCCTCGAAGAGGCTGATGAGGATGTCTTCCTTGGTCTTGAAGTGGTAGTAGAGCGCCGCCTTCGTGACCTCCAGGCGCTCGGCAATCTCGCGCAGTGAGGTCTTCTCGTAGCCCTGTGCGGAGAACAGTTCGAGCGCCACGTCCTGGATGCGCTGGCGCGTATTCCCCCGGCGCTGCTTGTTGCTCCCCGTGATGCCCATGGTGGCTGCTCCTCGCACTCGCAAAACCGCTTTGTCAAAAACTTACTTGACGCCCGGCAAGTTGCCGCTCTAGTTTCCTCAGTGTAGTTAACTAGCCGGGCGGCAAGTAAGTGCGTTCGCGGGTCGCCTTGCTTCCTTGTCGTCCCAGGGGGAGTGCGAGATGTCCCAGAGCCAGCGACCCGTCGACGCCGTCGCGGCCGGCCCGTCCGGCCCGGCCGAAAAGGCGCACCCGGCCGAAGAGGCGTCCGAAGGGGGCAGGCAGCCGCGCAGCGTGCGCGTCGTGCTGCTCGCCCTCATGATCGCCATGCTGCTCGCGATGCTCGACAACATGATCATCGGCACTGCGATGCCCACGATCGTCGGCGAGCTCGGCGGCCTCGAGCACCTCTCGTGGGTCGTCACCGCGTACACGCTCGCCACCGCAGCATCCACCCCCATCTGGGGCAAGCTCGGCGACATGTACGGGCGGAAGGGCGTCTTCCTGACGTCCATCGTCATCTTCCTGATCGGCTCCGCCCTCAGCGGCATGGCCCAGGACATGGGGCAGCTGATCGGCTTCCGCGCCATCCAGGGGCTGGGCGCCGGCGGGCTCATGGTCGGCGTGATGGCGATCATCGGCGACCTGATTCCGCCGCGGGAGCGCGGCAGGTACCAGGGCATGATGGCCGGCGTGATGGCGCTCGCCATGATCGGCGGACCGCTCGTCGGCGGCACGATCACCGACCACCTCGGCTGGCGCTGGTCCTTCTACATCAACCTGCCGCTCGGCGCCGTGGCCCTCGCCGCCGTCGGCACGGTCCTGCATCTGCCGAAGAAGCGGACGCAGAGCCGGATCGACTACCTGGGCGCCGCGCTGCTCGCCGTGGGCATCACCGCGATTGTGCTGGTCACCACCTGGGGCGGTACGGAGTACGCGTGGGGTTCCGCCGTGATCATGGAGCTCATCGGCATCGGTGTCGCCTCGCTCGTCGGCTTCTATTTCGTCCAGACGAAGGCCGCGGAACCGATCCTGCCGCTGCACATCTTCCGCAGCCGCAACTTCACGCTGATGTCCGTGATCGGCTTCGTCACCGGCTTCGTGATGTTCGGCGCGGTCCTCTTCCTGCCGCTGTACCAGCAGTCCGTCCAGGGCGCGTCCGCGACCAACTCGGGTCTGCTCCTGCTGCCCATGCTGCTGGCGATGATGGTCGTCTCGCTCATCGCGGGCCGCGTCACCACGAACACCGGCAGGTACAAGGTCTTCCCCGTGGCCGGCAGCGTGCTGATGATCGCCGGGCTGTTCCTGCTGGCGCAGATGGACACCGGGACCTCGCGTCTCACCTCGGGTCTGTACATGGCCGTGCTCGGCGCGGGCATGGGCTTCCTGATGCAGATCACGATGCTGGTGGCGCAGAACAGCGTCGAGATGAGGGACATGGGCGTGGCCTCCTCCTCGACCACCCTCTTCCGTACGCTCGGCTCGTCCTTCGGCGTCGCGATCATGGGTGCCCTCTTCAACCACCGGGTGCAGGACGTGATGGCCGAGCGCGCCGGAGACCTCGGCAGCCAGATCACCGAGAAGTCCGCACAGCTCGACGCGGCGAGCCTGGCCAAGCTGCCCGCGGCAGCCCGCGAGGCCTACCAGCATGCGGTGTCGGCCGGCACGCACTCGGCGTTCCTGCTCGGCTCGGCCGTCGCCGCGGCCGCCCTGCTGGCGGCGGTGTTCGTGAAGGAGGTCCCGCTGCGCGGCGCGGGACCACAGAAGCCTGCCGGGGGCGCGGACGACGCGGCCCCGCAGGCCGGGAAGGCGGCGGCAGAGGCCGTGTGATCCGCTTCTTCCGGTTCCCGAAGCGGGGGGCGAAACGGGGCTGAAGGCCTCCGGCGTGCACGGCGTGCCGGGGGCCTTCGGCGTGTGGACAGGGTGGCGAGGGGGCCTTCGGCGTGTGGGCGGGGCTGCCGGGGTAGCCGGGGCGGCCGGGCTCGCGGCCGCAGGTCCTGGTCGGCCAGGGTGGCGGGCCCGCGGCCGCCGGTCCTGGTCGGCCAGGGTTCGGGGCGCTGGTCGGGCGTCGTTGTCAGTGGGCCGTGCCAGCATCACTGATGTGGAGAAGTTGCGGCAGCTGCGCCTCGCCCTGACAGGACGCGGCCAAGCGGCAGGCAGGCCACGCGACCGCGCGACCACGCACCACATCGAATTCCGTCCCTCACCCACACACGGAGCACACGATGATCAAGGGACTCGCCATTTCCACCGTCTGGGTCCTCGACCAGGACCGGGCCAAGGAGTTCTACACCGAGAAGCTGGGCCTCGAGGTGCGTACGGACATGACGATGGGCGAGGGCGGCATGCGCTGGCTCACGGTCGGCGCCAAGGACCAGCCCGACGTCGAGCTGACGCTGGCGGTGCCGGGCCCGCCGATGGTGGACCCCGAGTCGGCGGAGGCGATCAAGAAGCTGGTCGCCAAGGGCGTCCTCGGCCCCGGCGTGCTCACCACCGACGACATCCACGGGGACTACGAGAAGCTGAAGGCGCGCGGAGTGGAGTTCCTGCAGGAGCCGCAGGAGCGTCCGTACGGCACGGAGGCGATCTTCCGGGACGACTCCGGCAACTGGTTCTCGTTCACGCAGCGGAGGGAGGGCGGGCTGGACTTCGACAAGGAGTGGGCCTGCTAGGCGCTCCGCTGGAATTGCCGCGAGGTGCCGTCGTTCGGGTGCGGCGTCGTCGTGGCTGGTCGCGCAGTTCCCCGCGCCCCTTCGGGGCGCTGCCGACCTCGTCCGACCTGCTTAGCGGGCTCCACCGGTTCCGTTCAGCTCAGTCCTCCAGCAGCGGGAAGCTTCCCGTGTTCGTCGGCGCGTGTTCCGGCAGCCACAGCACCGCGATCGCGCCCTCCGCCGGTACGCGGTCGGGTGCCCCGGGCGGCCGTACGTTGCGGAAGGTCAGACGTGCGCCGAGCACGCGCGCCTGGCCTGCCGCGATCGTCAGGCCGAGGCCGTGGCCCTGCCCCGAGCGGTCCCTGCTGCCGGTGCGGAACCGGCTCGGCCCTTCGGCGAGGAGTTCCTCCGGGAAGCCGGGCCCGTGGTCGCGTACGCGGATCACCCGGCCCTCCACGGTGACCTCGACCGGCGGCTTGCCGTGCCTGGCGGCGTTGGCCAGCAGATTGCCGAGCACCCGCTCCAGGCGCCGAGGATCGGTCGTGACCTCCGACTCGTGCACCACGCGCACCGCGATGTCCGCGTCCCTGGTCGCGACCCGCCGGGTCACGAACTCGCCCAGCATGATGTCCTGCAGCTCGGCCCGCTCCGAGGCGCTGTCGAGCCGCGCGACCTCCAGCACGTCCTCGACGAGCGTGCGCATGGCCTGCGCCCGGTCGCGTACGAGCTCGGTCGGCCGGCCTGGGGGCAGCAGCTCGGCCGCCGTCAGCAGCCCCGTCACGGGTGTGCGCAGCTCATGGGCGATGTCGGCGGTGACCCGGCGTTCGGCCTCCAGGCGCTGCTTGAGCGCGTCCGCCATCGCGTCCACCGCCTGCGCGAGGTCGTCGGTCTCGTCGCGTACGACACCGCCGATGGCGTCGCGCACCCGTACGTCCGACTGTCCCTGGGCGACCGAGCCCGCCGCGGCCGCGGCCTTGCGGAGCCGCCGCGAGATCTGGCCGCCGATGAGCACACCGAGCGCGCAGCCGCCGAAGACGACCGCGATCGAACCGATGATCAAGGCCTGGT
The DNA here is from genome assembly GCF_001642995.1 of Streptomyces jeddahensis. Taxonomy (GTDB): domain Bacteria; phylum Actinomycetota; class Actinomycetes; order Streptomycetales; family Streptomycetaceae; genus Streptomyces; species Streptomyces jeddahensis. The sequence goes on from NZ_LOHS01000131.1 coordinate 14,553, forward strand.
CCAGGTCTTTCATGACCTCGGCGCTGCGGTCCGTGAACCGGGTGTGGAGCGACAGCACGCGGCCGTCGCTCAGCGGGACGGCGGCCCAGATGTCGGGCACGCCGTTGACCTTCTCCGAGACATACGTGGCCCGGCGCCCGGCCAGGGCCTTGGCCCGCAGCGCCTCCGGGATGGCGGGATCGTTGACCTTGACGCCGATGAAGTTCAGCCGGCCCGTGGTCTCGTACATGCGCTGCGCGACCTGGACGCGCTCGACCTGCACGTCGCGTGCGTTGTCGAGCATCGAGACCTGCGCCGCGTTGTGCACGACCAGGCTCAGCGCGAGCGCCACCAGCGCGCCGACCAGCGTGATCGCCGCGCTGATCTTCCACCGCACCCCGGTACGCAGCGATGGTCTGCCGAAGCGCGGCCGCCGCCGGCCGCCGAAACCCCCCAGGTCCACGGCGTACTCCTTCAGGCCCTGAGCTTGTAGCCGAAGCCGCGGACCGTCTCGATCCGGTCCTGGCCGATCTTGGTCCGCAGCCGCTGCACATGGACGTCGACCACGCGCGTGTCACCGCCCCAGCCGTAGTCCCACACGCGTTCCAGCAGCTTGTCGCGGGAGAGCACTGTGCCGGGCGCGGAGGAGAACTCGAGCAGCAGCCGCATCTCGGTCGGCGTCAGCCCCACCAGCGCGCCACCGCGCCGTACCTCCATGCCCTCCGTGTCGATCTCCAGATCGCCGAAGCGCAGCACTCCGCCGCTCGCCTGCCCCGCACCGGCCGCGCTCCCGGCACCGGCGGCGGCCGCGTTCGCGTGGCCGAAGCGGCGCAGCACGGCGCGGATCCTGGCCATCAGCACGGCGCCGTCGAACGGCTTGGTCACATAGTCGTCGGCGCCCGCCTCCAGGCCCAGGACGACGTCTATCGAGTCGGCGCGCGCCGACAGCATGATCACAGGCACGGTCGACTCGTCGCGGATGCGGCGGCAGAGCGAGACGCCGTCGAGGCCCGGCACCATCACATCCAGCAGCGCGATGTCGGGCCGGTCGGCCCGGAACGCCTCGAGCCCCGACAGCCCGTCCGGCATGGCGGTGACCACGAAGCCGTCGCGCTCCAGCGCCAGCTGGGTGGCTTCGCGGATGACGTCGTCGTCCTCGACGAACAGTACGTGGGTCTGCTCTGCCATCCGATGTGCTGCCTTCTGTCTTCTGTGTCAGTGCTGCGAGGTGGTGGGCGAGCCCCCGCCCACCGCGTTGCTGTAGTCGTTGTGCGTAAGGGACTGCTCGACGAACCTGTTCGCGGACCAGTGGTAGGTGATCACGTTCTCGCCGGACGGATACTCCACGGGATCGCCCTTTTCGTACACCTGCATGGTGACCACGAGGTCGCCCCGGTCGATCTCCGCATAGACCGGCGGCTCCTCGGCCCGGAAGACGTTCTGGTACCTCCCCCCGGCCATGCGGTACACATACGAGCCGACACCGACCGCATCACCGCAGGTCATGACATTGACGACGATGTCGTTCGAAGCACCGCCGGTCAGCTTGCCATAGGAGACGTCGACCGGGTACTCGTCGGCGACGCACGGTTTCAGATCACGCTTGACCTCGGCGCTCACCGTGGGATCGTTCTTGACCAGCGCGACCGCGTCGACGCGCTGCACCGTATGCGAGGGGGATGGGGACGGCGTGGGCTGGGCGACCGAGGCGCCCCGTGCCGGGCCCTCGTCGCGCGCACCGGTGCCGCCGGCGCCGCACCCGGTGAGGGTAAGACCGAGGGCGGCGAGCGCGGCCGCCGCCGCGCCCCCCGCCGTCAGGGTTCTCTTTCCGGTCCGGCCGCCGCCGCGTCGGGCGGCGAGAGCGTCGCCGCGTATGGCCCGTAGCCGTTGTATGACCCGTTTGCCTCGTATGGCCCGAGTGCCTAGGCGGCCGCGCAACGCTCCCGCTCCTCACGTTCGAGCACGCGCGCATCGAGGTCGCGGCTCTCCAGCTCCTGACGGAGCCGGGCGAGCGCCCGGTGCAGCGTGCTCTTGACCGTGCCGGCCGACATGCCGAGGGCGGCGGCCGTCTCCTCCGTGGACATCTGTTCCCAGTGTCGCAGCACGACGACGCTGCGCTGCTTGGGAGCCAGCACGTTCATGACGTCCATCAGCAGGGCGCGGACGGCGTGCTGCTCGGTGGAGTCCTCGATGCTCGGCTCCGGCAGCTGCTCGGTGGGCACCTCCTCCAGCTTGCGGGCCCGCCACCACTCCGTCCGCGTGTTGATCATGACGCGGCGCAGATACGCGTCCGCCAGCCGCTTGTCGGCTATGTCCTCCCAGTGGCCGTACGTCCGCACGAGCGCGGTCTGCAGCAGGTCCTGTGCGTCGACGGGGTCCGGGACCAGACGCCGGGCGCTGCGCAGCAGGGCGTCCTGCCTGCTGCGGACGTACTCCTCGAACTCGAGCACCTCGCCGTGCGACATCGCTGACCGCCTCCGTTCCGACCCCGTGTTCGCGCTGGTGCGCGCCCTGTGCGGTAGGGCATGAAGCTACGGAGCAGTTGTCACGAGGCTGTCCGAAGCAGCCTGCGACGGACGCACGGCTGTCCGGCGGTTGTGTAACAGAAGCCGGACGGCCGTAACGGGTGGCCGGCCCGGCCGTGACGGGAAGCGGGCGGTCGATCGGGCGCGGGGAGGTCAGGCGAGCGGCAGACGGTAGAGACCGCCCTGCAGCGGCTCGACGAGACCGTCGGCGACCAGCCCGTCCAGCGCCCGGGCCCGCTGCACGGGCTCGTCCCACACACGGTCGAGCACGGCCTGCGGAACGGGCGCGACGGCTTCCCGCAGCACGGCAAGCAGCCGACCGCGCACCTGGCGGTCGGTCCCCGCATACGTCTGGCCACGACGCGGCGGCCCCTCGTGCGCCGGCTTCCCGGCCAGCCGCCACGCGCACTGCGCGGCGATGGGGCACCGGACGCAGCTCTCGTTCTTGGCCGTGCAGATCAGCGCCCCGAGCTCCATGGACGCGGCGGCCCAGCGCGATGCCATGGACTCGTCCTCCGGCAGCAGCTCGCGGGCCAGCCTGCGCTCGGCCGCGGTGGTGGCGTTGGGCGGGTACTGCGTGCCGGTGACGGCGCGCGCGAGGACCCTGCGCACATTGGTGTCGAGGACGGCGTGCCGCTGCCCGTAGGCGAAGGACGCCACGGCGGCGGCGGTGTACTCACCGATGCCGGGGAGCGCGAGCAGCTGCGCGTGCTGCGTCGGTACGTCGCCGCCGTGCCGCTCCGTTATGGCGACCGCGGCACCGTGCAGCCGTAGCGCGCGCCGCGGGTAGCCGAGCCTGCCCCAGGCGCGGACGGCCTCCCCGGGTGCCTCCTCGGCCAGGTCGGCAGGGCGCGGCCAGCGGGCCATCCACTGCTCGTACACAGGCAGCACGCGGTTGACCGGGGTCTGCTGCAGCATGAACTCGCTGACCATCACCCCCCACGGTCCCGCTTCGGGCCGGCGCCACGGCAGATCGCGCGCGTTCTCCTCGAACCATGCGATGACGGGGGCGTGCAGGGCGGCTCCGTCCGGGGCGCCCGGGGTGGCCCCCGAGGTGCCGGATGCGGTGCGGCAGGACGGCATGGGCGCCGCCGTGGACGGGGTTGCTGGCATGGTTTTCGTGGGAGCAGTCATGGCACGCACGATCCTGCCACGGTGCCGCACACCGAGCCGTCATCCGCGCCCATGCCAGGAGAGAAGGCCAGGTGAGAGGCGGGAGGGACACGCCGGAGGACATGATTCCGGGCCGTGTCTAGAGCTTCGGGGCGCCCTCAGACGGCCGATTCCCAGGCAGCAGCGCACCGAGCAGAGCAGTGCGGCGTCGTTCGGTCCCGTATGGAGCGAAAGGCAGGAATTGGCACGGGGCAGGGATGTGTACAGGCTGCGCGGCCGGGATGATGATCCGCAGAAGTTGGGACGCGGGGCGGCGGGTGGGGCAGGATAACCCGCTGATCTCTCGTACAGTTTGCGCCGTGGGATCACTGCGCAATCCGGTCGGGCCGCTTCCCTCCAGCATCTACTGGCGACGGAGGGCCGTTCTGCTGTCCGTGGTCGCCCTGCTGGTTCTGCTCGTCGTATGGGCCGTCAGTTACGGTGGCGGAGGCGGCAGCAACAACGCCGGCGACACCGACGGCAAGAACCCCGCCCCCTCGATCACGCCCGGTCCCTCCGGATCCGGGCCTGCGATCAGCGAACACCCGGGCGGGCGCGACGAGTCGGGCGGCGGTGACGGCTCCGGGGAGAGCGAGGGCTCCGGCGAGACGGGTGGTTCCGACGGCTCGGACGGGACCGGCGCGACCGAATCCCCGGACGGCGCAACGGGCGGCGGTGGCTCGGGCGACCGGCTCCCGGCCGGGTCCGGCCTGCCCGACTGCACTGCCGGCGCGGTGAAGTTGACGGTACGCAGCGTCCGCAACGCGTACGAGCCCGGTGAGAAGCCGGAGTTCGAGCTGATCGCCCGGAACACGTCGGGGGCCGACTGCAAGGTGGATCTCGGGCCGAAGGAAGCGGTGCTGACGATCACGCTGACCGGGAGTGACGACGCCTTCTGGACGTCGTCGGACTGCCCGGAGGGCAGCGGGAGTCTGTTGCTGCGGGTGCCGGCGGAGGGCAGCGTCACACAGACCGTGGTGTGGGACCGGCATGCGAGTGCACCTCAGTGCGCTACGCCTGCGGCGGGCTCGGCGAAGGCGGGTACGTACCTTGTCGAGGCGAAGGCGCCGGGCCTCGGGAAGGCCCAGACGTCCTTCGTCCTCGAGAACGACTGACCTTCCCCTACCGGGGCTGGACCACGGTTTCGACGTACCGTGCGTCGTGGGTTGTGCCCACCCGTTCCGCCCTGCGGAACGATTGCCCACAACGGTTGCGGCGCGGTTGCCCGCAACGGTTGCGGCGCGGTTGCCCACAACGGTGGCGGCGCGGTTGCCCGCAACGGTCAGCGGCTCGCGCCGCCACAACGGTG
>NZ_LOHS01000132.1 GCF_001642995.1 Streptomyces jeddahensis
ACGAGGGCACCAACCAGGTCCAGCGGATCGTGATGTCCCGCAACCTGCCGTAAGGAACAGCACGTGAGAGGGCCCCCGCCGAGTAGCTCGGCGGGGGCCCTCTCACGTGCTGTGCGGACTTGCGGACGGCTCAGTCGCCCGACACCGTCACCTTCTCGTCGTTCTTCAGCTCGTTCACCAGCGTCTTGACCTTCGCGGTGTCCCACTGGAGGTTGCCGTTCGCGGCATTGCCGGAGAGCGGCATGTTCATGGACGTGCCGTCGCCGCCCGTGATGCCCTTCATCGCCCAGAACATCGACGCCAGATCGAACAGGCTCATGTCCTTGTCGACGACCAGCGTGTCCAGGCCGGCCCCCATCGTCGGATACAGCTTGAAGGGGTTCAGGACCGTCGACGGGGTCGCCGCCTGGCTGGCGAGGGCCGCGAGGAACTTCTGCTGGTTCTTCGTACGGTCCAGGTCGCTGCCCGCGAACGCGTACCGGGTGCGGACGAAGGCCAGGGCCTGCTCGCCGTTGAGGGTCTGCTTGCCCGCCTTGAAGTCGGCGCCGGAGTTCTTGTCCTTGAACGCCTTCGGGATGTCCATCTCCACGCCGCCGACCGCGTCGACGATCTTGGCGAAACCGGCGAAGCCGATCTCCGCGTAGTGGTCGATGCGCAGGCCCGTGTTGTACTCGACGGTGCGGACCAGCAGTTCGGGGCCGTCCTCGGCGTACGCGGCGTTCAGCTTCACCTGGCGGCCCGTGCCCTGGTAGGTCTTGCCCGACTCGGAGCCCACGAAGGTCGGGATCACCACGTTCGAGTCGCGAGGGAGCGAAATCAGCGTGTTCCCGTTGCTGCCGACGTGCAGGATCATCATCGAGTCCGTGCGCTTGCCCTCGGCGGAGCCGGTGTGGAGCTTCTTCTTCTCCTCGGCGGTCATGCCCTCGCGGCTGTCGGAGCCGACGATCAGGTAGTTGGTGCCCTCGCCCTCCGCGGGCCGGTCGATGACCTTCGAGAGGTCCACCTCGCGCTTGAGCTTGGAGTCGGCCCAGAAGTACGTGCCGATCGAGACCGCGAGCAGGACCACGACGAGGGTGAGCGAGCCGACCTTTATTCGGCGCCGCCAGTTCGGCCTGGGCCGCGCGGTGCCGTAGTAGTCGTCATCGTCGCCGCCCCGGCGGCCGCCGCCCGAGCCGTAGACCTGGCCCGTGTTGTAGCCGCTGTCGTATCCGTCCTGATAGCGCTCGCCGTTTCCGTACGCGGGCTGCGCCGGGACTCCGCCGCGCGGCGGAGCCGACGGGCGGGGGCCGGGGACCTGGCCGCGCTGGACATGGCGCATCACGCGGGCGCCCTCGGGTTGTGCGCTCGCGCTGCCGCGTCCGTAGCGGTCGCCGCCGCTGTCACGGGTGTCGCCGGTCCATCCGCCTGGCCAATCGCTCATGCGGCCCAGTGTGCAGTCTCCGCCTGTGTGTCCCACAAGGTCGGGTGGAAAATCACACCAGGGCTGTTGCAGAGCTGACACATATACGCCCGGCATAAGGTGGAGGCCATGACAGACCAGGCCCACGGCCCGGAATCAGAAATTCCGGGCGCCATTCCCTCGGCCGGTCCTCGATGGAGGTCGGCGTCCGGATCATGGCCGAGCGCTGGAACGAGTCGACCCCGGCCCAGGTCGGCTCCGCGTACCTCGTCTTCGCGGCCGTCGACGCCGACGGCAAGCCCCGTGTCGTACCGCCGGTGATCCCCGAGACCGAGCGGGACAAGCGCCGCTACCAGGAGGCGCAGATCCGGCGCACCCACCGGCTGGCGCGCCACCGCGCCATCAAGGAGCTGCGCGACCGGCGGGCGGCCGAGGGCTTCGAGGACTGAGGCTCCACCGGGCCGGCGCTGCGACGCGACCGGGCCGGCACTGTGATCACCGGGCCGGCACGGTGATCCACAGGTCCGGCGCTGCGATCAGGGGCATACGACCTGGTCGCCGGTGACCGCCGAGAACTTGTCCGGCTGCAGCTCCTCCTCCTCGGCGCGCACCGGCTTGACCTGCTTGAAGTCCGCGCCCGCGATCACCTTCAGCAGCGAGCCCTGGCCCTTGACGGGACGCAGCTCGCTGCCGGGCAGCGCCGCCGCGAGGGTCTTCGCCGAGCGGTCCCAGCGCGGGTCGTACGTGACGATCGTGCGCTTCACGGTCCGGCGCTCCGCGTTCACCGGCGCCTTGGTCGTCACGAAGCCGGTGGCGCGCAGGGCGCTGTCGACGCGGCGGCCCAGGCCGGACAGGGTCGTGCCGTTCTCGACCTGTACCCGGATCTGCTGGGGTGCGACGTCGACGAGCGTCGCCCGGGGTTTCGCGCGGGGCGCGGTCAGAGGCTTGTCCTCGCGCAGCGCCTCGAAGATCTTCTCGGACTTGGCGGTGTCCCATTTCAGCGTTGAGCCGACGCCCTTCAGCTGCTCGCTCCCGCCCACCGGCACCGTCGTGAACTCCGACGACTTCGGTGAGAAGCGCCGCATCGCATGCCCCAGCGCGAGCATCTCGTTCGCGCCGAAGCCCTTGTCCGCACGCACCGAGTCGAGCACGGCCCGCGAGACGTCGCGGAACTTCACCGGATTCAGCAGGATGTCCGACGACGTGGCCTTGGCGATCACCGCGGCGAGGAAGCGCTGCTGGCGCTGCATACGGCTCAGGTCGGATGCCGCGTCGATGTACCGGGACCGCACGTACTGCAGCGCCTCGCCGCCGTCCAGGGTGTGGGTGCCAGGGGAGAGGTCGAGCCCGGTGTGCGAGTCCCTGAGCCGTTTCGTCGTGCAGATCTGCACCCCTCCGAGCGCGTCCACGGTCTTCATGAAGCTCGTGAAGTCGACCTCGACATAGTGGTCGATCTTGAGGTGCGTCATGTGCTCGACGGTACGGACGGTCAGCTGCGGGCCGCCCTCCGCGTACGCCGCGTTGATCTTGACCGGGTGGGAGTGGTGTTTCTCGCCGGTGGTCTCGTCGAAGTGCGCGGGCATCTCGGCGTACGAGTCGCGCGGCAGGCTCACGATGCTGGCGCGCTTCCGGTCCTGCGAGATGTGCACGATCATGATCGTGTCCGTGCAGTGGCAGGGGGCGCCGCCCAGCCGGTACTTCGCCTTGTCCTCCCAGGAGAGCTTGTCGCGCTCGTCCGTGCCGACCAGCAGGAGGTTCATGCCGTGGCCCGGGGCGGGCCTGTTCTTCATGTCCTTGAAGGGGTCGACCCGCTCGATCACCCCCTTGTCCATGCTGGTGACCAGCGCATGCCCGATCCCGGCCGAGGCGAGCACGACCACCGAGAGCGTGGTCACCGCCCGCATCGCCCACTGCGGCCGCCGCCTGCGCCGTCCGGTCCCCGGAGGCTCGGGTGCCGGCGCGGGCCGCCTGCTCCGCGACGGCTGCGGCTTCGGCTGCGGGCGGCGCTGCGGACGGGCGGGCGAACTGGACGGCGTGGGCACGAGGGGGTACCTCCGCAGTACGGTCGGGGAGACCGAGACGGCCGGTGGATCCCGAGAACGGTACGGCGATACGAATTGCGGCCTGGGGTAATGGCCTGGACGGCGCGCGTCCCTGTCCCCCGTTCGCGGTAACGTGGCCCTCCGATGTGCACATCCCGGGGCCCTGACATCGGCGGCCGCCGCCGCGGACCCTGGTCCCCGGACCCCGGTATCCCCGACGTGACGCAGGAAGACATGACGCACCCTCCCGCCGTATCCGTGATCATGCCCGTCCTCAACGAGGAGCGGCATCTGCGCGGAGCCGTCCACGCCATCCTCGCGCAGGAGTACGAGGGCGAGATGGAGGTGGTCATCGCGCTCGGCCCGTCCACGGACCGCACCGACGAGATCGCCGCCGAGCTGGTACGCGAGGACCCCCGGGTGCACACCGTCCCGAACCCCACGGGCCGCACGCCCGCCGCGCTGAACGCGGCGATCAAGGCGTCCCGGCACCCGATCGTGGTCCGCGTCGACGGCCACGGCATGCTCTCGCCGAACTACATCGCGACCGCCGTCCGCCTCCTGGAGGAGACCGGCGCGCAGAACGTCGGCGGCCTCATGCACGCCGAGGGCGAGAACGACTGGGAGCACGCGGTCGCGGCCGCCATGACCTCGAAGATCGGCGTCGGCAACGCGGCCTTCCACACGGGCGGCGAGGCGGGTCCCGCCGAGACCGTGTACCTGGGCGTGTTCCGCCGCGAGGCGCTGGAGCAGCAGGGCGGCTACAACGAGGAGTTCATCCGCGCCCAGGACTGGGAGCTGAACTTTCGTATCCGTGAGGCGGGCGGCCTCATCTGGTTCTCGCCGGAGCTGAAGGTCTCGTACCGCCCGAGGCCGTCGGTGAAGGCCCTCGCCAAGCAGTACAAGGACTACGGCCGCTGGCGCCATGTCGTCGCGCGCTACCACCAGGGCTCGATCAACCTGCGCTACCTCGCTCCGCCGACCGCCGTGTGCGCCATCGCCGCGGGGATCGTGGTGGGCGCCGCGCTCACGCCGTGGGGGTTCGTGATCCCCGGCGGTTACCTGGCCGCCATCGCGGCCGGGTCGGTGCCCGCGGGGAAGGGCCTGCCGCTGAAGGCGCGGCTGCAGATCCCCGTGGCCCTCGCCACAATGCACATGTCGTGGGGCTGGGGCTTTCTGACCAGCCCGCGGTCGCTGGCGAAGAAGGTCATCGCGTCGCGGCGGCCGGCGGTCGTCAGCGAGGCCTGATTCCGGTCGTCCGGCGGGCATGACCTGATGCCGGTCGTCCGGCGGCCCTCGGTGCGTACCGAGAGCCGCCGGAGCCGGGCCCGGTCACGGCGTGGTCCGGTCACCGCCAGGTGAAGGCCGGGTTCACGTGCATGCAGGCCTTGTCGTTCGCGCCGTTGAGGAGCTTGGCCGACGTCGGGGCCTTGTCGTCATCCGCCGTGGCCTCGTACGTCGTGCCCTCGCGCCAGTCGGCGCCCACGACCAGCGTGACGCCGGAGACCTGCGTCGACTTCTCCACCGAACTCAGCGGAATGCCGAGGGACTTCGCGACCGCCTGCGCGTCGCCCTCCAAGTCGGCGCTCGGGTAGCGCACGACCGTCCTGTCCTCGGTCAGCAGCACTGACGAGTCGGCCGCCGCCTTGGTGAAGCCCTTGCCGACGAGGAGTTGCGCCACCGCGTTCGCGCGCCCGCCGACCGGGCCGAGCTCGGCGGTGCGGGTTCCGTTCTGGACCTGCACGCCGATCTCGGCGTCGGCGGCCGCCGGGTCCTTCGAGGCCTCCTCCTCGGATGACTTCTTCTTGTCCTTGCCGTCGAGGGCGATGTCCTCGCGGACCAGGCGGAACAGCTTCTCGGCGTCACCCGGCTTCGGGATCACGCGTGCGCCGACGTACTGGAACGGCATCGTGGTCATGGTGATGCGGCTCGGCGAGACCTCCTTCAGCTGGTTGCCGAGGCTGAGCAGCTTCGCGACGCTGCCGAGGCCCTCGTCGACGGTCAGCGCGTCCGTCGCCTCCTCGGCAAGCCTGCGCAGCTTGTTGGGGCTGCTCAGCGTGGCGTTCTCACGCAGCTCGCGGACCATCGAGCTCATGTACATGTGCTGCGCCTTGGAGCGGGCGATGTCGCTGCCGTCCTCGAAGCCGTAGCGGGTGCGCAGCCACTGCAGCGCCTGCTTGCCCTTGACCGCGGTGGTGCCCTTCGTCAGCCTCAGGCCCGAGCCGTGGCCCTGCCTGTCCTTGGAGTGGATGTTGGCGTCCACGCAGACCGGAACGCCGCCGATGGCGTCCGCCATCGACACCACACCGGCGAAGTCCACCATCATGAAATGGTCGATGTGGATGCCGGTCAGCTGCTCCCAGGTGGCGACCGTGCAGCCGGGGCCGCCGCGGCCGAGCGACTCGTTCGTCATCAGGCGCCCGGTGGTGGCCGGGTACACCGTCCCGTCGTCCGGGTCGGTGCACTTGGGCATCTGCAGGAGGGTGTCGCGCGGCATGCTGATCACCGACATGTTGCTGCGGTCGGCGGACAGGTGCAGCAGCATCTGGACGTCCGCGAGGGGCTTGGCGCCGAAGGTCTCCTTGGCGCCGCCGAGCTTCTGGTTCTCCTTGGTGTCGCGCGCGTCCGAGCCGATGAGCAGGATGTTCAGCGGGGTCTGGCCCGCAGCGTTCGCCTTCGCCTTGGCGGGCCTGTTCTTCTCGTCGCCGAGATTGAGCTTGTCCTTCTTGATGTTGCTGTTCAGGTGCTCGTAGTACAGATAGCCCGCGCCCGAGGTGCCGAGTATCAGCACCGCCAGGACCGTGGCGAACCAGCGCAGTATCCGGCGTCTGCGGCGGGGCGGCCGTGGCCCGCCCGCGCGACGCCGGCCCCCACCGCCGCGCCGGCCGTGCTCCCGCGGCTCGGACCCGGGCTCCTCGTCCCCCGGTCCCCGGCCTTCGTACAGCGTCTCGTCCCAGCCGAGCGCTTCGGCGTCCCGGACGCGTGGCCGCGGTCTCTCTCCGCGTACGCTGCTCTGCCTCATGCCGTGCCCTCCCCACCCCTGTGCCTCGTACAGCGGCCGTCCTGTCAGACGCAGGACGGCCGCTTCAGGTCACTTGGCACACACTGTTTTGTCCGCTTGGACGTTCTGGACTCCGTCCGTCGCCTTCGACGGATCGTCGGCCGTCACGCCGGCACCCTTGTAGTCCTTGCCGAGCACCAGCTTCATCGCCGGCAGGCCTTGCGCGGTCGTCTCGCTCTCCCCCGGCTTGAGCTGAGACGCCGTCAGACCCATGATGTCGGCGAGCTTGCGCGCCTGGTCGGCCTGGTCGGGCGCGTACTCGAGCGTCGTCGTCTTCTGGGTCTGGTCCGCGTTGCCGAGCTGGCTGGACTTGAGCACGCCCTCTTCGTTCTGCAGCCAGGTGAGGGTCTCCTGGGCGGAACCGGCGGGGGCGCCGCCGTTGTAGATGTTGACCCGGACGTCGGAGGCGGCGGAGCGGGAGCCCTTGAGGCGGGCCGCCACCTTCGCCTTCTCCTGCTTCTTCACCTTGGTCAGCGAGATGTCTTCCTTCATGTAGGCGAACAGCGTCTTCGCCTTCGGCTCTACGAGCGACACCGTCGCGCCGTCGCTGTTGTCGACGACCGGCGCCGTGGCGAAGGTGAGGTTCTTGGTGTTGACCTTGCCGATCTCCTGGCCCAGCGCGGCGAGCTTCTTGATGTCCGCGATCTTGGAGTCGACCGTCAGCGCCTTGGTGGCCGCCTCCGCGAGGTCGATCATCTTCGACGGGCTGGTGAGCGTGTCGTTCGACTTCAGCTTGCGCATCAGCGAGCTGAGGAACTGCTGCTGCAGCTGGATACGGCTCAGGTCACCGCCGAATCCCACGGAATGGCGCGTACGGACGAAGGCGAGCGCCTGGTCGCCCTTGATGGTGTGCTCGCCCTTGGAGAGCTTGAGGTGCGAGTCCGGGTCGTCTATGTCCTTGGCGAGACAGACCTCCACGCCGCCGACCGCGGTCGTCAGCGTCTTCACCGCGTTGAAGTCGGCCACCATGAAGTGGTCGATCTCCAGGCCGGTGAGCTCCGTGACCGTGCGCATCGTGCAACTCGGTGTGCGGCCCTCCTGGCCGAGGCTCTCGTTGAAGCGGGTCTGCGACGTGCCCGGAATGTCCTTGGTGGTGCCGTCCTTCTGCGTGGTCGGGCAGTCCGGGATGTCCACGATCAGGTCGCGCGGAATGCTCAACGCGGTGGCGTTGGTCCGGTCCTTGGAGACGTGCAGCAGAATCGTGGTGTCGGCGTGACCGACGCTGCCGGAGTCGCCGTAGCCCTCGTTGCCTTTGCCGGTCCGTTTGTCGGTGCCGATCAGCAGGATGTTGATCGCCCGGTCCTTGCTGAAACCGCCGGTGCCCGCGCCGTCGTCGGGGAGGGCGGTGATGTTGTCGTTGAGGTGCTCGTAGTAGAGGTAGGCGGCCCCCGCGGTGCCGACGAGGACGAAGGCCATGATGCCTCCGGTCCAGATCAGCGCCTTCTTCGTCCTCGACTTCTTCGGCCGGCCCTTGCGGCGGCTCGGGGCCGGCTCGGGCGGGCGCCGCCTGCGCGGTCCCGGCACCTCGGGGCTCGGAGCCGGCGGGGTGTCCCGGACCGGGGCGGTGCGCCCTCGCGGGGCGGCAGGGGCGCCCGCGGGCGAACGCACCTGGGCTCCTCGGACCGCGCCGGATCTCCGCGGGCCCGGAACGGCCGACTGCCCAGCGGAGGGGGTCAGTCGCAGTTCGTAGTCGCCGGTGTCGGGATTGAGTACCCACTGGTCTGCGGGATCGATGTCGTCCGCCCGCCAACGGCCTTGCGCGTCCACGGTTGTCTGAGTCCTCCGTCGGGGCCACGCGGCGCCTTCCCCCCTCAAAAGGCGCTCGGTCAGTCGGTGAAACAGTGCGCGACCTCGTGGCCTGATGCACCGGATCGCTCACACTATCCGTCCAGTTCAGCGTCCAGCGACGGCGGTGACAAATTCCACGTCCCTACAACCGGGCAATCCGGTGCAATTCCTTGAAGCATTTTCACGCGGTTGGCGAGCGCTTTACCCGCAGCCGTCATCGGCCGCCGTGTTCCCGCGAAATGTGGAGGGCGGATGCGTGGCCCCTTCGTCCGCTTCGTCCTCGTCCGACCGGGGTGCCACGGTCACCGGTGCGTCCCTGCGGAGCTCGGCGAAGAGGTGTTCTGCTGCAGGTTCGACCAGTTGGTCCCGGTTCGCGTCATATGCGTAGGCTGTCCGGGGAACCGTAAGGAACTGCACGCGTTCCGTGGGGATGTCGCGCATGCTTCGCACCAACTCGTAAAGACCCCGCAGACTTCCCAGGCCCGGATCCGTGGTCAGCGACGAGGTCGCCGCTTCCAGCACCGGATAGAGCTTCATGGGATTGAGCAGTACGTCGTTGCTCTGCAGCTTGCTGACGACGGCGCCGAGAAACTGCTGCTGGCGGTCCATGCGCTGGGTGTCGCTGCCGCTGCCGACGCTCTTGCGCGCACGGACGTAACCGAGGGCCTGCTCGCCGTTCAGCCGCTGCCGGCCCGCCTCCAGCTTCACGTGGGCCTCCGGGTCGTCGATCGGCTCCGCGAGACAGAGGTCCACGCCGCCCAGCGCATCGACCATCTTCGTGAAACCGCCGAAGTCCACGACCACGTGGTGGTCGATGCGTATGTCCGTGAGTTTCTCGACGGTCCGGATCGTGCAGGCCGCACCGCCCGCCTCGAAGGCCGAGTTGAACATCGTGAACACCGGCTTGGTGCTGGTGCCGTCCGGCTTGTGGCAGCTGGGCACGTCGACCATCAGGTCGCGGGGTAGGGAGACGGCGGTCGCGCTCTGCCGGTCGGCGGCGAGGTGCAGCAGGATCGTGGTGTCGGAGCGCGCGGTGCCCGAGTCCCTGCCGTACTTGCTGTTGCCCTCGCCCGCGCGGGTGTCGGAGCCGATCAGCAGGATGTTCTGCGCGCCCTGCACCGACGGCGCCGGGCGCTCCTTCTCGTACCGCTTGAGCTCCTCGGCCGTCTCCATGTCCTTGGTGATGTTGCCGTTGAGCTTCTCGTACACCGCCCATCCGGTGCCGCCCGCGGCCAGGACGAAGACGGCCGTGCCCCAGGCGGTCCGCCGCAGCCACCGCTTCCGCCGCTGCCGCGCCCGCCCGCCGGCGGCCGAGGCGCCCGGGCCCGGGCCCGGCGCCCCTGGTGCTTCGCCGTCCGGTCGATCAGCTCCGGAAGGCGTGCCGGCGGTGTCGGTCACGTCTGCCTCCACCCCTCGTGGCGTCCCCTGGCGTAGGTGGTGCTTCTACGACCATGACGCGTGGCGGCGGCGGGGGCCTGTGGATCAAGGTTTCCGCTGGACCGAACGGGTGAGCCCGAATCAGCCCGTCTGGGGGCACGTCCCAGCGTTAGCTGGGGGGTTTGAGGACGAGCCCGAAGGGCGATCCGGGGGTGCGGGGGCGGAGCCCCCGGCGGGCGTCAGCGGGCCGCGGGTGTCAGCGGGCCGTGGTCGTCACCCGCTCGCTCTCGACCCGCTTCGCGAGACCCTCCGCGCCGAGCCGGTCCACGTGCCGGCACAGGACGACGGAGCCGCCCGTCGCCAGCGGCGCGTACAACCCGGCGCTCAGCCCCTCCCACGTGTCGTACGGCAGCGTGGACAGCAGACGCGATCCGGGACCCGTCAGCCCGAGACCGGCCGCATCGCCGAGGGCGCGCTCGACCACCTCGGCCCCCGACAGCTCCGCCCCGGCGACGATGAGTGCGGGCTCGTCGGGGTCCACGGGCGCGTACGGCGTGAAGCGGTCGCCCTGGCTCGGCACCTCCACCGCGTAGTCCATGAAGCCGTCAGGGGTCCCCGGGAACCGCCCGCCCAGTGGACGCAGCGCCAGCGCCACGCGTTCGCCGGAGCAGGCGCGCGCCGCGTCGAGCGCGTCGGGACCGCTGACGACGAGGTCGGCGGCCGACGGGTCGCCGCCCACATCCGCGAGGACGCCCACCGACGAACAGGCCAGCAGCCACACCGCCGTCTGCCAGTGCGCGGGCAGCAGCAGCGCGAGCCGGTCGCCCGGCTCCGCGGCGAGGTCGCCCTGCAGCAGATTCGCGGTCTTGGCCACCCAATTGGCGAAGGTGGCCACGGACAATTCGACGCGTTCGCCTGTGGCGTCGTCGTAGAAGGTCACCAAGGGGCGCGCCGGGTCCGCGGCGAGCGCGGATCGCAGCAGGTCGGCGGGGGTGCGATCGGTGGCGTTCACGCCGCAAGGTTACGCGTCCCGAGGGCGAAGCCGTGCGCCCGGCCGGGGGATTGCCGGTCCTGCGGGTGCTGATTTTCAGCCGACGGGCCGTCAGCTTTCCATAGACAGAAATATCCCGCTATGTACACCATCACCTGCATGCGTGGAATCCTTGCCTCCGCCATCGGCGTCACATGCGCGACAGCTCTCGCCCTTCCGTTCACTCTTCCGTCCTCCGGCGCCCAGGCCGCCCTCGTCACCCCGCTGGGAACCGGTCCCCTGACGCGCCCTCACGGCGTCGATCGGGAGTCGTCGGTGGAGGGCGCCCCGGGCGCTCCGGGTGCCCCGGGGGTCCCGGGGCACCCGACAGCCCGTTTCCCTGCCTCCGGCGCCCAAAGCCTGTCCGTCCCGGACGAGTCCAGCGAGTCCATCCGGTCCGGGGAGTCCATCCGGTCCGGGGAGTCCATCCGGTCCGGGGAGTCCATCCGGTCTGGGGAGTCCATTCGGTCCGCGGAGTCCGTCCCGTCCGGGGAGTCCATCCCGGGCAGCACCCAGTCACTGCCGCTCGCGCCTCTGGCCTCCGCCCGCTCCTTCGGCCCCCGTGCCCGCTCCCTGGGGTTCGCCGCCGGTACGTTCGGTTCCCGGGCTACCGCTCAGGGCCTGCCGGAGCGCGACGTCCGGCGCTTCTCGCTCGTGGGCGTCGTCTGGGACAACCCGGACACCGAGCTGCACGGCCGGGTCCAGGTGCGCACCCGGGCCGTCGGCACCACCGCCTGGTCCAGCTGGCAGGACCTGGACATCCACAACCTCGAGCACGCCGCCGACACCGGGAGTGCCGAGCGTGGTTCGCGACGGGTGCGCGGGTCCACCGCACCACTGTGGGTGGGCGCTTCGGACGGCGTGGAGGTCCGCGTGAGCCCGGAGGCCCCGGCCGACGGGCATGACGCGCAGGAGGGCGCGCAGGCTAAGGCGCAGGATGACGCGCAGGCTGAGGCCCAAGACGGCGCGCAGCATGGCGCGCGGCATGGCACCGCGCTTCCCGAGGGCCTGCGCCTCGAACTCGTCGACCCCGGCGACGAGTCGCCCGCAGAGGATGCTCCCGACTCGCCCAGCCCGGCCGGCCGCAAGACCGGTGCCGCACGCGCGAATCCCTACATCGGTCCCCGCCCGCGCATCATCACGCGCAAGGGCTGGCGGGCGGACGAGAAGCTCAGAGAGCGCGAGTTCCTCTATACGAAGACTGTGCAGGCGGCCTTCGTGCACCACACCGCAAGCGGCAACAACTACCGCTGCTCACAAGCCGCTTCACTCATCCGCAGTATTTATCGCTACCACGTCAAGAGCAACGGATGGCGTGACATCGGCTACAACTTCATCGTCGACAAGTGCGGAAACATCTACGAGGGCCGCGCCGGAGGCGTGGAGAAGCCCGTCATGGGCGCACACACGCTCGGTTTCAACACCAACAGCATGGGCATCGCCGTCCTCGGCACCTTCACCAAGTCGAAGCCGCCCGCCGCGGCCGTCACGGCCGTGGCCAGGCTGACCGCATGGAAGCTCGGTCTCTTCGGCGCCAATCCGTTGGGCACCACGGTTCTCACGTCGGGGGGCAGCAACAAGTACAAGAAGGGGAGGAAGGTGAGACTCCGCGTGGTCTCGGGGCATCGGGACGGCTACCTCACCGAGTGCCCGGGTGCCGCCCTCTACCGGCAGCTCGGCCGACTCCGGATCACCTCCGCCCACTATCAGGGTCGCTGACCTGGGAACACCGCGGCCTGGGAACACCGCACCACTGCGGTGCACGACCGCACACGGCGCACGCACACCGCGGAGGCATACCGCGGTCGCACTCCGCGTGCCGGACGGAACAGCTGCACGGTACGACCGCACGGTCTGCATACACTGGCCGGCCGAATGACTTTTCGGCCGGCCCCAGCAGGAAGCAGAGACGACAGGTGACTGAAGCGATCCTCCTGGTCGGCGGCAAGGGCACACGGCTGCGTCCGCTCACGATCAACACACCGAAGCCGATGGTCCCGGCGGCGGGCGTCCCATTCCTCACTCACCAACTGGCCCGCGCCAGAGCCGCGGGCATCGAGCACATCGTCATGGCGACCTCGTATCTCGCGGAGGTCTTCGAGCCGTACTTCGGCGACGGCTCCCGCCTCGGACTGCATCTCGAGTACGTCACCGAACGGGAGCCGCTGGGCACGGGCGGGGCGATCCGCAACGTCGCCTCGCGCCTCCACTCCGGCCCGGACGATCCGGTGCTGATCTTCAACGGCGACATCCTGACCGGACTGGACATCCCCGCCCTGGTCGCGGTGCACCAGTCGTCGGGCGCGGACGTCTCCCTGCACCTCACGCGGGTCGAGGACCCACGGGCGTACGGTCTCGTCCCCACCGACGACACCGGGCGGGTGACGGCCTTCCTGGAGAAGCCGCAGACGCCCGAGGAGATCGTCACCGACCAGATCAACGCGGGCGCGTACGTGTTCCGGCGCTCGGTCATCGACACGATCCCGGCAGGCCGCCCCGTCTCGGTGGAACGCGAGACGTTCCCCGGCCTGCTGTCTGCCGGAGCCCACCTCCAGGGCATGGTCGACTCCACGTACTGGCTGGACCTCGGCACCCCCCAGGCCTTCGTACGCGGCTCGGCCGACCTCGTCCTCGGCCGGGCCCCCTCGCCTGCGGTCCCGGGCCGCTGCGGCGACCAGCTGGTGCTGCCGTCGGCGCGGGTGGCGTCCGACGCCAAGCTGAGCGAGGGCACGGTGATCGGTGAGAACGCCCTGATCGGCGAGGGCTCCCGGATCTCGGGCAGCACGATCCACGCCGGCGCCGTCATCGAACCGGGCGCGGTCGTCACGGACTCCCTCATCGGCGCGGGAGCCCGCGTCGGCGCCCGCACGATCCTCTCGGGCGTGGTCGTGGGCGACGGCGCAACCATCGGCGCCGACAACGAACTGAGGGAGGGCGTCCGAGTGTGGTGCAACGCGACCCTCCCAGCAGGGGCGGTCCGCTTCTCGTCGGACCAGTGAGTCCCGTACCGCGCGCGTTTGTGGGCAGGCGTTCCGCAGGGCGGAACGGGTGGGCACAAACGCCCACGGAGCCGCACCCGACAACGAAACCCGGGACCCCGAGGGGCCTGGGGCGAAGCCCCAGTTTTCGGGAAGGGGCGGGCTGGGGGAGAAAACACCGCATACCCTCAGAGGGCACAACGCCAACCCCAAGGACCCACCCGTGGCAGGCCGCTTCACCCCCCGCCCCCCCGTCACCCGCACAACACTGCGCGGCGGCGACACCGCCATGC
>NZ_LOHS01000133.1 GCF_001642995.1 Streptomyces jeddahensis
CTGACGAGGGCTCGGCCTTCGGTCCGTCCGACGGTGGCTCGGCCTCGGCGGGCTCGTCGAGCGGTGGCACGGTGTCGGGCTCGTCCGGCGGTGGCACGGTCTCGGCGGGCTCGTCGAGCGGTGGCACGGTGTCGGGCTCGTCCGACGGTGGCACGGCCTCGGCGGGCTCATCGGGCGGTGGCACGATGTCGGGCCCGTCCGACAGCGGCACGGTCTCGGCGGGCCCCTCCGGCGGTGGCACGGTGTCGGACGCGTCCGGCGGCGGCATGGTGTCGGACTCGTCCGACGAGGACACCACGTTCGTACGGCCGTTCATCATCACCGGCGGTCGGGTCGAACCCGCCCAGGCGGATCTTCGCCTGGAGACCCTGGTGGTCGCCGTCGAGGTGTCCGATGAGGCGGCGCCGCCCGGCTTCGAGCGGGTGGGCGTGCCCCCGGACGACGTACGGGCGAGGATCGTGGCGCTGTGCGCGCAGCCCACGACGGTGGCACAGGTGGCCCAGGGGGTCGGCGTACCGCTCGGTGTCGCCAAGGTGCTCATCGCCGATCTCGTCGTGGCGGGGCTTCTGACGTGTCAGCAACCATCGGAGCTGCCGCTCCACACGCTCGAGAGGATCAGGGACCATGTCCGGGCGCTCTGACAGGACCGCTCCGCTGGCGGTGAAGATCGTCGTCAGCGGCGGGCTCGGGGTCGGCAAGACGACCTTCATCGGCGCCGTCTCGGAGATCGAGCCGCTGGACACGGAGGCGGCCATCACCCAGGTGTCGGTGGGCGTGGACTCGCTCGACGGGGTCGAGTCCAAGACCACCACGACCGTGGCGCTCGACTTCGGGCGGATCACGCTCGACCCGTCGATCGCGCTGTACCTGTTCGGCACCCCCGGCCAGGACCGGTTCTCCTTCCTCTGGGACGACCTGGTGGAAGGGGCACTCGGCACGGTGGTCCTCGTCGACACCCGGCGGATCGAGGACTGCTTCCCGGCGCTGGACTACTTCGAGGCGCAGGGCGCTCCGTTCGTCCTCGCGGTCAACCGGTTCGAGGGGGCGCAGTGCTTCGAGCTCGACGAGGTCCGCGAGGCCCTCGGCCTGGGCGACGACGTGCCGGTGCTGGCGTGTGACGCCCGGACCAGATCCTCCGTGCGCGATGTGCTGGCCGCCCTGATGGACCAGGTCATCGGGGCTCGCACGGCGCGCCGCGCAGGACGCACCGCGGTGCTGACGCGGTAGCGGCATCTGACGGAGCGCAGGGTTCGTCCTGTACGTCCGTGTGGACGTGCGGGACGGAACCGGCTCCTCCTGGACCGTGGCGGCGGCGCTCTGTGGGCCGCTCCCACTCACCGGCTCGCCGACTCTTCGGAGGAACGAATTCCGGCCACGAACGGGAGGGGGACCACGAACGAGTGACACCCGTTCAGGCGGCGTCCCTCGTTCGGGTGGTACTCGTTCGGGCGGGAACTCCTTCGGCCGTCCGTACGTCAGAACTGTTGCCGATGACCAAGCCCCGGTGGCCTGTTGCAGGAACGCACAGCCACCGGGGCCGGTTGGCGTGTATGCGCAGACGGCCGAAAGGCGCCCTTGTGCCGGGTAGTCCTCCAGCCGAATACTCCCGATCAGCGCTTGTCAGGGGCACGCTTGTCCGGAATCCGGAACAGCCGTGCTCTTTGGCTGCGCCTCACGGGCCCCGACCCCACAGGGGCCCCCGACTTCCCCTCGGGAGGAACGACCAGTGAGGATCAAGCGCACCACCCCCCGCAGCGGTATTGCGAGACGGACCCGGCTGATCGCCGTGGCCACCGGACTCGTGGCCGTGGCCGGCTTCGCCGTACCCACCGCGAACGCGGGCGAAGTCCAGACCTACAGCGCGTCCCAGCTCGCCAAGGCGAGCGACTCGGTGCTCAAGGCAGACGTGCCGGGCACCGCATGGGCGGTCGACCAGAAGACGAATCGACTTCTCGTCACCGTCGACAGCACGGTCTCCAAGGCGGAGATCGCGAAGATCAAGGAGACGGCGGGCAGCACCGCCGGCGCCCTCCAGATCAAGCGCACCCCGGGCAAGTTCAACAAGCTGATCTCCGGCGGCGACGCCATCTATGCGAGTAGCTGGCGCTGCTCCCTCGGCTTCAACGTGCGCAGCGGCAGCACCTACTACTTCCTGACCGCCGGTCACTGCACCGACGGCGCGGGCACCTGGTACTCCAACTCCGGCCGTACGACGGTCCTCGGCTCGACCGCCGGATCCAGCTTCCCGGGCAACGACTACGGCATCGTCCGGTACACCAACACCTCGGTGACCAAGTCGGGCAGCGTCGGCAGTGTGGACATCACCAGTGCCGCCACCCCGAGCGTCGGCACCACCGTCTACCGCCGCGGCTCCACCACCGGCACGCACAGCGGCCGCGTTACCGCTCTCAACGCGACCGTCAACTACGGCGGCGGCGACATCGTCTACGGCATGATCCAGACCACGGTCTGCGCCGAGCCCGGCGACTCCGGTGGCCCGCTCTACTCCAACAGCGGCATCGCCTACGGCCTGACCTCCGGCGGCAGCGGCAACTGCTCGTCCGGCGGCACGACCTTCTTCCAGCCCGTCACCGAGGCACTGAGCGCATACGGAGTCAGCGTCTACTGACCCGGGCACCGGCACCACGTACCACACGCGCGCGTACCACAGCACCACAGGCACCACCGGAAGACCTGCAGCCAGCAGCAGGAGAGCCCCCGCACGGAACCGCCGTGCGGGGGCTCGCCCTTGCTTGCCTTGCTCGCCCTTGTTCGTACGCGGTGCAGCGAACAGCGGAATCCAGACAGGACTAGTCCTCACGCCCTGCCCACGCGCCGCTTGCACGCAGTGTTTGCATCGGGAACCGGCGCGGCCCGCATGCGCCGCCATCAGCGGCGCTCCGGAGGCACCGGCGGCGCTCAACGCGGGTAGAGCGCCTGCTCGTTGCTGCGGACGCGTCCAGAAGTCGACCTTGTGTGCCCCTGACCGCCTCGGAATAGTGGGCGTCACGATTGGCATGGACGCGGCTTTTTTGTCGTCTGCCGGGCCCATGCCCGTACGCCTTCCGGTCCCGTGCGTCCCCCACGACAACCGGGACCGACCCCCCACAGGAGGACGTGAGTTGAAGCACCGACGCATACCCAGGCGGCGTGCCGCCGTGGCGGGTGCGGGCATCGCCGCACTGGTCGCCGCGGGCGTGACCTTTCAGACCGCGAACGCGAGCACCGACACCCCCACCCTCACCCCGGAAACCCTCTCCGTGGCGACGGCCGGAAAGCTCGCCTCGTCGCTCACCAAGCAGCTCGGCGCCGACGCGGCGGGCACGTACTACGACGCGAAGGACCGGCACCTCGTCGTGAACGTCCTCGACGAGGACGCGGCGCAGACAGCCGAGGCGGCAGGCGCCGAGGCCAGAATCGTCGAGAACTCCCTGGCCGAACTGAAGAGCGCCAGGACCACGCTGAAGGACCGGGCGACCATCCCCGGCACCGCCTGGGCGGTCGACCCGGCGTCCAACAAGGTCGTCGTCACGGCGGACCGCACCGTCAACGGCGCGGAGCTGGACAAGCTGACCGAGGTCGTCGAGAGCCTGGGCGGCGCGGCCGAACTCAGGCGCACCAAGGGCGAGTTCAAGCCCTTCATCGCGGGCGGCGACGCGATCACCGGTGGCGGTGGCCGCTGCTCGCTCGGCTTCAACGTGGTCAAGGACGGGGAGCCCTACTTCCTGACCGCCGGGCACTGCACCGAGTCGATCTCCACCTGGTCGGACTCGGACGGCACCGTGATCGGCGAGAACGAGGACTCCAGCTTCCCGGACAACGACTACGGCCTGGTCAAGTACACCGCCGACGTGGACCACCCCAGCGAGGTCAACCTCTACGACGGCAGCGCGCAGGAGATCACCGGGGCGGGCGAGGCGACCGTCGGCATGCAGGTGACGCGCAGCGGCTCCACCACCCAGGTGCATGACGGCCAGGTCACGGGGCTCGACGCGACCGTGAACTACGGCAACGGCGACATCGTCAACGGGCTCATCCAGACGGACGTCTGCGCCGAGCCCGGCGACTCCGGCGGCTCCCTCTTCTCCGGCAGCACGGCGATCGGGCTCACCTCGGGCGGCAGCGGTGACTGCACCTCGGGCGGCGAGACGTTCTTCCAGCCGGTCACCGAGGCGCTGAGCGTGTACGGGGCCGAGATCGGCTGACGACGCGGACGCCCCACGCGACGCCGCGCGGCGCGGAACCAGGGCCGGCCCGCCATCGTGGCGG
>NZ_LOHS01000134.1 GCF_001642995.1 Streptomyces jeddahensis
GGGGCCGGGGCGGGGACTGGGGCTGGGGCTGGGGCGAGGCGGCCGACTGGTGGCCCTCGCGGCGCCTCGTACTCGCCTCGGCCGCCATGGGTGTGGCCCTGGCTCCGCTGCTCGTGCTGGCGCTGTCGAGCGACTCGGAACCGGCCGACGGGAGCGGCGCCATGCTGCCCCCGCGGCAGCCGCCCGTCACGGTGACGGCGACCGCGACCGTCTCCGCCACGGCATCCCCGCCGCCCAGCGCATCCGCGAGTCCGACCAGGTCGGCGAACCCGCCGCAGCGGCCCACTCCCCCGCCGCCCCCGTCACCGACCCCGACGAAGTCCCCCGCGCCCCCGCCACCGGGCGCCCGCTTCACCCAGTTCGTCAACGCGGCCTCGGGTCTGTGCCTCGACATCCGCCCCTACGCCTACCCCCAGAACGGCACGGACGTCGTCATCGCGCCCTGCACCTCATCCCCCACCCAGCGCTGGCGCGTGGACGCCGACCGCGGCGTCATCCAGTCGTACGCCGCCCCCGCGTACTGCCTGGACAGCCGCGGCGACGTCGACAAGACCATCGGCATCTGGACCTGCTCCTCCGTCGATGGCCCCCACGGCGTCAACCTGACCTTCACCGTCGACACGCGCGGCACGATCCACCCGGCCATCGCCCCGGACCGAGCGGTCACCCCGTACGACTCCGGCACCCCGGGCTCACTGCTCGCCCAACTCCCGTCCGAGGGCCGCGCCGACCAGCACTGGACGGCGGGGGCCGCACCGGCCTGACGGGGCGGGTCTTTCCCGGCCCGTCAGGCCGCGTTCCGGGCGTACGGCGGTGCGACGAGGATCAGCTGTCCAGGACCGAGCCGAACTCGGCGTTGCGGTAGGTGAAGCCGAAGGACTTCTCGCTGAACGAGGTCGCGCCGGTGGTCGTCAGTCCGGTCGCCGAGCCGCGCAGCACCCAGTCGCCGCCGTCGCGTGTCGAGCCGGAGAAGACGTCCTCGCCCTTCGCCGCGATCGCGACGTCCGCTGCGCCGTTGCCGTCGACGTCGGCGACGCGTACGGCGGAGCCGAACCAGTCGTCGGCCTCCGCAGCGCCGGGCACACCAATGGTGGCCTGGTGGAACGCCTGGGCCCCGGTGCCGGCCAGGCCGGTGGCCGTGCCCTTGAGCAGGACCGCCGCGCCGGTCTGCGTCACACCGCTGACCGTCTCGCCCGGCACGCCGACCGCGACATCCGCGTAGCCGTCGCCCGTGACGTCGCCCACCGCGAGGGATGCGCCGAAGTTGTCGCCGGGCTCGTTTGCGCCCGGGACGCCGGAGGTGTCCTGGTCCAGTGTGGCGGTGCGGTGGGCGCCGAGGCCGTCTGCGCTGCCGTAGCGGATGTGGACGAAGCCGGCAGCGTCCGAGTACTCGCCCGACGTGGCCGCCGATGAGGGGATGTGGCCGGTGACCAGGTCGGTGTAGCCGTCGTGGTCGATGTCCCCGGCGGCGGCCGCGACGGTGGGGGCCTCGTTCTCGCCGGAAGCGCCGGCGCCCGGGTCCGCAAGGGACACCCAGTCGAGCCGTTCGGCGCCCCAGGTGTAGACGCCGGTGTGCTGGCAGTCCGTGGTGCCGTCGCAGCTCTTGGAGCCCGTGACGACCAGCTGGGCACGCCCGGCTCCGGTGAAGTCGCCCGCGGTCAGGGTGTTGGGCGCGATGTAGGCGTTGAAGTACTCGGAGTACTTCACGCTGGTCGGCGCCGTGCGGCCCGCGAGGTCGTCGTACACCCACAGCTTGTTGCGGCTGAGCGCGGCCAGTTGCACCGTGCCGTCACCGTCGAAGTCGCCGACGGCGACCTTCTTGGCGAAGTCCTTCTCGACTTCCCACTGGCTGCTCGCGAGCGGGCTGTCGATCTCGATGCCGCCGTTCACCAGGCCGTTCGCGCCGCCCCACAGGACGGTGAGGCTGCCGTAGGAACCGCTGCTGTAGTCCATCCGCTCGCCGGGGGCACCGACGACGAGGTCGGTGTAGCCGTCGGCGTCGAGGTCGCCGGTGGCGTAGGTGCTGCCGAAGCGGTCGCCGTATTCGGCGGTGCTCGGGACCCCGGAGGAGTTCTGGGTGAGGGTCGCCGAACGGGCGGGGGACACGCCGTCGGCAGAACCATAGAGGACGGTGACCGAGCCTGCGTCGGTGCTCCCGTCGACGACGGCTCCGGGGGTGGCCACGATCAGGTCGGCGACACCGTCGCCGTTGAAGTCGTCGGCCGTGGTGGTGACCGCACTCGCCGTGGGGGCGAGGGTCAGGGACAGGCCCGCGGATGTCGCGGTGGCTACGGCCGCGGCTATAGCCATGGTGCGTACGCGCAAGATTGCTCCAGTCTTGGGGGACAGAGGAGAAGCGTGGGGGTCAATCGCACGACGCTTATACATGAGCATTGGACGCGAGAGTGAACGTACGGACATCACGGACACCCAGGGCATCAGCCGCCCTCTACGGTTGTGGCAGTGGGCCGGCATGGGAAGCAGACGGCGCCGGCCTGAAAGCCGCACCTACACCGCCACCTCGGCCCATGCCGTCTTGCCGGGGGCTCCGGTGCGCGGCTCGACACCCCAGCTCTCGGCCGTCCGCGCGACGAGCCACAGCCCGCGCCCGCCGTCCGAGAGCGGATCGGGCACGACCGGTTCGGCGACGGGCGGCTGGCCACCTCTGGCGTCCGTGACTTCAATCCGTACGACGCCCGGCGTGGCCGTCAGCCGGAGCCGGAAGTCACGCCCGGGCACCCGCCCGTGCCGCACTGCGTTAGCGGCAAGCTCGGCGACGATCAGCGTCACTGCGTCGTTCACGCCAGACCCGTACGGCCATCCCCAGGCGTCCAACCGCTGCGAGGCGAGCCGGCGCGCGAGGCGGGCGCCGCGCGCTGTGGACGTGAAGCACATAGTGAACTCCCCGCAGGTGGGGCGGGGTTGGGTGTCGCTGTGCTCGGACGGGGGAATCTGGGTCGTCATGGGTTTGAGGCTGGCGCCCCGCTCATACGTTGACCAGCGACGACAGCGGCTCCGCCGGTGGCGAGTGCATAGAGGTTGCCTGGGTCAAGTCCTCCGCCATCCACGTCCGCGACTCCAAGGACACCACCCGCGGCAGCTTCACCGTCTCACCCGCCGCCTGGTCGTCGCTCCTGTTCACCGTCGTCGGCAACCACCTGGCCCAGAACCCGAACCCCAGATCCACTCCAGAACTGTGACGGCTGCGACCGCGCCTTCCGCGCCCCAGAGCCAGGAAGGTGCCGCAGCTGCACTGCTGGCCCTCACTGATCAGTGCTTGCCGCAAGCGCGCAGGCTGGTCACTGCAGGTGCGCGACTCGAGCACCGGCTGAGGCCCTGGCCAGCGGTGCGTCGTCCCAGATCTGTGCCTCGATGTACCGCTCAGGGCCTCGGCTGCCGTCTGGGTTCCAGTCCTGCGGCAGACCGTACCTGTCGATCACCTGCGACATCTCATCCCAGGTGTAGACCTCGCCCCGGTACGGTCTTCCATCGTCGTACCGCATCGTCGGGAAAAGATCGCCATACGTGAAACTGATCGTCCGTAGATCGAACTCGTCGATCGAGAGCCGGAGTTCGCGCCCATCGCGGTACCACTGCCTGATCCATTCACACGCGCCGAGCGTCATGTAGTGCGGACGGGCTCTGGTCGGCTTGCCGCCCTTGCGGATGAAGAGCTCACGCGCCTTCTCTTCGAGCTGCCTTCGGATGGTGAGGTAATCGCCGGAACGGCGGCTCGCGAAGACGTCGCCCCGCTCCCTCAGCCTTCGCTGGACTGCCTCGGCCTCTTCCTGCGTCAGATCCGAGAGATTCCTGAAGGGACCGCATTCATGCTCGTAGTAGTGGAAGAGGAACCAGCCGCCCATCTCAGACCTCCCGCAACCCCCGCCTCCACACCGCCGAAACCAGCGGCACCCCCGGCCGGTACGCCAGGTGCACATGGCTCGGTGCGTCCAGCAGGGCCAGGTCAGCGTACGCGCCGCGCGTGATGCGGCCGATGTCGGTGCGGCGCAGGGCTGCCGCCCCGCCCGCCGTCGCCGACCAGAGCGCCTCGTCCGGGGTCATTCCCATGTCCCGTACCGCCAGCGCGATGCAGAAGGGGACCGAGGACGTGAAGGAGGAGCCCGGGTTGCAGTCCGTCGAGAGGGCGACCGTGGCGCCTGCGTCGAGGAGGCGGCGGGCGTTCGGCCACTCCGCCCGGGTGGAGAACTCCGCGCCGGGGAGCAGCGTGGCCACGGTCGACGAGTTCGCCAGGGCGTCCACGTCCTCGTCTGTGAGGTGCGTGCAGTGGTCTGCGCTGGCCGCGTCCAGTTCGACCGCCAGCTGGACGCCGGGGCCGTACGACAGCTGGTTCGCGTGGATGCGCGGGTGCAGGCCCTTCGCCTTGCCCGCCGTGAGGATGGTGCGGGCCTGGTCGCCGTCGAAGGCGCCCTTCTCGCAGAACACGTCGATCCAGCGGGCGTGCGGTGCGCAGGCGTCCAGCATGTCGCCCGTCACCAGCGCGACGTACGCGGCCGGGTCGTCCGCGTAGTCGGGCGGGACGATGTGTGCGCCCAGGTACGTCACCTCGTCCGTGTGCGCCGACGCGATGCGCAGGGCTCGGGCCTCGTCCTCCACGGTCAGGCCGTATCCCGACTTCGTCTCGAACGTCGTCGTGCCCTGGCGGAGGGCCTCACGCAGGTAGCGCGTGAGGTTGGCCTCCAGTTCGGCGTCCGTCGCGGCGCGCGTCGCGGCCACCGTTGTGCGGATGCCTCCCGCCGAGTAAGGACGGCCCGACATACGGGCGTTGAACTCCTCCGTACGGTCACCCGCGAACACCAGGTGCGAGTGCGAGTCCACGAAGCCGGGGATGACGGCGCGGCCGTCCGCGTCGTACGCCGTGTCGGCGGCGGGGGCGGCGGTCGCCGGGCCGGCCCAGGCGATGCGTTCGCCCTCGATCACCACGGCCGCGTCCCGTACGAGACCGAGAGGGCCCTCGCCCACGGTCGGGTCGTTGGTCACGAGGCTGCCGATGTTGGTGATCAGCAGGGTGTCTGCCGCTGTGGTCATGGCATCCTCTCGCTCAGCCGCGCACGGCTTCGATCGCTTCGGCCAGCGCCGACGGTACGTCCGGGATCAGGGTGTGCACCCCGTCCCGTACGACATGGCGGCCCGCCACCACCGTGTGGCGGATGTCCGCCGACGTTGCCGCGAAGACCGCCGTCTCGGCTCCCAGACGGGGCAGGGTGCCGGCCGTGCGGACCGAGTCCAGGGCGACGGTGGTGAAGTCGGCGACCGCCCCCGGCTCCAGTGCGCCCGCGTCGTCACCCCAGCCCAGCGCCGCGTACCCGTCCGCCGTGGCCGCGCGCAGCAGGGCCGCCGCCGTCCAGTGGCCGCGGGTGCGGGTGCGGAGCCGTTCGTTCAGTTCCATCGCGCGTGCCTCCTCCAGGAGGTCGATCACGGCGTGGCTGTCGGAGCCGAGGGAGAGCGGGGAGCCCGCCTTCTGGAGCTCTGCTGCCGGGCCGATGCCGTCCGCCAGGTCGCGTTCCGTGGTCGGGCACATGCAGGTGCCCGTGGACGTCGAGCCGATCAGGCGGATGTCCTCGGGTGTGAGGTGCGTGTTGTGTACGCCCGTCGTACGCGGGCCCAGCACGCCCTGGTCCGCGAGGAGTTGCGTCGGCGTGCGGCCGTGCGCCTCCAGGCAGGCGTTGTTCTCGGCGGTCTGCTCGGAGAGGTGGACGTGGAGGGGCGCCCGGCGGGCCTCCGCCCATTCTGCGACCGTGGCGAGCTGGTCGGCCGGGACCGCTCGTACCGAGTGGATCGCCGCGCCGATCCGCGCGTGGTCCCGCTCCTTGAGCTGGGACGCCCGCTGCGCCCACGCCTGCGCCGTGCCGTCGGAGAAGCGCAGCTGGTGCTGGTTCGGCGGCTCGCCGAAGCCGGATGACACGTACGCCGTGTCGAGGAGCGTGATGCGGATCCCCGCCTCCGACGCCGCCTCGATCAGCGCCTCTCCCATCGCGTTCGGGTCGGCGTACGGGGTGCCGCCCGGCGCGTGGTGCAGATAGTGGAACTCGCCGACCACCGTGACGCCCGCCAGCGCCATCTCCGCGTACACCGCCCGCGCCAGCGCGTGGTACGTCTCAGGCGTCAGGCGATCCGCGACCGAGTACATGACCTCTCGCCACGTCCAGAACGTGCCGGAGCCGACCTGCACGGTGCCGCGCAGCGCCCGGTGGAACGCGTGCGAGTGGGCGTTGGCGAGGCCCGGGATCGTCAGGCCGCGCAGGATCTCGGCGCCGGGGGGTGGGGTGTCGGCGCCGGTGCGCACTGCGGTGATGCGGCCGTCCGTCACGTCGACGGCCACGCCCGGCTCGACGTTCGTGTCGAGCCAGGCCTGTTCCAGCCAGTACGTCTGCGGGTTCCGCTGGGTCTGCGGGCTCTGCTGGGTCTGCGGGCTCACCTGCATGCCAGCCCTTCCAGTACGTCGGCGAGTGCGGTCACCCCGGCCAGGCAGTCGTCCTCGGCCGCGTACTCGGCCGGGGAGTGCGAGACGCCGGTGGGGTTGCGTACGAACAGCATCGCGGTGGGGATCGAGCCGGAGAGGATTCCGGCGTCGTGTCCCGCGCCCGTGCCGAGTACGGGGATCTTGTCGCCTTCGCGGGTGAGGATGCGGGCCATTTCGTCGCGCAGGGCGTGCTCGAACTCGACGACCGGCGTGAACGACTCCCGTACGACGTCCAGTTCGATGCCGTGCCGGTCCGCGTACGCGCGGGCCGCCTTCTCGATGCCCTCGACGACCGCGTCGAGCGTCGCCTGGTCGGGCGCGCGGGAGTCGAGCCAGCCGCGGACGAGGGACGGAATGGCGTTGACGCCGTTCGGCTCGACGGCGATCTTGCCGAACGTCGCCACGGCGCCCGCGAGTTCCGCCTCGCGGCGGGCCGCCAGGACCGTATCCGCGTACGACAGCATCGGGTCGCGGCGGTCGACGAGGCGGGTCGTGCCCGCGTGGTTGGCCTCGCCTCGGAAGTCGTAGCGCCAGCGGCCGTGTGGCCAGATGGCGCTGGCGATGCCGACGCTGTTGTTCGTCAGGTCGAGGGCTCGGCCCTGCTCGATGTGCAGTTCTACGAAGGCGCCGATACGGGCCAGGCGGTCCGGGTCCGGGCCGATCGCCTCCGGGTCGTAGCCCGCCCTCTCCATGGCCTGGGCGAGGGTGATGCCGTCGGCGTCGCGGAGTTTGTGTGCCTGCTGCGGGGTCAGTTGGCCTGCGGTGAGGCGGGAGCCCACGCAGGCCAGGCCGAAGCGGGCGCCCTCCTCGTCGCCGAAGTTGACGATCGCCAGGGGTTTGGTGAACTCCGCTCCCCTCCTGCGGAGTTCGTCCAGGGCCGCGAAGGCGGAGACCACGCCCAGAGGGCCGTCGAAGGGGCCGCCGTCGGGGACGGAGTCCAGGTGGGAGCCGGTGACTACGGCGTCCCCTTGGGTGGGGTCGCCCAGCCAGGCCCACTGGTTGCCGTTGCGGTCCTGTTCGTAGGTGAGGCCGCGGGTTTCGGCCTGCGCTTGGAACCACGACCTGCAGTCGGCGTCTGCCGGGGTCCAGGCGAAGCGGCGGTAGCCGCCGGATTCTGGGCTTCGCCCGATCGGTTTCAGGTCCTGCCACATCTGGTGGAACGACGGGGGATTTTCCCCAAGCCCACCCCTTCCCGAGACCAGAGGGCTCCGCCCCCTGGCCCCCCGCGATCGCCCTTCGGGCTCGTCCTCAAACGCCGGACGGGCTGAAGTATCAGCCCCTCCGGCGTTTGAGGAGCGGGGGTACGGGGGCAGCGCCCCCGAAACGGGGTCTGGGGCGGAGCCCCGGATTTCGGGAAGGGGCGGGTTTGGGGAATCCCCCTCACGCGGCACGCTCACTCGCCCTCCCGCATCGGAACCCGCACGCCCCGCTCCCCCGCGATCTCCTCCGCACGCTCGTAGCCCGCGTCCACGTGGCGGATGACGCCCATCCCGGGGTCGTTCGTCAGGACGCGGCGGATCTTCTCGGCCGCCAGTGCCGTGCCGTCGGCCACCGTCACCTGGCCCGCGTGGATCGAGCGGCCCATGCCGACGCCGCCGCCGTGGTGGATCGACACCCACGACGCGCCCGACGCCACGTTCACCATCGCGTTGAGGAGGGGCCAGTCGGCGATGGCGTCGGAGCCGTCGAGCATGGCCTCGGTCTCGCGGTACGGGGACGCGACCGAGCCGCAGTCGAGGTGGTCGCGGCCGATCACGATCGGGGCCGCCAGTTCGCCGCTCGCCACCATGTCGTTGAAGCGCTCGCCCGCGCGGTCCCGCTCGCCGTAGCCGAGCCAGCAGATACGGGCCGGGAGGCCCTGGAAGTGGACGCGCTCGCCCGCCATCTTGATCCAGCGGGCCAGGGACTCGTTCTCGGGGAACAGGTCCAGGATCGCCTTGTCGGTCTTGGCGATGTCCGAGGCTTCGCCCGACAGCGCCGCCCAGCGGAACGGGCCCTTGCCCTCGCAGAACAGCGGGCGGATGTACGCGGGTACGAAGCCGGGGAACGCGAACGCCCGGTCGTATCCCGCGAGCTGGGCCTCGCCTCGGATCGAGTTGCCGTAGTCGAAGACCTCCGCGCCCGCGTCCATGAAGCCGACCATGGCTTCGACGTGGCGGGCCATCGACTCCCGGGCGCGCTGCGTGAAGTCGGCCGGCTTCTCCGCCGCGTACGACGCCATGTCCTCGAAGGCGACGCCCAGCGGGAGGTACGACAGCGGGTCGTGGGCCGACGTCTGGTCGGTGACGATGTCGATGGGAGCGTTCATGGCGAGGAGCTGCGGGACGAGCTCGGCGGCGTTGCCGAGGACGCCGATGGAGAGCGGGCGGCGGGCGTCGCGTGCCTCGACCGCGAGCTGGAGCGCGTGGTCGAGCGAGTCCGCCCTGACGTCCAGGTAGCGGTGTTCGATACGGCGCTCGATGGCACGCGGGTCGCAGTCGATGCAGATCGCGACGCCGTCGTTCATCGTCACGGCGAGCGGCTGGGCGCCGCCCATGCCGCCGAGACCGGCCGTCAGCGTGATCGTTCCGGCGAGCGTGCCACCGAACTTCTTCGCGGCCACCGCCGCGAACGTCTCGTACGTGCCCTGCAGGATGCCCTGCGTACCGATGTAGATCCACGACCCAGCGGTCATCTGGCCGTACATCGTCAGGCCCAGGGCCTCCAGCCTGCGGAACTCCTCCCAGTTCGCCCAGTCGCCGACGAGGTTGGAGTTGGCGATCAGCACCCGCGGCGCCCACTCGTGCGTCTGCATCACCCCGACCGGGCGGCCGGACTGCACGAGCATCGTCTCGTCCTGCTTCAGGGTGCGCAGGGTGCGGACCATCGCGTCGAAGGAGCGCCAGTCGCGGGCCGCCTTGCCCGTGCCGCCGTAGACCACGAGCTTGTCGGGGTGCTCGGCGACCTCGGGGTCGAGGTTGTTCTGCAGCATCCGCAGCGCGGCTTCCTGCTGCCACCCCAGGGCGCTCAGCTCGGTCCCACGCGGCGCTCGTACGGGGCGGGGTCCTGACATGGTCTGCCTCCTTGCGGCACGGCGGCGGATGTTGCGTCGGATATTCACATCCTGACTTCCTGAATAGAACTAGTCAATACAGCGCCTTCCGTCGGTACGGCAGCGCGGGCGCGCGACGGATGGTTGTCTGGAACACATGGGCGGCACGGGCGGCATGGGTGACATGGACGGCATCGGCGGCATCGGCGAAGGACACGGGAACGGACGGCACGACGCGGGCGCTCGACGCGACGAGGCCGTGCGCGCGGCCGTCGAACAGGGGATCGTCGGCCCCCGAACCCCCATCATCGGACTCCTGGACGTGGCCGGCATCCGCGCCACCGCGGCCGCGCTGCGCACGGCGTTCGACCAGGTCACCCCACCCGGTACGCCCGTACTGCACGCCTTCGCCGTGAAGGCGACCCCGCTGGTGCCCGTACTGCGGCTGCTGCACACCTGCGGCATCGGTGCGGAGGTCGCGAGCCCCGGCGAGCTGGCGCTGGCCCGCGCGGCCGGGATACCGCCGGACCGGACCGTGCTGGACTCCCCCGCCAAGACCCCGGCCGAACTGCGCGAGGCCCTCGCCCTCGGTATCGCCGTGAACGCCGACAACCCGCAGGAGCTGTCCCGTATCGACGCCCTGGTCGCCTCGGCCCCGACCGCCTCACCGCTCGGCCTGCGGGTGAACCCGGGCGTCGGCCGCGGTTCGATCGAGGCCCTGTCCACGGCCACGGCCACCTCCAAGTTCGGCGTCGCGCTGCTGGACGAGGGCGCCCGCGCCTGGGTGGTGCGCGCTTACCTGGACCGCCCGTGGCTGACCCGGCTGCACGCGCACTCCGGCTCCCAGGGCCTGCCGCTGGAGCTGATGGCGCGCGGTGTCGCGACGACGTACGAGCTGGCCGAGGAGATCAACGCGAAGGCCGGGCGGCGGCAGATCGACACCATCGACATCGGCGGCGGTCTGCCGGTCGACTTCACGACGGACGATCCGACCCCGGCGTACGGAACGTATGCGCAACTGCTTAAGCGGGAGGTTCCCGGGCTGCTCGACGGGCGCTACGGGCTGGTGACCGAGTTCGGGCGGTCGCTGCTCGCCAAGCACGGCACGGTGCTGGCGCGCGTCGAGTACGCGAAGTCGTCGGGAGGCCGCCCGATCGCGGTCACGCACGCCGGCGTACAGGTGGCGACCCGCACGGTCTACGCGCCGGAGCTGTGGCCGCTGCGGATCGCCGCGTACGACGCGAAGGGCCGCCCCAAGACCGGGCCCGACGTCATACAGGACATCGCGGGCCCGGCCTGCTTCGCGGGCGACCTGCTCGCCACGAACCGCTCGCTGCCGCGGCTCGAACAGGGCGACCACGTGGCCGCGCTGGACACCGGGGCGTACTACTTCGCGCACCACTACGCGTACAACTCGCTCGCCCGGCCGGGGATCTACGGGTTCACCGCGGGCGCAGGAGCGGGCCGGGACGCCGACGCGGCGTCGCCGGGCCGCGAAGTCCGCTTCGCCGTGGTCCGCAGCCCGCAGACGCTCGACGAGATCGTCGCCGAGTCGGGCGGGGCCCACGCGGCGGCGCTCACCGACGGCATCTGAGTCATCTCGCACACCCTTGCGGGTATGCCACGCGCGCGTGGGCGCATTCCGTTCCCCGGACGGGGCAGACAGTTCTCCGACGGATCGACCATCGACGCTCGACGGATCGGCCATCGACGCTCGAAGGCTCGACGGGTCGCGAGTCGCGGGTCGACGGGTCATCGATCCACGGATCACCGATCGGGGGAGGTTCTCGTGTCCACCGCAGAAACCGCTGCCGCCACACAGCCGGCCGAGGAGCCGTCGCTCAAGCGGGCCATCGGCCCCAAACTGCTGATCCTGTTCGTGATCGGCGACATCCTCGGCACCGGCATCTACGCCACCACGGGCAAGGTCGCCGGCAAGGTCGGCGGAGCGCTGTGGCTGCCGTTCGTCATCGGCTTCGTCGTGGCGATCCTGACGGCGGCCTCGTACGTGGAGCTGGTCGGCAAGTACCCGAAGGCCGCGGGCGCCGCCCTCTACACGCAGAAGGCGTTCCAGCTGCCGTTCTTCACGTTCATCGTCGCGTTCATGGTGATGTGCTCGGGCCTGTCGTCCGCGAGCGCGGCGGCCCGCGCCTTCAGCGGCGACTACATGGCCGAGCTGACGAACAACGCCCTGCCGCCCACACTCATCGCGATCACCTTCATCGTCGTCCTTGCCGCGCTGAACCTGCGGGGCGTCTCGGAGTCGGTCAAGACGAACGTGGTCCTCACGCTCGTCGAGCTGTCCGGCCTGCTGATCATCCTCGGCATCGGTGCGTACGCGATCCTGACGGGCGGCGGGGAGCCCTCCCGGCTCGGCGAGTTCCAGGCGGAGGGCACCGGATACGCCCTGCTCACCAGCGTGCTGGGGGCCACCGCGCTCGGGTTCTTCGCGTTCGTCGGCTTCGAGGACTCGGTGAACATGGCCGAGGAGACGAAGGACCCGAGCCGCAACTTCCCCCGGGCGATCTTCACCGGTGTGGCCGTGACGGGCACGATCTACGTCCTGGTGGCCCTGATCTCCTCGCTCCTGGTCGACTACCGGGTCCTGGAGGGATCGAGCGGGCCGCTGCTCGAGGTCGTGAAGGCAGGCGGAGTCGACTTCCCGCACAAGCTCTTCGCGCTCATCGCGCTGTTCGCCGTCAGCAACTCAGCGCTGATCAACATCATGATGGCCTCGCGGCTGTGCTACGGCATGGCGAACGAACGGATCCTGCCGCGCGGCATGGGCCGTGTCCTGCCCCGGCGCCGCACACCGGTGGTGGGCATCGTCTTCGTCGCGCTCCTGGCGATCGGCCTGGTGTCGACGGGCGAGATCGAGGGTCTGGGCGACACGACGGCGTTCCTGCTGCTGTGCGTGTTCGCGGTGGTCAACGTCGCGGTCCTTGTGCTGCGCCGCGACCACGTCGAGCACAAGCACTTCCGTACGCCCACCGTGCTCCCCGTCCTGGGCGCCCTCACCGCCATCATCCTGGCCAGCCCCCTCGCGGACCGCGCCGCCGACGTCTACATCCGCGCCGGCGTCCTGCTCGCCATCGGAATCGGCCTGTGGGTGGTGAACAAGCTGGTGCTGCGGGCGCGGGGCGAGGACTGAGGGGTGAGGGCCTGGCTACTCGACGAACAACCCCCGCGCCGCAGCCCTCGTGTCGAAGTCCTCCAGGCGTGCCTGGGCGTCCGGGAGGTCGTCGCACATGGCCTCGAGCAGGACCCGGCCGAGCAGCATCGGGGCGCAGGCCGTGTCGAAGGCGAGGCCCGTGCCGACGGCGGCGGGCAGCAGCAGGTCCGACACCTTCGCCACCGGGGCGAACGCGCTGTCGGCGACCGTCACGACCGTAAGACCCGCCTCCTGTGCGTATCCCAGCGCGTCCACGACCTCCCGCGGATGGCGCGGCAGCGCGAAGCACAGCAGCGCCGTCGCCCCGGCGTGGACCGCGGCGTCGATACGGTCGGTGAGCATCGTGCCGCCCTCGTTCAGCAGCCGTACGTCCGGGTGCACCTTCGCGGCGAAGTACGCGAAGCCGTACGCCTGGGACGCGGCCGCGCGCAGGCCGAGGACCGGCAGAGGGCGGGACGCCGCGAGCAGGCGGCCGGCGCGGGCCACAGGGCGTGGATCGGCGAGCAGCTCCGCGAGATGGCGGAGGTTCTCGATCTCCGCCTCCACCGCCTTCTGGTACTCGTTGGACGAGGTCGCGCCCTCCGGGGCCTCCGCCGGCGCCACCTCGCGCAGATGCCTGCGCAGTGCCGGATAGCCGTCGAAGCCGAGCGCGACCGCGAAGCGGGTCACCGACGGCTGGCTGACGCCGGCGAGTTCGGCCAGCTCCACGCTGGACAGGAACGGCACGTCGGCGGCCCGGCGCACCATGCTGTGCGCGATGCGGCGCTGAGTGGGTGTCAGCCGATGCCCCTCGAACAGCGCCTGCAGCCGGGCGGCCGGGCTGTCGCTCACGCTCATGTCCGTGTTTCCCCTCGTCACGTCCGATCGGACCCCTTCACCACGTCGGACACCAGGTCCGTGAGCTGGTCGAGCAGTGCGGCCGCGGCCGTCACGTCGTCGGTGAGCGGCCGGTCGGCGAGTTCGGGGTCGAGCACCGATTCGGCGAGCTCCAGCGCCCGCCCCACCGGCAGCTCCGGCTCGGGCCGCAGGTCGCGCTGGCGCAGCGCGCGGACGGCGGCGACGAGTTCGCAGCCGACGACGAGCCGGAACGCCCCGCAGGCCCGCAGCGTCTGCCGGGCCGCGAGCGACGCGAAGCTGGCCTGCTCCTCGACGCCCCGGGAGAGTACAGCGTGGCCGAGTGAGGCCGGCGCGGAGAACGCGCGCAGATCGCCGAGCGCGGCCCCGGCGGCGTACTCGAGGATCATCACCCCGGACGAGGCGGGCTCGTGGTCGGCCAGGAAGGGGCGCAGGCGCGTGTACGCGGGTTCGTTGAGGGTCGACAGGCGCGAGGTCGAGAGTCTGGCGACCGAGGCGACCGCGAGCCTGAAGTGGTCAAGGGCCAGGGCGAGCTGGGCCATGTAGAAGCCGCCGTGGTGGTAGGCCGCCATGTCCTCGGGGGAGATCAGCGGGTTCTCGGCGGCCGCGTTGATCTCGACGGTCAGTATCTCTTCGAGGGTGTCCGCGGCGTCGTGCGCGGGACCGTGGATCTGCGGCAGACAGCGGAAGCCGTACGGGTCCTGGATGCGGCCGAGGGGCGGCGTGGGCCGGTCGGCGGCGCCGATCAGCTCGCGCATGCGCCGGGCGACCTCGTACGAGCCGCGGTGGCGGCGGGCCGCGTGCACGGGCTCCGCGTACGCCTCGTGCGAGCCGTCGACCGCGAGCAGCGACAGCGCGGCGACGACCTGGGTGGCGTCGATGAGGCCGCGCAGTTCGTGCAGGGCGAGCGCGGACTGGCCGAGGGTGAGGGCGTTGCTGCTGATCAGGGCGAGCGCGTCGTTGTTGTCGAGCGGCTGCGGCTCGGGGCCCTGCCCCCGCCAGGGGTGTTCGCCGGCGAGTGCAAGGCCCACCTGCGCCAGGGCGGCGATGTCGCCGGTGCCGACCGAGCCGAACTCGTTGACGACGGGGTGCGCGCCCGTCTCCAGGGCGTCGCACAGCGCGGTGACGACACCGGGGCGCAGGCCCGCGCCACCGGCGAGCAGCTGGTTGGCGCGCACCGCGAGCATCGCACGGACCTGGCGGGCGGGCAGTTCCGCGCCGATGGCGCCGGCGTGGCTGCGCAGCAGGCGCAGTCCGTGTTCGGCGGCGGCCTCGGTCGGCACGTCCTCGCTGCGGTTGGCGCCGACCCCGGTGGAGCGGCCGTAGACACGACCGGTCGCGGCGATCTCGCGCGCTACGTCCCAGGACTCCTTGACGCGCTTCATCGCCTCGGATCCCGGTACGGGGCGGGCGGCGCCGTCGGCGAGCCGCACGACGTCGGCGACCCTCAGTTCCTGCCCGTCGAGGACCACGCTGCCGGATGGCTCACGAGCCACTGCGCCCCCACTGCGAGACGACATCACACGCGCATCCTCCTCGAGAACCTATTCACCATCAAGAACTCTGCATGACCATATGCAGACCGGGCAAGGCGTACCAGGCGCCCCCCTTCGGAAGACGGGGGCTAGCCCCACTGTCACGGGGGCGGCGGCTCCGTAGCGTGGTGTGGCATGGAAACCGGTGACGCCGAACTCAAGAAGGAACTCGACGCCACCCTGCGGGCCCGCAGGGAGCTCGGCGAGGACTACGACTCCGCGCTGGTCGAGTCGTTCCTGGACAAGGTCGACCAGCACCTCGACGCCGTGGTCGACCGGCGGGTACGACGCCACCTCGCCGAGCAGCAGATGGTCGCCGCCAGGGGTACGCGCTCACCGGGCTCCGGCGACTCATGGGGCGACCGCTTCGGCTTCGGGCTGATCTCCCTGATCCTCGCCGTCCCGCTCTCCGCCATCGCCGCCGGCACAGCGGACTTCCCCGGCCTCCTCGTGGCCTGGACGGGAATCGTCGCCATCAACACGGCCCAGGCCCTCCGCACCCGCCCCGGCTTCGGCAGCCGCCGCGAGAAGCCTTCGGACTGGGAGGAGTAGGCGCCTCACCGTTGTGGGCAGGCGTTCCGCAGGGGCGGAACGGGTGGGCACAACACCACGACGTACGGCGCCCCAACGAGTGGGGCGCCGTACACACCGCTGAGCCACAGCGGCAAGCGTTGCGCGGGGACCGCCGCACCCCCGTTACCGGGGGGCGGGACGACGGCGGTCCCCGCGAGGGACGCGGGCCGGGTCAGGGCCGGGCTGGCGCGTCCGTGGCGTCCAGGGAGGTCCGGGAGCCGCTCCGGAGGTCCTTGGCGCCGTTTCGGTTGCCGGCCTGGGAGGGGAGCCGCTCCCTCCCTGCCGACGACCACTAATGTGCCGGACCCGTGTTAAGCGGGTGCTGCGCGGACGTGACGCGTGCGTACCACTTCCACGAAGTCCGGTCGATCGCCGCCCGCAGCGTCAACCAGCAGCGCTCGCGCTCACTCGATGGACGGAGCGCGCTCGCTGTGCTCACTGCGCTCACTGCCCCAACTTCGCCAGGTACGCCAGAAGGTCCTGCCGAGTCACCACACCGGTCGGCTTGCCCTCCACCAGCACGATCGCCGCGTCCGCGTCACCCAGGACGGACATCAGATCCGCGACCGGCTCGCCGGAGCCCACCTGCGGAAGCGGGGGCGACATGTGCTTCTCCAGCGGGTCGGTGAGGGAGGCACGACGGGTGAAGAGCGCGTCCAGCAGCTCCCGTTCGACGACGGAACCGACGACCTCCGCCGCCATCACGTCGGGGTGCCCGGCTCCCGGCTTCACGACCGGCATCTGCGAGACGCCGTACTCGCGCAGCACGTCGATCGCCTGACCGACCGTCTCCTCCGGGTGCATGTGGACCAGGCTGGGGATATCGCCTTCCTTGTGCTTCAGCACATCCCCGATGCTCGCTGCCGGCCCCGTCTCCTCCAGGAATCCGTAGGACGCCAGCCACTCGTCGTTGAAGATCTTGCTGAGGTAGCCGCGGCCGCTGTCCGGCAGCAGGACGACCACGACGTCGTCCGGGCCGAGCCGCTCGGCGACCCGCAGGGCCGCGACGACCGCCATGCCGCAGGAGCCGCCGACCAGCAGCCCCTCCTCGCGGGCGAGGCGGCGGGTCATCTGGAACGAGTCCTTGTCGGAGACGGCGATGATCTCGTCGGCGATCGTGCGGTCGTACGCGGTCGGCCAGAAGTCCTCGCCGACGCCCTCGACGAGATACGGGCGCCCGGAGCCGCCGGAGTAGACGGAGCCCTCGGGGTCGGCGCCGATGACCTGCACGCGGCCGTCGCTGACGTCCTTCAGGTAGCGACCGGTACCGGAGATCGTGCCGCCGGTGCCGACGCCCGCCACGAAATGGGTGATCTTCCCCTCGGTCTGCTCCCACAGCTCGGGGCCTGTGGAGTGATAGTGCGAGAGCGGGTTGTTGGGGTTGGAGTACTGGTCCGGCTTCCAGGCGCCGGGGGTCTCCCGTACGAGCCGGTCGGAGACGTTGTAGTACGAGTCCGGGTGCTCGGGGGCGACAGCCGTGGGGCAGACGACGACCTCGGCGCCGTACGCCCGAAGGACGTTGATCTTGTCCGTCGACACCTTGTCAGGGCAGACGAAGATGCACTTGTAGCCCTTCTGCTGCGCCACGATCGCGAGGCCGACACCGGTGTTTCCGCTGGTCGGCTCGACGATCGTGCCGCCCGGCTGCAGTTCGCCGCTCTGCTCGGCCGCCTCGATCATGCGCAGGGCGATGCGGTCCTTCACGGAACCGCCGGGGTTGAAGTACTCGACCTTCGCCAGGACGGTCGCCTGGATGCCCGCGGTCACGTTGTTGAGCCTCACCAGCGGGGTGTTGCCGACGAGGCTGATCAGCGAGTCGTGGAATTGCACCGTTGTCTCCGGAGCTGCAAGAGGAAGCCGCACAGGGATCTGTGCAGGGATCCGTCCAAGGATCCGCATAGGGATGGTGCCGTCAGCCTAAGGCCGCCGGGGCCTCCGTTCACGTGCCGTTGAGATTGGGCGGCCCACTCCACGGGGCAAGGTGTGGTTGTACGGCTACGAGGAGGTGGCTCCGGCGTATGTCGAGGGCGAGGGTGGCACGGAGGATCGCCGCGGGAGCGGCGTACGGCGGTGGCGGGATCGGATTGCTGGGCGTCGCTGCGGTCGGGGTGTTACTGACCGAGGTGCAGCTGGCGAAACGTCACGTCGGGAACGGCGGCTCGGATGAGCCGCCGCCGCGTGCGGACGGGCTGTACGGGCTCCAGTACCCCGGCCATGACGGCCCTCTCCGGCTGACCATGCTGGGTGACTCGACGGCGGCCGGGCAGGGCGTGCACCGGGCCCGGCAGACGCCCGGGGCGCTGCTCGCCTCGGGACTCGCAGCCGTCGCCGAGCGGCCCGTCGACCTGCGGAACGTGGCGCTGCCCGGCGCTCAGTCCGACGATCTGGACCGTCAGGTGACGCGTGCGCTCGTGGACGCGGACCGCGTCCCCGACATCTGCGTGATCATGATCGGCGCGAACGACGTGACGCACCGGATGCCGCCCACGCGCTCCGTGCGCTACCTCTCCGCGGCGGTACGGCGGCTGCGTACCGCGGGCGCCGAGGTGGTCGTCGGGACCTGTCCCGACCTGGGCACGGTCGAGCAGGTGCAGCAGCCGCTGCGCTGGCTGGCCCGCCGTGCCTCCCGCCAGCTGGCCGCCGCGCAGACGATCGGCGTGGTGGAGCAGGGCGGTCGTACGGTGTCGCTGGGCGATCTGCTAGGGCCCGAGTTCGAGGCGAATCCGAGGGAGCTGTTCGGCCCGGACAACTACCACCCGTCGGCCGAGGGGTACGCCACCGCGGCCATGGCCGTTCTGCCCACCGTGTGCGCCGCGCTGGGGTTGTGGCCGGCCGATGAGGAGCGGCCGGACGCGTCGCGTCGCGAGGGGTTCCTGCCGGTGGCTCGTGCGGCCGTGGAGGCGGCGGCGGAGGGT
This sequence comes from Streptomyces jeddahensis, assembly GCF_001642995.1. Lineage (GTDB taxonomy): Bacteria > Actinomycetota > Actinomycetes > Streptomycetales > Streptomycetaceae > Streptomyces > Streptomyces jeddahensis. The sequence goes on from NZ_LOHS01000134.1 coordinate 18,563, forward strand.
GGTACGGAGGTCACGGCCGCGGTGCCCTCGGGGCCGCGGGGGCCGTGGGCCCTGCTCAAGCGGCGCCGCAGGCGCCGTGTCCCGGCTACGGACCCGGCTCCGGCGCCGGACACGTCCGGGGCCCAGGCCCCGGCCCCGGCCCCGGAGCAGAAGGCGTCCGGGGCTACCGCCCCGGATCCGGCCTCGAACCGGGCGACGTAGGGCTGCCCATGCGGGGCGCCTGCGGACCGTCGCGGGCTGGGGCGCCACCTGCCGGTGGGTGGGTCGGGGCCGCGCCGGGATGTACGTCCTCGGTCTGGCGCCGA
>NZ_LOHS01000135.1 GCF_001642995.1 Streptomyces jeddahensis
GGTGGGGGCGGCGGTGGCCACCCCCCGTGCCGGGGCGGCGGCTGCGGGCGGGGAGGGGGCGGCGTGACGGAGCCCATCACCGTGGGCGCGCCGTAGAGGTCGTCGGGCGGCCGGGGAGCTTCGTCGGGCGGGCGAAGGTAGGGGTTGGTGTCGTGGCCGGAGGGGCGGTAGGGACCAGGACTCTCGGGGTTGTAGGGACTGCTGGGGGCATAGGGACCCGGCTCGGGTGCGAACTGCGGATACCCGAGGTCGGGCGCCCGGCCCGAGCCGCCGTCGCGCCCGCCGAGAGTGAGGGGTGCCGCGCGTGTGCCCGCCGCCCGCGTGGCGTACGCGAGCAGCGCCCCCGCCGCGCCCGCGCCGGCGCCCCACGCCGCACCCAGGAGCAGGGCCGTCCCCGCCCTCCCGTGCAGTTCGATCCCGGCGTCGAAGGCGTTGAATCCCAGCACGGACAGCGAGGCGCCCACGGACACCTCGGTCAGCCACACGAGGAGCGGCAGCCCCAGCGCCGTCACGACGCCGAGCCGCAGCGCGCACCGCCCGGCGAATCCCAGGGCGCCCGGTCCACCGCGGCCGCGTACCGGCTCGGTTCCCGCGCCGCCCCAGCCGCCGGTACGGGCTCCGCCACCGCCCCAGCCCTCGTTACCGGCTCCGCTCCCGCCCCCGGCTCCGGCCACAGAGCCGACCGCGCCCGCAGCACCGGCAGCCCCGGCAACGCCCGGGGCCGGTCCGCCCACAGCCCCACTCACACCGCCAGCAACGCCGGGGTCCGAGGCCCCCACAGCCTCGCCGACACCCCCCACCACAGGCGTACGCACGGCCGTAAGCACCCCCGCGAACAGCATCATCGCCGCAGCGGCGACCCCGAGCAGCCACACCGCTCCATGCAGGTCCGCAAGACGCCCCAGCGTGACAGGCTCGTCGGCCGAGACGCGTAACAGTTCGTCCAGCGGATCCGGCAGGAGTTTCCCGAGCTCACCGCTCGCCCGGCCGTCCCACGGCACGAGCAGCCCCAGCGGGATGCCCAGCCAGACGCCGTTGGGTGCCCCGAGCAGCGCGGCGCCCGCGATCCGCCTCGGATGGTCGTCGCCGAGCATCGCGAACACCGCCGCCGCGAGTCCCGCGGCGACGGCCACCAGCAACACGTCGACCAGCGCCGACGCGGCCGGCCGCACCACCCGGTGGACGGCGTCCCAGGCGCGCGGCAGCGGCGTCCGGCGCGAGGCGAGCAGCGCGATCAGCAGGACGCCGGCCACCCAGGCCGCGCCGCCGAGCAGTGTGGGCACCGTGTCCACGGTGAAGCCGACCGAGGCCTTCGCGCCCGCGAGATCGCCGAGCCGGTCCGGCAGGAGGCCGCCGATGTCCCCGATGTCGCCGAGCCCCGGCAGATCGTCCCCGACATCATCGAGGCCGCCCGGCAGGTCGCCGACCGGCAGATCGTCCAGGCCGAGCGAGCCGCCGTCGATCGTGACGACGTCATGACCCGCCCAGGCCAGCCCGCCCAGCATCGCAAAGAAGAGCACCACCACCGTCCCCACGCGCGCGAGGAGTTCGGCGGGCGAGATCACAACACCCGCTCCGCGCAAGGACCGCAGAAAGAAATGAGCCAGCAGCAGCGCACCCACCAGTCCCACGCCCAGTGGCGCGATATCGATGGCCGTGTCCGCCTGCGCGCCCTCGAGTCCGAACGCCGACACGTCCCCCGACGGCGTGACCGACCCGCCCACGGCGAGCGCCACCACGGCAGCCGTCATCGGCCCGAGCGACCCCGCCGCGTCGGCGCCCAGCAGGTGCAGACCGAGCGCGGCCGTCACCGCCATGCCGATCAAGGCCCAGCTCACGGCCGCTGTCGCTGAGAGGAGCACATCCGCCCAACGCACGGTTCCTGAACGCGAACGCCCCGTTACCGCACCGCCGTTGGCATCGCTCTTGCGTCCGCCGGTCCCGCCGGTCTCCATCAGGACCCCCCGATCCGTACCGCCGATCCGTACCGCGGTGCCCCGTTCGCTCAGAATGATCATGGTCCGTGCGCACTCATGGGCGCTTACCACTCTCCGGGCCGGTATCTGCCCCGTCAACCGGGCGACTGGCGAGGGTCGTAGGCACTCTTCACAAGGCCGGGTTTCGGACGGGCGCCTCAGCCTGGAATAGTTCCTCACGATGTTCGACATCCCTAGACTCCGCACCGACGGGGAAATTCGGGGAACTCGGGGGAAACTCAGTGGGGCATGGAGTGCCTGAACTCGTACTGGAACTGAACGGACACACCTGGACGCTCGATTCGTCCAGGCCCTACACCCTTGGACGTGATCCGCAGGCAGACATCGTGTTCGACGACGCCCGGGTCTCCTGGCGTCACGCCACGGTGAGCTGGGGCGGCCGGAGTTGGGTCATCGAGGACCACGGCAGCACGAACGGCACCTTTGTGCAGGGCCAGCGCATCCACCAGATGGAGATAGGTCCGGGCTCGGCGGTGCACCTCGGTAACCCGACGGACGGCCCGCTGCTGAACGTCCAGGGTGCCGCCGCCATGGCGACGCCGCAGCAGGCCCAGCAACCCGCGCAGCAGTCGCCGGCCGCCGGTCCGGGCTGGGCCCAGCAAGCCCCGCCGGAGCAGCAGGCCCCCCAGCAGGCCTGGCAGAAGCCGCAGCGGGGAGCCTCGGGGATTCCCCACCAGCAGATACCGGATGCCGTCGCCCCGCCGGTCTACGGCGACCGCAGCCCCACGACCTTCCACCGGCTGGCACTCGGCCGCGTGATGCGCATCGGCCGTGCGCTCGAGAACGACCTGGTCGTCTCCGACCTGCAGGTCTCGCGCCACCACGCCGAGTTCCACGCGACGCCCGATGGCCGCTGCGAGATCCGCGACCTCGGCTCCCACAACGGCACGTACGTCAACGGCCAGCCGATCCCCAAGGGCGGCTCCGCGCTCCTCGGCCCGAACGACATCGTGGGCGTCGGCCACTCGACGTTCCGCGTCGTCGGCGACCGCCTCGAGGAGTTCGTCGACACCGGTGAGGTCTCCTTCTCCGCACGACATCTGACCGTCACCGTCGACGGCGGAAAACAGATCCTCAAGGACGTCTCCTTCGGCGTCCCGGAGAAGTCGCTGATCGCGGTCATCGGCCCGTCCGGCTCCGGCAAGTCGACGCTGCTGAAGGCGCTCACGGGCTACCGCCCGGCCGACCAGGGCGACGTCCTCTACGACAGCCGGAACTTGTACAAGCAGTTCGCAGAGCTGCGCCAGCGCATCGGTCTGGTCCCGCAGGACGACATCCTGCACAAGGAGCTGTCCGTCAAGAAGGCCCTCAAGTACGCGGCGAAGCTGCGCTTCCCCGCGGACACCACGTCGGCCGAGCGCGAGGCCCGCATCGACGAGGTCCTGCGCGAGCTCAAGCTGGACATCCACAAGGACAAGAAGGTCACCTCGCTCTCCGGCGGCCAGCGCAAGCGCGTCTCGGTGGCCCTGGAGCTGCTGACCAAGCCGTCCCTGATCTTCCTGGACGAGCCGACCTCCGGCCTCGACCCGGGCATGGACCGCGACGTCATGCAGCTGCTGCGCGGCCTCGCCGACGACGGCCGTACGGTCCTGGTCGTCACGCACTCCGTCGCCGAGCTGGCGCTCTGCGACAAGCTCCTGGTCATGGCGCCCGGCGGGGCGGTGGCGTACTTCGGCCCGCCCGAGGAGGCGCTGAACTTCTTCGGCTACGACACCTGGGCCGATGTCTTCTCCGCCTTCGAGAACTACCGCGACTACGACTGGGCGGGCCGCTGGAAGGGCTCGCAGCACTACCAGATGTACGCCGCGGACATCGACGCCGTCGCGGCGCAGCCGATGCAGACGCCGCCTCAGGCGGTCCGCCCGCCCAAGCCGCAGGGCTGGGGCTCCCAGCTGTGGACGCTGATCCGGCGCTATGTCTCGGTGATCGCGTCCGACAAGGGCTTCATGGCGCTGATGCTGATCCTGCCGGCCGTGCTCGGCACGGTCAGCCTGCTCATCGAGCCCGACCACGGCCTGCTGCCCAACCGGCCGCGCGCCAACGGCACCATCGTCCCCAACGGCACGGCCACCACCGTCCTGCTGATCCTCGCCGTGGGCGCCTGCTTCGCCGGCGCGGCCAACTCGGTGCGCGAGCTCATCAAGGAACGCGTGATCTACGAGCGGGAGCGCGCCACCGGCCTGTCCCGCTCGGCGTACCTCATGTCCAAGGTCATCGTCCTCGGCATGATCACCGTCATCCAGGGCGCGATCGTCGGCGGCATCGGCTTCACGGCGCGCGAGATCCCCGACGAGGGCCTGGTCCTGGGCAGTCTGACGCTCCTCGAGCTGTCGCTGCCGATCATGGCGCTCGGGTTCACCTCGATGATGTTCGGCCTGATCATCTCGGCACTGGTGAAGACGGCGGAGAAGACCATGCCGCTGCTGGTGATGTTCGCGATCGTCCAGGTCGTCTTCACCGGCTGCCTCTTCATCCTGAACGGCAGCCCCGGCGTGAACGAGTTCTCGTATCTGATGCCGTCCCGCTGGGCGGTGGCGGCCGCGGGCACGACGCTCGACTTCAACCTCGTCAGCCCCAACACCGAAGACCCGGGCAGCACGGATCCGCTGTGGGACCACGAGGCGCCCCAGTGGTTCGTCGACATGGGTGCGCTGCTGGCCCTCGGCGCGCTGTGCGGCTTCCTCGTGGCCCGCTTCCTGCGCCGCCACGAGCCGGAGGTCATGCGCAAGTAGGCCCAGGCCGCACCGCAGCCCGGACAACGCGAAGGGCGGCACCCCGCGGGGGTGCCGCCCTTCGGCGTTACTTCGGCGTTCTCCTGAGGCCCAGAGGTCCCGAAGAGACTCAGTAGGCGCCGAAGACGTTGTCGATCGACCCGTAGCGGTCGGCCGCGTAGTTGGCCGCGGCGGTGATGTTGGCGACCGGGTCGTAGATGTTCCAGGACGTGCCCGGGACGTGGTACGCGTTGAAGGTCGGCTGGATGACCTGGAGCAGGCCCTTCGACGGGACACCGTTCTTGGCGTTGATGTCCCAGTTGTTGATGGCCATCGGGTTGCCCGAGGACTCACGCATGATGTTGCGGTAGAGCCCGTTGTAGGTGCCCGGGATCTTGTGCTTCTTCATGACGTCGAGCGACTGGCGGATCCAGCCGTCGAGGTTGTTCGGGTAGGTCTTCGCCGCGATCGGGGTGGCCACCGCGGTGCGCTCGGTCGAGCGGCTCACGGCCGGGGCGACCTTGCGCTCCTGCTGGGCCTCCGCCTTGGCCTCGGCCTCGGCCTTCTGCTGGGCGGCGGCCTCCTGCTGCGCCTTGAGGCGGGCGGTGGCGTCCTGGGCCTTCAGGTTGGCGTTCGCCAGCTGGTCGGTGACGCTCGCCTTGATGTCCTTGGTAGCGCCGGTGGCGACCAGGCCGACCGGGGCTGTCGCGGCCACGGCCTGCGTCTCCTGGACCTCGCCCTGGGAGGCGGGTACGACGGTGAAGGCCATCGCCGCAGCGCCGAGCGTGGCGACACCGGCGAGGGCGAACTTCTGGGACTTCTTCAGACGGCGATCACCGGACTTGGCATGGAAAATCGACATGGGTTTAGGACCTCTTCGAGTAGCTGGAGCCGCTCGGCCGGTAGGGACGTGTTTCCGGCACAAGCGCCGCGGGGGAATCTCCCGCGGCGCCGAGCGACGGCAGCCATTCTTAGCGGCCGCAAAATCCCGAGGCAAAGGTGTGACGTACGATCCGCGGTAGTGGATCACGAAGTGTCCCTATCGCACCGAAACCCTCTCTGACGTCGGTGATGGGACTTTCGTCCTTTACTATGCCGCTTCGTACGTGATGTACGCCCTATGTGCGGGCTCACATGGCGCCCATATGTTTCTCACCCACCGTTTCCGGGGCAACGCTCTCCGTTGGTGGATATTTCGGACGGCGCGAAATGGACATTTAGGGCATTACGAGATGGGTGTCGCCGAATTCGTGCCAGAGATAACCATGGCGCAGCGCTTTCCCGTAACCACCGCTGATCGCCTGCCGTCCGGCGATCGCCTCCAGCATCAGCAGGTGAGAGGCCTCCGGCTCGTGCAGCCCGATCAGCAGGCCGTCGACCACGCGCACGCCGCGCTCCGGCGTCACCACCAGGTCCGTCCAGCCCGAAGCCGCCCGGACGCCGTCGGGTCCGGTCGCGGACTCCACCGCGCGGACCGCCGCCGTACCGACCGCGATAACCCGGCCGTCCGGCGGTTCGTGCACCTCCGCGGATGCAACTCCCGTGTGCAAAGTGATAGGTGCGAATTGCACTCCCCGGCTCACCAGCCCCGCCACGAAAAGAGGAGTGAAGGACCTGGCCGCGCTCGGCATCTCCGCTCCCCGACCCCCGCCGTCTCGTCCGCGCGCCTCAGCACACCAGGGCCCTTCGGCCTAGGTCCGGGGGCCTAGCCGGCGGCCGCCACAGGTCCGATACGCCGTGTCACACCCCGCCGGTACGGTGAAGCCATGAGTCACGGCCCCCGGTCCGGCCTGTACGCGGTGAGCTCCGCGCTGCTGGCCATGAGCAGGCACCTCGAGGTGCGCGACGTCCTCAAGACGATCGTCGCCTCGGCCCGCGAGCTGCTCGACGCGGAGTACGCGGCGCTGGGCGTCCCCGACGACCACGGCGGCTTCGCGCAGTTCGTTGTCGACGGCGTCAGCGACGAGCAGTGGAAGGCCATCGGCCCGCTCCCGCGCCAGCACGGCATCCTCGCCGCGATGCTGCACGAGGCGAAGCCCCAGCGCCTCGGCGACGTACGCAAGGACCCCCGCTTTGAGGGCTGGCCGGCCGCCCACCCGGATATGTCCGACTTCCTCGGCCTGCCCATCCGCGACGGCGACGAGACCCTCGGCGCCCTCTTCCTCGCCAACAAGAGGTGCCCCAAGCCCGAGGGCGGCTGTGGCTTCACCGAGGACGACGAGGAGCTGCTGTCGATCCTCGCCCAGCACGCCGCCATCGCCCTCACCAACGCCCGGCTGTACGAGCGCAGCCGCGAGCTCACCATCGCCGAGGAGCGCTCCCGCCTCGCCCATGAGCTGCACGACGCCGTCAGCCAGAAGCTCTTCTCGCTGCGCCTGACGGCCCAGGCCGCGACCGCCCTGGTCGACCGCGACCCCTCGCGTGCCAAGGGCGAGCTGCAGCACGTGGTGGCGCTCGCGGCGGAGGCCGCGGACGAACTGCGCGCCGCCGTCATCGAGCTGCGCCCCGCCGCCCTCGACGAGGACGGTCTCGTCGCCACTCTGCGTACGCAGATCCATGTCCTCGACCGCGCCCACTCCGCGCGGGTCACCTTCGCGTCCGGCGGAGTCCGCGCCCTGCCCGCCGCTCAGGAGGAGGCCATGCTGCGGGTCGCCCAGGAAGCCCTGCACAACGCGCTGCGGCACTCCGGCGCCGGGCGCGTGGACGTCCTCCTCGCCAAGCGCGGCCCGGGCGCGGTGCTGAGGATCACCGACGACGGCATCGGCTTCGATCCCCGGGCCGTACGACGAGCGGGGCGCCATCTGGGCCTCGTATCGATGCGCGACCGGGCAAGCGGCGTCGGCGGCACACTGACCGTGGAATCGGCGCCCGGCAAGGGCACCACGATCGAGATGGAGGTCCCCGGTGGCTGAGCCGATCAGGGTGCTGCTCGTCGACGACCACCAGGTGGTCCGTCGCGGCCTGCGCACCTTCCTGGAGGTGCAGGACGACATCGAGGTCGTGGGCGAGGCGGCCGACGGCGCCGAAGGAATCGCCCGAGCCGAGGAGCTCAGGCCGGACGTCGTCCTGATGGACGTCAAGATGCCCGGCATGGACGGCATAGACGCCCTGCGCAAACTCCGCGAGCTCGACAACCCCGCGCGCGTGCTCGTCGTCACGAGCTTCACCGAGCAACGCACGGTCGTCCCCGCACTCCGCGCGGGCGCCGCCGGGTACGTCTACAAGGACATCGACCCGGACGCGCTCGCCGGAGCCATCCGCTCGGTCCACGCCGGCCATGTGCTGCTGCAGCCGGAGGTCGCGGACGCCCTGCTGTCGCAGGAAGAGACGGGCAGCAGCCAGGGCAGAGGCGGCTCGCTCACCGAGCGGGAGCGCGAGGTGCTGGGCCTGATCGCGGACGGTCGCTCCAACCGAGAGATCGCCCGCGCCCTCGTCCTCTCCGAGAAGACGGTCAAGACGCATGTGTCGAACATCCTGATGAAGCTCGACCTTGCAGACCGCACCCAGGCCGCGCTGTGGGCCGTGCGGCATGGTGTGACCGGCTGATCTCTGCAGCTCATCGCCCTGATCGGCTGGGCTGCCCGGCCACGCAGCGAGCGGTGACGCGGACGGTTCCATTCCGGACCGAGATTCATACTGTCGTGTAGATGTCCCTCTGATGGCGCATCCCGCACGAGCCCCCGGCCGTTCTCCAGGCGTGCTGCGGTACGTGGCCGCAGTGATCGCTAGGAGGGTCCAGGAAAGTGAAGAACCTGAAGAAGGCCATGGCCGTCACGATGGTGGCGGGGGGGCTGGTCGCCGCCGGTGCCGGTATGGCCTCGGCCACCGACGGCGCGTACGCGGGCGGTAGCACCAGCCACTCGCCGGGCATCGGCTCCGGCAACCTGATCCAGGCTCCGGTGCACGTTCCGGTGAATGTCGTCGGCAACACCGTGAACGTCATCGGCGCCCTGAACCCCGCCTTCGGGAACTCCGGGTTCAACGGCTGAGAAGCGCCTCAGGTCAATCGGTGACCACCGGCCCTTGGGGGTTCCCTCGAGGGCCGGTCCGCGTCCCCGGGATCAGATGATCTGCTGATTGGTCTGATCCGTGCCCCCTGTGTGCGCCTTACGGGTACATCGGCCGTGCACCCCGTGCCATAGGGCCGACCAGTGCCGTTCCCCAGAGCATGCGGCCCCCGTGAACGGGGTCGGAACGCTCAGCAGGAGGAACGCTACCCATGAACATCGCCAAGAAAGCAGCCCTGGCCGTCGCCGTCGCCGGAATCGCCACGGGCGTGTCCGCCGGCGCCGCGGTCGCGGACGCCGGAGCCACCGGCTCGACCAGCGGGTCGGGCGGGATCCTCTCGGGCAACGTCGTTCAGGTCCCGATTCACGCGCCCGTCAATGTCGTCGGCACCACCCTCAACGTGGTCGGTGTGGGCAACCCGGCTTCCGACAACTCGGGGTCGAACAGCTGACGCACCCTCTCTCGGGTCTCGGGCCCCGCGAACCTCAGCGGGTTCGCGGGGCTCCTCGCGTCTACCCCCGTTCCCGCTCCTCCACGTACGCGTTGTAGGCGGCCACCTGCGCCCGGCGCGCCGTGCGCTCCACAGGGCGCAGAGCCTCGGCCCGCGCCGCCATCTCCGACGCGCTCACGGCCCCGCCGTGCCCGTTCTCGTACGCCACAGAGATCAGCAGTCCCACGCGCTGCGCCAGCTCCAGGACCCGTACCGCCCGCGGCGGGTACCCGGGTGCGAGCACCTCGCGGCCACGCTCGGCCCGCGCCCGGTACGCGTCGATCGCCGCCTCCGCGACCGGCCCCGAGCCGGCGACGTCGAGCCGCGACAGCACCGCCGTCGCCTCCCGCAGTGCCTCCGCCAGCTCCCGTTCGGCCTCACCGAGCGACGGCACATCGGCCGGCGGAGCCTCCCGCAGGGGCAGGCAGTGCCAGACGACCTCCACATGGACGTCGCCGTCGGGTCCCGCCTCGTACACCTCCGGCACGAGCCCCAGCGCAGCGCCCTGGCAGACGACCGCCTCCTCCGCCTCCAGCGCCCGCGCATTGAACTCGGGCGGGCCGCTCAGCCCCAGAGGATGCCCGGGCGCGGGCAGCGCGACCCGCAGGCCCGTCGTACCCAGGGCGCGCAGCCGCCCCAGCGCGAGCGTCAGCCCGACCGGAGACGTCTCCCCGGGGAGCCCCTCCACCCGGTGGATCGCGTCATCGCCGACGATCGCGTCCGCGGCGTCATCCGGTGCAACAAACCCGGCCAAAAGGGCATTTCCCCATGCGGCCAGCCGTCCTGAGCGTGGTTCCGAGAGCATGCACCCAGCCTAAGGACCGGGCTAGCGGCCGGACCGCCCGACCGGTGGCGTAGGTTTTCCCTGGGGGCTGCGCCCACAGGCGCACGCGACAGCCGAGACTGCAATGGGAGACAGTGCGCTCATGAGCGATGTACTGGAGCTGGAGGACGTATCCGTGGTCCGCGAGGGCCGGGCTCTGGTGGACCAGGTCTCCTGGTCGGTGAAGGAGGGGGAGCGCTGGGTGATCCTCGGCCCGAACGGCGCCGGAAAAACGACCCTCCTGAATGTCGCGTCCAGCTACCTCTTCCCCAGTACGGGCACCGCCACCATCCTCGGCGAGACCCTCGGCAAGGTCGACGTCTTCGAGCTCCGCCCGCGCATCGGCATGGCGGGCATCGCCATGGCCGAGAAGCTCCCCAAGCGCCAGACCGTCCTGCAGACCGTGCTCACCGCGGCCTACGGCATGACGGCCGGCTGGCACGAGGACTACGAGGACGTCGACGAGCAGCGCGCCCGCGCCTTCCTCGACCGCCTCGGCATGAGCGACTACCTGGACCGCAAGTTCGGCACCCTCTCCGAGGGCGAGCGCAAGCGCACCCTGATCGCCCGCGCCCTGATGACCGACCCGGAGCTGCTCCTCCTCGACGAGCCGGCGGCGGGCCTGGACCTGGGCGGCCGCGAGGACCTCGTACGCCGCCTCGGCCGCCTGGCCAAGGACCCGATCGCCCCCTCGATGATCATGGTCACGCACCATGTCGAGGAGATCGCGCCCGGCTTCACCCACGTCCTCATGATCCGCCAGGGCAAGGTCCTCGCTGCGGGCCCGCTGGAGCTCGAACTCACCTCCCGCAACCTCTCCCACTGCTTCGGCCTGCCCCTGATCGTCGAGCAGAACGGCGACCGCTGGACCGCACAGGGCCTGCCCCTGTCCTGACTCCGGTCGCCGACCGTCCTGAACCGGCCGTCCTGACCGGGCGGCCCGGCCGCGCGGCCCGATCGGGACCCTGTCCGCGGAGGGACTCGCGGTCCTACCATGAACATGTGGACATCGATGCGTGGGTGTGGTGGCTCATCGGCGCGGCCGCACTGGGAATTCCGCTGGTACTGACCGCGATGCCCGAATTCGGCATGCTCGCCGTGGGCGCCGTCGCCGCCGCCGTGACCGCGAGTCTCGGCGGCGGCATCGTGCTCCAGGTCCTCGTCTTCGCGGTCGTCTCGGTCGCCCTGATCGCCGTCGTGCGCCCGGTCGCCGCCCGGCACCTGACCCAGCGCCCCCAACTGGCCACCGGTGTCGATGCGTTGAAGGGCAGAACAGCCGTCGTGCTCGAGCGCGTGGACGGGTCCGGAGGCCGTGTCAAACTCGCCGGCGAGGTGTGGTCGGCACGCGCCCTGGACGCAGGGCAGACCTACGAGGTGGGCCGGGAGGTGGACGTCGTGGACATCGACGGGGCCACCGCGATCGTCATGTGACGCGGTGATCCGGGGCATGACCTGGGAGGTGATGTCACGTCATGTGACCGAACGCCTCCCGTCGCAGGCGGCGGTCTGACAGACTCGACCAGCAAGATCTCCAGGAACCCGAGGTGCCCCAACACCCCAGGGATCCAGTGGACATGACGAGTCAAGAAGGGTACGGGGAGCCACGATGGAACCGATCATCATCGTCCTGATCATTCTGGTGGTGCTGGTCTTCATCGCCCTGATCAAGACCATCCAGGTCATCCCACAGGCGAGCGCGGCCATCGTCGAGCGCTTCGGCCGCTACACGAGAACGCTGAACGCGGGCCTGAACATCGTCGTCCCGTTCATCGATTCGATCCGCAACCGCATCGACCTCCGCGAACAGGTCGTACCCTTCCCGCCCCAGCCGGTGATCACCCAGGACAACCTGGTCGTCAACATCGACACGGTCATCTACTACCAGGTGACAGACGCCCGCGCCGCGACCTACGAAGTCGCGAGCTACATCCAGGCGATCGAGCAGCTGACCGTCACCACCCTCCGCAACATCATCGGCGGCATGGACCTGGAGCGGACCCTCACCTCTCGCGAGGAGATCAACGCGGCCCTGCGCGGCGTCCTCGACGAGGCCACCGGCAAGTGGGGCATCCGCGTCAACCGCGTCGAACTGAAGGCCATCGAGCCGCCCACCTCCATTCAGGACTCGATGGAGAAGCAGATGCGCGCCGACCGTGACAAGCGCGCCGCCATCCTCACCGCCGAAGGCATCCGCCAGTCGCAGATCCTCACCGCCGAAGGCGAGAAGCAGTCCGCGATCCTGCGCGCAGAGGGTGAGGCCAAGGCCGCCGCCCTGCGCGCCGAGGGCGAGGCCCAGGCCGTCCGTACGGTCTTCGAGGCGATCCACGCCGGCGACCCGGACCAGAAGCTCCTCTCCTACCAGTACCTCCAGATGCTGCCGAAGATCGCCGAAGGTGACGCCAACAAGCTCTGGATCGTTCCCAGTGAAATCGGCGACGCCCTCAAGGGCCTGTCGGGCGCCATCGGCAACTTCGGCCCGGCAACCGGCGGTTCGGGAAACCAGAGCGGGAACAGCAACGGCAGCGGCACCGAACGCCGCGAACAGCCGCGCATCGACTAGGACGTGAAGGTGCCCCGCTGGGACGTGAAGGTGCCGCTGGGACATGAAGCCGCGAAGCGACTGGACATAAAGGTGTCCCGCCTCCAAGCCTGGGTTCTAATGATCGTCGCAACACCCGACCCACGGGACTGCGATGGCGCACGGCGATGGACACGCACGACGGCGGAAGCTGGAGGAGCGACAGAAGTTCCTCGAGCTCGTTCACGAGGGCGTGAGCATCAGAGAAGCTAGTCGTCTTGTCGGCATTAACCGCAGAACGGGACAAGAGTGGATCAACGGACGGGCTGAGCGCTCGAAAACGTCGAAGACATCCGGCAAGAAGACGCGGCCAGCGATCCAGCCCATCACGGGCGAGATGCGGACGTTTATCCCGCACCCGATCCACGCGGAACGGGCGAAGCGGCAAGCGTCCGCATCTCGCCGCTACCTGTCCGAGGAGGAGCGCGTCCGCATCGCTGACCTTCGGCGCGAGCAGAAGTCCATCCGGTCGATTGCAGTCGAACTGGGCCGCAGTCCGTCCACCATCAGTCGGGAGATCCGGCGCAACTGCAACCCCAGCTTGAGGCCCAGCCACCCGTCGTACTACCGGCCGTTTTCCGCTCACCGGCGTGCAGAGATGCGCCGGCCACGCCCCAAGCCGCGGCGCATTGAACAGTGCCCCGACCTACGGGAATTCATCCAGGCACGCCTCGACGAACGCTGGAGTCCCGAGCAGATCGCGAACGTCCTCCGCCGAGACTTCCCGGACCGACCGGAGATGAACGTAACGCACGAGACGATCTATCGAGCCCTATACGCCCAGGCCAGAGACGGTCTGTGGCGCGAGGTCACGCGTCGACTCCGCACCGGCCGCCGCATGCGGAAGCGTCGGCGCCGAGTCGACCAGCGGACCCAACGCTTCATTCACCCGAAGATCATGATCAGCCAGCGCCCGGCTGAGGCCGACGATCGCAGCGTCCCAGGCCACTGGGAAGGCGACCTGATTGTCGGAGCGAAGAACGGCTCTGCTATCGGCACGCTCGTGGAACGCAGCACCCGCTACACGCTGCTCGTGCACCTCCCACACGGCCACAGCCCTGGCTTCGTCCAGAAGGCGTTGCTGGAGGCTGTGAACGGCCTACCGCCCCACCTGAAGCGTTCTCTGACCTGGGACCAAGGATCTGAGATGGCCCATCACTACGCCTTCTCGGAGGCATCCGGTATTCCGGTCTACTTCTGCGAACCCCACAGCCCTTGGCAGCGAGGCACGAACGAGAACACAAATGGCCTTCTGAGACAGTACTTCCCGAAGGGCGCAGACCTGTCGAAGTACACCAGGGAGGACCTGGACCGCGCAGCTGCCGAACTGAACTCCAGGCCCCGAAAGGCGCTCGGCTGGGACAGCCCAGCCGAGCGCCTCTCCAGGCTTCTGGAGAACGACCTCACCTCACGTGTTGCGACGATTTGTTGAATCCGCCAAGAAGGCGGGGCACCTGTCGTTCTGCTCTGCTGTTGCGGTCACGCAGCCGGCTGCGCCATCCAGCCAGGCAGGGCGTCCAAGTCGTCCTGACCGAGCGCCAGCAGCATCGCGTCCGCAGGTGTCGGCTCGAACGGCTCCCGCAGCAGGGGCATGCCCGCCTGCTCCGGCGTACGGTCCGCCTTGCGGTGGTTGTCCTCCGCACACGAGGCCACCGTGTTCAGCCAGGTGTCCGCGCCACCCTGCGACCGCGGCACCACGTGGTCCACGGTCGTCGCCCGCCTCCCGCAGTACGCGCACCTGTGCCGGTCCCGTACGAGAACACCGCGCCGCGACCACGGCGCTTGTCTTCGGAAGGGCACCCTCACATACCTGCACAGCCGGATCACCCGCGGCACCGGAAGGTCCACGGCGGCAGCCCGCATACGGAGTTCGGGGTGGGCCTGCTCGACGACGGCCTTGTCCTGGAGCACCAGAACGACGGCTCGGTTCAACGTCACCGTCGACAGCGGCTCGAAGCTAGCGTTCAGTACCAGCGTGTCCCGCATCCAGCCCACCTCCCGTGTGCACCGGCCCACCCCCTTGGCGGGCTGGGATCAACTCTGGCCGGGCACGCCGAGATGGACAACGCAATATCTGTGCCTCCCGAGGGGCTGCGACATCACCGCTTCACCGCCGCTCCCCGGGACCCCCGGCAACAAAACTGCCCGCCTCTGATCACTTCCAAGACCAGAGGCGGGCAAACGTTCCATGAACATCCAGTTCGACGCTCGGTGGCGAGTGGCGTTGGTTAACGGACGCCTCGGACGCCTAATCCTCGGCGCGAGACGCGTACTCGCCGATCAGCTGCGCACGCGCCAGGGTGTGGAACCGCAGATTGAACCCGACCACGGCGGGCGACGCGTCGGAGTCCGGACCGAGCTTCTCCTGGTCCACCGCGTACACCGTGAACACATACCGGTGCGCCGGATCCCCGGGCGGCGGCGCGGCGCCCCCGAAGTCCTTCGTCCCGTAGTCGTTGCGCACCTGGACCGCACTCTCGGGCAGCCCCTCGAACTTGCCGCTGCCCGCACCCGCCGGCAGCTCCGTCACGGAGACCGGGATGTCGAACACGGTCCAGTGCCAGAACCCGCTGCCCGTCGGGGCGTCCGGGTCGAAGCACGTCACGGCGAAGCTCTTGGTCTCCGGCGGGAACCCCTCCCACCGCAGATGCGGAGAGGTGTTCCCGGCCGCGTAGACCTGAGCGTCCTTCAGCACCGCGCCCGGCTCGATGTCGTCGCTCACGACCGTGAACGAGGGCACCGGCGGATGGAAGTCATGCGGAAGCGGCGGCCTCTTGAGCTCGGTCACGTCGGAACCTCCTGGATCGGCGATGTCTCCGGCACCGAGCCTAGAACCAGTTGCGACGGCTGCCGACCTGGGACAGCCACTCATTGAGGTACGCCGCCCAGTCGGTCCCCTGGAAGTCGTGCAGACCGACCCTGAACGACTTGTACGAGTCGCTGCCCTCGCTGAAGAGCCCGGGCTTCTTGTCCATCTCCAGAACGACGTCCATCTCACGGTCGTCCGCGACGAAGCTCAACTCGACCTGGTTCAGCCCGCGGTACTGCTCCGGCGGGAGGAACTCGATCTCCTGGTAGAACGGCAGCTGCTGCCGCGTACCCCGGATGTGGCCGCGCTCCATGTCCGCGCTCCTGAACCGGAACCCGAGCTGCCCGAAGGCGTCCAGAATCGCCTGTTGCGCCGGCAGCGGATGCACGACGATCGGGTCGAGGTCACCGGAGTCCACGGCACGCGCGATCTGCAGCTCGGTCGTCACGCCGATGTTCATGCCGGGCAGCTGACGCCCGGCGAAGCTGGTGATCGGCGTCTCCCAGGGGATCGCGAGCCCGAACGGCACCGCATGCACCGCGTTGGCCTGCAGCGAGAAAGCGCCACCGAGCTGCATCTTCGTGAACTCGATGTCCTGCTTGACCTCCTGGTCGCCGCCCTCGACCTCGACCCGGGCCTGCAGACCGACCGACAGCCCCTCGATCTCCTGGTCGACGGAACCGCCCTGGATCCGGACCTCGCCCTGGACGACACCGCCCGGCACCACATTGACCTCGGTCAGGACCGTCTCGACCGACGCCCCACCGGCTCCCAGGCTCGCCAGCAGCCTCTTGAACCCCATGTCTCTCCTCCCCAGGACGCGCCTGTCAGCCGGACGCGCTGCCTGATCCCTGATCCCTGACCCTCGGGCCCTTGATCCTCTGATCCCTTGATCTTTAGAAACGCGACCGGACCCCGGCCGGTTCCGCGGCCATCAGCCTGGCAAGCGGCAGGACCCATGACCACCCGCGCGTGCACACAGGTTGCACTACGCTCGTACGCCGTGATCACGGCCCCCGACCGTACGCCCCTCAGCCGGGAGTTCTTCGACCGCCCTGTCCTGCAGGTCGCACCAGACCTCCTGGGCCGCATCCTCGTGCGCAACACCTCGGACGGCCCGATCGAACTCCGCCTCACGGAGGTCGAGGCATACGCGGGTCCGGACGACCCCGGTTCCCACGCGTATCGCGGCCGGACCCCCCGCAACGACGTGATGTTCGGTCCGCCCGGCCACGTGTACGTCTACTTCACCTACGGCATGTGGCACTGCATGAACCTGGTGTGCGGACCGGACGGCAAGGCGAGCGCGGTTCTGCTCCGCGCCGGCGAGATCACGGAGGGCGCCGACCTCGCCCGCAAACGCCGACTCTCGGCCCGCAACGACAAGGAACTGGCCAAAGGCCCGGCCCGCCTGGCGACGGCCCTCGGCGTCGACCGCGCGCTCGACGGCAGTGACATATGCGCCGGCCCGGACGCCCCGCTCAGCATCCTCGCGGGTACGCCTGTGCCTCCCGACCAGGTCCGCAACGGTCCCCGCACCGGGGTGGCGGGCGACGGAGGCGACGGAGAGGCGCACCCCTGGCGCTACTGGATCGCCAACGACCCTACGGTCAGCCCGTATCGGGCCCACACGCCACGCCGGCGTCGAACTTGACTCGCCCCTAGGGGACGCGTAACGTAGCCCGAGCCGCTTGAACCGGGTACTGCGTTCAGTCAGCAGCCGGAAGCGGTCAAACCCCACTACTCAGCAAGGACTCCCCTCAGCGGGTGCTTATTTCGTGTGCTTTTTGCATGCCGAAATCTGAACTCGCGAAGCTCGATTATGAGCAGCTGGGAGAATCCGCTAGCGTAGTGAATGTCGAAAGGCCGCGAGGCCGAAAAGACACAGTGCGAATATCCCGCTTGCGGGATGCCCCGCCGACTGGGAATCAGGCCCGAAAGAGTCTGATAGAGTCGGAAACGCAAGACCGAAGGGAAGCGCCCGGAGGAAAGCCTGAG
>NZ_LOHS01000136.1 GCF_001642995.1 Streptomyces jeddahensis
ACCCCGCCCCTTCCCGTAACCAGGGGCCAGCCCCCGGACCCCCGCTCCTCAAGCGCCGGAGGGGCTGAATTTTTCAGCCCGTCCGGCGCTTGAGGACGAGGCGGCGGAGCCGCCGATCAACGGGGTCCAGGGGGCGAAGCCCCATGGTTTCGGGAAGGGGCGGGGTGGGGGATCAAACGCCTCGCACCCTCACACCGGCACCGTCTCCCCCTTGGGCGCCGGGACCCCGGCATCCCGCACCCGGCGAAGCACCGCTGCCGCCAGGACCGCCGCACCAAGCAGAAGCACAGTCGCCGCAACCGCCGCCGCCTGCATCCCGCTGGTGAACGCCTCCCGGGCCGCGGCCACCATGGCGTCGGCCGCTCCCGCGGGCAGCTGCTGGGCGACGGCCAGGGCGCCGCCCAGCGTCTCGTGCGCGGCGTCCGGGGCGCCGTCCGGGACGCCGTGACGGTAGACCGCCGCGCCGATGGACCCCAGCAGGGCCATCCCCAGGGCACCGCCGAACTCCTGCCCCGTCTCGAGGAGCGAGGACGCGGCGCCCGCCTTCTCGACGGGGGCGGCGCCCAGCGCCAGATCGGTCAGCTGGGACATTACGGTGACGATCCCGCAGGCGAGGACGCCCGCCCCCGCGAGCACCAGCCACATCGAGTCCGTACCGGCCAGGGCAAGCAGGCCGTATCCGCACGCGGCGGTGACGAAGCCCGCCGAGACGACGTGGGCGCGGTGCACGCCCCGCTGCACCAGCTGTGCGGCCACCGGTGCGGCGAAGCCGATGAGGACCGAGGGGAGCAGCGCCCAGAGCGCGGCCTCCAGGGCGCTCTTGCCGAGCACCGACTGCAGGTACTGGGTGGTGAAGTACGCCGAACCCATCATCCCGAAGGCGGCGACGAGGTTCAGGACGACGGCGGAGCCGAAGCCCCGCCCACGGAACAGCGCGGGAGAGATCATCGGTGACGCGGAGGTGCGCTGGCGGCGCGCGAAGAGGGCGGCGAAGACGAGGCCCACGGCGAGGGACACGACGTAGAGAGGCTCGAAGCCCCTGGACGGGATCTCCTTGAGGCCGTAGATCACCGGCAGCACGGCGGCCATCGACAGCGGCACGCTCAGCAGGTCGAAGCGGCCCGGCTCGGGGTTCTTGGACTCCGGGAGCAGGAGCGGGCCGACGACCAGCAGGAGCGCCATCGCGGGCAGGTTGACCAGGAAGACCGAGCCCCACCAGAAGTGCTCGACGAGGACGCCGCTCATCACGGAACCCAGCGCGACACCCCCGGTCATCACGCCCGACCAGATGCCGATCGCCTTCGTGCGCTGGGCCGGGTCGGCGAACATCGTGCGGACGAGCGCCATCGTGGACGGCATCAACGTCGCGCCGCCGACGCCGAGGACCGCGCGGGCCGCGATCAGGGTCTCGGCGCTGTTCGCGTACGCCGCGACGAGTGAGGCCGCGCCGAAGGCCGCGGCGCCCAGCAGTAACAGCCTGCGCCGGCCGATGCGGTCGCCGAGGGACCCCATCGTCATGAGCAGTCCGGCGAGGACGAAGCCGTAGATGTCGAAGATCCACAGCTGTTGCGTGCCGCTGGGTTCGAGGTCGGCGCTGATCGCCGGGACGGCGAAGTAGAGGACGGAGACGTCCATGGAGACGAGCAGGAGCGGAAGCATCAGGACCCAGAGAGCGGTCCATTCGCGGTGCCCTGCGAGGGAGTTGGGGGCATCGGTGGTGCCCGTTGGGTTCGTCATGGGCAGGACTGTACGCACGTCTTAAACGTCTGTCTAGAACAAACGTATAAGACGGGGGTGTAGGACGCTTGTATGTGCCGGCGATAGGCTGGCCCGCATGGGACACCGCGAGGATCTGCTCGAAGGCGCGAAGCGATGCCTGCTGGAGAAGGGCTTTGCGCGCACGACGGCGCGCGACATCGTCAAGGAGTCCGGGACCAACCTCGGGTCGATCGGCTACCACTACGGGTCGAAGGACGCGCTGCTCGCGCAGGCGTTCATCGCGCTGATCGAGGACGTCGGCGACTCCTTCGGCGAGGAGGCGCTGGCGGGCGAGGGCGGGGCTCCGGCGGGCTCGCTGGAACGGTTCCGGGAGATGTGGGGGAACGTCATCCGCACGTTCCCCGAGTCACGTGCCATCTGGATGCTCAACCTGGAGTTCATCCTGCAGGCCGACCGCATGCCGGAGGCGCGCGAGATCGTCAACAAGGCGCTGCAGTACGGGCGGTCGGGGCTCGTCCCGATGTTCAGCGGCCGCCCCGAGGACGAACTCGACGATCAGACCGTGAACTCCGAGGGCCGCTTCTACCACACGATCCTCTGCGGCCTCATGGTGCAGTGGCTCTTCGATCCGGAGTCGGCAACGGACGCCGATCAGCTCACCGAGGGGCTGCGACGGGTGATCGAGGCGGCATCGACGGCACCGGCGGATCAGAGCACGGGGGACAGCTGACGCGTAGTGGGCACGGCGTCAGCGCTCGTCCACGATCTTCCCGTCCCGCATCTCGACCACCCGGTCCGAGAAGTGCCGTACGACCGCCATGTCGTGGCAGATGAAGAGATAGCCGAGGCCGAGGCGTTCCTGCAGGTCGGCGAGGAGGTTGAGCACGCCGGCGCGGAGTGACGGGTCGAGTGCCGAGACCGGTTCGTCGAGGACGAGCAGCCTGGGCTCGCCCGCGAGGGCGCGTGCGATGCCGGCGCGCTGGCACTGGCCGCCGGACAGCTCGTGCGGCCGCCGGTCGCCGTACGCCGGGTCGAGCCCGACCAGGTCGAGCAGCTCGGCCACCCGGGCAGGCCCGCGCTCGGCATCCCAGCGGCCCTGGACCCGCAGGGGTTCCGCCACGGCGTCCCGGACACGGCAGCGCGGGCTCAAAGATCCGTACGGGTCCTGGAAGACCGGCTGCATCGCCGGGCGCAGCGGCCGCAGGGCGCGCTCGTCCAGGGCCGTGAGTTCCCGGCCGTCGAACCACACCTCTCCGCCGTCGGGCCGGCGCAGCTGCAGCACGGCGGCGGCCGTCGAGGACTTGCCGCAGCCCGAGGGCCCGACTAGGGCGAGGGTCTCACCGGCGGCGATGTCGAACGACACGTGGTCGACGGCGACGAACGAGCCGTAGCGGACGACCAGGTCGCGCACCGCGAGCAGCGCGTCTGCTGGGCTGACAGGGCTCACACATGCTCCAGGAACAACTCGGCAGGGCGGTCGGGGAGTTCACTCCATCGGTGGCAGGCCACCTCGCGCCGGCCGTCGCCGAGCCGCTGCGGCTCCGGCAGCTCCGTGCGGCAGCGGTCGTCGCCGGCCGGTTCGGCCCGTCGGGCGAGCTCGGCTCCTTCGGCCTGTTCAGCGCGTTCAGCCCGTTCGGCCCGTTCGGCCCCTTCGGCACGGGCCTGTTCGGCTCGTTCGGCCAGGGGGCAGCGAGGCGCGAACGCGCAGCCGGCGGGCAGTTCGGCGAGCGTGGGCGGGGCTCCGGCGATCGCCGGGAGACGGCGGCTACGTCCACCCGCCGGCAGAGGCGCGTCCGGCGGGAGCGAGGCGAGCAGTCCGGCCGTATACGGGGCCCGGGGCCGGGCGAACACCTCGTCCACCGGGCCTGATTCGGCCGCCCTTCCCGCGTACATCACCAGCATCCGGTCGGCGTGCTCCTCGACGGCCGCGAGGTCGTGGGTGACCAGGACGAGGGACGCGCCCGTCTCCTCGCGCCGCCTGGCCAGCAGTTCGAGAACGTGCCGTTGGGTGTCCGGGTCGAGAGCGGTCGTGGGCTCGTCGGCGACCACGAGCTCCGGTTCGTTGATCATGGCCATCGCGATGACGGCGCGCTGCCGCATGCCCCCGGAGAACTCGTGCGGATACGCCCGCGCCCTGCGCCCCGCGTCCGCGATCCCGACCTGCTCCAGGGCGGCGACGGCCCTGGCCCGCGCCTGGCTGCGCGAGACGCCCCGCACGGACCGGACGGCGGCGGCGAGCTGGTCGCCCACCGGGTGGACGGGCGACAGCGCGGAAAGGGCGTCCTGGGGGACGAGGGCGATCCGGCGGCCCCACAGCCGCGCGTACACCGGGCGGCGCGCGCCGACCAGCTCGGCGGCCTCGCCGCGCAACCGCACACTCCCCGCCGCCGTCGCCTCGCGCGGAAGCATGCCCAGCAGGGCGCGCGCGGTCAGGGACTTCCCGGCGCCCGACTCGCCGACGAGCGCGAGGACTTCCCCGTCGCCTACGTCGAAGGACAGCCCGCGTACCGCCTCGAGAGGCCCGAAGGCGATGCGCAGGCCGCGGACCGACAGCAGGGGATCAGCGGGGTGCAAAGGAGTTCTCCTTCCGGGCTCGGGAGAGCGTGGTGAGGGCGCCGCGTGCTCTGATGCCGCCGACGGCAGCCGACCGCGGCCGTGGGGAGCGGGCTCGCCCGGGGCGGGCGCCCCCGTACGCGGCCAGCGACACCGCCAGGCCCGCCAGCACGGCCAGCGCGGCCGCCGGGGCCAGGCCCGCCCACGGGGCGCGCTCCACGTAGGCGCGGGACTCGTCGAGCAGCAGGCCCCACTCCGGAGCGGGCGGCTGCGCGCCGAGTCCGAGGAAGCCGAGGGATGCGAGGGCCAGGGCGATGCCGGGCAGGCGGAGGACCGCGTGGCGGGCCACCGGCGCGGCCACCGAGGGCAGGACGTGCCGGGTGAGGATCCACACCGGGGTCGCGCCGATCGCCTTCTGGGCGGTGAGGAACGCGGAGGCGCGTACCTCCTGGACCAGCGCCGCGGCGTGCGCGGCCAGCGGCGGCCAGGAGATGAGGGCGACGGCGAGCGAGGCGCCGCCCGTGCCGGGGCCGAGCACGGCGGCGACCAGGATGCCGATGATCACCGGCGGCAGGGCGTTGGCGATGTCCGACGCACCCTCGGTGAACCGCGGCAGGAAGCCGAGGCACAGCGCCAGCAGAAAGCTGACCAGGCAGACGGCGGCCGCCGTGCCGACGGTCGCGGCCGCACCGTGCCCCAGGCGTGCCAGCACGTCCCGCCCGAGACCGTCCGTGCCCAGCGGATGCGCCCAGGACGGCGCGGCCAGGCGGGCCGCGGTGTCCACCGTGTACGGGTCGCGCAGCAGCCCCCAGCCGACGGCGGTGGCGAGGACGGTCCCGAGGAGGACCGGTACCAGCGGGTGCACGCGCACCGGCCGGGCTGCGGGCAGCGTGAGCCCCGCGTCGCGCAGCGCGGGACCGAGCAGCCGGCGCCGCAGCAGCGCGGCCGCCCCACCCGCCGCGAGCCCGAGCGCGAGCAGCGCCAGTACGGCACCCTGCAGCAGCGGCAGGTCCTGCGACTTGGCCGCGCCGAGCGCCGTACGGCCGATGCCGGGCACCGCGAACACGGTCTCGACCGCGATCGCGCCACCGGTCAGGCCGACGGCGACCATCCCGAACTGCGGGACGAGCGGCGGCAGTACGCGTCGCAGCGCAGCCGCCGCGACCCGGGCGCGGCCCACCCCGGAGCCGCGCCACAGCTCCGCCCACCGCTCCTCGAGGACGGCGGGCAGCGCGTCCGCGACCAGCCGCCCGAGCAGCCCGCCGGCCGGCACCCCGAGCGCGACGGCGGGCAGCACCATGTACGCGGGTCCCTGCCAGCCGGACGTCGGCAGCCAGCCGAGCCACACGCCGCACACCACCAGCGCCACGGTCGCCAGCAGGAATTCGGGCAGTGCGGCGAGCATCGCGGCGAACGCGCCGGCCGTGCCCCTGCCGCGTATCAGGACGGGCGCTACGAGCAGGGCCCCGATCAGCAGCGCCACGGCGAACGCGGCACCCATCAGACCGAGTGAGACCTGGAGACCGGCGACCACGGAGGGCAGGACGTCCGTGCCCGAGACCCATGAGGTGCCGAGGTCGCCGCGCAGCAGCCCGGCCGCCCAGCCGCCCAGCAGACGAAGGGGGCCCGCGTCCAGCCCGAGGTCCGCGCGGATCGCGTCCAGCGCCTCCGCCGTGGCCGTCTGCTCGGCGGACCGGGCCCGCAGCACCGTGAGCGCCGGGTCCCTGCCGGACAGCCAGGGCAGCAGCCCCACCGCTGCGAGCACGAGGGCGAGGCAGACCACGCGGGTGAGCCCGGTCCGCAGCCCGGCCCGCAGCCCGGTCGGCAGCCCGGCCCGCGCCCGCGCCCGGGCGCGGAGCCCGGAGCTTGTGTTCGGCGCGTCCATCACTTGACGTAGGTGTCGACGGTGATCAGCTCGCGCTCACGCGGATCGTGCGCGACATCCACGACGCCCGCCGCATCACCCTGGATCACGCGCTCGTGCAGCATCGGTACGGCGGCGTCCGTGGCCAGCACCGCGGCCTCGGCCTCGATGACCGCCCGGCGGCGCCCGTCGCCCGCCTGGGTCTCGGACGCCTTCCGCACCGCCCGGTCGACGCTCCCGTCGGCGAGCTGCGCGATGTTGAAGGAACCGTCCGACGCGAAGTCGCTGTAGAGATACGCGGCCGGGTCACCGGAGTCCAGCACGGTCGCCCGCGACAGGATGAACGCGTCGAACTCGCCCGCCAGCGCGTCCGATTCGATGTTGGCGTACTCGCGCACGTCCAGCTTCACCTTGAACCCGGCCTTCTGGAACTGCTGTTGCAGGGTCTGGGCGACCTCGGGCAGCTCGGCGCGGTCGGTGAAGGTGCCGATGGTGATCGCGGCGCCGTCCGGGTCGCCCGCCTTCGCCCGCTGCACCTTCTGGCCGTCGCGCAGGCCGGAGGCCCACGGCAGCGCCGGTCCGAGCAGCCCCTCGGCGATGTCCGCCCGCCCCTCGTACACGCCCTTGACGATGGTCTCCGCGTCGATCGCCTCGCGCGCGGCCGCCCTCATCCCCGCGTCCTTGAAGACGCCCTTCTCCATGTTGAGGTAGAGGGTGTTGGTGCGTGGCATCGGCACCTCGGTGATCAGGTCCTGGTCGACCAGCGCGGCCTGCGAGACGGGGACGGCCTCCACCACGTCGGCCTCGCCGCTGCGCAGGGCGGCGGCCCGCGCGGTGCCGTCCGGGACGAACGTCACGTCGATCCCCGGGGCCTTGGCCTTCCCGCCCCAGTAGCCGTCGTACCGGTCGAGCCTCGCCGACGTGGTGCCCTTGACCTCCGTGAGCTCGAAGGCGCCGGTGCCGGTGCCGACCGGATCGACGGTCTTCCCCTCGTACGCCTTCGCCGACAGGATCGACAGCTGAGGGGAGCTCAGCCGCTGCGGCACGAGCGGGTCCTCGGCGGCGGTCGTGACGGCGACGGTGTCGCCCTCGGCCTTCACGGTCAGCTTGACGCCGTCGAGGATGCGCGGCTTGGGCGACGCGGCGGCGGCCTCGGTCAGCGACCGTACGACGGCCTGGGCGGTGAGCTTCGTGCCGTCGTGGAAGGTGACGCCGTCACGGATGGTGAAGGTCCACGTCCTGCCCGACTGCTTCCAGTCGGTGGCCAGGGCGGGCTCCGCGTCGCCGTCCTCGTCGAGCGTCACCAGCGTCTCCGCGGTCGACCACCGGGACAGCTTGAACGCGTCGTCAGAGAGCGGGGACAGACCGGAGCGCGGCGGCTGCATCATCGCGACGCGTATGCGCTTGCCGCTGTTCTCGCCGTCCGACGACGCCTGTCCGGAGCCGGAGGGGGCGAAGCAACCGGTGAGCAGCGCGGCCGTGGGGACGAGAGCGGCGGGCAGGAGACGGGCTGGCAGGCGCACGGTAGTGGACCCTTCCCGGTGAAGAGGCAAAGGGGCGGTCAAAGACGGGCAGACCGTAGCACGATGACAATCGTTTTCACTAACGGGGGCTGGGCGCCCAAGTGGGGAGCGGGTGGCACCTTTTGCGCTAAAGCCGCGAAGCCTTCAGCGCCATGTGCAGCAGCAGCCGGTCCTCGCCGTCGTCCAGGTCGAGGCCCGTGAGGTTCTCGACCCGCGAGAGGCGGTAGTAGAGCGTCTGCCGGTGGATGCCCAACTCGGCCGCCGCGCGGCCGGCCTGGCCCGCGCAGTCCAGGAACACCTCGGCGGTGCGGGCCAGTTCACGGTGGGCCGGCTCCAGCAAGGCGCGTACGACGGGGTCGTGCACCGCCTCCGGCGGCAGCGCGGTCAGCAGCCGGTACGGGCCGATGGACGCCCACGCGGCGACCGGCCCGAGACGCGGCTCGGCCAGGGCGGCCCGGGCTGCCGCCGACGCCTCCTGCCATGCGCTGCCCAGCTCGCCGAGGCCGCGCCGGGCCCGCGCCACACCCGCCGCGGCACCGGCGCCACCCCTGACCCTGCTCAGCATTCCGGACGCGGCCGTCACGGCGGGGGTGAGGACGTCGGCGGAGCGCAGGCGCATCAACAGGGCGAGGCACTGGCCGTCCCCCATGGCCTCACGGGCATGGGAGGTGCCCCCAGTGCCCCACGGCAGCGTGCACAGGGCCGTCGCGCCCGGCACCGACCGGGCCGAGGGCGCATCGGCCGGGTCGGCGGAGGGCCAGGGTGCCACGCACACCACCGCGTGCAGGACGTCGGCCCGGTCCGCCAGCGCCGTACGCAGCGCCGCCACCGCCATGTCGCGCTGCCAGCCGGGCTCGGCCGCCAGCACCGCACGGAACTCCCGCGTCAGGTCCTCGCCCGCCTGCGCCTCGTCCGCGAGCAGCGCGCCGATGCGCGCCGCCACGTCCATCGCGGCGGACAACTGTTCCCCACTCGGACCCGGTTCGGCGTCCAGCAGCCATACGTATCCCAGGACGACCCCCCGATGGCGTACCGGAAGGCAGATGCGGCCGCGGTGCACGCCCGCGTCCGGGGCGGGCGGAATGCGCACCGGACCCGTGGCCCGTGCGATCCCGAACCCCTCGAACCAGGCGCGGACCGCCGGGGTGGAGCGGCGCGTGAGGATCGACCGGGTCCGGACGGGGTCCAGGGTGGATGCGTCGAAGTCGCTGCCGCTGTCGTGGGCGCCGAAGGCGATCAGGACGAAGTCCCGGTTCTCGAGTGTCGCGGGGGCGCCGAGCAGCGCCGAGATCTCGTCGACCAGTTCCTGGTAGTCGCCCTTCACCCGGGCATTCTCCCGCATTTCGCGAACCCTTCAGACATCTGTCTGAGATCTCGGCCACGGATGCGTGACAGCTGTCGATGGATCACGATCGGAGGGATCCTTAGGTTTCACGGTGGTTCTCCGTGCCGTACCTGGAACGTTGGGTTTCATCACCCCTCTCTCCGGTATGCGGCCTGTCTATAACTTTCCGTGGAGGTGCCCCGTGCTGGGTCCCGTGATC
Organism: Streptomyces jeddahensis; assembly: GCF_001642995.1. Lineage (GTDB taxonomy): Bacteria > Actinomycetota > Actinomycetes > Streptomycetales > Streptomycetaceae > Streptomyces > Streptomyces jeddahensis. The sequence continues at coordinate 9,204 of NZ_LOHS01000136.1, forward strand.
CTCGCCGCCTCGCGCAGCGACAAGATGCGCCGCTTCGTCTCGGCGGCCCCGGGCACCAAACAGGTCGTCGACCGGTTCATCGCCGGAGAGACCGTCGGCGACGTGATCCCGGTCGTCCAGGACGCCGCCGCCAAGGGCCTCGAGGTCACCCTCGACGTGGTGGGCGAGGACATCACGACCCGCGAGCAGGCCGCCGCCGCCCGCGACGCCTACCTCGAGCTGATCGACCGGCTCAAGGACCTCGGCCTCGGCACCAGGGCCGAGATGTCCGTCAAGCTGTCGATGTTCGGCCAAGCGCTGGAGGGCGGGCACGAGCTGGCCCTCGCCAACGTCCGCCCGGTCGTCGAGGCCGCCGCCGCCATCGGCACCACGGTCACCCTGGACGCCGAGGACCACACCACCCTCGACTCGATGTTCGCCATCCACGAGGAGCTGCGCCGGGACTTCCCGGGCACGGGCTGCGTGATCCAGTCCTACCTGTTCCGCACCGAGGACGACGCCCGCCGCCTCGCCGCGTCCGGCAGCCGCGTCCGGCTGGTGAAGGGCGCGTACAAGGAGCCCGCCTCCGTCGCGTTCCAGAACAAGGCCGAAATCGACAAGGCGTACGTCCGGATCCTGAAGATCCTCATGGAGGGCGAGGGCTACCCGATGATCGGGACCCACGACCCGCGCATCATCTCCATCGCACAGGAGCTCGCGCGCCGCGCAGGGCGCAAGCTGGACGAGTACGAGTTCCAGATGCTGTACGGGATCCGCAGCGACGAGCACCTGCGGCTCGCCGCCGAGGGCCACCGGATGCGCGTCTACACCGCCTTCGGCACCGACTGGTACGGCTACTTCATGCGGCGCCTCGCAGAGAAGCCGGCCAACCTGCTCTTCTTCGTCCGCTCGATGATCACCAAGAACTGATCCAGGGCAGATCCCACCCACCACTCAAAAGGAGTCAAGGAACTCATGGACGCTGTAACCCAGGTCCCCGCTCCCGTCAACGAGCCGGTGCACGGCTACGCCCCCGGTTCGCCCGAGCGCGCCCGGCTCGAGGTGAAGCTCAAGGAGCTCGCCGAGAACCCGATCGACCTGCCCTGCACCATCGGCGGCGAGAAGCGGATGGGCGGCGGCGAGCCGTTCCAGGTCGTGCAGCCGCACAACCACAAGGCCGTCCTCGGCACGTACCGCAACGCCACGCAGGGGGACGCGCAGGACGCGATCGACGCCGCGCTGGCCGCCGCCCCGGCCTGGCGCGCGATGTCCTTCGACGACCGTGCCGCGATCATCCTGCGCGCCGCCGACCTGCTGGCGGGCCCCTGGCGCGAGACGCTGGCCGCCTCCACGATGCTCGGCCAGTCGAAGACCGCCCAGCAGGCCGAGATCGACACCCCGTGCGAGCTGATCGACTTCTGGCGCTTCAACGTGAAGTACGCCCGTGACCTGCTCGCCGAGCAGCCCCCGGCCAACTCGCCGGGCGTGTGGAACCGCCTGGACCACCGCCCGCTGGAGGGCTTCGTCTACGCGATCACGCCGTTCAACTTCTCGGCCATCGCGGGCAACCTGCCCACCGCCCCCGCCCTGATGGGCAATGTGGTGGTCTGGAAGCCGTCCCCCACGCAGACCCACGCGGCCGTCCTTCTCATGGAGCTCCTTGAGGAGGCGGGGCTGCCCAAGGGCGTCATCAACCTCGTCACCGGTGACGGCATTGAGGTGTCCAAGGTGGCGCTCGAGCACCGCGACCTCGCGGGCATCCACTTCACCGGCTCGACCAAGACCTTCCAGTATCTGTGGAAGACGGTCGGCAACAACATCGAGAAGTACCGCTCGTACCCGCGCATCGTCGGTGAGACGGGCGGCAAGGACTTCGTCGTCGCCCACCCGAGCGCCGACCGCGCGGTCCTGAAGACGGCCCTCACCCGGGGCGCCTTCGAGTACCAGGGCCAGAAGTGCTCGGCGACCTCGCGCGCCTACATCCCGGCCTCCATCTGGAACTCCGGCTTCAAGGAGGAGTTCGCGGCCGAGGTGGACGGCCTCACCATGGGCGACGTCACCGACCTGTCCCACTTCATCGGCGCCGTCATCGACGACCGGGCCTTCGCCAAGAACAAGGCGGCGATCGACCGCGCCAAGGCCGACGACACCTGCACGATCGTGGCCGGCGGCACGTACGACGACTCGGTCGGCTACTTCGTCCGCCCGACCGTCGTCGAGTGCACGGACCCCGAGAACGAGGTCTTCACGACCGAGTACTTCGGCCCGTTCCTCGCCGTCCACGTCTACGAGGACGAGAAGTACGAGGAGATGCTGACCCAGATGGAGTCGGTGTCCGCCTACGCCCTCACCGGCTCGGTCATCGCAGGCGACCGCGCCGCCGTCGCGTACACGATGGACAAGCTCCGCTACGCCGCGGGTAACTTCTACATCAACGACAAGTCGACCGGCGCCGTCGTCGGCCAGCAGCCCTTCGGCGGCGGCCGCGCGTCCGGCACGAACGACAAGGCGGGCGCCCCGCAGAACCTGATGCGCTGGACGCTGACCCGCGCGATCAAGGAGACGCTGGTCCCGCCGACGGAGTACGGCTACCCGCACATGGGCTGAGGCCCGCGCCACCAGGGCAGCCCGCCGCCCCCGCTTTCGAGCAGCTCCGCTCGAAGGCGGGGGCGGCCCGCGTTCGAGGGGTGACCGAAAACCGCCGGTCAGTGGCCGAAGGGCCTGCCTTCGGGTGGCGTCCGTCTCAGATAGTAGGAAGTCCGAGTAATTGTGGAGACAGGCACGCGGTCCTCCCTTAGTTTTGTAGGAGCCGAACGTGTCGCTTGATCGAGCGAATGCGGTCGCGAGCCGGAGCACCGGGCAGGCAACCCCTGCGGCTCCTGGTTCCCCGCCCCCTTTCCGGCGTCTCGAAATCCCCCGCTCTCCAGAGCCGCGCAGCTGTTGACGCTGCTCCGGAGCCGTGTGATCTCAAGGAGTCGATCACCATGGCCACTGCGACGCCTGTCCGCCGAGTCCGCCGCGTCTCCCGTACGAGCGAAATCGAGCGCAAGAACGCCGCCGCCGCCCTGCAGCGAGCCCTCGACCGCAGGGACAACGGCGGCGAGACGGGTCACTGACCCTTCCGTCACTGGACCGTCCGGTCACTGACCCTTTCCGCGCGCGACCTCGAAGTAGTCGATGCGCCTGCCGCTCTCGGCGAGCGCGGAGACCTTGAGCCTCGGGCTCGCACCCGCCTCCGCCTCCACCGCGAGGAACGAGAAGCCGGTGTACCGCACGCGGGACCACTCGACCGTGTCCGGGTCCGGCAGCCGTGACTTCGTCCAGTGGAAGGTGAGGATCGAGTCGCGGTCCTTCTCCGCGCCCTCGTAGCTGTCCTCGACGCCGACGGGGAAGCCGTACAGCTCCTTGCCCGCGCCGCCCGCCGTGACGTACACGATGCCGTCGCGCGTCGGATCGGTCGACGCGCCGACCGGCACGGGCCGGCCGACCTCGCCGTCCTTGATCGCGTCGGTCCGCTCGTACACATGGTTGTGGCCATTGATCACCAGGTCCACCTGGTGTTTGGTGAACAGCGGCAGCCAGGCGTCCCGCACCCCGCCGTCCGAGGCGTGCGTCGACGTCGAGTACATGCAGTGGTGGAAGAACACCACGATGAAATCCACGGCCGAGGACGCGCGCAGCTCCCCGAGGCGCCGGTCCAGCCAGGCGGTCTGCCTGCCCTCCGCGTAGCCCTTGTTGGCGGGGATCTCGTACGAGACGTCGTTCGCGTCGAGCGCGACGACGCCGACGTTGCCGTAGACGAAGGAGTACACGCCCGGCGCGCTCTTCGGGTCGAAGCCGTTCTCCGGGAGCGACCAGCGGGCGGACTGGCCGCCGTAGCCGTTGGGGGAGTACCAGGCCTCCATGTCGTGGTTGCCGGTGGTCACCATCCACGGCACCGACTTCGCGACGGACTCCGTCTGCGCGAGGAACTGGTCCCATACGCGCGCGTCGTAGGTGTCCGAGTCCTTGCCGTGCCCCGTGGAGTCCGCGTAGCAGATGTCGCCCGCGTGCAGATGGAAGGACGGGTTCTGGCCCAGGATCAGCTGGTCGTTGGCGAGCGCGTCATAGCTCACGCCCTGGTCGCCGAAGGCCGTGAACACGAACGTCTCGGGCGTCGCGGGCGCGGTCCGGAAGGAACCGAGGGTGGAGAGCCGCTCGGCGCTCGCCGGGTCGAAGCCGTCATGGCCGACGCCGTAGTAGTACGTCGTCCCCGGCTTGAGCCCGTCCAGGGCGGCGTGCAGGTAGTACTGGTCGACGGCGGGCAGTTTCGACGACAGCGCCGGAGTGTTCAGATCCCGCACCTCGGCCTCGATCTTCCGGTCGAGCTCCCACGGCTTCAACCCCACGCGCACGTACGGGTTCCGGACCGCGAACGGCACCTGCCAGGAGATCCGCATCTGCGTCTTCGGATCGGCTCCGAACGCGAGATGCCGCCCGAACGGCGCCACCAGCGAGCCGTCCACCGTCGCTGTCGCGGACCGCGCCAGCGGTACGGCCGATGCCCGGCTGCCGTACGCCGTCCCCGTGCTGCCGGCCAGCAGCCCGAGCCCGCCCGCCGCCCCGGCGGTACCGATCGACCCCGCCAGAACCCTGCGCCGCGTGAGCTTCGCCCGCATACTCGTGCTGCTCCGGCATGCTCATGCGCCGCGCGAGCTGTTCGGGAATGCCGACGTTGGGAGTGTCCATGGCGGACAACTTCCCAGCAACGACCAACAGGGGCCAGTCATAGGGGTTAACAAAGCCTGTCCGGCACTCATCAGCCCGTCCGGCGTTTGAGGACGAGGCCGTCAAGGCCGATAAGGGGGTCTGGGGGCGAAGCCCCCAGGAGGGTCCGCATGCTGGACGCTACGTGTCAAAGCATGGGACGAGGAGTACGGTACCGACATGTCTCGAAGCATCAATCTCGCAGTGATCCCCGGCGACGGCATCGGCCAGGAGGTCGTGGCCCAGGGTCTGAAGGTCCTCAGCGCCGTGCTTCCGCAGGACGTGAAGCTCGAGACGAAGGAGTACGACTTCGGCGCCAAGCGCTACCACGCCACCGGTGAGACCCTCACCGATGCCGACCTCGACGCCCTGAAGCAGCACGACGCGATCCTGCTCGGCGCGATCGGCGACCCCTCGGTTCCGTCCGGTGTCCTGGAGCGCGGCTTCCTGCTCAAGCTCCGCTTCGCGTTCGACCACCACGTCAACCTGCGTCCCTCGAAGCTCCTCCCGGGTGTCGGCACGCCGCTGGCGGGCCAGCCGGAGATCGACTTCGTCGTGGTCCGCGAGGGCACCGAGGGCCCGTACACGGGCAACGGCGGCACGATCCGCAAGGGCACCCCGCACGCGGTCGCCACCGAGGTCTCCCTCAACACCGCCTTCGGCATCGAGCGCGTCGTCCGCGACGCCTACGCCCGTGCCCAGGCGCGCCCCCGCAAGAAGCTGGCCCTCGTCCACAAGAACAATGTGCTCGTGCACGCCGGTCACCTGTGGACGGACATCTTCAACAAGGTGGGCGAGGAGTTCCCCGACGTCACCACCGAGTACATGCACGTGGACGCGGCGACGATCTACCTCGTCACGCAGCCCGAGCGCTTCGACGTGATCGTCACCGACAACCTCTTCGGCGACATCATCACCGACCTCGCCGCGGCGATCTCCGGCGGCATCGGTGTCGCGGCCTCGGGCAACATCAACCCCTCCGGCGAGTTCCCGTCGATGTTCGAGCCCGTGCACGGCTCGGCGCCGGACATCGCGGGCCAGGGCAAGGCGGACCCCTCCGCCACGGTCCTGTCCGTCGCCCTCCTCCTGCGCCACCTCGGCTACGAGGCCGAGGCCGCCCGCATCGAGGACGCCGTCTCCGCCGACCTCGCGGAGCGCGACGGCACGCCGCGTACCACCGAGCAGATCGGTGACGCGCTCGCCGCACGAGTAGCCGGCTGATCCGGCGGTTCGCTCTTCATACAAGGAAGCCGCCGGAGCCCAAGGGCGCCCGGCGGCTTCTCCTATGCGGCCACCGGGTGCCACCATCGATCCCTGGACCGCATTCACGCCCGGCACGACCACCTTCCCCCGCGCGAGATAATCGAGACGGCGGGACCGCGGTGTGCAGGGAAGCTCGGACGTTCTAGTACTGGTAGTGCAGGCGTGAGCGCGGTCCGTCACAACCAACGGTGAAGGACAACCACTCATGACGACGCCCACGATCGAGCTCAAGCCCTCCTCCCACCCCCTCTCCGACGCCGAGCGCGAGGCGATCCTGGCCAACCCCGGGTTCGGCCGCTACTTCACCGACCACATGGTGACGATCAAGTGGACGGAGGGCCGCGGCTGGCACGACGGGCAGCTCGTGCCGTACGCGCCGCTGTCGATCGATCCGGCGAACATGACCCTGCACTACGCCCAGGAGATCTTCGAGGGCCTCAAGGCGTACCGCCAGCCCGACGGCTCCGTCGCCACCTTCCGCCCCGAGGCCAACGCCAAGCGCTTCCAGGCCTCCGCCCGCCGTCTCGCCATGCCCGAGCTGCCCGTCGAGACGTTCATCGAGGCGTGCGACGCCCTCGTCCAGCAGGACAAGGCGTGGGTGCCCGCGCACGGCGGCGAGGAGTCGCTCTACCTGCGGCCGTTCATGATCGCGACCGAGGTCGGCCTGGGTGTGCGGCCCGCCAACGAGTACCTCTTCATCGTCATCGCGTCGCCCGCCAGCGCGTACTTCCCCGGCGGCGTCAGGCCGGTCTCCATCTGGCTGTCCGAGGACCGCGTGCGCGCCGTCCCCGGCGGCATGGGCGACGCCAAGACCGGCGGCAACTACGCCGCGTCCCTGCTCGCCCAGGCCGAGGCCGCCGAGAAGGGCTGCGACCAGGTCGCCTACCTCGACGCCGTGGAGCACAAGTGGGTCGAGGAACTGGGCGGCATGAACCTGTACTTCGTGTACGGCAACAAGCTGATCACCCCCGCGCTCACCGGCTCGCTCCTCGCCGGCGTCACCCGTGACTCCCTTCTCTCCGTCGCCCGTGACCTCGGCTACGAGTCCGAGGAGGGCCGCGTCTCCATCGACCAGTGGCGCGAGGACACGGAGAACGGCACGCTGACCGAGGTCTTCGCGTGCGGCACCGCCGCCGTGATCACGCCGGTCGGCACGGTCAAGTCCAAGGGCGGCGAGTGGACCCAGGGCAACGGCGAACCGGGCGAGGTCACCCTCAAGCTCCGCACTGCGCTGCTGGACATCCAGCGGGGCATCGCCGAGGACAAGCACGGCTGGATGCACCGGCTCGGCTGAGCGTCGTCCGACAGGCCGCACGCCTGCTGCCGGTGACCGCTGTGCCGTCCGGCGCGGCGGTCACCGGTACGCGCCGGTGGCCGACGTCAGACGCTGTCGCATGAGCTGGAGCCCGTCCGTGACGAGCTTGCGGAGCCGGGACTCGGTCTCGGGCGGGCCGGCGGCCCAGGCGTTGAGCACGGTGTGGCCCGTCCGCCCCATCACGCTGATGTAGATCAGGTTCGCCTTGGACCCGTCCTTGTACGTGACCTGTCTGCTTTCCTCGGACACCAGCTCGTCGAAGCCCTCCACGTCGGGAGCGACCGCCTCGCGGACGTCCTCCCAGCGAACCTTGCCGTAGGTCTGCGTCGAGCAGCGGTGGAGACTGTCCCTCGTGTCGGCGACGAACTTCTCGGCAGCCGGCTGATCCGCGTAGGCCCGTGTCTCGGCGACAGCCGTCACACCGTCCTCGTTGTGCACGGATGTGCGCGTCATGGCCGCCAGCGTGCCGGGCCGCGGCTTCTGGACGGCCAGCTTGCACGTGCTCTGCACCATCACCTCGTCCAGGGACGTGTCCTCGTACGGATCACTCCGTGCGAAGCCCGAACCCCAGTCCGCAGGGGTCAGGGTCACGCGGTCGGCCAGATCCCGGGCCTCCACCGCCAAGGAGGCCGAGTCACCGGGGGAAGGCGAAACGGTGTCGCCGGCGGAGTCGCCCCCGCCGCCTCCCCGCAGCAGCGTGACCAGAAGCACCACGAGCCCCACCACCACGACCGACCCGCCGACGATCAGGGCGAGCAGCCGGCGGGAC
>NZ_LOHS01000137.1 GCF_001642995.1 Streptomyces jeddahensis
GATCAGGGCGAGCAGCCGGCGGGACGGCCCGCCAGCCGGGGGAGGGCCGGGCTCGGGCCCCATGTCCGGGCCGGGCGGGGGGCGCAACGGACCGCTCGGCGGTCCTGACGGAGGTTGTGAACTCACTCAGCTTCCCCTACCACCAGCGGCTCCCGCCCCTGCCCGCCGAACGTGTACACAAGCCCCGCCATGGGGCGGATGCAGCACGCCGCACACGGACACGCGGGCGCTGCCGTGCCCATGACGACCCATGACGACGGGAAACCCGCGCAAAAAGGTCGCCCACATCGTGAGACCCGGGGTTCCGCGCGGGTGCGCATATGGCAGACTGCCGACCATGCTCGCTTTCGCCATGATTATTGGCATCAGCGCGCCGGTCCGCAGTGACCGCTGACGCCGTGACACACCCTCGCGGCAGCGGACACCGTGCCTCAGACCCGCGCGCAGACCTCTCGCACCCGCGAGAGGTTTTTTCGTTTCCCGGACCCCATCCCGGCCGGAAGCGAGCGCCGCGCGATGATGGGGGCAAGTGGATCCAGCTATTCCGGAGCCACTCTTCGACAGGAGTCAGCCAGCCATGACCAGTCAGGCCACCGACGACAGTTCGCACGCCGCGTCCGCAGCCACGACGGCGCAGGGCGCCGTGCCAGGGCAGGACACCGCCTCCGCGCAGAGCGGCGCCCCGACGCAGGGCGGCGTCCCCGCGCAGGGCACCCCGTCCGCCGACGACACGCCGTCCGCGTCCACGCCCCGCCTCGACGACAGCTTCCACGTCTTCGACACGACGCTGCGCGACGGCGCCCAGCGCGAGGGCATCAACCTCACGGTCGCGGACAAGCTGGCCATCGCGCGGCACCTGGACGACTTCGGCGTCGGCTTCATCGAGGGCGGCTGGCCCGGGGCCAACCCGCGGGACACCGAGTTCTTCGTCCGCGCCCAGCAGGAGATCGGCTTCAAGAACGCCCAGCTCGTCGCCTTCGGCTCCACCCGTCGGGCCGGCACCAAGGCGGCCGAGGACCCGCAGGTCAAGGCGCTCCTCGACTCCGGCGCCCCGGTGATCACGCTGGTCGCCAAGTCACACGACCGGCACGTCGAGCTGGCCCTGCGCACCACGCTCGAGGAGAACCTCGCGATGGTCCGCGACACCGTCTCCTACCTGCGCGAGCAGGGCCGCCGCGTCTTCGTCGACTGCGAGCACTTCTTCGACGGCTACAAGGCCAACCCCGAGTACGCGAAGGCCGTGGTCCGGGCCGCCTCCGAGGCCGGCGCCGACGTCGTCGTACTGTGCGACACCAACGGCGGCATGCTCCCCGCCCAGGTCCAGGCCGTCGTCTCCACGGTGCTGGCCGACACCGGCGCCCGGCTCGGCATCCACGCCCAGGACGACACCGGCTGCGCGGTCGCCAACACCCTGGCCGCCGTCGACGCCGGCGCCACGCACGTCCAGTGCACCGCCAACGGTTACGGCGAGCGGGTCGGCAACGCCAACCTCTTCCCGGTCGTGGCCGCGCTGGAGCTCAAGTACGGCAAAAAGGTTCTGCCGGAGGGTGCCCTGGGCGAGATGACCCGCGTCTCGCACGCCATCGCCGAGGTCGTCAACCTCACCCCCTCCACGCACCAGCCGTACGTCGGTGTCTCCGCCTTCGCCCACAAGGCCGGGCTCCACGCCTCCGCGATCAAGGTCGACCCGGACCTGTACCAGCACATCGATCCCGAGCTGGTCGGCAACACCATGCGGATGCTCGTCTCCGACATGGCCGGCCGCGCCTCCGTCGAGCTCAAGGGCAAGGAGCTCGGCATCGACCTGGGCGGCGACCGCGAGCTCGTGGGCCGCGTCGTCGAGCGGGTCAAGGAGCGCGAGCTCCAGGGCTACACGTACGAGGCGGCCGACGCGTCCTTCGAGCTGCTGCTGAGGGAGGAGGCCGAGGGCCGCTCCCGCCGCTACTTCCGCACCGAATCATGGCGCGCCATCGTCGAGAACCGCCCCGACGGCACCCACGCCAACGAGGCCACCGTCAAGCTGTGGGCCAAGGGCGAGCGCATCGTCGCCACGGCCGAGGGCAACGGCCCCGTCAACGCGCTCGACCGCGCCCTGCGCGTGGCCCTGGAGCGCATCCACCCGCAGCTCGCCAAAATGGAGCTCGTCGACTACAAGGTCCGCATCCTGGAGGGCAAGCACGGTACGCAGTCCACGACGCGCGTCCTGATCTCCACCTCCGACGGCGAGGGGGAGTGGTCCACGGTCGGCGTCGGCGAGAACGTCATCGCGGCGTCCTGGCAGGCCCTGGAGGACGCCTACACGTACGGGCTGCTGAGGGCCGGCGTCGAACCCTCGGAGTAGGTCCCGCCCCGGGCGGCCGCGCGGCCCCGCCCCGCCGCTTTCCCGTGGCGGGGCCCGGGCCGCGCCAGGCTGTGTGACCGCGACCGCCACTGGGGCAGCGAAGTTTCCGTGATGTCCTTATTTGTCGGATTTCCGGGTAGCTTCGTAGGCATGAAGGCCGCACTGATACGAGGACTCCGGGCCCCGGCACTCGTCCTTGCGGCCGCTGTCCTGGCGGTGCTGTCCGTGTGCGCACCGTCCGCCCAGGCGGCCACGGACGTGGGCACGGTCGCGGAGGCCCTGCGCAACAACCCCGTCTACGTCGATCCGGCCGCCTCGGACGTGCTGCCGTCCGGTGCCGCCGACGACCTGGCGAAGAAGATCAAGGACGCCGACAAGCCCGTCTTCGTCGCCGTACTGCCGACGGACTTCCCCACGGCGAACCTCTTCCAGAACCTCCGTACCGACACGGGCATCACCGGTCTGTACGGCATCCGGCTCGGTGACCGGTTCGACGCCCGCGCGGACAGCAGCGTCCTGCCCCGCGACGCCGTCCAGAATCTGGTGACCAGCGTCCAGGGCCAGGACGCCACGACCCAGCTCAACGACTTCGTCGACCGTGCCGTGCGGAACATGGGCGGCTCGGCACCCGCCTCCTGGGGCGACACCGGTGAGGACGTCTCACCCGGTGCGCTGATCGGCGTGGGCGCCGTGATCGTCGCGGGCGGCACCGGGGCGTACGTGATCGCCCGACGCAACCGCCGCAGGCGGGAGGAGGAGCAGCGCGCGGCCCTCGACAAGCTCCGCGTCGTCGTCGACGAGGACATCACGGCGTTCGGCGAGGAACTCGACCGGCTCGACTTCCACCCGGCCGAGCCGGGCGCGGACGACGCGATGCGCACCGACTATGAACGCGCCCTAGACGCGTACGAGAAGGCGAAGTCCCTGATGGCCGCCGCCCAGCACCCCGAGGAGGTGCGCGGAGTCACCCGGGCGCTGGAGGACGGCCGCTTCGCGCTCTCCCAGCTGGCCGCCCGCCGCGAGGGCCGCCCGCTGCCGGAGCGGCGTGCCCCGTGCTTTTTCGACCCGCGCCACGGACCGTCGGTGACCGAGATGGTGTGGGCCCCGCAGGAGGGCGCCGAGCGCGAGGTGCCGGTCTGCGCCGCGGACGCGGCGCGCCTGAAGGACGGCGCGGAGCCGATGGTCCGCACGGTCGAGACCGAGACCGGCCGCCGCCCGTACTGGGAGGCCGGCCCGGCCTACGGCCCCTGGGCGGGCGGCTACTTCGGCGGCGGCCTCCTGCCGGGCCTGCTCGTCGGCACCATGCTGGGCAACCTGATGTCCAGCCACGCGTACGCCGCGAACTACGGCTCCGGATACGGAGACTTCGGCGCGGGCGCCGGCTACGGCGGAGGCGAGGTCTCGGGCGCCGACTTCGAGTCCGGCGACTTCGGCGGTGACTTCGGTTCGGGCTTCGGAGACGGCGGCGGCTTCGGCGGTGGCGGGGACTTCGGGGGCGGCTTCTAGGACGGGCTCCCACGGCTCTCCTCTTCGCCGTGGCCTGCCCCGGCTTGCCGTGCCCTGCCCCCGACTTCGGGACCCGGGCGCCCCTGTGATTCACGAGTAAAGCATCTGCTAAATTGTTCGACTGTCACCGTGAGTCGGTGCAGGGCAAGGAGGAGGCGGCTATTTCATCGGGCGCGCATGCATGGGTACGTCCACTTCCGTTGCGCGGCCTGATGAGGCTGGGCCGGGGCAGCGACATCTGGCACAAGCCGGCGCTCAGCGCGGTGATCGCGATGGGCATCCCCAATCTGCTGCTGCTCGGCCTGGGGCGGCTCGACCTGGCCGTGTACACCGCCGCCGGATCGATGTGCGTGCTGTACGCCCACGGCCTGCCCTACGCGGCCCGTGCACGCACCCTCGTCTGGGTGATCCTCGGGATGACCGCCACCACCGGGGTCGGGCTTGTCACCGCCGCGGCCACCGAGTCCACCGCCGTACGCGTGGCCGTGGCCGCGCTGCTCGCCGCCGCGCACAAGGTGGTGTGCGACGCCACCCGGATGGGCCCGCCCGGCAATCTGATCTTCACCTTCATCGGCGCCAGCTGCCTGTTCTTCCCGCAGCGGTTCGTCGCCATCCCGCTGCACGTGGACCTCACCCTGGCCGGGGGCCTGCTCGCCTGGGTCGTCTGCATGGCGCCGGCGCTGGTACGGCCGCGGGGGCCGGAGCGGACCGCCGTCGCCCGCGCCCTGGAAGCCGCCGCCCGCCTCGCCGGCACCGCCGAGGGCGAACCCGGCCACGCCCGCGCCCGGCACGCCGCCGCGGCGGCCGTCAACGCCGCGTGGCACACGGTTCTGCTGGTGCCGGTGCCCACGCCGGAGCGCGCAGCCGACCGCTACCGCCTGGAACTGTTGCTGGCCCGCGCCGAGTCCGGCGCGGCCGACCCGCGGCAGCTCGGCGCCTGGGCCCGCGCCCTGCGGCGCAACATGCCGCTGCCTGATCTCTTCCCGCTCGGCCCGGAGGCCGAGCAAGTGGCCGGTGTCGCCGCCGAGGAGGCCGCCGTCACCGCGCTGCTGCGACGGCATGCCCCGGACCGGCCGCGCCACTCGCTCCTGCACGCCCTGGGCCCCGGTTCGCCGCTGCTGCCGATCGGCGTCAGGGTCGCGATCGGCTGCGCCCTCGCCGGCTGGGCCTCCATGGCGCTCGGCGTCGGACGCCCGTACTGGGCCGTCATCACCGCGGCCGCCGTCTTCCAGGCCAACATGACCCTGAGCTGGGGACGGGCCGTGCACCGCGCACTCGGCAACTTCCTCGGCCTCGCCGTCTTCGTGGCCCTGCTGCCGATCACCCGGACCGGGTCGCTGGCCATCGTCCTGGTCGCCCTGTTCTTCCAGTTCGGCGCGGAGGCGACGATCAGCCGCGGGTACTGGCTGGGCGCCGTCAGCGTCACCAACCTCTCCCTGCTGATGACCGAGTTCGCCCAGCCCCAGCCCGTCCGCGAGCTGATCGGCGACCGTGTGCTGGACACCGTGCTCGGTGTCGTGATCGGACTGCTGTGCTGCGCCCTGGTCACGAACCGGCGTGCCGCCGGACGCACCGAGAAGGCGCTGGAATCCACCGCCGCCGCCCACGAGGCCGCCGCGCGGCTCGTCGCCCAGGGCGCGGCCCCCGCCCCTCACGCCCATGAACTGGCCTGGGCCCGGACCGCCTGGCCGGCGCCCTTCTCGAACTGCGCGACGCGGCGGACACCGCGGCCGGCGAGTGGTGGCAGCGCGCCCTCCCCGAGGAACAGATCGCAACCGCCGAACGCGAGGGCCACCAGCTCCTGGCCGAACTGGCACGGCGGCTCGACCCCGTGCGGGTTGCTTCACCAGCCGACCCTCGGCACGGACTCTGCCCAGATCCCACACGGTGACGGCCCGGCCGCCCACGTCCCCGGCGCCCGCCCACGGCACACCAGGGCCGGGCAGGGCCCCTGGACCCGGCGGCGTAGAGTCAGGCCGGGTCCCGCGCGTACAGCGCTGGTACCCGGCCCGGCAATGGAAGGAAAGACCGTGGAAGACGTCGTGGCAACGGTGCTGCGGCAGTGGCAGCAGGTCCGGCCCGACCTCGACACCGCCCCGATGGCCCTCATCGGGCGGCTCAACCGGTGCTCCGCCCTGCTCCAGCAGGCCGCGGACGCCCCGCTGACCCGAGCGGGCCTGAGCCGCGCCGAGTTCGACATCCTGGGGACGCTGCGCCGTGTGGACCGTTCGCTGACGCCGAAGCAGCTCGCCCGGGAGACGTTCGCGTCCGGGGCCGCGATCACCAAGCGGGTACGGACCCTCGAGGAGCGCGGCCTCGTCGGGCGCCGCGCCGACGAACGCGACCGCCGGGTCAGCCACCTCACGCTGACCGACGAGGGCCGCGAACTCATCGACGAGCTGCTGCCGGAACAGCTCGCCTACGAGGCCACGCTGCTGGCCGGCCTCAGCGAGGAGCGCCGCAACGGGCTCGCGACCGAACTCGGCGATCTCCTCCTGGTGCTGGAGGGACGGCTCGGCGGAGCACTCCGGCACTGACCCGGGGCGTGCCGGCGCCCGGCCTAACCGATTTCCGGTGCGGTATCGCGCTCCGTAAGGGGCGCGGGGCTGTATCGATATGCGGCTCCGCCGCGTGGGCGCGACCAGCCCCCACCGACCCGCAGCGTCATTACCGCAGTCCAGCGGAGCGCTTACGCGTTCTTGATCGCCGAGATGTCGAAGTTCAGCTTGATCTTGTCGGAGACCAGCACGCCGCCCGTCTCGAGCGCGGCGTTCCACGTCAGGCCCCACTCCGAGCGCAGGATCTCCGCCTTGCCCTCGAAGCCGACGCGCTCGTTGCCGAACGGGTCCTTCGCCGAGCCGTTGAACTCCAGGTCGATGGTGACCGGCTTGGTGGTGCCCAGGATCGTCAGGTCACCGGTGATGCGGTAGTCGGCGCCGCCCAGGGCCTCGGCCTTCGTCGAGCGGAACGTCATCGTCGGGAACTCCTCCGTCTTGAAGAAGTCCGCGCTCTTCAGGTGGCCGTCACGGTCCGCGGAGCCCGTGTCGATGCTGTCCATCTTGATGTCGAGGGCGGCGGTGGACTTGGCCGGGTCGGTGCCGTCGAGGTGCAGTGAGCCCTCGAAGTCGAGGAAGGCGCCCTTGACGTTGGTGACCATGGCGTGGCGGGCGACGAAGCCCAGCGTGCTGTGCGACGGGTCGATCGTGTAGTCGCCGGTGAGAGCGGCGAGCTCCGGGTCGACCGCGGGCGCGGCAGCGGAGGCTGCGGTGTCAGTGGCGGTGGTGGTCTTACGGCCGAAGAGACCCATGACTGGCTCCTTGGGGGACGAGCCCCGGCCTTGCGCCGAAGCTGTTTTAACCTTCAACGACGTCGACCATAGAACTATTCCGTTCAATGTTCAACTTTTTCTGGCGCGGAGATTTCGGCCGCTTCCCGGGCCTTTTCGGCGACCTCCCGAGCCGTTTCGGGGAACCACTGGCGGACGCGCGTAGACCTGGGGCAGGATCTCCCCGCTCTGCCTGCACATCCGTCGCAACTGAACGCACGTCAGCAGTACGGCCGCACGTCACCAGCACGCGCGCGTCGCCAGTACGCACGTCATCAGAACGGTCATCAGCAGGAAGGAACCCGATGAAACTCCGCTCGGCCGTCAGCGCCCTCGCCCTGGTCCTGGGAGCCCTCTTCGCCCCCGGCTTCGGCGTCGTCACCGGTGCCACCGACGCCTTCGCCGTGACGAAGATCAGTCACGCCACGGCCACCTCGATGTTCCGCTCGTCCGGTATCACCTGGTCGTCGTCCGGCGGCTGCTCGGACCGCAACAACCCCACCTGTACGTCCTTCGAGCAGCTCAACCTCGCGACCGCGCAGGGCGCCCAGACCCTGAAGTCCGCCAGCGGCTGCGCGCTCAACATCACGGGCGGCACCGAGACCGGGCACGCGGGCGGCACGTACTCGCACTGGAACGGCTACAAGCTCGACTACAGCAAGTACACGTGCATCGGGAACTACATCAAGAACACCTTCACCTACATAGGCCTGCGCGGTGACGGCGCCCCGCAGTGGAAGTCCGGCGCGGGCAACATCTACGCCGATGAGGGCAACCACTGGGACGTCACGTACTACAACTGCGGCGGCTGCTGATCTTCCGAGCCGGAACCGCGGCCGTACCCCGTCCGCACCGCGGCCGTACCGCGTTCGTCGGGGTGCCCACGAACGGGCGTAGGCTGCGGCCGAGAATCACCCTGGCGAAGGCATGTGCCCGGGATAAATGTGAGGTGGCTCTCGGGTGACGGCTTTGTGTGATCCCTACAACGCGATGGGTCTCTGAGCAGTCACTTCGGCTGCATCCGCGGTTGGTTCTGTTCGGGGGCACCAGGAAAACGGGTCGGAGACTGTACGGAGTCGACGGCCCGTTTTGCTTGGCGGGCTTCGTAAGGTCGCTACATGACCGTTTTGGACGAGACGCCGGGTGACACGACGAGTGCCACGGACAGTGGCACGGCGAGTGACGCGACGGTTGAGACGGCTGAGCCGACCGACTCCCGCGGCCGCGTGGCCGAGCTGCACGCGATCCGCGCGCAGGCACTGCGCGGACCGAGCGACAAGGCGACCGAGGCGCAGCACGCCAAGGGCAAGCTGACGGCGCGTGAGCGGATCGAGCTGCTGCTCGACCCGGGCTCGTTCCGCGAGGTCGAGCAGCTCCGCCGGCACCGGGCGACCGGCTTCGGCCTGGAGGCCAAGAAGCCGCACACCGACGGTGTGATCACCGGGTGGGGCACGGTCGAGGGCCGGACCGTCTTCGTCTACGCGCATGACTTCCGGATCTTCGGCGGGGCGCTGGGCGAAGCCCACGCCACGAAGATCCACAAAATCATGGACATGGCCATCGCGGCCGGTGCGCCGCTGGTCTCCCTCAACGACGGAGCGGGCGCCCGCATCCAGGAGGGCGTGAGCGCGCTCGCCGGCTACGGCGGCATCTTCCAGCGCAACACCAAGGCCTCCGGCGTCATCCCGCAGATCTCGGTGATGCTCGGCCCGTGCGCGGGCGGCGCGGCCTACAGCCCCGCCCTGACGGACTTCGTCTTCATGGTCCGCGACACCTCGCAGATGTTCATCACCGGCCCGGACGTGGTCAAGGCCGTGACCGGCGAGGAGATCACGCAGAACGGCCTGGGTGGCGCGGACGTGCACGCCGAGACCTCCGGCGTGTGCCACTTCGCGTACGACGACGAGGAGACCTGCATCGCCGAGGTGCGGTACCTGCTGTCGCTGCTGCCGTCCAACAACCGCGAGAACCCGCCGACCGTCTCCTGTGAGGACCCTGCCGAGCGCCGCAGCGACGTGCTGCTCGACCTGGTGCCCGCGGACGGCAACCGGCCGTACGACATGGCCAAGGTGATCGAGGAGCTCGTCGACGACGGCGAGTACCTCGAGGTTCACGAGCGCTGGGCCCGCAACATCATCTGCGCCCTGGCCCGCCTGGACGGTCAGGTGGTGGGCATCGTCGCCAACCAGCCGCAGACGCTGGCGGGTGTGCTGGACATCGAGGCGAGCGAGAAGGCTGCGCGTTTCGTGCAGATGTGCGACGCCTTCAACATCCCGATCGTCACTCTTCTGGACGTCCCCGGCTTTCTGCCCGGTGTGGACCAGGAGCACGGTGGAATCATCCGGCACGGCGCCAAGCTGCTGTACGCGTACTGCAACGCCACCGTGCCGAGGATCTCGCTGATCCTCAGGAAGGCGTACGGAGGTGCGTACATCGTGATGGACTCCCAGTCGATCGGTGCGGACCTCACCTACGCCTGGCCGACCAACGAGATCGCGGTGATGGGCGCCGAAGGTGCCGCCAACGTCATCTTCCGTCGGCAGATCGCCGCCGCGGCCGATCCCGAGGCGATGCGCGCGCGCATGGTCAAGGAGTACAAGGCCGAGCTGATGCACCCGTACTACGCGGCCGAGCGCGGTCTCGTCGACGACGTCATCGACCCGGCCGAGACCCGCGAGGTACTCATCCGCTCCCTCGCGATGCTGCGCACCAAGCACGCCGACCTGCCCTCGCGCAAGCACGGCAACCCCCCGCAGTAACCCCGCGGATCCTCCGCGGTAACCCCGCGGATCCTTCTCTTACGGAGACTGAGAACCATGACCGTTTCTGCTGCCGCACCTGCTGCACCTGCCGACCAGAGCAACTTTCTGCGCGTTGAGAAGGGGCACGCCGAGCCGGAGGAGCTCGCGGCGATAACCGCGATCCTCATGGCGCGTGCCGCCGCGCGGCCCACCGATGCGTCCTCTGTTCACCTGGGGCGCTCCAAGGCCGGGTGGCGCCGGCTTGAGCGGGAGCCCGGGTTCCGGGCGCCGCACAGCTGGCACTAGGCCTCTGGCCGGCCGGGGTAAGCGTCAAGGCCCGGCACCCCGTTTGGGGTGCCGGGGCTTGTTGTTTGTTGCGGTTGCCCACAGCGGCGGCGGCTGCGGTGGCCGCGCCCCGAAGGGG
>NZ_LOHS01000138.1 GCF_001642995.1 Streptomyces jeddahensis
CGAGCCGCCGCCCCCCGCTACATCGTTCCAGCCCCCGGCCCCGCCCACGTCGTTCCAGCCAGCGGCCCCCACCTCCCCTCCCCCGCCGGCACCGGTCCCGCCGGCACCGGTTCCGCCGCCCTACCCGTCGGCGGCCGCGGCGCCACCGGACGGCCCCGAGTTCCTGGCCGCCGACGCCGACAACGGCGTGGCCCTGGGCCCCGAGGGCGTCCACTTCGCACAGGGCGTCTACGCGGCCGACTTCCCGTGGCCGCATCTCCAGACGGTGCAATTCCGTCCCATGGGCGCCTACTTGTGTGTGGCGGCGGTGCTACTCGACGGCCGGATGTTCGAGTGCCGGGTGAAGGCGCGCCGCACGTCCGTACTGCAGACGTGGTGCGCTGAGCTGGGCGGCGTGCTGCACCACTATCTGTCCGCGCGGCCGCGCTGACACGCCCTCCGAGAGCACCAGGCGACGGCCGCCGCACCGGGAGCGTCAGGCGACTGCCGTCGCGCGCGAGGTCGTCGCGATCGTCGCCGAGCCCACCACGCGGGTGCCGTCGTAGAGCACGATCGCCTGGCCCGGTGCGACGCCGCGTACCGGCTCCTCGAAGGCGACCTGGAGCTCGTCGCCGACGAGCTCGGCGGTCACGGGCGTCTCGCCGCCGTGGGCGCGCAGCTGCGCGGTGTACGTGCCCGGGCCCGTCGGCGCGACACCGCACCAGCGGGGCTTGATCGCGGTGAGGCCCGAGACGTCGAGGGAGGCCGCCGGGCCGACCGTCACCGTGTTGTTCACGGGCGAGATGTCCAGCACGTAGCGCGGCTTGCCGTCGGGCGCCGGAGTGCCGATGCGCAGGCCTTTGCGCTGGCCGATCGTGAACCCATACGCCCCCTCGTGCGTGCCCAGCTTGGTGCCGGACTCGTCGACGATGTCGCCCTCGGCCCTGCCGAGCCGCTGTGCGAGGAAGCCCTGCGTGTCGCCGTCGGCGATGAAGCAGATGTCGTGGCTGTCGGGCTTGCGCGCGACGGCGAGCCCGCGGCGCTCGGCCTCCGCACGGATCTCGTCCTTGGTAGTGACGGTGTCCCCCAGCGGGAACATCGCGTGCGCCAGCTGCTTATCGTCCAGGACCCCGAGCACGTACGACTGGTCCTTGGCCATGTCGGATGCGCGGTGCAGCTCGCGGGTGCCGTCGTCGTTCACGATCACCTTGGCGTAGTGACCGGTGCAGACCGCGTCGAAGCCCAGCGCGAGCGCCTTGTCCAGCAGAGCCGCGAACTTGATCTTCTCGTTGCAGCGCAGGCACGGGTTCGGGGTACGCCCTGCCTCGTACTCGGCGACGAAGTCCTCGACGACGTCCTCACGGAACCGCTCGGCGAGGTCCCAGACGTAGAAGGGGATGCCGATGACGTCTGCCGCGCGGCGGGCGTCGCGGGAGTCCTCGATGGTGCAGCAGCCCCGCGCGCCCGTGCGGAACGACTGCGGGTTCGCCGAGAGGGCGAGGTGCACTCCGGTCACGTCGTGCCCGGCCTCGGCGGCCCGGGCGGCGGCGACGGCGGAGTCCACTCCGCCGGACATGGCGGCGAGGACGCGGAGGGGGCGCTGCGGGGTCTCAGTCATAGCCCTTCAAGAGTACGGGGCCGCGGGAACCCGATCGCGTGCGTATCCGTTGACGATCACATGGGGGAACAGCAGGGCCCGGGCAGCCACCGGGCACAGAAGGACACGGACCGGCACCTCGGGCGGCGTGCGCTGATCATCGGCGGTGCGGCAGCCGCCGTCGGCTCTGCCGCACTCGCACGCGACGAGCTGGGGAGCCTGTGGTGGCGTGTCCCGGGCGTGGAGAAGGACCGCACGGACGGCGAGGTCGACTTCCGGGGCGCGCAGTGGGTGGCGGCGTCCTCGGCGAACCGGCGGCGGGCGGACCGCCCCGACGACTACCGCATCGACCGCGTGGTCATCCATGTCGCACAGGGCAGTTACGCGACGGTGCTGAAGGTGTTCCGGGACCCCGGCCACCAGGCGGCCTCGCACTACGTGGTGCGCAAGGACGGGCACATAGCGCAGATGATCCGCGAGCTGGACGTGGCGTTCCACGCGGGCAACCGGGCCTACAACGAGCGCAGCGTCGGCATCGAGCACGAGGGCTTCGTCGACCGGGCCTCGTCGTTCACGGACGCGATGTACCGCGCGTCGGCGCGGCTGACGGCCGCGATATGCACGCGGTACGACATACCGGTCGACCGGGAGCACATCATCGGGCACGTCGAGGTGCCGGGCACGGACCACACGGATCCGGGGCCGCACTGGGACTGGGACCGGTACATACGGCTGGTCAGGGAGGCCCGTACGGCGAGCGCCTGATCCCGTGCGTAGCCTGCCCGCTTACGGCGGACTCCTGACCTCGTACGGCGCCTGCCAGCGCTCCGGCAGGCCGTGATCCTGCGCCCGTACGGCGCGCCCAACCGTTTCTGTAGAGAACGCCTACGTCAGGCCCGCCGTGCGTGCGCGCTCCACCGCCGGGCCGATCGCCTGGGCCACCGCGTCGACGTCCGCCTTGGTCGACGTATGGCCGAGGGAGAAGCGGAGGCTGCCGCGGGCCAGGTCGGGGTCGGTGCCGGTGGCGAGCAGGACGTGGCTCGGCTGGGCCACGCCGGCCGTGCACGCGGATCCCGTGGAGCACTCGATGCCCTGCGCGTCGAGCAGGAGGAGCAGCGAGTCGCCCTCGCAGCCGGGGAACGTGAAATGCGCGTTGGCGGGCAGCCGGTCGACGGGGTCGCCGCCGAGGATGGCTTCCGGAACGGCCTTGCGCACCACGTCGATCAGTTCGTCGCGCAGTCCGCCGATCTCGCGGGCGAACCGCTCGCGCTGTTCGGCGGCGAGCTGTCCGGCGACGGCGAACGCGGCGACGGCGGGCACGTCCAGGGTGCCCGAGCGGACGTGGCGCTCCTGGCCGCCGCCGTGCAGCACCGGCACGGGGCTGTACTCGCGGCCGAGGAGCAGCGCGCCGATGCCGTACGGACCGCCGATCTTGTGCCCGGACACGGTCATCGCCGCGAGCCCCGAGGCGCCGAAGTCGACGGGCACCTGCCCGAAGGCCTGGACGGCGTCCGCGTGCACCGGCACACCGAACTCGGCGGCGACGGCGGCGAGTTGACGGACCGGCATGACGGTGCCGATCTCGTTGTTGGCCCACATCACGGTGACGAGGGCGACATCGTCGGGATTGCGCTCGATCGCCTCGCGCAGCGCCTCGGGGTGCACCCGGCCGTACGTGTCCACGCGCAGGTACTCCACCGTCGCGCCCTCCTGTTCGCCGAGCCAGTGCACGGCGTCGAGGACGGCGTGGTGCTCGACCGGGCTGGCCAGGACGCGCGTACGGGCGGCGTCGGCGCTTCGGCGGGCCCAGAACAGGCCCTTGACGGCGAGGTTGTCCGCCTCGGTGCCGCCGGAGGTGAAGACGACCTCGCTGGGGCGGGCGCCCAGTGCCTCGGCGAGGGCTTCGCGTGCCTCCTCGACGGTGCGGCGGGCCCGGCGGCCGGCGGCGTGCAGTGAGGAGGCGTTGCCGGTCACGGCGAGCTGGGCTGTCATCGCCTCGATCGCCTCCGGGAGCATCGGAGTGGTCGCGGCGTGGTCGAGGTAGGCCATGGTGGTTTGATTCTACGAGGCCCTGCGGCGGGCCCGTCGGGCACCGTGGGCGGCCCCTCAGAACGACCAGGACACCGTGTTGTCCGCCGAGACGAAGGCTGCGAGGACGATCAGGTCCGCCAGGCCGAGGCCCAGGCCGAGCAGGGCGCGGCCGCGGCGCGCGGTGCCGCGGCGGAGCGCGACCGCCGCGAGGACGATCGCCACGGGCCCGAGGAAGAGGTTGAGGACGAGCAGGCCGATCAGCCCGAGGATGAACGAGGCGACGGCCATGCCGTCGGCGTCACCCGTCGGCCGCACGGATGGGGCGGCGGTGCATTGCATGACTCCACTCCTGTGCATGACTCCACTCCTGAAGGGATCAGCGGAGAGTTCCTGAAGGGATCAATGGAGAGGTGCTGAGGGGATCAGCGGTCAGTGGTCGTGTCGCCGCCGGGAATGCCGCTCGCGTACGGCGAAGACGGCAAGCCATACGCCGATCACGGCTGCGGCGACCAGCGTGACGGGAAGAGGAGCGTGGGCCACGGTGCCCAGCGAGACGCCCAGCAGAAGAAGGGCTGCGACGAGGAACAGCACGGGGATGCCTCTCGTGGAAGTTTCGGTGAACGCCTGTTCACTGACTAATGAGTCTAACTCTCCGCGCGGCTTCCCAATTGAAGAGAACAGTTGTTAACTGCATGGCATGAGTCACATACCCGCCGGTATCCGCCAGACCCAGAAGGAGAAGACCCGACAGGCCCTGCTCGACGCGGCGTTGGGGCTTCTGGAGGGTCAGAGCCTGAGCAGCCTGGGCCTGCGCGAGGTCACCCGCGCCGTCGGGATCGCGCCGACCGCCTTCTACCGGCACTTCCGCAGCACCGCGGACCTCGGAGTGGCACTGGTCGAGGAGGCGCTCGGCAGCCTGCACGAGATGATCGGCACCACGCTGGCGGCGACCGGAGACAGCGACGAACGCATCACCCGCGCTGTCGACTTGATCGCGGATCATGTGCGTACCCACGCGCCGCACGTCCGGTTCATCGCGCGCGAGAGGCACGGCGGCGTAGAGCCGGTCCGCACCGCCATCGGCGAGCAACTGGACCGTTTCGCCGAGGAAGTGGCGGTCGAACTCGCCAAGCACCCCGAAGCGAAGGGCTGGAGCGAGGACGACGTACTGATGCTGGCGCGCCTGTACGTCGACCACATGGTGATGACCGCGTGCGCGTTCCTCGAGGCCGAACCGGGCACCGAGGAGCGCGTGGCCGACCTCGCGCGCCGCCAGATGCGCCTGGTGAGCCTGGGCCGCCGCCACTGGCTGGACTGACAGCCGGACCGTCCCTGCCGGGGCACCCGAGCAGCGGGCTGTGCCCCTGCCGACCCAGCTGTGCCCCTACCGACCAGCTGTGCCCATGCCGGCCCA
Source organism: Streptomyces jeddahensis (assembly GCF_001642995.1). Lineage (GTDB taxonomy): Bacteria > Actinomycetota > Actinomycetes > Streptomycetales > Streptomycetaceae > Streptomyces > Streptomyces jeddahensis. Next base: position 5,022 of record NZ_LOHS01000138.1, read on the forward strand.
AAGGGCATGGGCGGTGTCCCCATCGTCCTGGGGGCACCGCCCAAGCGTCAGCGGGGGGATGCGACCCCCGAACATGCAGCGCTAAGGCGCGAAGGCGCCAAGGCGCACACCGCCCGCCTTAGCCCAGTCGCGCCCGCGCCAGCTGGCGCGACTGAGCGACCAGCCGGTCCGCGCTGTCCCAGACCTCGGCGTCCTCCTCCAGGAAGCCACCCGCGAGGTTGCGCGTGCTGATGGCGACCCGCAGCGGTCCCGGCGCCGGGCGGCACCGTACGTGCACGGTCAGCTCGACCGTAGGCACCCAGCCCTTGATACCCAGGTCGAAGGCGGTGGGCGGCAGGGCGTCCACGGCGAGCAGCAGCGAGAAGGGGTCGGCGTCCCGCCCGTCCGCGAGACCGAACCACGCCCGCATCTCCCCCTTGCCGGACGGCTGGCCCAGCGCCCAGCCGAGCGTCGACGGGTCGAGCTTGACCATCAGCCGGTCGGCGATCGGGAAGCCGCCCATCGGCGACGCGCCCTTCGGGGCGTCGTCCGCGCCGAAGCACTGCTCGACGGGCGGCATCCGGGGCGGCTCGGCCGCGGTGCGTACGTCGTCGGGGAGCCCGTCGAGGTCGCCGTAGGAGGCGAGCACCCGGATGCGCTCGACCTCGTTGCCCTCGTCGTCGTACTGCAGGAGCGACGCCTGGCCGGTCGAGAGGGTGCGGCCGGTGCGCACGGTCTCCGTCCGGATGAGGGCGGGGCCCGGACGGGACGCCGTCAGATAGTGCGCCGAGATCGTGAAGGGGTCGGCGTGCGGCAGGGTGTCCGCGAGGGCCCGGCCCAGGAGGGCGAGGAGGTAGCCGCCGTTGACGGCGCCCGCGATCGTCCAGCCCCCGGAGAGCTCAGCCTCGTACACGCCCGGCTCGCGCGGCGTGACCGCGGTGTCCCGGTCGAACTCGCTGTCCCCGATGGTGGCCTGGGTCGTCTGCCCAGCATGTGCTGCTGCCATGGCGGCACCGTACAACAGAAAACTACTAAGCGGTAGCTTTGAATTCCCCAGGTGTATCGCCGGGCTCCACCGCCGTGGACCTCCGGTTCCAGGCTCGTGGTGCGCGCCAGTGGTACCGCATCGCGAGGAGCCGCAGGACGAACGCGGTCACCACGGCGATTCCGCTCGTGACGGCGGACAGCGCGTCGAACTTGATGCACAGCGCGACCATCGCCGTGCCGACCATGGCGGGCACCGCGTACAGGTCCCGGTCCCAGCGGACCAGCGACGGCACCTCGTTGGCGATGATGTCGCGCAGCACACCGCCGCCCACGGCCGTCGCAACCCCGAGAGCCGCCGAGGCGGTCAGCCCGAGCCCGTGCTCGTACGCCTTGGTGGTGCCGGTGACGCAGAAGAGCCCGAGCCCCGCGGCGTCGAAGACGTTCACCCCCGTCTGGATCCGCTCCACCTCCGGATGCAGGAAGAAGACCAGCGCCGCCGCGACCAGCGGCGTGAGGAAGTACCCGAGATCCGTGAAGGCGGCCGGCGGGACGGCCCCGATGATCAGGTCGCGCAGCACCCCTCCGCCCAGCGCGGTGACCTCCGCGAGTACGGCGATGCCGAAGACGTCGAAGTTCTTGCGTACGGCGAGGAGGGCGCCGGAGATGGCGAAGACGAAGATCCCGGCGAGGTCGAGCGCATGCTGGACGGAGGGGGTGAACAGATCCTGGAGCACCCGACATTCTTACCTGTGCGCCGGGTGTGCCGTGACGTCGCAGGTCAGGGCGGTGCCGCCGGACGGGAGAGCGGCCTCGCCGGGCTCCCGTCCGACCACGGACCGTGATGTCGATCTACTCCTTGACCCGCTTCTCACCAGACGGTTCCGGCACGGACGGCTCGGACGCGGGCGGCTCGGACGCGGAGCCCTCGGACGCGGAGCCCTCGGACGCGGACGCTTCCGGCTCAGACATCTCCGGCTCAGACGTCTCCGGCTCGGGCGTCTGCTCGGCAGCCGTCTTCGCCGGCTCGTCCCCGCCCACCGTCACGACCTCGATCGCCTCGGTGGCCGCCGACAGCAGAACGGTGTCCTGCGGTGCCTGGTCCTCGGCGTTCTCGGGGTGGTGGCAGGCGACCTGCTGGCCCGGCTTCAGCTCGAGCAGCGGCGGCTCCTGCGTCCGGCAGGTCTCCGTCGCCTTCCAGCAGCGGGTGTGGAAGCGGCAGCCGCTCGGCGGCGAGATCGGCGACGGCACGTCGCCCTTGAGCAGGATGCGCTCGCTCTTCGCCGCCCGGCGCCTGGGGTCCGGGATGGGCACCGCCGACATCAGGGCCTTGGTGTACGGGTGCATCGGCGCCTTGTACAGCGAGTCCCGGTCGGCGAGCTCGACGATCTTGCCGAGGTACATCACCGCGATCCGGTCGGACACGTGCCGGACGACCGACAGGTCATGGGCGATGATCACATACGTGAGGCCCAGCTCTTCCTGCAGGTCGTCGAGCAGGTTCACCACCTGCGCCTGGATCGACACGTCCAGGGCGGAGACCGGCTCGTCCGCCACGACGAGCTTCGGGTTGAGCGCGAGCGCGCGGGCGATGCCGATGCGCTGGCGCTGGCCGCCGGAGAACTCGTGCGGGTAGCGGTTGTAGTGCTCGGGGTTGAGGCCCACGACCTCGAGGAGCCGCTGCACCTCCTTCTTGATGCCGCCCTCGGGCGTGACGCCCTGCAGCCGGAAGGGCGCACCGACGATCGTGCCGATCGTGTGGCGCGGGTTCAGCGACGAGTACGGGTCCTGGAAGATCATCTGCACGTCGCGGCGCAGCGGGCGCATCCCGCCGACGCCGAGGTGCGTGATGTCCTTGCCCTCGAACTCGATCTTCCCGGCGGTCGGTTCCAGCAGCCGCGTGATCAGCCGCCCCATCGTCGACTTGCCGCAGCCCGACTCGCCCACGACGCCGAGCGTCTCGCCCGAGCGCACCTCGAAGTCGAGGCCGTCGACCGCCTTGACGGCGCCGACCTGGCGCTGCAGGAGACCCTTGCGGATGGGGAAGTGCTTCTGCAGCCCGGTGACCTTGAGCAGGGTCTCGCCCTGGGCGGGACCCTGTTTCAGCGTGGCGCCGCCGCTCTGCGCGGGAATGGTCACGGCCTTGTCCTCGCTCGTCACGGCGCTCTTCTCGGGGTTCCCGCTCACAGCTTGGGCGCAATCTCTTCGGTCCAGATACGTTCCCGCTGCTCCTGCGTCATATGGCAGGCGGCCCAGTGCCGGCTGCCGACCTCGGCGAGCTCGGGACGGACGGTGCGGGTCACGTTGTCCTTGGGCAGGTCGGCGTACGGGCAGCGTGGGTTGAAGGCACAGCCCGACGGAATGTTGATCAGTGACGGCGGGGAGCCCTTGACCGGGATCAGCCGGTCGGTCTGCTCGCGGTCGAGCCGCGGCATCGAGCCGAGCAGGCCCCAGGTGTACGGGTGCCGGGGCTCGTAGAACACGCTCTCGGCCGGGCCGCGCTCCACGCAGCGGCCGCCGTACATCACGAGGATGTCGTCCGCGAGCTCGGCGACCACTCCGAGGTCGTGGGTGATGATGATGACCGCGGAGCCGAACTCCTTCTGCAGATCGCGGATCAGGTCGAGGATCTGCGCCTGGACCGTCACGTCCAGGGCGGTCGTCGGCTCGTCCGCGATGAGCAGCTCGGGGTTGTTGACCAGCGCCATCGCGATCATCGCGCGCTGGCGCATGCCGCCGGAGAACTCGTGCGGGTAGCTGTCGACCCGCTTGTCCGGCTGGGGGATGCCCACCCGGTCGAGCATCTCGACGGCGCGCCTGCGGGCGGTCTTCTTGTCCACGTCGTGGTGGACCCGGTACGCCTCCACGATCTGCTGGCCGATCGAGTAGTACGGGTGCAGGGCGGACAGCGGGTCCTGGAAGATCATGGACATCTCGCGGCCGCGCAGCTTGCGCACCTCGTCCGGGTCGGCGGACAGCAGCTCCTGACCGTCCAGCCAGATCTCGCCGGAGAGCTGCGCCTTCCGCTTGCCGTACTGGCCGGCGGTGTGCAGGCCCATGATGCCGAGCGAGGTCACGGACTTGCCGGAGCCGGACTCGCCCACGATGCCGAGGGTCTTGCCCTTCTCCAGCTGGAAGCTGAGCCCGTCGACGGACTTGACCAGGCCGTCGTCGGTGGGGAAGTGCACCTTGAGGTCGCGGACTTCGAGGAAGGCGGTCGGGGCGGGCGAGCCCTGGGCGACGGGCTCGCCGACGGCCGCTCCGCTCTTGCCGATGTCGGTCATGCGAGCCTCACTCGGGGGTCGATCACGGCGTACAGGAGGTCCACGACGAGGTTCGCGACGGCGATCGCGAGGGCCGCGAACAGGGTCACGCCGAGGATCACCGGCAGGTCCTTGGAGCTGATGGCCTGGACCGCGGCGAGACCGAGTCCCGGCAGGTTGAACGTGGACTCCGTCAGCACGGCGCCGCCGAGCAGGACGCCGAGATCGAGACCGAAGACGGTCAGGATCGGCGTCATCGCGGAACGCAGGGCGTGCCGGGTGATGACGACACGCTCACCGAGCCCCTTGGCGCGGGCGGTGCGGATGTAGTCCTCGCCGAGCACCTCGAGCATCGTTGCGCGGGTGAGGCGGGCGTACATGGCCGCGTTCAGGAGGGCGAGCACGATCCATGGCAGCAGCAGCGTCTGGAACCAGACGCCGATGGAGTCGTCCGTGCTCAGGTTGTCCTCGATGTGCACCCAGCCCAGGCTGTGCACGAAGATGCCCATCGCGACCATGCCGGTGAAGAAGATCGGCAGGGAGACGCCGCCGAGCGCGGCGATCATCGCGGCGCGGTCCCAGAGGGAGCCCCGCTTCAGGGCGGAGAGCACACCGGTCGCGACGCCCGCGGCCAGCCACAGGACGCAGGCGCCGGCGGCGAGGGCGCCGGTGACGGGCAGCGCGTCCTTGAGCGTGGTCCACACCGGCTCCTCCGTACGGAAGGAGTAGCCGAAGCAGGGGGCGGGGCAGTGGGTCACGTCGGTGCCGTTGGCGTAGTCGCGACCCATCGGGATGGCCCTGACGAAGTCCCAGAATTGCACGAGCAGCGGCTGGTCGAGGCCCAGTTTGGTGCGGATGCCCTCGACTTGCTCGGCACCCGATGCCTTGCCGGCGAAGAGGACGGCGATGTCCTGTCCCGCCCACTTGGGCAGCATGAAGAAGACGGTGAAGGTCGCGAGCAGTACGACCAGCACCATGATGACGACGGCGATCAGGCGCCGGATGAGATAAGCAAGCACTGTGCGCGGCCCGGCGGCGGCCGGGACCTCCTCGTGAGAGGTCCCGGCCGCCGCCCGGGGCCATCACCTGCCCTTCGGACTGGCGGGATTCGGCGGCGTGGAAACGGTGACTACGGGTGTTCGGCGACTACTTGACGACGCCCAGCGACACGTAGTCGTACCGGCCGTTGTACGCGGCGGACGAGTAGACGTTCGTCAGCCGCGGGCTGCGCCACGAGATGTTCTTCTCGTAGATGAACGGCATCCAGTCGGCGTTGTCGAGCAGGCGCTTGTCGAGCTGCTTGTACAGCTCCTCGGCCTTGGCCTTGTCGGTCGTCGCGATCGCGTCGTCGAAGATCTTGTCGATCGTCTTGTCCTTGATCTGCGACTCGTTGTAGTTGCCGCTCTCGAACAGGAAGCGGCTGTCGAACAGCGGCTGCGCGTAGCCCTGGCCGGTCGGGAAGTCCGGGCCCCAGCCGCTCATCGTCATGCCGTAGCCGCGCTCCTTCACGACCTTCGGCGAGCCGGTGATGCTGGAGGACTCGGCGCCGTCGATCGGGTCGACCTCGACCTTGATACCGACCTTGGCGAGCTGCTCCTGCAGGGCCTCGGCGGTGTCGACCTCGCCCGGGTTGTTGTTACGGGCGCTGATCTTGGTGGAGAAGCCGTTCGGCTCGCCGCACTCCTTCAGCTCCGCCTTCGCCTTGGCGAGGTCCGGCTTGCCCTTGCGGGCGAGGATCCCGTACGGGTCGTAGTCGCTGTAGCCCGGGATCGACTTCGGGAAGGTGGAGTTGGCGATCTCACCACCGGCGATCGCGCCACCGCGGGTCTGCTGCAGGCCCGCGAAGTCCGTTGCGTAGAAGACGGCCTTGCGGCAGTGGACGTCGTCCAGCGGCTTCGCGGTGTGGACAAGCGCCACGTAGCGGACGAAGGACGTCTGGATGTTGTCGACGTTCGCCTTGTGGTCCTGGACGGCGGTGACGCGGCCGGACTGGGTCATGCCCGTGCCGTTGACGTCGAGGTCGTAGTCGCCTTCCATCAGCCGCTTGTCGTTCTCCTCCAGGTTGGCGGAGATCGTCACGGTGATCTTGTCCGGGAGGGCCGGGCGGATCGGGTCCGACGCCTTGTTCCACTTGTCGTTGCGGACCAGGGTCAGCCCCTTGTTCGCCTTGTACGACTGGACCTTGTACGGGCCGGAGGAGAACGGACGCTGCGTGTACTTGGCGCCCGTGTCCTCGCTCTGCTTCACCGGGGCGCCGGTGGGCATCGCCAGGAACTGCTCGAAGTCGCCGTTGGGCTTGGGCAGCTTGAAGACGATGGTCTGGTCGTCGGGCGTCTCGATCGCCTTCAAGCCCAGCTTGTCCTTGGACTTGTCCTTGTAGGGGCCCGGGTACTCGCCCTTGGGGTCGAGCGTCTGCTTGATGTACGCCGGGCCGCCGGTGATGACGTCCGTCGCCCAGATGCGCTCGATGCCGTACTTGATGTCCTTGGAGGTCAGCTTGGAGCCGTCCTCCCACGTGAGGCCGTCACGCAGCTTGTACGTGTAGGTCTTGCCGTCGGCCGAGACCTCGGCGGGACCGGTGGCCAGGTCGCCGACGAGCTTGTTGGACGCCTCGCCCGGCTTGGTGTCGTACGTGACCAGGGTGCGGGTGAAGAACCGCATGAAGTCCCAGGTCATGCCGTAGTAGGTGCGCTGCGGGTCCAGGGAGTCGAAGTCCTGTTTGCCGATGAACTTCAGCGTCCCGCCCTTCTTGGTGGACGCGTTGACGACCTTGTTGAGCGCGGCGTTGTAGCCGGCGCCCTTCGCGTCGTCGCTGCCGTTCTCGCCGTCACCGCCGCCGCACGCCGTGGTGGTCACCAGCGCCGCGACAACGAGGGCTGCGCCAGCAGCGAGCCGTCGCTTCGGGGAACCTGTGGGCATTTTCTCGTAACCTCCGAGATTCGCGGTCCCGGGCCTGTGCCGGAGAACCATGGGAGAAGAGCCACCTGACGGTGCGGCAGGGGCGAGTCGTTCGGTTATCGGGTCCCCTTGGGGTCGAGCGCGTCGCGCAGACCGTCCCCGAAGAGGTTGAAGGCGAGCACGGTGATGAAGATCGTCGCGCCGGGGAAGACCATGAACATCGGGTCGTGCTCGTAGGTCTCCAGCGCGTCGCGCAGCATGCCGCCCCACGAGGCCGTCGGCGGCCGGACACCCGCGCCGAGGAAGCTGAGGGCCGCCTCCGTGAGGATGTTGGTGGGGATCATCAGCGTCGCGTAGACGGTGATGGGAGCGACGAGGTTGGGCAGCAGTTCCCGGAAGAGGATGTGCCGCCGTCCTCCGCCGAGGCTGCGCGCGGCTTCGATGTACTCGCGCTCCCTCAGGCTCAGGGTCTGGCCGCGGACGATGCGGCCGACGTACGGCCAGCCGAAGAAGCCGATGACCGCGACGAGTACGGCGATCCGCACCCCCGAACCGGTCAGGCCCAGCAGGTCGTCCGGGAGGACCGAGACCAGCGAGATGATGAAGAGCAGCTGCGGGAAGGACAGCAGCACGTCCATGGTGCGGCTGATGAGGGCGTCGATCCAGCCGCCGAAGTAGCCCGCGACGATACCGAAGAGCGTGCCGAGCACGACCGCGACCACGGCGGCGAGGAAGGCCACGAGGAGCGAGATCCGGGCGCCGTAGACGATTCGGCTGAAGACGTCGCGGCCCTTGTTGGGCTCGACGCCGAAGAGGAAGTCGCTGCTCATTCCGCCGAACGCTCCCTGCGGGAGGTTGGTCAGCGGGTCGAGCTTCTCCTGGTGGAACTCGTTCGGCGGGTGCCCCAGCAGGCTCACGATCAAGGGAGCGAACACGGCCACCAGGACCAGCACGAACACGGTGATGCCGCCGGCGAGCGCGACCTTGTCCTGCTTCAGACGGTTCCAGGCGATCTGCTTGAGGGAGCGGCCCTCGACCTTCTTCACCCCCGCACCGGCGGGGTCTGCGGACGCGGGCGGGGCCGCTTCCGCGGTCGGCTCGTGCAGTGGTGCCGTCATCAGGCAGGGACCCCTCTCAACCGGCGGTGGCCGGGCCGCACTTGCCGCTGTAGCGGCGTCGATCAATCCACAAGTCATCAGCGAGGGGTGTCTCAAACCCCCTTGGAGCGGGAGTCTTCAACGCCGTCGTGATCTGTTGCCAGACCGTACGGCGAATGGATGCCTAAACGTGATGCTGTCCTGGGGTTTCCGTTATCCGGACGCACGTGAACGCCCCTCGGACGCGGGGTCAGTTGGGCCGAAAGGGTTCACGCGCGTAGAACTGCGCCACTTTCACCACCAGACGACGTCAGAGCGGACATATCGGGTTGGTGCTGCTGCACGAGTCGTCCACAGGGCGGAACAGGTGAATGTGTCCTCGAGATTGCCGCTGCGGGCACGGTTTCGTGCCTCCCAGTGCCTTCAGGGATGGGTGCGGGCGCAGCGGTGCTGGCGAGGCGGAACGGTTCAGTACGTGGCCTGGGGCGGCGGATATCCATATCCCGCAACCGGCGCCGCGGGGGCCGCGTGGGCCTCGCGGTCGTAGAACGGCCGGGAATTGGCGCGGAGCCACATCGCGACCGGGTCGTGGTCGTCGGCCATCGCGACGGTCGAGACCGGCAGTCCGTCCGGCACGGCCGCGATCGACTGCTGCATCATCGCCCGCACCGAGTCGACGGCCGGTCCGCTGGTGTCGTATACATCGAGGCCGATCGCCAAATAGGGCGCGCCCAGTGCGGGCTGCACCCAGGCGCGGCGCAACGACCGCACGGCGGGGGTGCGGTGGGCGTTCTGCGTGAGCAGGGCGTAGAACTGCGGGATCTCGATGGCCGGTTCGCTGAGCCGGAGCGGTCCTGCGGGCTGCCGGTCGAGCCCGGTGGCGATGCGGCGCAGGTCCAGCCAGGGAACGCCGACGCCGCCGCCCGGAGCATGCGGGTTGAGCCAGATGCCGTAGTGGTCGGGGTAGAGCGCGCGGGCCGCGCCGAGGCCGCTCACGACCTCCGTGGCGCGTGTCCAGCCGCTGGCCGAGAGCTCCTGCGCCGAGGTGACGCAGGGCGCGTAGTTGAACCCGTCGACCTCGATGTTCCCGTACTGGGCGTCCGGGGATCCGGCCTGCCCGTGCCAGAGCAGCATCCACACCTGGCCGGTCGCCGGGTCGGCGAGCGCACGCAGCAGCGCCTCGTACGCGTCGTAACGCCCGGGCGTCACCTGCCGCAGCATGTGCTCGACCTGCCCGGCCGCAGTCGTGCCCGACGCACTCACCCTTGACCGCCCCTTCATGACGCACTCTTACGGACCCGACGGGATCGCCGGATGCGCGCACAGACGCTCACCGCCGCGGCCCGACCGAGTCATTCTGCATCTTCCGGGCGCCAGCGCTCGGGCCATGGCCGGAAATCCGCCCCGCCCCGACATGAAACCAGGTTAGGGGGCGGTACTGACAGCGGCTTGACGTACTGGGTGCCGCAGGCTCAGCAGGCGCAGCCGACAGAGAGCCCCGTCAGTGTTCACGTCGGTAGAAGGGGCGCACCTTCTCGCGCATCCAGTCGGCCACCGGGTCTTGGGCCATGTCCATGAGGACGAGGTTCACCGGCCAGGCCACCGGCACGCGGCCGAGGGCGCGGCCCAGCGCGTCCATCGGGATGTTCCTCGCGCTGCCCTCCCACTGGGAGAGTTCCACGCCGACGAAGAGCACCGGGTCGCCTCCCTCGATGCTGGCGAGGCAGCGGCGTGCGGTGAGCACGATGCCGGCCTCCGCGAACTCCCCGGAGGCCGCGGACAGGAAGTCCACCGGGTCGTCCTGCCAGTCGGGTTCGAAGAGGCGTACGCGTCCGCCGCTCGCGGGACCGTCGAGGGGCGTGCGTCCCACCCGGCACAGTTCGGACACGGCGGGCGGGGGCAGCGGTACGCCGACCGCGCCGTCCGGGTTGACGGCTATACCGAGGCCCGGGGGCAGTCCGCGTGCGAACTCGACGGCGGGTGCCACGGTGTAACTCATGCGGTCGCCGACGACCTGGCGGAACTGCTGCTCGGAGCTGAAGACGGGGACGTAGGCCTGTCCTTCTATCTCCAGGGTCGGCAGGTCCAGGCTGCGGCTGTCGGGGCCGCCGCCGGCCGGCAGGGGGATCCATATGGGGCTGCGGCCGAGCACCTCGACGATGCGGGCACCCGCCGTGGGGACGCCGAGGGAGGCGGCGAGCACCTCCTCCAGCTCGTTGCCGGGCCATCCGCCGTGCGGAGGGGGGTGCGGGTTGTCCATGTGCGTACCCTAACGCTGGCCGCTGGGTCTGGGTTTCGTGCCGGGTGCCCGCCGTCGGGCTTGTGCCCACCCCCACGGGGGTGCGGGTACTGGGCCGGGGCGCCCGCCGTCGTGGGTTGTGCCCACCCTCCCCCAGCTACCGCTGGGAGGTGCCCCCAGCAA
>NZ_LOHS01000139.1 GCF_001642995.1 Streptomyces jeddahensis
AACGATGACGGTTCGGCGCCAGACCGAGGACGTACATCCCGGCGCGGCCCCGACCCAGCCACCGCCAGGTGGCGCACCAGCCGGCGACGGCCCGGTGACGGCGGCAGGTGGCGAACCGGCGCGGGCAGGTGCACCCCGCGCGCGGTACCTTCGGGCGGCGGCGGCGCGTAACCGCGCCGACGCCGGGAACAGCAACCGTGCCGGAGGCAAGGAGTGACCACCGTGAGCAAGTTCGTGCGGCCGGCCCCGGAGGGGGCGGATCCGTTCGGGACGGCGCGTCTGCGGCGCGGGGTGCTCGACGCATGGGGCGCCAGCCCGGCCCGGTTCCGGGAGGACGCCAACGCCGAGGAGGACCTGGCGCTCGGCGGCTACCGCGACCGCCTCGTCGTTGAGCTGGCGCAGAACGCCGCCGACGCCGCCGCACGGGCGGGCGTACCCGGCCGGCTCCGCCTCACCCTGCGCGACGGCGTCCTCGCCGCCGCGAACACCGGCGCTCCCCTCGACGCGACAGGCGTCGAGTCCCTGTCCACGCTGCGCGCCTCCGCGAAGCGCGAGGCGCACGGCGAGGGCAGGACGGCCGCCGTCGGCCGCTTCGGCGTCGGCTTCGCCGCCGTGCTCGCCGTGACCGACGAGCCCGCGCTGGTCGGCCGCCACGGCGGCGTACGGTGGTCGCTCGCCGAGGCCCGCGAGCTGGCCGCCGAGACCGCGCGCCACAGCCCCGGCCTCGGCGACGAGCTGCGCCGCCGCGAGGGCCACGTACCGCTCCTCCGCCTGCCGCTGCCCGCCGAGGGCACCGCCCCCGAGGGGTACGACTCCGTCGTCATCCTGCCGCTGCGCGACGCCGCAGCCGGAGACCTGGTCGAGCGGCTGCTCGAAGGCATCGACGACGCGCTCCTGCTGAGCCTCCCGGGTCTCGAGGAGGTCGTCGTCGAGACGCAGGGCGCCCAGGACGGCGTCCGTACTCTGCGGCGGCGCCCGCACCCCGAGGCCGCCTCCGACGTCGTCATCGAGGACACCCGCGACGGTACGAGCCGCTGGCGCACCGTCAGCCACCACGGCTCCCTCGACCTCGAGCTGCTCGCCGACCGCCCGGTCGAGGAGCGGCTGCGCCCTTACTGGTCCGTGACCTGGGCTGTCCCGGTGGACGAGGAGGGCGGACCGCGCCGCCCCCGTACCGCCCCGGTCGTACACGCGCCGACGCCGAGCGACGAAGCACTCGGTGTACCGGCGCTGCTCATCGCGTCGCTGCCGCTGGACACGATGCGCCGACACGCCGCGCCGGGCCCGCTGACCGACTTCCTCGTGCAGCGCGCGGCGGATGCGTACGCCGAACTGCTCGCGGCCTGGCGCCCCTTGAGTACCGGCCTGATCGATCTCGTGCCGGGACCGCTCGGCAAGGGCGTCCTGGACGGGGCGCTCCGCCAGGCCATCCTCGACCGGCTGCCGCGTACGGCCTTCCTGCCGCCCGCGGTGGAGCGCGAGGAGGCCGAGGCCGCGCCGGCCTGGGAACCGGACACCGGGGCCGCCCCGGGGTGGGCACGCGGCGCCGAGGGCGCGCCGGCCTGGGCCCCCGAGGGCGAGGCCCCTGTCCCCGGCATGGCGGCCGCAGGCCCCGTGGCGCTGCGGCCGCGCGAGGCCGAGGTCGTCGAGGGCGCGGGCGCCGAGACGGTGCGGGTGCTGGCCGAGGTGCTGCCGAGCCTGCTGCCCGCCGGTCTCGAACGCCGCGTGGAGCTGCGCACGCTGGGTGTCGCCCGCGTCCCGCTGACCGAGGCCATCGACCGGCTCGCCGGTCTGGAGCGGGAACCCGCGTGGTGGCGGCGGCTGTACGACAGCCTCGCGGGCGTCGACCCGGACCGGCTCTCCGGGCTGCCGGTGCCGCTCGCCGACGGCCGTACGACGATCGGGCCGCGGCAGGTGCTGCTGCCGGTGCCGCCGTCGGGCGAGTACGAGGAGCGCAGGGAGGAGCCCGCCGCTCCGTCTGCCCTGGCCCGGCTCGGCCTCAAGGTCGCGCACCCCGACGCCGCGCACCCTCTCCTCGAGAAGCTTGGGGCGCTGCCCGCCACCCCACGGGCCGTTCTGACGACGCCGCAGGTACGGGCCGCCGTCGCCGGTTCGCTGGAGGACGACACCTGGGACGAGGAGGCGCTGGACGCGGAGGAGCTCGCGGACCTCGTCCTCGCGCTCGTACGGGACGCCGGGCTCGACCCGGGCGACGAGCCGTGGCTCGGGGCGCTCGCGCTGCCCGACGAGGACGGGGAACTGGCCCCGGCCGGCGAGCTTGTCCTGCCGGGCAGCCCCTTCGCACAGGTCATGCGCGAGGGCGAACTGGCCGAGGTGGACGCCGAGCTGGCCGAGCGCTGGGGCGAGCAGCCGCTCGCCGCCTGCGGGGTCCTCGCGAACTTCGCGCTGGTCCGCGCCACGGACGTGGTCCTCGACCCGGACGAACTGGAGCCGCGCAGCGGCGACTTCCCCGAGCCCGACGACGCCGGCCTGCTCGACGCCGTCGACGTCTGGTGCGAGGACGTCCTCGACCGGCTGCCCGACACGCCCGTACCGCCCGTCGCCACCGAGATCATCGCCGTACGCGATCTCGACCTCGTCGACGACGACCGCTGGCCGCAGGCGCTCGCGCTGCTGTCGCAGCCGCCGCTGCGGGACGCCCTCACGCAGCCGGTGCGCATCCTGCTGCCGGACGGCACGACCGAGACGGTCCGCCCGTACACGGCCTGGTGGCTGCGCGGCCACCCGGTGCTCGACGGCCGCCGCCCGGCCGGTCTGCGGGCCGCGGGCGGGGATCCGCTGCTGGCGGGGCTGTACGACTCGGCGGACGCGACCGGCTTCGACGACGAGCAGGTGCTGCGGGCCCTCGGCGTCCGTACCTCCGTCGCCGCGCTCCTCTACGAGCCCGGCGGCGCGGCGGAGCTCCTCGACCGCCTCGCCGACCCGGAGCGTGACGTCACCGCAGCCCAACTCCACGCGCTCTACGGCCTGGTGGCGGATCTGGACCCGGAGCAGGTGACACTGCCGGACGAGCTGCGGGCCGTCGTGGACGGCCGTGTCACGGTCGTCGACGCGGCCGACGCGGTGGTCGCGGACACCCCCGACCTGCTGCCGCTCACCGCCGGGCTGCCCCTACTCCCGGTACGCCCGTCGCGCGCCGCGGACCTCGCCGAGCTGTTCCAGGTACGGCGCCTCGGCGAGACGGTGAGCGCCGAGGTGACGGGTGAGGGCGTGGTGCACCCGGTCCCGGAGCCGGTCCGGGTGCTCCTCGGCCCGGCGACCCCGGCGACGTACACCGAGTACGAGGAACTCGTCGTGGCCGGCACGGAGCTGGACTGGCGCCAGACGCCCGACGGCACGGTCCACGCGGCGACCCTGGAGGGCGTCGCGGCGGGCCTGGCCTGGGCGGCGGGCCAGTGGCCGCGCCGCTTCGAGGTCGCGGCCCTCCTGGAGGACCCGTCCCGCACGGAGGAACTGGCCCGGGACCGCTGGTTCGACTGAGGGCGAGCCGGCGGCCGGGCGGGGCCGGTGAGCCCGTCCGGCGGACCAAATAGCCCGTCCGGCGTTACCA
>NZ_LOHS01000140.1 GCF_001642995.1 Streptomyces jeddahensis
GACGGTCGTGATGGAGACACCGGCGGCCGCAGCGACATCCCTGATGCCTGCTCTGGCCGTCCGGCTGCCTCGACGCGGGGTCTCCGCGCGGCTCACCTGGTGCTTTTCTGCTGCTGTCATAGCGAGCCGATCGTAGGCCTCATCCACCGGGGTTGTGCGGGAGCGTAAGCACCCCTAGAAGGCACGTTTCTGCATGGCGCGGGCGGGTCAATTACCTTTGATTACAAGGAGGATGAACGGTTCGACGGTAGTACGTCACATGTCGGCGCCGTTAGACCTGTCAAACGATCGACGTTGCGATGCGGTCTCAACTCACCTTGACGGGGATGCGTCTCATCGGTCTGTGGCCCCGTGGTTCACCATCCAGGACCCCAGCCACCCGGACGTCGAGGCAGCGCACAGCACGAAATGGCCGCCCATGCAGCTACTGGGCGCGGCAGACCGGGCCGGCGCCCCGCTTCCAGAGGGGTCACCTCGTAAGACGCCTCCCGAGACCGCCGCGGCGTGAAGAACCTCAACGGCCCACAGCTTGAGACGATCACTCCTTCGCGACGCTTCAGCAGAGGACCGTTACCCGCTGCTCACGCCAGTACGGACGGCAACGGCACGCGCTGCCCACGCCACCGGGTCCGTACGACGACCAACTCGTCGTGCATGGGCAGGCTCGCGGCGTATCCGATCCGGCATCACCGCCAGACGGTCACATCCACGGTGATGTAGTCCGCCGCGCTGACCGTCTCGCACACCGGCGCGCTCGCCGGCGAGCCGAGGCCGGCGTCAAGTGCTTCGCGGACAAGGGGTATCAAGGTGCGGGAGGTA
>NZ_LOHS01000141.1 GCF_001642995.1 Streptomyces jeddahensis
AAGTGCCGGTCGCCGGTGGCGTCGGGCACGTACTTCACACAGACAACGATCCTCAAGCTCACGCCGGCTCTCCTACTGCATCGACATAACTGGGCTGCCTTGTTGCAGGCAGCATAGGCGCCTGAAGCGGCAGATTCCGCTCGTGGCGGCCCGCGCTCCGAACGAAATATTACTCGTCAGTACACTCGGTACCTGCCCACTAAGCAAGCGCTTTGAACTGTGACCTTCGCAACGCTGTGTAACCGCGATCTCTCAGTCGCGCAGCGCGTTGAAGCGCCCCTGGTGGTACAGGAGCGGGCGTCCCGCGCCCGAGGGGTCGCCGACCACCGCCTCGGCCAGGACAATGCGGTGATCACCGGCCGGCACCCGGGCGACGACCCGGCAGACGAGCCAGGCGAGGACGCCCTCGAGTACGGGCACGCCATGTGGTCCCTCGTACCAGCGGGTGGGCGCGCCGAAGCGCTCGGCGCCGCTGCGGGCGAAGGTGGCGGCCAACTCCTGCTGATGCTCGCCGAGTATGTGCACGCCGACGTGCTCGGACTCGGCGAGCACCGGCCAGCTGGAGGAACCGAGGCCGACGCCGAACGAGATGACCGGGGGCTCCGCGGAGACGGAGGTGAGCGAGGTGGCGGTGAAGCCGACGGGGCGGCAGCCCTGCGCGGTGATCACCGCCACTCCGGCGGCATGCTGCCGGAAGACGGAGCGCAGCAGGTCCGGGGATGCGAGCTGGGGATTGCCGAGGCCGGGAGTGGCCGTCATGGAGCGGTCCTTCTGTCGGTGGTGCGAGCGGGTCGGCGACTGTTCAGCGGCCGGGACAGCGGGCGCTCGCATTGCGGGCGAGATCCACATCGACGCGCTCGTGAAGAAGGAGTTCCGGGGGCATGAGAGTCAGGCTGATGATAGATGGCCGTTGCAGTCAAGCCTGTTCCGGTATCTGGGAGCCTGCTCACCATGCGTCAGACGGCCTCCCCGAGCGCTGCGATCACGTCGGCCTTGCGCGGCTGACCGGTCGCCCGGCGCACGATGTGCCCCTCCGCGTCGAGGACCAGCACCGTGGGCGTTCGGACGATGTCCAACTCCCGTACGAGGTCCAGATGGTCCTCGGCGTCGATGTCGAGGTGCCGGACGCCGGGGACGAGTCCGGCGACGTCGGAAAGCACGCGGCGCGTGGCCCGGCAGGGCTGGCAGAAGGCGCTGGAGAACTGAACGAGCGTCGCCCGCTCGCCCAACTCGCCGCCCAGCTCCGCCGTCCCGAGCCGGCGGCCTCCGTCCCGTCCGCGCACTCTCGTCCTCCTGCTCCGCTCGTCGGTCATGCCCTGTGCACGTCGTCGGTGCAGCAACGCCCTGTTCGTCTTCCCGTTGTCAGCGTCCGCCGGGTGTCAAAGATTCCCGGTTCAGCGGCCTTTGCGTATCCGTTCGTTTACTCCAACGTGACGAGGATCTCGCGCTTCAGGGGAGCCAGGACTGGCTACTCGTTCGTTCTTGGGGCACGATCGGCGCAAAGCCGAAAACCTACGGCTGCGTAACTTAATCGCCGGGAGCAGCCCCCTCCCCAGGCAGAGACGAAGGGTCCTCCCCACGCATGGCAGAGCTTGTCTACCGTCCGGTCATCGGTGCCGCACTCACGCTGTTCAAGGCCCTGGACCTGAAGATCGACTGCCAGGGGTCGGAGAACATTCCGCGCTCGGGCGGTGCGGTGCTGGTCAGCAACCACATCGGGTACCTGGACTTCGTCTTCAACGGCCTGGCGGCGCGGCCGCAGCAGCGTCTGGTGCGCTTCATGGCGAAGGAGTCGGTGTTCCGGCACAAGGTGTCCGGACCGCTGATGCGCGCGATGAAGCACATCCCCGTGGACCGCAAGCAGGGTGAGCACGCGTACGCACACGCGCTCGACTCGCTGCGGTCGGGCGAGATCATCGGGGTGTTCCCCGAGGCGACCATCTCGCAGTCGTTCACGCTGAAGAGCTTCAAGTCCGGTGCCGCACGCCTGGCCCAGGAGGCCGGGGTGCCGATCATCCCGATGGCCGTGTGGGGTACGCAGCGCCTGTGGACCAAGGGCCGCCCGCGCAACTTCAAGCGCGACCACATCCCGATCACTATCCGGGTCGGCGAGGCGGTGGAGGCCCCCCGCGACCAGTACGCGGGCGCGATCACGCGGCGGCTGCGCGACCGGGTCCAGGAGCTCCTCGAGGCCGCGCAGCGCGCCTACCCCGTGCGCCCGAAGGGCCCGGACGACACCTGGTGGCTGCCGGCCCACCTCGGCGGTACGGCTCCGACGCCCGCCGAGGTGAAGGCCGCCGAGGCGCACTGACCGGCGCCTGAGAATGCCGGGGCGTGGAGAGTGAGCCGCGCTCCGGGGCTGAACTTCTCGAGCAGCTCGGCCGGTTCAGCCCCCGCCGCGACATCGCCTGCCGTGCCCCCTCAAAGTGCGGTGGGGAGGGTCTTCCACAGGTGCTCACGGTCGGAGGCGCCCTGGAGGGCGCGCAGCACGGCTGGGTGAGGTTCGGCGTACAGCACGGGATAGTCCGTCTCATGGGACTTCGGGTCGGGAGCGAAAGCGAGGCGCTCACCGTCGAGTGAGAACTGGGCGTCGACCCCCGGCTTGTTGCCGCGTGGATCCTGACGGTGCCATGCACCGCGGAACCGCACGGCGACCAGTCCGTGCACACAGTGCGCACTGCCGTCGTCGTGCAGCAACCGCTGGTAGCAGAGTGCGGTGGGGATGTCCTCGGCCCGCAGGAGCGCGGCCAGCGCGTGGGCCTTGGCGTAGCAGATTCCGGTGCGCTGCCCCAGGACGTCCGAGGCACGCCAGGTGACGCGGATGTCGCCACTGTCGGCGGAGTGCGGGATCGCGTCGCGCACGAACTCGAACGCAGCTTGCGCATAGGCATACGAGTCTGCCGCGCCCTCGGCGATGCGCGCGGCCGTCTCGCGCACCAGCGCATGATGGTGGTCGATAGCGTCATCAGCGGCCAAATAGGCCGATAGGTCGGGGTTCTCCTGGATCAGCTCCATGCCCGTAGAGCATAGGAATACGGTCGACCGAGAGTCAATTACTTTTCGGTCGACCGCATATCTATGCACAACGTGGGCGCCGTCTAACGCGCCATCTCCTCCTTCAGCGCCGCCACGAACCCGTCGACGTCGTCCTCGGTCGTGTCGAAGGAGCACATCCAGCGGACGTCGCCCGCGGCCTCGTCCCAGAAGTAGAAGCGGTAGCGCTTCTGCAGCCGCGCGCTGACGTCGTGCGGAAGCCGTGCGAAGACCGCGTTCGCCTGCACCGGATAGAGGATCTCCACGCCGTGCACGGCACGGACGCCCTCGGCGAGGCGCTGCGCCATCTCGTTGGCGTGGCGGGCGTTGCGCAGCCACAGGTCCTTGGCGAGCAGTGCCTCCAACTGCACCGACACGAAACGCATCTTCGAGGCGAGCTGCATCGACAGCTTGCGCAGATGCTTCATGTGGCTGACCGCGTCCTGGTTGATGACGACGACCGCCTCGCCGAACAGCGCGCCGTTCTTGGTGCCGCCGAGGGACAGGATGTCGACGCCGACCGCGTTCGTGAACGCCCTCATGGGGACGTTCAGCGACGCGGCGGCGTTGGCTATCCGCGACCCGTCGAGGTGCACTTTCATGCCGTGGGCGTGCGCGTGCTCGCAGATCGCGCGGATCTCGTCGACCGTGTAGACGGTGCCGAGTTCGGTGTTCTGCGTGATAGAGACGACCTGCGGCATGGCGCGGTGCTCGTCGTCCCAGCCGTACGCCTGCCGGTCGATCAGCTCGGGCGTGAGCTTGCCGTCGGGCGTGGGCACGGTGAGCAGCTTCAGGCCGCCGACACGCTCGGGCGCTCCGCACTCGTCGACGTTGATGTGCGCGCTCTCGGCGCAGATCACCGCGCCCCAGCGGTCGGTAACCGCCTGGAGCGCCACGACGTTCGCGCCGGTGCCGTTGAAGACCGGGAAGGCCTCGGCGGTCGCACCGAAGTGTCCCCGGATGACCTGCTGAAGATGCGCCGTGTAGTCGTCCTCGCCGTAGGAGATCTGGTGACCGCCGTTGGCGAGGGCGATCGCGGCGAGGACCTCGGGGTGGGCGCCCGCGTAGTTGTCGCTGGCGAAACCGCGGATTTCGGGGTCGTGGTGGCGCCGGGCGTCGGTCTTCGGAGGGTTCACGGCTTCTCGGTGAGCCACAGACGCTGTCCGTTCACTTCCTGGGCGGGCCTCTCCCAGAGCCCGGTGATGGCCTCGGCCAGCTCCTTGACGTCTGTGAAGCCCGCGAACTTCGCGTTGGGTTTCTCGGCGCGCATGGCGTCGTGCACCAGCGCCTTCACCACCAGGATCGCAGCCGCCGACGTGGGCCCCTCGGGGCCCCCGGCCTTGCGGAAGAAGTCCGCCATGGCCAGTGTCCACGCCTCGGCGGCGGCCTTGGCCGCGGCGTAGGCGGCGTTGCCCGCGGTGGGCATGCTCGCGCCCGCGGCACTGATCAGGATGTACCGGCCGCGGTCGCTGCGCTGCAGTGCCTCGTGGAAGGCCAGGGACGTGTGCTGCACGGTGCGGATGAGCAGCAACTCGAGGAAATCCCAGTCGTCGAGGCTCGTCCTGGTGAACGTCTCGCTGCCGCGCCAGCCGCCGACGAGGTGCACGAGCCCGTCGACGCGGCCGAAGTCCTTCTCGATGCGGGTGGCCCAGTCGCGGGTGGCGCCCAGGTCGAGCAGGTCGACCGTGTCCCCGACCACGGAGGCGCCGCCGTGCGCGTAGCGTGCCGCGTCCACGGCCTCGGCCAGCCGCTCCGGGTCGTTGTCCGAGCCGACGACGGTGGCCCCCGCCTCGGCGAGCCGCAGCAGCGCCGCACGCCCGGCGGGTCCGCCCGCACCGGCCACCGCGATCACCGCACCGCTGAGAGCGCCGTTCCCCATGATCCTCGCCTCCTGAGCAGTGGTGTGGACGTGATCGCTCACGCGGCGACCCGCTCGGCGCTGTCCGCCGTGATGCCCTTGGTGGAGGCGATCACGTCCTTCAGCTTCTTGGAGAGCGCCTCATAGAACATGCTGAGCGGAAACTCGTCCGGAAGCACCTCATCGACGAGTTTGCGCGGCGGCTGCGTCAGGTCGAGGGCGTCGGGGCCCTTGGCCCAGCGGGATCCCGGGTGCGGGGCGAGGTAGCGGGAGACCAGCTCGTATCCGGCGAACCAGTGGACCAGCTTCGGCCGGTCGATGCCGTCGCGGTAGAGCTTCTCGATCTCCGCGCACAGCTGGTTGGTGACCTGTGGGGCACGGTCCCAGTCGATGCTCAGCTTGTTGTCCGTCCAGCGCACCACATCGTGCTTGTGCAGGTACGCGAAGAGCAGCTGGCCGCCGAGCCCGTCGTAGTTGCGTACGCGCTCACCCGTCACCGGGAAGCGGAACATGCGGTCGAACAGCACCGCGTACTGCACGTCGCGGCCCTGCGGGAAGCCGTCGGCCTCCAGCTTCACGGCCTCCTTGAAGGCGGTGAGGTCGCAGCGCAGCTCCTCCAGGCCGTACATCCAGAACGGCTGGCGCTGCTTGATCATGAACGGGTCGAAGGGCAGATCGCCGTGGCTGTGGGTGCGGTCGTGGACCATGTCCCAGAGGACGAACGCCTGCTGGCAGCGGTCTTGGTCGGCGACCATGTCACGGATATCGCCGGGCAGGTCGAGGCCGAGTATGTCGACGGCGGCGGCGGTGACGCGGCGGAAACGAGCCGCCTCTCGGTCGCAGAAGATGCCGCCCCAGCTGAACCGCTCGGGCGCCTCGCGTACGGCGATGGTCTCCGGGAAGAGCACCGCGGAGTTCGTGTCGTAGCCCGAGGTGAAGTCCTCGAAGGTGATGCCGCAGAACAGCGGGTTGTCGTAGCGCGTGCGCTCCAGCTCGGCGAGCCAGTCCGGCCACACCATGCGCAGCACGACCGCCTCGAGGTTGCGGTCCGGGTTGCCGTTCTGCGTGTACATCGGGAAGACGACTAGATGCTGCAGCCCGTCCTCGCGGTGCGCGGCCGGCTGGAAGGCGAGCAGCGAGTCGAGGAAGTCCGGGACCTGGAAGCCGCCCTCGGCCCAGCGGCGCAGATCCTTCACCAGGGCGTGGTGGTAGGCGGCGTCGTGCGGCAGCAGCGGGGCGAGCTGCTCGATGGCGGACACCACGCGGTCGACGGCGAGTTCGGCGACGCCCTTCGCGGGGGCGCCCTCGGCGCCGAAGTCGATCGAGCCGTCCTTGGCCTGCCACGGACGTATCTCTTCCACGGCATCCTTGAGCACGGGCCACGCCGGGTGCTCCACCACCCTGCCCATAGGAGGATCCTGCTCCTCCACGACCGCCTGCACAAGAATTTCCGTCATAACCCATCCTCCACGGGAGAACCTTGCGTAGGCACACCTTATGTTGAAGCGCTTGGCCCCACAAGGCGAGGGCGCCGGAGATCCTTCGGTATCACTGCCTCAACACCGACGTTTTTTCTGTCACGCCCGTACATGGGAGTCGATTTGTGACATATTCGACGGAACGATCTCTGTGCCGGTCATCGCGGAGGCCCGCCCTCGGGTGCGCAGCGCACCCGGCAGCCGTCAACCCTCGTCGGGGCGCGCCCACCCAGGGGTGAGGGGGCTCGCGGTGGCGGGGCGGCGGCCGGTAGGACAGGCCGCGTCTCTCCCCTCACACCGTTTGGAGCCCGGCAGTCATGAGCACCCGCACCGTCCTCGTCGCCGCCGCCATCACCGCCATCGTCCTGGGGATCGTCGGCACCAGAGCGAACGCTTCCACGGACCCGCGTCGGAGCGGTTCCATCGCGGAGGCGGGCCGTTAGGCTGCGATCTGGCCGCGCGGCGTTCCCCCACTGCGAGCTGCGATTCCGCATTGCGATGGAGCGGGGGCCCGGAGCCGCGCGGGAGCCGAGCCGCCGTCGACGGAAGCGGAGTCCACCTTGAACCTCCTCACCATCGGTCATCGCGGAGTCATGGGTGTCGAGCCCGAGAACACCCTGCGTTCCTTCATCGCCGCGGAACGCGCGGGCCTGGACGTGATCGAACTCGATCTGCATCTCAGCAAGGACGGCGCGCTCGTCGTGATGCACGACGCCGACGTGGACCGTACGACCGACGGCAAGGGCCCGATCGCCGAGAAGACCCTCGGCGAGCTGCGCGCCCTGGACGCGGGCGGCGGCGAGCGCATCCCGGTCTTCGAAGAGGTCCTCGATGCCGTCGAGGCGCCGCTGCAGGCCGAGATCAAGGACATCGCGGCGGCGCGGGCGCTCGCCGAGGTCATGCACCGGCGCGATCTCGTGTCCCGGGTCGAGGTCCTGTCGTTCCACGACGAGGCGATCGCCGAGATCTCCCGTCTCGTCCCGGGCGTACGGACGGCGCTCGTCGCCAGCCGCTACGGCACCGAGGTCGTGGACCGGGCGACGGCGGTCGGCGCCGCCGCCCTCGTACTCAACATCCGCCGCCTCACGCTGGAGATCGTGGAGCGTGCCCGCAAGGCGGACCACAGGATCATCGGCTGGGTCGTGAACACCCAGGAGCACCTGCGGCTGGTGCGCGCGCTCGAGCTGGACGGGGCGACCACCGACTACCCCGAGATCAAGCGCACGGGGCGGTTCACCGCGTGAGGGTCACCCGAGCGGCTTGACCAACAGTTCGAACTGTAGGTCGGAGCGCTGGGGGATGCCGAAGCGCTCGTCGCCGTACGGGAAGGGCGTCATCTCACCCGTACGGCGGTAGCCGCGCCGCTCGTACCAGGCGATGAGGTCCTCGCGCACCGTGATCACCGTCATCTGCATCTCGGTCGCGCCCCACTCCTCGCGCACGGTCCGCTCCGCCTCGGCGATGATCACCTTGCCCAGGCCGCCGCCCTGCAGGTCGGGCCGGACGGCGAACATCCCGAAGTAAGCGCTCGAACCCCGGTGCTCCAGCTGGCAGCAGGCGATGATCGCGCCGTCGCGCTCGACGGTCAGCAGCCGGCTGTCGGGAGACTTGATGACGGCCAGCACGCCTTCGGGATCGGTGCGCTGGCCTTCGAGAATGTCCGCCTCGGTGGTCCAGCCGACCCGGCTGGAGTCCCCGCGGTACGCCGACTCGATGAGCGCGACGAGCGCGTCCACGTCGGCGTCGGTGGCTTCCCTGAAGGCGAGGTCGCCGGTGTCGGGGCGCGGGGCGGTCTCCATGGGGCGGTTCTCCGATCTCTGGTGCGGCTCGGGCCTCGATGAGCCTAACGCGAGGCTAAGGTGCGGCTGCATGGTGCATGTACTGAGCAGCAGGATCCTGCTGCGGCCGACGGATCCCGATCGTTCACGGGTTTTCTACGGCGAGAAGCTGGGCCTGGGGGTCTACCGCGAGTTCGGCACGGGGCCCGAGCGCGGCACGGTCTACTTCCTCGGCGGCGGATTCCTCGAGGTCTCGGGCCGCTCCGAGATCCCGCCGCCGCCGGGTATGGAGTTGTGGCTCCAGGTCGCGGACGCTGCTGGCGCCCACGACGAGCTCAGGCAGCGCGGCGTGGAGGTGCTGCGGCCGCCGCAGAAGGAGCCCTGGGGGCTGATCGAGATGTGGATCGCCGACCCCGACGGCATCCGGATCTGCATCGTCGAAGTGCCCGCGGATCACCCGATCCGCTACCGTCCGGGCATCTGACCGTTCGGGACCGCTCGGCTCCCGGACCAGCGGCTTCACGTCCAGTGGCTTCCGGCGTGGCGCCGGGCCTCAGGCTCAGGGGCGGGGGCCGCCCAGCGTTCCCTCCAGGCGGCGGAGCAGCCCTCCCAGGCGGTTGCTCAGCTCCCGCTGGTCGGCGGGGTCGAGGCCGGAGAGGACGTCCTTCTCGTAGCCGAGCTGCACGGGCAGGACGGAGTCGACCAGGTCGCGACCCGCGTCCGTGAGCGTCACATGGGCGACGCGGCGGTCGCGGGCGTCACCGTGCCGCTCGACGAGACCGCGCTCCTGCAGCTGCTTGAGGCGCTTGGTGACGGCGGCACCGGAGGAGAAGGTCTCGCGGGCGAGCCCGCCCGGCGTCAGATCGCGGCCCGTGCGGCGCAGGGCGCCGAGCAGGTCGAACTCGGGGCGGGTGAGTCCGGCCCGGCGCAGCGGCGCGTCCTCGGCCTGCTGCAGCAGCGCCGCACAGCGGTTGATGCGGCCGATGATCTCCATGGGTCCGGTGTCGGCGCCGGGGTGGACCGCCTGCCACTGCCGCACCACGACGGCGACGGTGTCGTCGGCCTCCGTCCGGCCGTTCGCTGTCGTCATGTCCGTGCACCTTCCGATGCGTGCAGGCCCTGCCGTCGTACCAACGCGGCGAGCGTGCGATGTCCCGCCTGCTCGGCGAGGACCACCTGCTCCATGGGCAGCGCGCGCTGCCACCATTCTCCTGCGGCGGCGTCGGCCGCGTCGCGCAGGGCGACGACGGCGGCGACGAGCCCGCGGCGGGCCGCCTCCAGGGCGCCGGGTGCGGGGTGCGGGTCGGCCAGGGTGCGCTGGGCGTGTTCGCGGGCGCGGTCGGCGGCCACCAGGGCCCGCTCGATACGGTCGCCGGCGCGCCGGTTGGTGACCGCGATGGCGGCGATCATGCCGAACAGGGCCCCGACCAGCGTGTCCACGACGCGGTCGGAGACCAGCTCGCCCGTCTGCTGCACCTGCCCGAACTCCGTGATGAGCAGCGCCATGGGCGTCACAAAGGCGCTGCCCAGCCAGTAGTTGCGGCCCATCAGCCACTCGACGATCCAGCCGACGACCAGGAAGCAGACGACAAGAGCCGCAGGTCCAAGGTGCGCGACCGGCACGATCAGCGCGAACAGCAGCACTCCGACGAGATTGCCGACGACGCGCTGCACGCCTCGCTTCCAGGTCAGCGTGACATTGGCCTGGTACAGCGAGGCGGCGGTGACGATGGCCCAGTAGGGGCGGCCGATGCCGAGCGCCAGGGACACGTATCCGGCGACAGCGCAGCCGATGGCGCAGCGCAGGGCGATGGGCAGCAGCGGCGAGCCGGGGCCGATGCGGTGCCACAGCGAGGGCTTCGCGCCGGCGGCTTCGGCGTCGACGCCGAGCAGTTCGTCCGCGGCGCCGACCATGACGGGCGGGCGGGGTACGGATCCGCTGCCGCGCAGGCTCTTGGCCCAGGCGCGCAGCTGTCCCGCGTCGGTGGCCGTGGGAGCGGCCAGGGCGACCTCGGCGCGGACGACGAGGAGTTCGAGGGCGCGCCGCGCCGCGGTGCGCTCGCCGGTGGCCATGAGGGACTCCCAGGCCGCGTGAACGGCGGCGGCGCCGGCGCTCCGCGCGCGTTCCTGGCCGGGGCCGGTGCCCTTCGTGTCGGCATAGGCGGCCGCGGCGTTCAGCGCGTGGGCGGTGGCGCGGCGCTCGGGACCGTGCGGCCGGACCAGGGCGGGGGCCATGCCGATCAGCCAGGAGACGACACCGGCACCGAGAGCGAGCGCAACGTGACCGGGCACCTGCCCCAGCGTCTGCGGCGCGAACAGCGCCGCGGAGGAGACGAACGTGAAGATCACGTTGCCGGGCGGGCCGAGCCGCGTGGCGTCGCAGAGGATCTTCTGCACGGCGGCGAGCACCGCGCCGACCGTGACCAGCACCACCGCGGAACTCGTGAGCGAGGCGGTGACCAGGGCGACGGCGAGGCCCCCGCCCATGCCGACGACGACCCAGAAGAGGGCACGCGCGCGTACCGCGTAGGGGCGGTCGTGCGCGTAGAGAGCACAGAACGATCCGGCCATCGTGTACATCGCGAGGTCGAGCCGGTCGAGCGCCAGCAGGGTCAGGACCGGTATCGCCGCCGAGATCGCGACGCTCCAGGACCGCTTGAACCAGATGTCGGGCGACGTGCCCAGGCGCAGGACGCCGGTAAGCGGCAGCCGGTGGATGCGCCGTAGCGGGGGGTGGGAGGTTGCGGTGCTCATGGAGACGAGCTTAGCAAGTGTTTTACTAGAAAAATATTTGGAAGTGATCCGAGGGACAATCCGTGTATGTCCGAGTGCTCCCTGGATACACCTGTGCGCTCGCATGCGCCCCCACTGCCTCAGGGCATCTACTCGCCGACATCGCCGAGCGGGGGAGGTACGCCGTGCACGGACCGGCAACGTCCGGCTGGCTGCTCGTCGCGCTGTGTGCGGCGGCCGGGGCGTACTGTCTGCTCCGCATGCGCAGCGGCGTCGAGGATCAGCGCCGCGCGGCCGGCGGCGAGGCGCTCATGGGCTTCGGTATGGCGCTGATGAGCGTGCCCGCCGCCGTACTGACCCCGCCGCCCTGGACGTGGCTCCTCTACGCGGCCGTGTTCGGCGCCGCGGCGCTGCACGCCCTGTGGGAGGCGCGGATGAGCCCGCACCATCTGCATCACCTCGTGGGTGCGTTCGCGATGGCCTACATGGCAGCGGTGATGGCGGCGGCGCCCGAGGGGCACGCCGGTCATGGCGGGGCGGGCGTTCCGCTGCTCACGGGCGCGCTACTGCTCTACTTCGCCGTGTACGTGCTGTGGGCGGGCGCCCGGCTCGTTCCTGCGGCGGCCGCCGGCCACGGAGGTCGTGGTGCCGCGTGGGGCGACCGGCCGGAGCTGGCCCGGGCGTGCCGGCTGTCGATGGGGATCGCCATGGTGGCGATGCTGCTGACGCTCTGAACGAAACCGGTGAGGCCCGTCTCCGCCCGTGGCATACGTCACTTGCGGCGACCGTCCATTACCTCGGGCACCGCCCCCTGCATAGGCTGGCCCCCATGATGGTCCCCGCGGCACTGCTGCTGCTCGGCACCCTGACCGCCGTCATCGCCCCGAGGCTGCTCGCCCGGTCCGACTGGGCGGAGCGCGAACCGGTGGTCGCCCTGTGGGTGTGGCAGTGCGTCGTGGCGGCCGTCCTTCTCTGCTGCGC
The DNA here is from genome assembly GCF_001642995.1 of Streptomyces jeddahensis. Classification (GTDB taxonomy): domain Bacteria; phylum Actinomycetota; class Actinomycetes; order Streptomycetales; family Streptomycetaceae; genus Streptomyces; species Streptomyces jeddahensis. The sequence goes on from NZ_LOHS01000141.1 coordinate 11,862, forward strand.
CCTGTCGATGACGCTCAGTGCCGCTGCCGCCTGGCAGGCGGTGCGCGGCCATGTGTTCGCCCCGGCGCCGAACTCGGTCGTGGCCGCGTACACGCTGGGCGTCTCGGAGCCCTGGGCCGCGGCGACCGCCGTGCTGCTGGCCGGCGGTGGCGTGTGGACCGCGGCCATGCTGACCCGCGAGATCGCCCGCGCCCGGGCCCGGCGCAGGAAGCGGCGGGCCGAACTGCTCGTGCGTGCACCGCTGCTGCCCGGCGAGGAGCCGGGCAGCGACCGGCTCGTGGTGCTGGAGGGTGAGCGCCCCGACGCCTGGTGGCTACCGGGTGCGGCACCCCAGCTGGTCATCACCACGGCGGCGTTGCGCCGGTTGAAGGGGCGCCAGCTGGATGCCGTCCTCGCCCACGAGCAGGGACATGCGCAGGCCCGGCACGACTGGCTGCTGCACTGCTCTGCCGCGCTGGCCAACGGCTTTCCGCAGGTGCCGGTCTTCGCGGCCTTCCGGTACGAGATGCACCGGCTGGTCGAACTGGCGGCCGACGACGTCGCCTCGCGCCGCTTCGGGCGCCTGACCATCGCGCTGGCCCTGGTCGAACTCAACGAGGACCGGGGCGTTTTCGGCCCGTGCCCCACTCCGCAGGCCCATGTACCACAGCGGGTGCACCGGTTGCTCGCTCCCCCGGCACGGCTCACCGCGGGACGTCGGCTGCAGCTGACCGCGGCCGCCGCGCTGGTGCCCGTCGTGCCGCTGCTGGTGGCGTTCGTGCCCGGCCTGCACGCCCTGAGATGACACGGGCCACATGCCGCCCGCGGTTGGCCCTCGGGCCCTGCCGTCGGCGAGTATCACTCCATGCACCCAGCACCGTCTCAGGCCCCGGCCCGCACACACCGCACACCGGACACCCGCTCCGCACGCGCTGCATTGGCCCTTGCCCTTCCCTCCGTGCTGCTCGTCCTGCTCGTCGTGTTCCAGTGGGGGCCCCTCATGGAGCTCGACGGCGACATCTCCCGGACCACGCACCGCTGGGCGGTGTCCGAACCGGAGTTCACGCACGTCAACCGCATCCTGACCGACTGGGTGTGGGACCCCTGGACGATGCGGGTGCTGTGCGCCGCCCTCGCTGTGTGGCTGGTCTGGCGGCACCGCGCGTGGTGGCTCGCCCTATGGGTCGCGGCCACATGTGCCGTCGGCACGGTTGTGCAGCAGTCGCTCAAAGCCGCCGTCGGCCGCGAACGGCCCGTGTGGCCCGACCCCGTGGACTCCGCCCACTACGCAGCCTTCCCCTCGGGCCATGCCATGACGGCGACGGTCGTGTGCGGGCTGCTGCTGTGGCTGCTGCGGCTGTACGGCGCCGGGCGCGCCCTCTGGCACGCGGCGGTCGTGCTCGCCGTGGTGTCGGTCGTCGGGGTCGGGCTGACCCGTGTGTGGCTGGGCGTGCACTGGCCGTCGGACGTGCTGGGCGGCTGGCTGCTCGGGGCCTTCATGGTCACGCTCGCGGTCACGTCCTACCCGAAGTTCATGTCGGGCAGGAGCGGCCAGCCGTATGGGAATGTCCGGGCAGAAGCGGAGGGCGCACCGGAAGCGCCCGATGGCCGTGGTCTGGAGATGCGCGGCTCGGGCCGTCCTTGACCGGATGAGGCAGGGGCGCGAAAGATCGGCCCCATGACGATCAAAGGCGTGCTGTTCGACTTCTCCGGGACCCTCTTCCGTATCGAGTCCAGCGAATCATGGTTGCGTGCCGTGCTCGACGAGGCGGGGATGACGCTCTCGGAGCCGGAGTTGCTCGCCAAGGCCGCGGCTCTGGAGGCCGCGGGCGCCCTGGCCGGAGGGTCGTTTCCGCAGCACGTGCCCGACCACCTCGCCGAGGCATGGGCCACCCGCGACAGGACAGGCGAACTGCACCGGGCCGCCTACACCGGGCTCTCCCGTCAGGTGCCGCTCCCGGACCCGGCCCTGCACGACGCGCTCTACGACCGCCACATGACCCCCGCCGCATGGGCGCCCTATCCCGACGCCGAGGAGGTCCTCGAGGCTCTCCAGGCCCGCGGGATCGCCCTGGGAGTCGTCAGCAACATCGGCTGGGATCTCCGGCCGATCTTCCGGGAACACGGCCTGGACCCGTATGTCGGCGCGTACGTCCTGTCGTACGAGCACGGCATCCAGAAGCCGGATCCGCGGCTGTTCGCGACCGCCTGCGACGCGCTTGGTGTGACCCCGCAGGAGACACTCATGGTGGGCGACGACCGGCGCGCGGACGGTGGCGCTGCCGCTCTCGGCTGCGCGGTGCACTTCGTGGAGCATCTGCCGGCGGCGGAGCGGCCCGACGGGCTGCGGCCTGTGCTGGACCTGGTCGGCTGACACCTCGCACAGGGGATTCCGGTCCGGTCTCGAGCCATACCGACCCGCCCGAAAGCGCCACTGTCCGCATGGACGATCCCCCGCGTCGCCCATGCGGACAGCCACATGCCGAAAGGCCCTGGTGAGGGCTTCTTTCGGACTCTCTGAGTATATTGGCTCGGAGCCAGTCAACGCAGGAGTACAGGATGTCCCCGCGCAGCGCATCGGTCAATGAAGAATTGCGCCGGCGATCCCGGGAGCGGCTGCTGCAGGCGACGGTCGAGCTGGTCAGCGAGCGCGGATACGAGGCGACGACGCTGGGCGACATCGCGGACCGGGCCGGGTCGGCGCGGGGCCTGGTGTCGTACTACTTCCCCGGGAAGCGCCAGCTGCTGCAGTCGGCCGTGCACCGGCTGATGCACCGCACGCTCCAGCAGGCGCTGGAGCGGGAGCCGCGGACCGAGGACGGCCGCGAGCTGCTGGCCCGGGCCATCGATGCGATTCTGGGCCTTGCCGAGGACCGGCCGCGGCTGATGCGGTCCCACATGGCGGGGATTCTGCAGGCGGAGGGCTTCATCCAGTGCCCGGAGCAGCAGCGGCTCGCCGAGCTGCTGCGCGACACCGTCCAGCGGTACGGCACGACCGACGTGGATCACGACTATCCGGTGCTGCGCGCCCTGCTGATGGGTGCGGTCTTCGCGGAGTTGCTGCCCGGCGCGCCGATGCCCACGGCGACCCTGCGGGCGGAACTGTTCACGCGGTACGGGCTGGACTGGGAACTGGGTGTCCCGCCGGACGAGGAGCCGCCCGGCGGGACGCGTGCCCTGGGGTTGGCCGATCAACCCGTGACCGATACGCCGTGACCGGTCGGACCGATCAGTCGGACTCAGTCGGTCCGGCCGATCAGCCGGACTCCGTCGGTCCGATCGGTCAGTCGGCTTGGATCAGTCGAAGTAGTCGGGTTGTGTCTGGACGTTGAGTTCGCCGAGACGGACCTTCTTCGCCGGGTCGGTCCTCCTGTCGCTGATCTTCAGGACGTCGAGGCCCTTGGCGATGTCGTTCGAGTAGATGTAGCCGTTGTAGTAGTACGCCGACCAGGATCCGCCGGTGGTGATCGCGTCCGTGGTGAGCGGGCCGCGCTCGAAGTAGGCGATCTCCTTCGGCTTCGCGGAGTCGGTGAAGTCCCAGACCGAGACGCCGCCCTGGTACCACGCCTGGACCATCAGGTCCTTGCCCTTGACCGGGATGATCGAGCCGTTGTGGGCCACGCAGTTCTCGGTGTCGGCCTGGTGGCGCGGGATCTTGAAGTAGCTGCGGAAGACCAGCTTGCTGTCGTCGCCCTTGCCGACGATGTCGTAGATGCCGTCGGCGCCCCGGTTCGGGCCGATGGCCTCGCTGCAGGTGGCCCCGCTGCCGCCGCCCAGCTCGTCGGTGAAGACGACCTTGTCGGCGGTCTGGTTGAAGGTCGCCGAGTGCCAGAACGCGAAGTTGACGTTGTCCTGGACCTGGTCGATGACCTTCGGGTGTTCCGGGTCCTCGATGGAGAACAGGATGCCGTCACCCATGCACGCACCGGCCGCGAGGTCCTTCGAGGGCAGGACGGTGATGTCGTGGCAGCCCGTGGTCTTGGAGACGCCGGGGTTGGTGGGCCCGCCCGGATTGCCGCCGCCGTCGGGGCCCTCGCCCGGGAAGAGCACGGGGAAGTTCACGACCGCGGCCTTCTCGGGCGCGCTCCGCGGCACCTTGATGACGGAGATGCCGTCGTGCGGCGGCTGGCAGTCGGGGAACGTCGCGCTCGGCGAGTACGAGGAGACGTAGACGTAGACGTTCTTGCGCTCGGGCACCAGCGTGTGGGTGTGCGAGCCGCATGCGGTCTCGACGGCGGCGACGTACTTCGGGTTGGCCTTGTCGCTGATGTCGAAGACCTTCATGCCCTCCCAGGACGACTTCTCGGTCGCGGGCTGCGTGGTGCTGCTGCAGGAGTTGTCGCTGCGCGAGGAGTCGGTGGACAGGAAGAGCAGGTTCCCGGACACGGAGATGTCGTTCTGCGAGCCGGGGCACAGCACCTGGGAGACCGTCTTCGGGGCCTTCGGGTTGCTGATGTCGAAGATGCGGAAGCCGTCGTAGTTGCCGGCGAACGCGTACTTGCCCTGGAAGGCCAGGTCCGAGTTCGTGCCCGGCAGGGCGTCCTTGGGGATGTTGACGAGGTGTTCGATGTTGTCGGAGTGGACGATCTCGTCCTGCCCGGGTATCTCGCCGCTCGCGATGGCCGCCTTGGTGTCGGCGGCCTCGCTCTTCGACACCCTTTCAGGCGCGGCCGGGGCATCGCCGGGGTCGGGCGTCGCAGCCGCGGGTCCGGCCGTGAGCAGCGCGCCGAGGAGACCTGCCGCGGCTGCGGCAACTCCCAGGCGTCTGCGTCGGGTTCGGGGGTCGTTCAACAGGGTCACTGCTTCCTCCCTAGTTGCCGTTCACGGGTGAACGGTTCAGGCACCCCCGCAGTATCGTCTTCATCATGCACAGATCAACAGAGTGCAATGCACTCGTAACGAAATTTCTTGATCGCCAGTGCTCGGAAGCGTGCTAGGACGGACTTCGGTTTGCCAACTCACCGTGCGCCACAGGAGGTTGCCGTGTTTTTTCGCCGTATGTCGTCCTTGCGCACTGCCGTTGTCGCGGTCTCTCTGACGATGGCCGTCGTCGCGCTCGGCGGCTGCGACTCCGGCTCGTCCGACGAGGGCTCGGCGAAGGGCGCCGGGAAGCCCTCGGCCGGCCCCTCGGTCATCGCCCCCGGGAAGCCGGGCGAGGCCGCCGAGACGCTGTCCGCCGCGGACGCCGCGAAGAAGAACGGATCCGACGACGCCCCGAACTCGGCCGACTTCACCTACGTCCAGATGATGATCACGCACCACGAACAGGCCCTCGAGATGACCGCCCTCGCGCCCACACGCGCCGCATCGTCGCAGGTGAAAGGCCTCGCGAGCCGGATTGCCGCGGGCCAGGCGCCGGAGATCAACGCCATGAAGGGCTGGCTCAAGACCAACGGCGGCTCGGACCAGCCACAGGATCAGGGTCATGACCATGCCGCCATGCCGGGCATGGCCACCCAAGCGCAGATGAAGGAGTTGCGCGCGGCGAAGGGCAAGGAGTTCGACGAGCTCTTCCTCAAGCTGATGATCACGCACCACGACGGCGCGGTGGCGATGGCCACGGACCTGCTCGCGCAGGGCAACAACATCCAGATCGAAGAGATGGCAAATGATGTGATCGCACAGCAGACCAGCGAGATCAACCGGATGCGTGAACTGATCTGATCCGCACTCGCCGGAGTGCGGCGCACCTCCCCTCGGGCGTGCCGCGGTGCAATGCTGGAGGTACGCGCAGTCACCTCACCGATGAGGTGCCCCCTGCCCCTCGTGGAAGGAGCTCCGCGTGCTCCAGGTCGCTGTGGTCGGCTCGGGCCCGAGCGGGGTCTACACCGCGCAGAGCCTCATCCAGCAGAGCCAGGTGCCCGACGTCCGGGTGGACGTGCTGGACCGCCTGCCGTGTCCGTACGGCCTCGTGCGCTATGGCGTCGCCCCCGACCACGAGAAGATCAAGTCCCTGCAGAACAACCTGCGGACCGTTCTCGAGGACGACCGCGTGCGGTTCCTCGGCGGGCTCGAGGTGGGCCCGGCCGGGGTGACCCCCGCGCGGCTGCGGGAGCTCTATCACGCGGTGGTCTACTGCGTGGGCGCCGCGACGGACCGCAGGCTGGGCGTGCCGGGCGAGGAGCTGCCCGGGAGCTGGTCGGCTACGGAGTTCGTCTCCTGGTACAGCGCGCACCCGGACACCACGACCGACGGTTTCGTGGCGGGCGCGCAGTCTGCTGTCGTCATCGGTGTCGGGAACGTCGCCGTGGACGTCACCCGCATCCTGGCCCGCGGCGCCGACGAACTGCGGCCGACCGACATGCCCGAGGCCGCGCTGCGGGCACTGGGCGCCAGCCGCGTACGCGACATCGCGATGGTGGGACGGCGCGGCCCGTCCCAGGCCAAGTTCACGACCAAGGAGCTGCGCGAGCTCGGGGCCCTCCCGGACGCCAACGTCGTCGTGGACCCCGAGGAACTCGCGCTCGACCCGGCGTACACCGATCCCTCCGGGCTGCCCGCCGCGAACCGGCGCAACATCGAGGTGCTGCGCGGCTGGGCCGAACGGCCTCCGCAGGGGCGCGCCCGCCGGATCCACCTGCGCTTCTTCCTGCGCCCCGTGGAGCTCCTCGAGTCAGCGGGACGGGTCGGTGCGGTGCGTTTCGAGCGCACGCTGCCGGACGGGCTGGGCGGTGTGCGGGGCACGGGCCGGTACGAGGACATCGAGGCGCAGCTGGTTCTGCGCTCCGTCGGCTACCGCGGAGTGCCGTTGGACGGGCTGCCGTTCGACTCCGCGCGAGGCACCGTGCCGCATACGGCCGGACGTGTCCTGCGCGACGGCCAGGTGTCGCCCGGTGAGTACGTCGCCGGCTGGATCAAGCGTGGCCCGACCGGCGTCATCGGCACGAACCGCCCCTGCGCCAAGGAGACGGTGACCTCGTTGCTCGAGGACGCGCCCGCCCTTGCCGGACGGGGCGAGCTGCCCGATCCGCTGGACGCTCTGCGGGCCGGTGGCCTGCAGCCGGTCGAGTGGTCCGGATGGCGGGCCATCGAACGGGCGGAGGCCGAGCTCGGCGCCTCACTGGGACGCGGGCCCGTGAAGATTCCTGACTGGGAGTCACTGCTGGAGGCCGCGCGGGCGGTTGTGCGGTAGCGCGGGAGCCTCCCCGGCCGCTACCTGCTCGGGTCGTTCGCGGCATCGTTCACGCCTGTTTTCCTCTCCCGCCCGCCTGAAGGCCCTATCAGGTCGGGCGGCGCCTGGCTGTCCCGATACAGCTCGGCAACATGCGCGTAATCAACAAACTGTTGAAGCGGTCTAGGGTCACGTGCTATTCAATTCCCCCGCATCCTCCTGCCTTTGGAGTGCCCATGGCGTCCACAGCACCCGTGCATCCCGTCGACGAGGTCCCACCCGTCCGCCAACTCGCCGCCTTCGGGCTCCAGCACGTCCTCGCGATGTATGCGGGCGCAGTCGCCGTGCCGCTGATCGTGGGCGGTGCGATGAAACTGCCGCCTGCGGATCTGGCGTATCTGATCACCGCGGATCTGCTGCTGTGCGGCATAGCCACGCTCATCCAGTGCGTGGGCTTCTGGCGCTTCGGTGTGCGTCTGCCGATCATGCAGGGATGCACGTTCGCGGCCGTGTCGCCGATGGTGCTCATCGGCACCACGGGCGGCGGGCTGCCCGCGATCTACGGGTCCGTGATCGTCTGCGGCCTCGCGATCATCCTGCTCGCGCCCGTCTTCGGAAGGCTCCTGCGGTTCTTCCCGCCGCTGGTCACCGGCACGGTGATCCTGATCATCGGCGTCTCGCTGCTGCCCGTGGCGGGCAACTGGGCCGCGGGCGGCGTGGGCGCGAAGGACTTCGGCGAGCCGAAGAACCTGGCGCTCGCGGCCTTCGTGCTGGTCGTGGTCCTCGGTGTGCAGCGGTTCGCGCCCGCCTTCCTGAGCCGGATCGCGGTCCTGATCGGCATCGCCGTCGGTCTGGCGGTCGCGGTGCCCTTCGGCTTCACGGACTTCGGCGGGGTCGGGGACGCCGACTGGGTCGGGATCAGCACACCGTTCCACTTCGGCGCCCCCACTTTCGAGGCGTCGGCGATCGTCTCGATGCTGGTCGTCGGGCTCGTGACGATGACCGAGACCACCGGTGACTTCATCGCGGTCGGCGAGATGACCGACCGGAAGGTCCAGCCGCGCACGCTCGCCGACGGGCTGCGCGCCGACGGACTGTCGACGGTCCTCGGCGGTGTCTTCAACACCTTCCCGTACACGGCGTTCGCACAGAACGTGGGCCTCGTCGGCATGACGCGGGTACGCAGCCGCTGGGTGGTCGCCGCCGCGGGCGGCATCCTCGTCCTGCTCGGGCTGCTGCCCAAGCTGGGCGCGGTGGTCGCGGCGATTCCGGCGCCGGTGCTGGGCGGCGCGGGTCTGGTGATGTTCGGGACGGTCGCGGCGAGCGGTCTGCGCACGCTGGCCCAGGTGGACTTCAAGGGCAACCACAATCTGACCGTCGTGGCGGTGTCGGTCGCGGTGGGCATGCTGCCGGTCGGCGTCCCGGACATCTACGCGCAGTTCCCCCACTGGTTCCAGACGGTGATGGACAGCGGTATCAGCGCCGGGTGCGTCACGGCGATCGTGCTGAACCTGCTGTTCAACCACGTCGGCGGGAGTGTGCCGGAGAAGGCGTCTGCAGACGCGGGTAGCGGGTCGGGGACAGGTTCCGGGGGCGCCGGGCGAGAGCCGGTGGAGGCGTAGGTCCGCGCGGCCCTGGTCGTTCCGGCCCCATGGCCGGTCCCGCGGCCGGTCCCGCTCGCCGGAGTGGCGAGCGGCCGCGGGACGGGATTGCGGGCGGCGGATGGCAGAGACTGCTGTCAGCCGTTCCCACCCGTCCCGCAGAGGGAGTTCACGGAGCATGATCCAGCCCGCCCCCGTCCCCGACTCCTCTCCCGAGGCCCCGGTCATCGTCGGCGATGTCGCCGGTTCCTTCCCGTGGGGTGTTCTCCACGAACGGCACCCGGCGCTCATCGAACGCGTCCGGCGGGCCACGCCCTATCCGCCCGAGCTCCACAAGGCCCTCGACGACCTCCTGCGGGAGACCGGCGAGGGCGGGGTGATCAAGCCGCTGGACGACTCCGAACCCGGCGCCGCGCAGTGGAAGCTGTGGGGCGAGGGCCATGTCGGCCGCCGCTGGGCGGATGTGCCGTTCCTGTGGGCCGAGAGCTTCTTCTACCGCAAGCTGCTGGCCGCGCTGGGCTACTTCGTACCGGGTCCCTGGCAGGGGATCGATCCCTTCGCGCCGTTCAAGAACGCCGAGCTCACCAGCGCCGAGGTGGACGAGGAACTGTCCGCCCTCGACCGGATCCCACAGCTCACTGCCGACGAGCGGGACGTCACGCTGCTGCATGCTGCGCTGTGGGGCAACCGCGCCGATCTCGGATTCCGGATCTCGGCGGGCGAGAGCGGGCTCGGCGACCGTGTGACCGGACTCGTCGTGGACGACACACAGGCGTTCTGGCAGCTGCTGGGGTCCGGCTCGCCCGGCAGGGTCTGCCTGGTGGCCGACAACGCCGGACCCGAGCTGCTGCCGGATCTGGTACTCGCCGACCACCTGATCACCACGGGCCGGGCCTCGTCCGTGGCCCTGCACCTCAAGCCGTATCCCTACTACGTGTCCGACGCGACGACGACCGACGTGCTCGCATGCCTGGCACGCATGACGGCAGCGGCCGGATACGCGTCCGAGATCGGTCACCGGCTGCGGGAGGCGGTCACCGACGGCCGACTCGCCCTCCTCGCGCATCCGTTCTCGTGCGCGCCCCTTCCGTACGCCGAGATGCCCGCGGACCTCCGGCGGGACTTCGCCTTGGCCAAGGTGACGGTGATGAAGGGCGACCTCAACTACCGTCGGCTGGTCGGCGACCGGCACTGGCCGGCCACCACCCCTTTCGCCGACGTCACCGCCCACTTCCCCGGCCCGGTCGCCGCGCTGCGCACGCTGAAGTCGGACGTTGCCACGGGGCTGACGGCGGCCACACTGGCGCAACTCGACGGCAGCGGGGCGCCTTGGCGCACCAGCGGTACGCATGCGCTCGTCCAGGTGCGGGCGTGACCGGCTACGGGTCAGGTGCGGACTTGACCGGCTGCCGGTCAGGTGCGGGCGTGATCGGTGCGGGTACCGGCGTGACCGTCCGGCCGCCGCACCCGCTCCCGCCGGCCCGCCGCACCCGACATCCCGGTCCTGACCTGCGGAAACAGCGCGTGAGGGGATGACTGTCAGTGGTGAGGTGCAGACTGGCCCGTAGCTGAGACAACGACGTCCCGGAGGTGGTCTGGCATGACCGACGTGCTTCTCACCGTAGGCACACGCAAGGGTCTTTTCATCGGGCGGCGGCGCGGCGGCGCCTGGGAGTTCGACGACAGTCCGTACTTCAACGCGCAGGCGGTCTATTCGATCGCGATCGACACGCGTGGGCCGGTGCCGCGCCTGCTGGTCGGCGGGGACAGTTCCCACTGGGGCCCGTCTGTCTTCCACTCCGACGACCTTGGCGCGACCTGGACCGAGCCCACCCGGCCCGCCATCAAGTTCCCACCGGACACGGGGGCTTCACTGGAGCGGGTGTGGCAACTCCATCCGGCGGTCGCCGAGCCGGACGTGGTGTACGCGGGCACGGAACCGGCAGCGCTGTACCGCTCGGAGGACCGGGGCGAGACATTCGAGCTGGTCCGGCCGCTGTGGGAGCACCCCACGCGGTCGAAGTGGGCGCCGGGAGGAGGCGGCGAGGGGCTGCACACCGTGGTCACCGATCCGCGAGACGCGCGCGCCGTGACGGTCGCGGTCTCCGCGGCCGGCGTCTTCCGCACGCAGGACGGAGGCGAGAGCTGGGCGCCGTCCAACTCCGGTGTGTCCGCCGTGTTCCTTCCGGACCCCAACCCCGAGTTCGGCCAGTGCGTGCACAAGATCGCGCAGGACGCGGCCGACCCGGACCGGCTGTATCTGCAGAACCACTGGGGGGTGTACCGCAGCGACGACGCGGGCGCGCACTGGTCCGACATCGGCGAGGGCCTCCCGTCCACCTTCGGCTTCGCAGCGGTGGCCCACCCGCACCGCGCGGACACGGCGTACGTCTTCCCGATCAACGCCGACGTGGATCGCGTGCCCGCCGACCGTCGCTGTCGGGTCTACCGCACGGCCGACGCCGGCAAGAACTGGGAGCCGCTCTCCGCCGGGCTGCCCGAAGGCGACCACTACGGCGTGGTGCTGCGGGACGCCATGTGCACGGACGGCGCGGACCCGGCGGGCATCTACTTCGGCAATCGCAACGGGGAGGTGTACGCATCCGCCGACGACGGCGACAGCTGGCGGCAGTTGGCCTCACATCTGCCGGATGTGCTGTGCGTACGGGCAGCGGTCATCGGGTGATCACTCGTGCGGGTATGACACGGTGAACGGCGGAAGGTCACGCCGTGTACGGCGGGGTCCCGCCCGTGCCGGTGTGACCGGTCCTCGGCGTCGTGCCTGCTCGTAGCCTGCGCGTACGGCCTTGGTCGGGGCGCCAGTAGAGTGACGCCCCGTGGCATCACGACCCTTGCATGAAATCGTCGAGGCGGGCTGGGCGAAGGCGCTGGAACCCGTAGCCGGACGGATCGCCGCGATGGGCGACTTCCTGCGCGCGGAAATCGCCGCGGGGCGCACCTATCTGCCGGCCGGAGCGAACGTGCTGCGCGCCTTCCAGCAGCCCTTCGACGACGTACGCGTCCTGATCGTCGGGCAGGATCCCTACCCGACGCCGGGACACGCCGTGGGGCTGTCGTTCTCCGTTGCGGCGGAGGTGCGGCCGCTGCCGGGCAGCCTGATCAACATCTTCCGGGAGCTGGGGACCGATCTCGGGGTGCCGCAGCCGTCGAGCGGCGATCTGACGCCGTGGACACGCCAGGGTGTGCTGCTGCTCAACAGGGCGCTGACCACGGCGCCGCGCCGTCCCGGTGCGCACCGGGGCAAGGGATGGGAGGAGGTCACGGAGCAGGCGATCCGGGCGCTGGCGGCGCGCGGTCGGCCGCTGGTGTCGATCCTGTGGGGGCGCGACGCCCGCAATCTGCGGCCGCTGCTCGGGGATCTGCCGTCGGTGGAGTCCGCGCACCCCTCCCCCATGTCGGCGGACCGCGGTTTCTTCGGCTCGCGCCCCTTCAGCCGCGCGAACGAACTGCTGGTGCGGCAGGGCGCACAGCCGGTGGACTGGCGGCTGCCGTGACGGAGACCGGGTCGGCGGGTGTCGTCACGGACGGCGGGGACGGCGGGGCGCCGTCGGCCGTGCTGGGCGTCGACTCGGGCGGCTCGGGACTGCGGGCCGCGCTCGCGGTCCGCAGTGGCACCGGCACGGTCGCCCCTTCGAACGGCGAGTCGACGGCACCGGTACGCACGGGACCCGGCGGCATCGACCCCGGCCATCTGCTGGAGCTGCTGGTCCCCATGGCCAGGAAGCTGATGCGGGAGGCCGGTGTCGACGGCATCGGGGCCGTTGCCATCGGCGCCGCCGGGATGGCGACCCTCGGCGCCCGGCTGCGCGCCGAGCTGCCCTGCGCGCTGGCGAGGGAGCTCGGGGTACGGCGCCTCGCGCTCGCCGCCGACGCCGTTACCGCGTACGCCGGGGCCCTGGGCAGTCGGCCCGGCGCGATCGTCGCGGCCGGCACCGGCATGATCGCGCTCGGCACGGATCTCAAAGGCTGGCTCAGAGCAGACGGTTGGGGGCATCTGCTCGGCGATTGCGGCGGCGGGGCGTGGATCGGACGGGCCGGCCTCGAGGCGGCCATGCGCGCATACGACGGGCGGCGCGGTGGCTCGTCCGCCCTGCTGGCGCGTGCCGAGAAGGTCTTCGGCCCCGCGGCCGGGCTGCCCGGGCAGCTCTATCCCCGCACCGACCGGCCCGCGGTACTCGCGTCGTTCGCTCCGGAAGTCGCCGCGTGTGCGGCGGAGGATCCGGTGGCGGAGGGCATCCTGCGGGATGCGGCGCGCCATATCGCCGAGGCCGCCGCCGCGGTCTGCCCGGCGTCGGGCGAAAGCGAAGTCGCTCTCACGGGAGGCCTGTTCCATATGGGTGAGCCCCTGCTCGCACCCGTGCGCGCACACCTCGCCCGGCTGGTTCCGCAAGCGCGCCAGGTGTCTGCCGAGGCAGACCCGCTGCAGGGAGCCGTACGCATGGCCGTCGACCTCGCCCTGGACCGGCTGGCCCTGCCGCACGACGAGCACCTGCTGTGCGTCGTGCATCTCCCTGCGGCCTGAGGCTCGACGGGTCCTGAGCTCGACGCGTCGTAAGCCTCGCTCGTCCGCGGCGGTGCCCCGGCAACCGATCCTGACGCAACCCATAAGACAAATCAGGACGGATACCGCTCACCTGCACCCTCCCCGAACAGGGGAGCCCGAGAAGCCAGTAGCATGCGGCGCCATGAGCTCCCCCACTGGGCCCGCATCCGGCCTGCCTGTACGAATGCCGCGTCCCCGCCAGCCCGGGCGGCACCGCCGCCCTGAGCCCGTGGCGGCTCCCGAAGGCGCGCCCGCGCTCGTCCTCGCCGTGCCCGGCACTCCCAGTACCGCCACGCGCAGCCTCGCCGAAGAGGTCGTGAGCATCGCCCGCTCCGAGCTCCCCGGCCTGGACGCGCGGATCGGATACGTGGACGGGGACGACGCCGAGTACCCCAGGCTCCAGTCGGTCCTCGCGCACGCGGCCCAGGAGCGCACCGCCCGCTACGAGCAGGCCGTTGCCGCCGGTGCGGACGTGGCCGCGCCGGAGGGCCCGGTGGCGGTCGTCGTGCCGCTGCTCGCAGGACCCGACAGCGCGCTGCTGCGGAGCATCCGCCAGGCGGTGATGGACAGCCGTGCCGCCGCGGAGCTGACCGATGTGCTCGGCCCGCACCCGCTTCTCGCGGAGGCGCTGCACGTGCGCCTGTCCGAAGCCGGTCTGGCCCGTGCCGACCGTGCCCGCCTGTTCACCGTGGCGACCGCGGCGGACGGCATCATTCTCGCGTCCGTGGGCGGTACCGAGGCCGTGCAGGCCGCCGGGATCACCGGCATGCTGCTGGCCGCGCGCCTCGCGGTGCCGGTGATGGCCGCCGCCCTGGACGAGGAGGGCTCGATCGCGGCGACCGCGGAGCAGCTGCGCTCCTCGGGCTCCGCCCAGCTGGCGCTCGCGCCGTATCTGATCGGCCCGGAGATCGAGCCGGAGCTGCTCGAGGCGGCCGCCAAGGAGGCGGGCTGCCCGGCCGCGGAGGCGCTGGGTGCGTACCCCGCGATCGGCAAGCTCGTGCTCTCCAAGTACACGACGGCGCTGGGCATCGCCCCGCAGCCGACGAGCGCGCCGGTTCGCTGACCGTACGCGCGGAAGGCCCGCTCCCCATCGGGGGCGGGCCTTCGCCGTACCGCGTGTGCTGCGTGTACTGCGTGTACTGCGTGTGCTGCCGGTAGTTTCGGTCAGCGTCCCGGTCAGCCGAACACCACGCAGGAAGCGGCGGGCGCCTCGATCGAACCGGCCCGTCGCGGCAGGCCCGTCTCGGGGTCGAGGCGGAACCAGGTCACGTCGCCGGAGCGTTCGTTCGCGGCATACAGGTACCGCCCCGACGGGTCGAGGGCCAGGTCGCGGGGCCAGTGTCCGCCGCACGGCACGGTGGTCAGCAGCCGCGGGCGTTCGCCCGTACCGTCGAGCGCGAACACGGAGATGACGTCTTCGCCGCGGGTGGCCGTCCAGGCGAACCGGCCGTCGGCTGCGACGACGATCTCCGAAGGATAGGCATCGCCGTCGGGCGCACCCGGCAGCACGTGTGTCTCGCCGAGCGGCTGCAGCAGGCCTTCCGCCGCGTCCCAGCGGCAGGCGGTCACGGTCGGCGCCAGCTCGTTCAGTACGTACACCAGATCGGCGCCCGGGTGGAAGGCGAGGTGACGCGGCCCGGACCCGGGCCTCAGGGCCACCTCGCGCCGGATGTTCAACTCCCCATCGCCGTCGAGGGAGCAGATGCGCACGGAGTCGGTGCCGAGGTCCACGCTGACCGCCCAGCGGCCGGTCGGATCCGGCACGACCTGGTGGGCGTGCGGCGCCTGCTGGCGTTGGGGGTGCGGCCCCGATCCCTCGTGCCGCAGCAGGCTGGACGGGGCGGCGGCGAGGGCGCCGTCGGCCTTCACGGGCACGGCGGTGACGCTGCCCGAGCCGTAGTTGGCGGTCAGCACATGCCCTGCGTGCACGGCGAGATGCGTGGGGCCGTCGCCCTTCACCGGCACCGGAGGACCCATCAATTCCGGCCGTGTGCCGCTGACTTGGAAGGCGGCGACCGAGCCGTCGGCCGTCTCGCTGACCGCGTAGAGCACGGTCGAGTCCGGCGAGAGCGCGAGATACGAGGGGTCGGCGATGTCGTCGGCGGCGCTGAGCTCTGTCAGCGCGCCCGTGTCCTGGTCGTGGGCCGCGGCGATGAGTCCCCTGCCTCCGGCTGCGGTGAACGATCCGATGTACGCCCTGCCGGCGCGCCTGCCCCTCATTGCCACTGGTCCCCTCTCACTGCCGGTGCTGCTGGCCCTCACCGCGCCCCTGCCGGTGTGGCGCCGACGGTAGCAGTCGACGGCCATCGGTCTAGACCAAGCACCACCGAAACGACAGGGATGCCCACGCACGCACGCCGCCGGATGGCGCAGCCACAGGCGCGGCGTAACCCCGTCGGCGCACATGCGGGCGGTCGGCGGGCGCGCGCCGGGAAACCGGCCCCGCGGTGCGGCCGAGCCGCAGGGCGGAACGAGACCGAAGACGTGGGACGGTACGCGTACGGAAGCGAGCACCACCGCCCAGCACCGCCGCACAGGGGCGCGCTCTGGACCAGCGTCCCAAGCGCTCCCGGGGCGCAGGCACCGCCCAGCCCGGCCACCGACCAGCCCGGCGCTGTGCCGTTTCAGGCCCCGACGAGCGGCGACCGCGGTGAGCTGCGCAGCGGGGCCGCCAGCGCGGCCAGTGCACGCTCCAGGCCGTGCAGATGGACGAGCGCGGGGTCGGTCACGGGGTGGCGCGCCCCGGAGGCGTCGACGGCCGCGGATTCCCGCCGCACGGTGTGCGGCGAGGTGAGCGCCTCGACGGCGGCCTCGACGCGCAGGCAGGCGGCGGCGAGGCGGACGTCATGGGAAGCCTCGGGGTGAGCGGCCACGGAGGCGAGCCCGCGGACCTCGCGGGCGCAGTCGTCGAGCAGCGACAGCACCTGCCGGGCCCGGCTCTTACGGGCGCGCATCGGGCTCAGCGGGTGCACCAGCGGCGAGACCGAGAGCCGCACCTTGGCGAGCACCAGTTCCAGTTCAGCGACGCGCGCGGCGGGGTCGGCGGTCTCCGAGCCCGCGAGGCGCGCCGCCGCCTCGGCGGTGCACTCGTGTACGGACCGCAGGGCGCGCTGGATCCAGGCGTCGGTCGTGGCATGGGTGGTGACCGGCAGTACGAAGAGCACGGCGAGGGCCGCGCCGAGCGCCCCGACACCTGTTTCCGCGAGACGCAGGGCGAGCAGTCCGGGATCCAGCACCCCCAGCAGCCCGTAGAGCAGGCCGGCCAGCAGTGTCACCGCGAGCATCATCCAGGTGTACGAGACCGCGGCCGTGTAGAAGATGCCGAAGACGCTGACGGCGGCGAGGACCGCCGTGGGGACGGCGGCTCCCTGCAGGGGGACCGCGACGAGCAGGCCGAGGCCGATGCCGATCACCGTGCCGAGGACCCGGCGGAAGCCCCGGACCAGCGTCTCGCCCCGGGAAGCGGTGTTGACGAAGATCCACCATGTGGCGCCCACGGCCCAGTACCAGCGCTGATGGGACAGCACCTCGCCCGCCAGGAGGGCGAAGGCGGCGCCGGCGGTCGCCTGAACCGCCTGACGGGTCGTCGGCCGGGCGAGCCCAGTGCCGGCCGGCGGGGCGGGAACGACGGACGGCGGCAGCCGCCGCTCATAGCACCACAGGCCGAAGCGGACGGCCGAGGACGCGAGCAGCGACAGCGTGACGGCGGCATACAGCTCGGGCAGTTGGCCCGGCACCGTGTGCAGGAACTGCGTCACGAAGAAGGCCATGAACGCGAACACGCCGAGGCTGTTCCCCCGTGGTCCCCAGCGCCGGGCGTACACCCCCGCGCCCACGACGGCGAGAAAGGCCGCGTCGCGCGCCACCGGCTGGTCGTGCAGCCCCGCCGCCAGGGCGAATACCGGGAAGCCGACGGCGGGCATCAGCGCGGTCGTGACCGCCTGGCCCCGCACCGTCGCGTCGGTCACCGTGAAGAGAGCGAGCAGCGCGGCGAGCCCGCCCGTGATGGCCGCG
This sequence comes from Streptomyces jeddahensis, assembly GCF_001642995.1. Classification (GTDB taxonomy): domain Bacteria; phylum Actinomycetota; class Actinomycetes; order Streptomycetales; family Streptomycetaceae; genus Streptomyces; species Streptomyces jeddahensis. The sequence goes on from NZ_LOHS01000141.1 coordinate 29,131, forward strand.
GCAAGCGAGTGACCGGCCAGGCCGCAGAGGGCGACAGCCGACCCGATGCCGACGACGGCCCGAGCGGCACTGCGCAGCCGCAGCCGCCCCGGGTCCGGAGCCACGAACACCCTCTTCAGCACTCTTCCCGCCCGTCCTGTGTTCCGACATGAAGAAGGCGCTGCGGGGGTCCGCAGCGCCATCGACAGGTACATCACAGCATCCTCAGGCCTCATGGCTCAAGTGTCACGGGAATCGCTGAGCCATTGGCACAGTCATGGGCCGTTGACCTTCACCGGCAGGAGGCCAACGGACCACGAAGTCGCCACCCGTACCGGGTCATGCCCCGGGGCTTGTACACCGACAGCCCGGTGGCCACCAGCAGGACGAGCAGGGCGGCCCGGGCGTCGGCGACGAGCTGGATCCGGAGGCCGCCGAGATCGGCACCGGACAGGTCCGTTGTCACGGCCTCGTCCGCCACATGGCCGGCCACCTGCATATGGAGCAGAAGGAGGAGGGTGGCGAGCACGGTCAGTACGAGCTTCGCCAGGACCCAGTAGTGGCGGATCAGGCCCCACGTGGTACCCAGGGACTGGATCAGTCCGGTGAGCAGCGAGGCGAATGCGAGCGGGACGATCACGTACCAGCCGGTCAGTTCCATGGCCAGATAGGCACCTCGGGCCCTCTGGGCGTCCTGGCCGCTGGTCAGACCGGCGACGGCGAGCGCCAGGAACGCGGCGACCGAGCCGAGCCAGCCGACCGAGGACGCGACGTGCGCGGTGAGCGCGAGTTTGCGCACGCCGGGCGTCATGGTCATCAGTGGCCGCCGCCGGAGTGCACGCCGGGCCCGAACCCGCTGCCGGTGAGGTGCAGGACCACGACCAGCACGATCAGGGCTATCGCGACACCACCGGACACCTTCACCCAGCGCGGGGTGCCGGGCCAGGGCCCAGGCCCCTGTCCGGGGCGGGTGGCGGGCTCGGACGGCGAGTCAGGCATCCGGGTGCCTCCTGTCGAGGGTTCGAGGGTGTCCGTCGGCTGTCTTGTCGCGCCGACTTGTCACGCCGGCCAGAGGAACGAGACGATCGAGGATCACCGTCGCGCGGTGCGCGACGCGGTGCTGGACACCACAGCGGCCCTGGTGGCCGAGCAGGGACTGCGGTCGGTGACGATGTCGCGCATCGCCGAGGTCGTCACGGCGGACGAGCTGTCGAGCTACTGCCTTCACGCTCTCTCGGCGGCCGGCGGCCTGGCATCCAAGGCCGCTGTCGGGCGCCTTGTCACCGTCACGCTGGACGGTTTGCGCCCCTCCCGCTGACACCCACCGTGAACCCGACCGCGCGACCGCCCCGGACTCTCCGGTGCGAGCCGGTAGAGCCGGGGCGGTCGTTCTGGATCAGAGCCGCTCGAGGATGCTCTGCAGCTGCTTCACCTCGGCGGACTGGCCCTCGATGATGGCGGCGGCCATCTTCTTGGCGTCGGCGTTGCTGCCGTTCTTCTGCTCGTCCTCGGCCATGCTGATCGCGCCGTTGTGGTGGTCGATCATCATCTGGGCGAACATCTTGTCGAACTCCGTGCCCTTCGCGGCCTCGAGTTCCTTCATGTCCTCGTCGGACATCATGCCGTCCATGCCGGAGTCTCCGTGTCCGGAGTGGTCCATCCCGGGCATGGACTCCGTCTTGGTCGGCTTGCCCCAGGACGTCAGCCAGCCCTGCATCGTCTTGATCTCAGGGTCCTGGGCCTTCTCGATCTGTGCGATCAGTTCCTTGATCTCGGAGTCGGACGCACGGCCGTCGGCCAACTTGGCCATCTCCAGGGCCTGCTGGTGGTGCGGGATCATCATCTGCGCGAAGGCGACGTCGGCGTCGTTGAAGTCCGCGGCTGCTGCGCTGGTGCCGGGCTCGGCGGTCGCCGATGCCGATGCCTCGCTGCCGTGGTCCATGCCGCTCATGTCGTCGTCGTTGCCGCAGGCGGCGAGCAGCAGGGCTCCGGCCGCCACGACTCCCACGGCTGTGAAGCGGCGGGCAGGCTTGCGGTAGTGAGCGCGGGTGCGCTGAGTCATGGTCGATTCACCTCGTATGTCGGTTCTCTGGCTGTTTTGGCGTACGCGTCATCGCGGGGCGGCACGTGGTGCGCGCCCGCGAGGCGGTTCGGCCTATAGCCGCAGGACCGACAGCTGGGTGAGATCGGGGCCGCGTAGTGGGGGGTTGGGCCGCTGCACGGCGGTCGCCCGAGCGAGAAGGTTCGCCAGCCAGTCGGGCCGACTGGCGAGCGCCGCCTTCAGCAGGGCGGCGATCACATACGCGCTGAGCAGCACCGCCAGGCACAGCGAGAGCATGTCCATCGCCATGGCGGGATGGCCGGAGAAGTCCCCGGACGACGCGTGCGACGGATCCATGGTGTGACTCGACCCCATGGAAGCCGGACTGCGCACCGGATGGTGATCCGCAGGGGCAGCACCGTCGTGAGCCGCAGGAGCCGCGCCGTCGTGAGCCGCAGGTGCCGCATACGAGTGGGACGCGGTGGCCATGCCGTGGCTTGACGATCCGTCCGGGTGCCCGAGGGTGTGCATGGCGAAGACGCCGAACGCGAGCACGGCGACGAGCAGCAGGTGCCCGAGGGCTCCTCCTGCGCGTACGTACCGGCTCATATGCACACCTTCCGGTCTCCGTCCCGGACCACCCGGGCCACCTTCCGACATCCGACAGTACCTAACCGGAGTTGAAGCCGCGCCACGGCACCCGATCGCGACCAGGGAAGTCCGGTACGGCGGATCGGTGCTCTTCGTCACCTTCGAGCGCCCGGACCCAGCCCCACCAGACACCCCGTCCAGATGCCCCACCTGGTATAGCTGCGGGCTCCGCGGCGGCGACCGACGGACGGCGCCACCGGCACCGTCCGTCGGCGTACGCGTCCTGGCGTACGCCTCCTACGTGAAGGACCGCAGCCGCAGACTGTTGGTCACGACGAAGACCGAGGAGAAGGCCATCGCGGCACCCGCGATCATCGGGTTGAGCATGCCGGCGGCGGCCAGCGGCAGTGCGGCGACGTTGTAACCGAAGGCCCAGAACAGGTTGCCCTTGATGGTGGCGAGCGTCCTGCGGGAGAGGCGGATGGCGTCCGCGGCCACCCGCAGGTCACCGCGGACGAGCGTCAGGTCGCCCGCCTCGATCGCCGCGTCCGTGCCCGTTCCCATCGCCAGGCCCAGGTCCGCGGTGGCGAGGGCGGCCGCGTCGTTGACGCCGTCGCCGACCATCGCGACCGCCCGGCCCTCGCGCTGCAGCCGCTTGATCACGTCCACCTTGTCCTCGGGCAGGACTTCGGCGATCACCTCGTCGATACCGACGGTCCGCGCGACGGATTCCGCGACGACCTGGTTGTCGCCGGTCAGCAGGACGGGCTTCAGCCCGAGCCTGCGCAGTTCGGCGACCGCCTCGGCGCTGGTCTCCTTGACCGCGTCGGCGACGGTGAGGACGCCGCGTGCCTTGCCGTCCCAGGCGACCGCGACCGCCGTACGCCCCTCGCCCTCCGCCGCGATCTTGGCCTCGGCGAGCTCCGGCGGAAGCTCGATACTCCACTCCTTCAGGAGCTTCTCGCGCCCGACGAGCACCGCGTGACCCTCGACGACGCCTTGGACGCCGAGACCGGCGACGTTCTCGAAGTTCTCCGGGACGGGGAGGCTTCCGGTCCTCCCCCACTCTCGGCTTCGCTCGAGCGGGGGGACCCCCATGACGGCGCCTGCGGCGATGGCCTGGGCGATCGGGTGCTCGGAGGCGTGCTCAAGGGCGCCCACCAGCCGCAGCAATTCGCCCTCGTCCTCGCCCGGCACGGCGATGACGTCCTGGAGTCGCATGCGGCCCGTGGTCACGGTCCCGGTCTTGTCCAGGACGACGGTGTCCACGCGCCGGGTGGACTCGAGGACCTCGGGCCCCTTGATGAGGATGCCGAGCTGGGCGCCGCGCCCGGTGCCGACCATGAGGGCGGTCGGGGTGGCGAGACCGAGCGCGCAGGGGCAGGCGATGATCAGCACCGCGACGGCCGCGGTGAAGGCGGCAGCGGTGTCGCCGGTGACGAACAGCCAGGTCACAAGCGTGCCGAGGGCGATGACGAGGACCACGGGGACGAACACCGCGGAGATGCGGTCGGCGAGGCGCTGCACATCGGCCTTGCCGTTCTGGGCGTCCTCGACGAGCTTCGCCATCCGGGCGAGCTGGGTGTCGGCACCGATCCGGTTCGCCTCGACGACCAGCCTGCCGCCGGCGTTCACCGTGGCACCGGTGACGGCATCGCCGGGCGTCACGTCCACCGGCACGGACTCGCCGGTCAGCATCGAGGCGTCGACCGCGGAGCTGCCCTCGACCACGGTCCCGTCGGTCGCGATCTTCTCCCCGGGGCGTACGACGAAGCGGTCACCGACGGCCAACTGAGCGACAGGGATGCGTACTTCCCTGCCGCCCCGCAGGACAGAGACGTCCTTGGCGCCGAGCTCCAGCAGCGCCCTCAGGGCCGCGCCGGCCTTCCGCTTGGACCTCGCCTCCAGGTAGCGCCCGGCGAGGATGAACGTGGTCACGCCGGCCGCGGCCTCCAGGTAGATGGAGGACGAGCCGTCCGTACGGGAGATGGTGAACTCGAAGGCGTGCCGCATGCCCGGCATTCCGGCGTGCCCGAAGAACAGCGCCCACACCGACCAGCCGAGCGCGGCGAGCGTGCCGATGGACACCAGGGTGTCCATGGTGGCGGCGCCATGACGGGCGTTCGTCCAGGCGGCCTGGTGGAACGGGAAGGCGCCCCAGACGACGACGGGAGCGGCCAGGGTCAGCGACAGCCACTGCCAGTTGTCGAACTGCAGGGCAGGGACCATCGCCATCAGCACGACGGGCACGGAGAGCGCCAGCGACACCAGCAGACGCTGCCGCAGCGAGAGCAGCTCACCGTCCGCGGCGGCCGGAGCGGCCTGGGCCTCGCCTGCGTCCGCAGCATGCGGCGCGGGAGGAGGCGGCTCCTCAGCGGTGTAGCCGGTCTTCTCGACGGTGGCGATGAGGTCGGCGACCTCGACCCCGTCCGCGTACGAGACCTTCGCTTTCTCCGTGGCGAAGTTGACGGTCGCCGTGACGCCGTCCATGCGGTTGAGCTTCTTCTCGATGCGGGCGGCGCACGAGGCGCAGGTCATGCCGCCGATGGAGAGCTCGACCTCGGAGGTGGGCGCGGGTGCCGTACCGGGCAGGGCCTGCTCGGTAGCCGTGCTGGTCATGGGCGTATCTCCTGGGGAGGGCCGGGGCGTACGGCGTCCGTATCAGCGGAGCGGCACGTCCAGGCGTGGGGAGGGGATCGCGTGGTCGTCGGGGTGGCGTCCGGCGGTGTTGTCAGGCCCGGCCGACGAGCTCGTAGCCGGCCTCGTCGACCGCGGCGCGCACGGCCTCCTCGTCGAGGACAGCGGCGGATGTGACGGTAACCTCGCCGGAGGCGGCGACGGCCTTGACCGCGGTGACGCCGTCCAGTGCGGAGAGCTCCTCGGTGACAGCGCCCTCACAGTGGCCGCAGGTCATACCGGACACCTTGTAGACGGTGGTGACGTTCTCGGAGGTCATGGCTTCTTCCTCAGGTGCGTGCGTAGTGCGGGGCGGGCTGGCTGTGGCCCGCCGCCCCTGCCGATACGCCCAACACTATACCCCCCCTGGGTATTCCACCGGCCGACACCCGGCCCTTTTTTCAGCTGAGCAGAGCGGCCCGGCTCAATGACCGCAAGGTCGACCTGCGCCGCTCGTGGGCCGTCTGCCCGCTACGGGCGCAGTTCCAGGGAGATGTGCGAGGACAGTGCGCGGAGGAAGTCGGGCGCGTCGAAGATCGCGCCGGCTGAGGCGACACCGACCGTCCTGGTCCCCCCGTGAGGATGCGGTCAACCGCTTCCACCACGAGCGGCGCGGTGATGGCATAGATGTCCTGGCCCTTCGCCACAGCGCGCTGCTCGCTGCCACCGGAGCGCACGACGACATCGACGAGGAAGGTCTGCGCGGACCGCCCGCGCTCGTCGGCCGGGGCCGGCGGCGGTGTGTCCGGGGCGGAAAGGTCTTTGGCCGCCTCGACCGTCATATAGGTGCGCACTTCGGGGATGGACAGATGGCTGGGAACGGTGACGACATCGGCCATCGTGAACTCCCCGATGACGGCCCGGGTGCCCATCGGGTCGGGGAAGGGCCACTGAAGGGTCGGCGGCTCGTCATGGCGGTACTCCAGCCGTCCGTTCGTGTAACGGACGCGTTGGCCGCCCCGCCGCTGCCGGGAGACCGCGCCCGCGGCACGCGTCCCGGAGGTGGGGTGCCAACTGCTCAGCCCGTACGCGATGTGCGCCTCGTCGGCCGTCGTCCAGTCGCCCATCGCGGCCGTGGTCAGCAGGTCGCCGAGGCCGCCGTAGAAGGCCATCGCAGGGACGATCACCGCTCCTGCGGCGCGGGCGCGGTCCGCGAAGTGCGCGAACGTATCGACGTTGGCCTCGATCTCGGCCGCCACATCCACATACGGGATCCCGGCGCGCAGTGCCGCCTCGATCACGGGGGCGGCCGTCGTGGCGAACGGCCCGGCGCAGTTGATCACCGCCGCCGCACCGGCCAGTGCGCGGTCGAGCGAGGCCGGGTCACCGACCGACGCCGGGCGGGCATCCAGTCCAGGATGAGACTCCGCCAGCACCTTCAGCTTGTCGGCGTCGCGCCCGGAGAGAATCGGGACGAACCCGCGCTCCCGCAGCTCCGCCACCACGAACCGCCCGGTGTGCCCGTACGCCCCGAACACCGCCACCTCGAGCCCCGATCCCATGGGTTCCTCCCCCGCACTCGAATGATCTGTTGCGATCTGTCGTGGACATCCTGTCGATGGCGGGCGCCCTACACGAGTGTCCGGAACGCCATGACCCACACAATTCCGGACGTGACCACTGTCGCGCTGGCCGTCACCGACGGGATGCTGCACTTCGAACTGTCCATCGCCTATGAGGTCTTCGCCGCCGCCCCGGCCGACGTGGCAGGCCCCTGGTACGACCTCGTCGTCTGCGGGCCGGGCGCCGTGCGGGCCGGCCGTTTCGGGCTGGAGCCCGACCACGGCCTCGACCAGCTCCCGGGCGCCGACACCGTGATCGTCCCGGGCTGGGCCGACGTCGATGAGGACCCACCCGCCGACCTGGTCGACGCGGTGCGCGCGGCCCACGAGACAGGCGCACGCGTGGCCTCCCTCTGCACGGGCGCGTTCGTGCTGGCCGCCGCAGGCCTGCTCGACGGGCGGCGTGCGACCACGCACTGGGCACACACCCGAGTCCTGGCCGCCCGCTACCCCGAGGTGGAGGTGGACCCGGACGTCCTCTACGTGGACAACGGCAGCGTGCTCACCTCCGCCGGCAAAGCCGCCGCCATGGACCTGTGTCTGCACCTCGTCCGCCTCGACCACGGCTCGTCGGTCACCAACGCCGTCGCCCGCCGCCTGGTCGTGCCGCCGCACCGGGACGGCGGCCAGGCCCAGTTCGTCACCACCCCGGCGCCCGCCCCGGACCACCACCCGCTCGCCGAACTCTTCCCCTGGGTGATCGAACGGCTGGACCAGCCGCTGACCGTGGAGGACCTGGCCCGCCAGGCACGGATGAGCTCGCGCAACCTGGGCCGCCATTTCAGGTCGGTGACCGGTACCACCCCGCTGCAATGGCTGCTCACTCAGCGGATCCGCCACGCCCAGGAGTTGCTGGAGACCTCCGACGACAGCGTCGACACCATCGCGGCGGCCACCGGCATGGGCACCGCCACAACGCTGCGCCGGCATTTCAACCGCACGGTCGGAGTGCCTCCCGACGCCTACCGCCGCACCTTCCGCTCGCGGACCCGCCCCGGCCCGAACGACAGCGGGCGATACCACCAGCGCCCCTGAGCCATGAGGCCGTGAGGCCGTGAGGAGGAGCCGTTCGGCGGCTCACCTGCGGTCAGTCACCACCGCGGGGCCGTCGCCCCAACGCTCCATGTGAGCCAGACTCCCTCCATGCGAGCCAGACGTGCAGGCGTGGACGAAACGGTGCTGACCGAAGACGGCGTTCGGCTGTGGGCCACCCGGGCCGGTGCGGGCGATCCTGTGGTCTTCTGCCACGGCGGCCCGGGGCTGTGGGACACCTTGGAGGAGGTCTCCGGACTGCTGGCGCAGCGGGTCTCGGTGCACCGCTGGGACCAGCGCGGGTGCGGCCGGTCGCAGCGGTGCGGGCCGTACTCGGTCGCCCGGTCCGTGGCCGACCTGGACGCCGTCCGCCGGCGCTTCGGGCTGAGCCGAATGGCGCTGCTGGGCCACTCGTGGGGCGCCCAGCTGACGCTGCGGTACGCCCTGGAACACCCCGAGCGTGTGAGCAGGTTGGTCTACGTCTCAGGCACCGGAATCGACCGGGGCGCGAGCTGGCACGAGGTCTACGAGCGGAACCTGCGCGCCAACATCCGTAGCGGACTGGGGCGTTGGGAGGCGTTGAAAGCCCGGAAGCGGACGGATGCGGAGGACCGGGAATTCTGCGTGCTGCAGTGGTCGGCGGACTTCGCCGAGCGGGAGCGGGCACTCGAGCACGCCGAGCGGATGGCCACGCCTTGGCTCGGGGTGAACTTCGAGTGCAACGCGGCCATCAACGCCGAGAACAAGCGCACCTGGGGGACGCCAGATCTGCGGGCGGCATGCGAGAAGCTGGACGTGCCGGTGCTGATCGTGAACGGGGCCGAGGACATCCGGCCGGGCTGGGCGGTCGATTCGCTGGAGCAGGCCCTGCCCCGGGTGTCCCGGACGGTGTTGAGCGGCGCCGGGCACCTGCCGTGGGTCGAGGACCCGGAGGGCTTCCGGGCCGCGGTCAGCGGCTTCCTGGCCGATCTTCAGTAGCAGTCGGGACAGCGCCGGCGTGGCGGCCACCCCGCTCGTTGCTCGCATCGAGGCGGCCGCCCTGCGCCACCGCAGGGGCCTGGAGCTCGAAACTGCGCAGCACTCGCACTTGGGGCGAGCCCCGAGAGCAGACGGTCGAAAGCGGGGTGCAGGTGGAGCATCCGAGTCGGGGCTCAGTCCAGGTCGGTGCGGAGGGCCAGGTCGAGAAGGCCGGGGAAGCGCTCGTCGAACTCGGGACGGCGAAGGCGGTTGTAGCGGCGCTGGCCTCTGTCGCGCTGTTCGAGGAGGCCGACCTGGCGCAGCACGGCGAAGTGGTGACTGAGTGCCGCCTTGCGCACGGGCACGTCGAAGCTGCCGCACGGGCGCTCCCAGTCCTCGGCTGCGGCGAGCTCACGGACCAGGGTGAGGCGCACCGGGTCGGCGAGGGCAGCCAGGGCGGTGGCGAGCGGAACCTCGCGAGGGTGGATGTGTTCGGGTGCGGAAGCCGCCATCGGGTGCTCCTGGCAAGGGATTGCGGATTGTTCGACGAACTTCGTACACTCCTGATTGTTCGTCGCTTGTCGAACAGTCTATCGCGCCGTGAAGGAGCTCAACCGTGTCCTCGTCCCAGGCGTCATTCCAGCAGGCCCCCATCGGGGTGGGCATCGTCGGTCTCTCCGCCAGGCGCGGCTGGGCCTCCCGAGCCCACCTCCCCGCGCTACAACGGCTGGACGGCTTCGAGCTGCGCGCGCTGTCCGCCAGCAGCCCGGAGTCCGCGCGGCAGGCCGCGGAGAAGTACGCAGTCGCGCGGTCCTACGGAACGGCCGATGAGCTGGCGGCGGCCGACGAGGTCGACCTGGTGGTGGTCACCGTGAAGGTGCCGAACCACCGGGAGATCATCCAATCCGCCCTGGCCGCAGGGAAGGCGGTGCTCTCCGAGTGGCCGCTGGGCAACGGGCTCGCCGAGGCCGAGGAGCTGGCTGCCACCGCCGCCGAACGCGGACTGCGCACCTTCACCGGGCTGCAGGCGCGGTCCGCCCCCGCCGTGCGCTATCTGCGCGACCTGGTCGCTGACGGCTATGTCGGCGAGGTGCTCTCGACCAGCGTGGTGGCGTCCGGCGGGAGCTGGGGAGCGTTGTTCCCGGAGGGCGGCGCATACCTGCTGGACCGCGCCAACGGCGCGACCATGCTGACCATCCCGTTCGGGCACACCCTGGATGGACTGACCATGGTGCTCGGCAATGTCGAGGAGGTCACCACGGTCACCGCTACTCGACACCGCGAGGTCCAGGACCCGCAGACCGGCCGGGTTTTCCGGCCGAATGTGGCCGACCAGGTGGTGCTCGGCGGAGTGCTCTCCTCCGGCGCGGTGGTCTCCGTGCACTACCGAGGCGGCCTGTCCCGGGGCACCAACTTCCACTGGGAGATCAACGGAACGGACGGGGACCTGGTCGTCACCGGCGACACCGGGCACCTGCAGATGGGCGAGTTCAGCATCGACGGGGCGCACGGATCCGATGCCAAGCTCAGCCGACTCGCTGTTCCCGAGCGGTACTTCGATCCTGCGCTCAACGAGCTGCGCGGTACTCCGGCGTACAACGTCGGCGCCGCCTATGCACAGATCCAGCGCGACCTGACGGACGGCAGCTCCGACGTGCCCGACTTCGCGCACGCCGCCCGGCACCACCGGCTGCTGGACCGGATCGAGCGGGCGGCCGAGCGCGTCTGACCGTACGTCCACCGAAGCGTCGGCGGCTACCGCAGCGTCGCGTTCACCAGCGGCGTCCGCGCGGGACGTCGGCTCCGGCAGCGGTGAGCTGGCCCGGCTGCCGGGGCACCGCGCGACAGCCGGGGTCGATGCGGCCTCATCCGTCACGCCGGCGTCCTCCGGCTGTCGACAAGGTGTCCCCGGCCGCCATTGGTACCGTCATACGCGCTGGTCACCGACCGGGAGGAGACCCACGGGCCATGGCCGTGGACGAGCTGGACACCCGCATTCTGCGGCTGCTGCTGGAGCAGCCGCGTACGAGCGCTCGCGAATACGCGCGGATCCTCGGCGTGGCACGGGGCACGCTCCAGGCCCGCCTCGACCGGCTGGAGCGGGACGGGGTGATCACTGGCACCGGCCCCTCGCTCTCCCCCGCCGCGCTCGGCCACCCGGTGCTCGCCTTCGTGCACATCGAGGTCACCCAGGGCCATCTCGACGAGGTGGGCGACGCACTGGCCGGCGTACCGGAGATCATCGAGGCGTTCTCGATCACGGGCGGCGGCGACCTGCTCACCCGGGTCGTCGCGCGGGACAACGCGCACCTGGAGGACGTGATCCAGCAGCTGATCCAGCTGCCGGGCGTGGTGCGCACACGCACGGAGGTGGCGCTGCGCGAGCGGGTGCCGCATCGCCTGCTGCCGCTCGTGGAGTCGATCGGCCGGTCGCCTCGCGCGGCACGTTGACCGCGCCCGTACGTCTCAGTGGCCAGCACCCTCTCAGTCGCCCGTACCCTCGCGCTCACGCCCTGGCATGCTGAACGGCATGAGCAAGGACGCCACCACCTCGGTCATATTCGATCTCGACGGAACGCTCGTAGACAGCGAGCCGAACTATTTCGAAGCCGGGCGGCATGTTCTTGGAGAGCACGGCATCACGGACTTCACCTGGGAGGACCACCAGCAGTACGTGGGCATAGGCACACAGGAGACGATCGCCCTGTGGAAGGAGCGGTTCGGGCTCACGGCACCGCTCGACGAGCTGCTGGCACAGAAGAACCGCCGCTATCTGGAACTGGCCCGGATCTCCACGCCCGTCTACCCGGAGATGCGGAAGTTCGTGGAGCGGCTGCACGTCGCGGGTGTCCAGATGGCCGTGGCCTCGGGATCCTCTCGCGAGGCCATCGAGGCGATCCTGTCCGGCGCCGGACTGGCCACGCTGCTGCCCGTCGTCGTATCGGCGGACGAGGTGGCACACGGCAAACCCGCACCGGACGTCTTCCTGGAGGCCGCCCGCCGGATCGGTGCCGAACCGGCGGGCTGCGTCGTGGTGGAGGACGCCGCGCCCGGGGCCGCCGCGGCGCATGCGGCGGGCATGCGGTGCATCGCGATCCCCTACGTCGCGGCACAGGCGGGCGATGCCCTGTTCGCCACGGCAGGACTGCTCTTCCGCGGCGGACAGGACGAGTTCACCGCGCAGGCCGCGATCGAGTGGCTTGCGCTCACTCCGACGACGCCGTGAACGTGCCCGCGCCAGAAGTGCCGGACGCTACGACCGGCGGCGAGGTTTGCCGCGCTTGGCGCCTTTCGGGCCGCCGGAACCGCTCCGGGGGCTCTTGCCCCCGGACTTGCCGGCTGCGGGGTTCCGCCGCGCCCCGCCGGAATCGGGTCGCTGCCGCTTCGGCTGGGCCGGGGTCGCGGCCGGGGTCGTGCGGCGGCCTCGCGTGCTGTTGACGGTCCGCCCGCGGACGATCCCGATGAAGTCCTCCACCAGGTCGGTGGTCGCGTCCTCGGGCCACGACAGCGCGACGCGCGACTCGGGGGCGTCCGTGACCGGCCGGTACGTGAGGTCCTTGCGGTGGTGCAGACGGGCGAGTGACTGCGGCACGACGAGCAGTCCCACTCCTGCCGCCACCAGCTCGATGGCGTCCGCCGTCGTGGCGGGGCGCTCGATCGCGGGCCGTCCCGGCAGACGCTCCCAGTCGAGCACGTCGTCGAGGGGGTGCAGCACGATGTCGTCGGCCAGATCCTCGGCGGACACCTCGTCGACCGCCGCCACGACATGGTCCTTCGGGACCACGACCACCGTCGTCTCGGTGTAGAGCGGGATCGCGCTGAGGACCGTCCGGTCGACCGGCAGCCGCACGAAACCGGCGTCAGCGCCGCCGCGCAGCAACACATCGGATGCTTCGGCGGCGGACACCCCGATGAGGTTCAGCGGGACCTCGGGCAGCCGCTCGTTCCAGATCCGCACCCACTTGCCGGGCGTCACCCCGGGGACATACGCGAGCCGGAACGAGGGGGATTCTTCCGAGCCTGTCACTCCGCCAGGTTACCGGTCGCCGGTCACCGGTCGTGGTCGGAGGTCGCGCAGGCGCTCGATACCCTGGACACCATGAAGTCGCACCAGACCACCCAGACGATGAAGCCCGCGACCGCGGCGAAGAAGCTGGGTGTGTACCTCGAGGCCACCCCCGCCGAGTTCCGGGAGGGTGTCGTCTCGCGCGCCGAGCTGAACGCGCTGCAGGCCGATCCGCCCGAGTGGCTGCGCGAGCTGCGGCGCAACGGCCCGCACCCCCGGCCGGTGGTCGCGGCGAAGCTGGGCATCTCCATCTCGGGTCTCGCACGTGGCGGGATCACGGAACCCCTCACCACCGAGCAGATCGACGCCTTGAAGAGGGACCGTCCCGACTGGCTGGAGAAGGAGCGCGCCACCCAGGCCGAGGTCCGGAAGGAGGCGGCGCGCATCAAGGAGCAGAAGGCCGAGCGCGACGACCAGTCCGGCCGACCGGGTTCCTGACCCGCAGGCCGGTCGGTGCCGCGGAACCCCCAGGCCGACAGGCCGGGCAACGCCTACGCCCGCCAGGAACGATAGGCGGACCTGACTTGCAGGGCCACTGCACCATCGGCAGGTCCTCCCGCACGGCCAGCCTGGCTGACCGGCTGCTGTCGCAGGCCGCCGCTCACCACGGGCGGCGGCCCGGCGTCACGGCGTGTTCGGGAACAGAGCGCGGGTGCGGGCGGGGTCGGGTGAGACGAAGACACCGTCTGCCGTGACCATGGCGACCGACGGGTCCTCCTCGGTGCTGATCGAGCCTGTCACGAAGACCTTCCGCTCCTCGGTGCCGGTGACGTGGGCAATGACCCGCAGGGAATACGTCCACGACCGGGATCTCCGCCCGTACGCGCCGTCGGCCGGTCAACTGCACGGTGAAGCGGCGGACTTCGTCCGTCAGACGTTCCAGGGCTTCGACCGGGGCATCGGTGCGTACGGTGGCGTCCACCAGGGCACGCAGTTCGTGCCCCAGCGCGGTGATCGCCGCGCGCTGGTGGTCCAGTTCCTCTCCTGTCGGTCGTTCAGGGGCGGGGTTGGCCGCGGGGGATTCGGTCGGTGCGCTCATCGGGTTTCTCGGTGGGGGCGTGGTGGGTCGTGGCCGCGACGCGGTCATCCGCCGTTGCGGACGAAGACGGGCTTGAGGTGCTTCTCGGGCAGTGCGTCCGGCAGCTGTTCCCAGTCGAGGACGTCGGAGACGACCCGGGCGGGGTCGACCTTGCCGGAGCGGGCGAGTTCGAGGGCGTCGGGGATGTGCCCCCCGACGTTGTCGCGGGCGATGCGCAGGGTGACGCTGGTGAGGTACATGTCGAGCAGCGGCAGCTCGCCCGGCCGGAAGTGGTTGCCCGCCGACTCGCAGACGCCCTCCGGGGCAAGGCACCTGACGGCCAGGGCGAGCTGGTCGACACGGCCTGTGGCCTCGACCGCGATGTCGAAGCCGTGCCGGACGGGCTCGACCGTCTCTGCTGAGGGGGCTCCGAACTTCTCGGCGAGCGCGCGGTGTTCCGGGTCGGGGTCGACGTACAGCACCTCGGAGGCGCCGAGCGCACGGGCGATGTCGCAGACATACAGGCCAATGCTGCCGCGGGCGACGACCAGGACGCGGGCTCCGGGCCTGGCCTTCACCGTCATAACGACAGGCCACGCTAGACTATGACGATCGTTATAGCCAGAGGAGAGTGCACGGGTGGCCAAGAGCAGTACGCCGTCCCGCGAGCGGATCGTCGCCGGCGCTGCCGACATGATCAGCCGGCGGGGCCTGAGCGCCACGAGCATCCGGGAGATGGCCAAGCACGCCAAGGCGCCACTGGGCTCCACCTATCACTATTTCCCCGAGGGCAAGCAGCAGCTGGCCACGGAGGCCGTCCGCTACTCGGGCGAGTGGGTGGCCCGCAGCCTGCGAAAGGAGCTCGAGGCGGGACCGGCCGCCGGGCTCGCGGCGTTCCTCGCCCTGTGGCGCAGGATCGTCTTCGAGAGCGACTTCCACGCCGGCTGCCCCGTCCTGGCGGTGGCCATCGAGGAGCCGCCAGCCGACGAGGTCCCGCCAGCCCTGGCAGCCGCGGCCGACGTCTTCGAGCAGTGGGAGAACCTGCTCGCCGACTCGCTGCGGGCACACGGCGCCCGAGCCGAGCAGGCCGCCCAGGTCGCCACGCTCATCGTCGCGGCCGTCGAGGGCACCGTAGCCCTGTGCCGCGCCAAGCGCAGCACCGAACCCCTGGACCGCACCGCTGCGCAGCTTCAGTACCTCATCGCCGCCACCATCAAGAACTGAACCGGCAGCCGGGCCGCGCATGCCCTCACGAGCAGAGCGCGGCCCGCACGGCCTTCACCTTCTCCTCGGTGAACACCCCACTGTCCAGGAGGGAGAGGATCGACAGCACGCCACCGCTGGAGCCCCAATGCGTCAGCCAAGGAAGCTCAGCCGCACCTGACGGTTGGGATTATCCCTGTTCGT
This sequence comes from Streptomyces jeddahensis, assembly GCF_001642995.1. GTDB lineage: Bacteria > Actinomycetota > Actinomycetes > Streptomycetales > Streptomycetaceae > Streptomyces > Streptomyces jeddahensis. The sequence continues at coordinate 44,460 of NZ_LOHS01000141.1, forward strand.
ATCGACCAGGCACACGGACTGCCAGGTGCCCAGCTCCAGGCTGCCGCCGATCACTGGCAACGTGGCGTGGGGCGGGACGAGGGCGGGAAGCACATGGTCACGGCCGTGACCGGCGCTGCCGTGGCGGTGCTGCCAGCGGTCGTCCGCGGGCAGCAGGGTGTGCAGTGCGGCCAGCAGGTCATCGTCGCTGCCGGCACCCGTCTCGATCACCGCGATGCCGGCGGTTGCATGCGGCACGAACACATTGAGGAGGCCGTCGCGTCCGCCCGCGGCATCCCTCAGGAAGCTCTCGCAGTCGCGGGTGAGGTCGATGACGGTCTCCCGGGAACCGGTGGCGACGTTCAGGACACGCGTGGTGAAGGCATCGGACATGTCTTCATCCTCGCTCAACGAAGCGGCCGCTCGCTGTGTGGCTCACATCCAGGAACCGTCGGGAAGATCCCGGACTCCGCCCGAGTTGGTAGAAGCGTGAACGACATCGAGTCGCGCGACGCGGCACAACAGGTGGACGAGGACGTGGCACAACAGGTGGACGTGGTCGTCATAGGCGCCGGACAAGCGGGTCTGTCCAGCGCCTATCACCTGCGCCGCACCGGTTTCGAGCCGGACCGTGACTTCGTGGTCCTCGATCACTCACCGCGTCCCGGCGGCGCCTGGCAGTTCCGGTGGCCGACCCTCACCTACGGCAAGGTGCACGGGATGCATGCGCTGCCGGGCATGGAACTGACGGGCGCGGACCCCTCGCGACCTTCGTCGGAGGTCATCGGCGCCTACTTCGACACCTACGAGCGGACCTTCGACCTCCGGGTACGGCGGCCGGTGGACGTACACGCGGTGCGCGAAGGAGAAGCCGGGCGGGTGCTCGTCGAGACCTCGGCGGGGAACTGGTCGACGCGGGCGGTGATCAACGCGACCGGCACCTGGGGCCGGCCGTTCTGGCCGCGCTACCCCGGCCAGGAGACCTTCCGCGGACGGCAGTTGCACACCGCGCAGTACCGCGGTCCTCAGGAGTTCACCGGGCAGCGGGTGATCGTGGTCGGCGGTGGAGCGTCGGGCACTCAGCACCTTATGGAGATCGCGCCCCATGCGGCTGCGACCAGCTGGGTCACCCGCCGCCCTCCCATCTTCCGCGAGGAACCCTTCGACGAGAACGTGGGGAGGGCGGCCGTCGCCCTTGTCGAGGAACGCGTACGGCAGGGGCTTCCGCCCGGGAGTGTCGTCTCGGTGACCGGCCTGCCGCTGAGCGACGCGATCCGGAAGGCCCGCGCGGACGGCGTCCTGGACCGGCTGCCGATGTTCGACCGGATCACCCCGGACGGCGTGGAGTGGGACGACGGGCGCCACATCGACGCCGACGTGATTCTGTGGGCAACCGGGTTCCGTGCCGCGATCGACCATCTGGCACCGCTGCGGCTCCGCGAGCCGGGTGGCGGTATCCGTATGGAGGGCACTCGCGTGGCCGCCGACCCGCGGCTCCATCTCGTGGGATACGGGCCTTCGGCCAGCACCATCGGCGCCAACAGGGCTGGTCGAGCCGCGGTCAGGGACATCCGAAGGCTGCTGGCCCAGGAGGCGGTCGACGTCGCGGCCTGAAGCCTGACGCGCGCCGGCCGGGTCCTGGTCATGAGAGCCGGTCTGGTTGTGAAAGCCGGTCCCGGTCATGAGAGCCGGTCCCGGTCCTGCCCGGATCGCGGGCCGGACCGGGAATCCCGTCGGCCCTCGCTCAGCTGTTCTGCGTCGAACTCCGCCTCTGGTGGAGTCGGTTGAACTCCTCCACGTTCCTCTGCTGTTCCTCGAAGCTGGCGGTGAAGCGGGTGTCGCCCGGCTTGACCGTCACGAAGTACAGCCAGTCCCCCGCCGGCGGGCTGATCGCCGCCAGCATCGCGTCCTCGCCGGGGTTGGCGATCGGCGTGGGAGGCAGCCCCATACGCATATAGGTGTTGTAGGGGCTGTCGATCTGGGTGTCGTTCTCGCTGGTCCGCAGTGTGTTGCGGTTCATCGCGTAGTTGATGGTGGAGTCCATCTGCAGCGGCATGCCGTTGTTCAGCCGGTTGTAGATGACCCGGGCCACCTTGCCCATGTCGTCCTTCGTCTCGGCCTCGGCCTGGACGATGCTGGCGATGGTGATGGTCTGGTAGAGGCTCATCGGGTTGCGCTGCGGCCCGGCGGTCAGCTGCTCTCCGTTGAACCTCTCGGTGGCCGTCTTGACCATGTACGACAGCACGGACTCAGGGGTCGACTTGCTGTTCAGGGGGTACGTGGCGGGGAAAAGGTACCCCTCCGGATTTCCCCGTGCGTCGGGGGGAAGCTTCAGTTTGGCCTTGGGAATCGACTTCTTGGTGGTGCCTGCGGGCACGCCGAGGGCTTTGTCGATGGCGGCGTACACCTGGCTGGTGCGCCATCCCTCGGGGATCGTCAGCGACGCGGGCTTGGTCTTGCCGATGTCCGCGCGCAGCAGCGGAACCGCCACGGCGGCGGCCACCACGCAGGCTCCGGTCGCAATGAGGACGATCCGGCCCCGGCGTGTCAGTCGGGTCCTTCTCCGTCGCGGAGTGTTGGTCTGCATGCGGGCACGTTAACCCTCACATCACAACAAACCCGGCATATCTTCATCTTGTCGGCTCAAGTTGGGCGTCTCGGCGGACGAGGGCGGCGTAACGCCCGTCCTGCTCGAGCAGTTCGTCGTGTGTGCCGCTCTCCGCTACGCGCCCGGAGTCGAGCACGACGATCTGGTCGGCGGCCCGGATCGTGGACAGCCGGTGCGCGATGGTGATGGTGGTCCGGTCGGCGGACAGAGCGTCGATGGCCTCCTGCACGGCATGCTCGGTGCGGGTGTCGAGCGCGCTGGTCGCCTCGTCGAGGATCAGGACGGGTGGGTCTCGCAGGATGGTGCGGGCGATGGCCAGTCGCTGCTTCTCACCGCCGGAGAAGCGGTGGCCGCGTTCGCCGACGACTGTGTCGTACCCGTCGGGCAGCGAGGCGATGTGGTCGTGGATCTGGGCGGCCTTGGCCGCCGCGTACAGCTCCTCGTCCGTGGCGTCGGGCTTGGCGAACCGTAGATTCTCGGCGACCGACGCATGGAAGAGATAAGTCTCCTGCGAGACGACGCCGACTGCGCGCGCGAGCGTGTCGAAGTCCAGGTCGCGCACGTCGACGCCGTCCAGGGTCACCCGGCCGCCCGTGACGTCGTACAGCCGGGGCACCAGGTAGCTGAGGGTGCTCTTGCCCGCGCCTGTCTGGCCCACGACGGCCAGGCTGCCGCCTGCGGGGACCGTCACGTCGATGCCGTCCAGGACCGGCCCGCTCTTGTCGTCGTAGCGGAACTCGACATTCTCGAAGCGGATTTCACCGACGACCTTGTCGAGGTGGACCGGCTTCTCCGGCTCGGTGATGTCGACCGGCAGGTCGAGGTACTCGAAGATGCGCTGGAAGAGCGCGAGCGAGGTCTGTATCTGGACGCCGGTGGACAGCAGGCTCACGGTGGGGCGGAACATGCCCTGCTGGAGCGAGACGAAGGCGACGAGGGTGCCGATCGAGACGGAGGGACCGCCGAGTTGCGATGCGACGCCCGCGGCCCAGTAGATGACGGCCGGCATGGCGGCCATGACGATCGTGATGACGGCCATGCGCCACCGGCCCGCCATGTTCGACTTCACCTCGAGGTCGACCAGGTGCTCGGACTCGTCGGCGAAGGACCGGGTGAGGGAGTCGGCGCGACCCATGGTGCGGCCGAGGAGAATGCCGCTGACGGAGAGCGACTCCGTGACGGTGGCGGCCATCGCGGCCATCTGCTTCTGCCGCTTGGTGGCGATCTTCTTGCGCTCGCGGCCGACGCGCCGGCTGATCCACACGAACACCGGCAGCAGGAGCAGCGACACGACGGTCAGCCGCCAGTCGAGGGCGAGCATCGCGACGATGCTCGCGACGACGCTGGTGAGGTTGGAGACCAGCGACGTCGCGGTCGACGTGACCGTCGCCTGCATGCCGCCGATGTCGTTGGCGATGCGGGACTGGACCTCGCCGGTCCGGGTTCTGGTGAAGAAGGCGAGGGACATGCGCTGCAGCCGGCCGTAGACGGCGGTGCGCAGGTCGTGCATGACACGCTGGCCGACGGTGGTCGAGATGAGGGTCTGCAGTACTCCGAAGACGCTCGTGACGACGGCGCTGAGGATCATGCCGAGCGCGAGCAGGCTCAGCAGGCCCGTGCGGCCTTGCGGGATCGCGGTGTCGAGGATCTCCTTCAGCAGAAAGGGCGTGGTGATCGAGACCAGCGATGAAGCGCAGACGAGCAGCCCGACGACGGCGAGGCGGCCGCGGTAGGGCCGGAAGAGCCGGAGGATGCGGCGCACCTGCCGCGGCTGATCCGGGTCGGGCGTCGGGGATGTCCAGGTGGGTTCGTCGGGATGCATGGGCTCCTACGGGTGTGCGACTGAATACGAGCGTGCGGGCACGGGTGTGCGGCTGCTGCGGAAGCCGACCGGACAGGCCGACAGCAGCGAACGAAGGGAGCGTAGCTCATTGTTACCTATACTCACAATGAACGAGGTCCTGATATCGTTCCCGGTATGAGCACCCCCGACGCCGACGGCCTGCTCGCGGAGCAGCTTCTGCGGCTGACCCGCCGTGTGCACCGCATCCAGAAGCGCCACCTGGAGCAGTGCGGGCTGGGCATCACGCCTGCGCAGTCCCGGTTGTTGCGCACCCTCGTGCACTACAGCTCCCCGCCTCGTATGGCCGATCTGGCCGAGCGTCTGGAGGTGGTGCCGCGCGCCGTGACGACGCTGGTGGACGGCCTGGAGGCAAGCGGACAGGCGCGCCGCGTCCCGGATCCCACCAACCGGCGGGTGATACGGATCGAGCTCACGGACGCCGGTCGCCGAGCGCTGCGGGAGCTGCGCAGCGCGCGCCGGGCTGCCGCCGAGGACATCCTTGCCCCGCTGTCGGGTGAACAGCGGGAGATGCTCGCGGGCCTGCTGTCCGCGCTGATCGACGGGGCACCTCACGCGGAGGCACGCGGCTGCTGATCTCTCGGCGTCCGTCATCGCGCCCCCGTCGGCGTCCGTCAACGCGCCCCGGGCGGAGCGGTGCGCCACGACGGCGGCGCCGGCTGCGTACTCGCCGTGTCCGGCAAGGGCACGGCAAAGGGCCCGGCACAGTGGCCGGGCCCTCGCCTGTTTCACTGATCGCCGCGCCCCGCTTCGGCGGGTCTCTCGACTGGTCTCGGCGGGGTCTCTCAACCCGCCTTGGGCGCGGCATCCTTGGCCGTGGCCTCCACGGACGGCGGTCCCGCCTGGTCGGGCACAGCGGTCGCCGCGCCCTCCGCCACGACCGGCGAGGCGGCCTGGTCCGCCGCGTCCTGAGCCTCATCCGCCTCGTCGGCGTCGTCCGTCGCCTCCGGCGCGGAGCCGACCTCACCGTTCAGCACCTTCTTGGCCCGCTCCTGGTCGAGGGCCCCCTCCCACCGGGACACCGCGAAGACGGCCACGCAGTTGCCGAGCAGGTTGGTGACGACGCGCATCGAGTCCATGATGCGGTCCACGCCCAGCAGCAGGGCGACGGCTCCGGCAGGAATGGCCCCCAGCGAGGAGGCGGTCGCAGCCAGGGCGAGGAAGGCCGAACCAGGGATGCCCGCCATGCCCTTGCTGGTGAGCATGAGCACCAGGATCACGGTGATCTGCTGGCTCAGGCTGAGGTCCACGCCCACGGCCTGGGCGATGAACAGCGTGCCGATGGACAGGTAGAGCGAGGCGCCGTCGAGGTTGAAGGAGTACCCCGTGGGCAGCACCAGGCCCACGGCGTCGTCGCGGGCGCCGGCCTTGCGCAGCTTCTGCATCACGCGCGGCATGACGGACTCGGTGGAGGCGGTCCCCAGCGCGAGGAGCATCTCCTCACGGATGTAGCGCAGGAACTTCCAGAGGCTGAGCCCGGTGGTCACCCGGAGGGCGATGGCGAGGAGTGCGATGAAGAACGCCGCAGCCGCGTAGCACAGGATGATCAGCTTGGCGTACGTCTCGATCACGCCGAGCCCGTACTGGCCGATCAGGACGGCCATCGCACCGAACACCGCGATGGGCGCCAGCCGCATCACGAAGCCGACGATCGCGAAGATGATCTCCTGGGCCTGCTCGATGGCGGGCAGGACCTGCGGCACCTTGGTGTGGCCGAGGTGCAGCAGCGCGGCGCCCACCAGGCAGGCCAGGAGGAGCACCTGGAGCAGGGAATTCTCGGCGAAGGCGCCGATGAAACTGGTGGGGAGCGCGTTCAGGATGAACTCGGTCGTCGAGGGCAGTGAACCGCCGCCCGTCTTCGCGTCGACCGCCGAGCTGTCCAGCGTGGACGGGTCGACGTTCATCCCCGAGCCGGGCTGGACGACGTTGGCGGCGAGGAGCCCGATGAGCAGGGCGAGCGTGCTCGCGACCTCGAACCAGATCAGGGCCTTGAGCCCGATCCGGCCGAACGCCTTCAGGTCACCGGCCTTGGCGATACCGACGACGACCACGCAGAACACCAGGGGCGAGATGATCGTCTTGATCAGCCGGGTGAAACCGTCGCCGAGCGGCTGGAGATCCGTGGCCACGCCGGGCCACAGCTTTCCGACGACGATTCCGAGCACAAGTGCGCAGGCGACCTGCGCGAACAGAGAGGTGCGCAAGATGCGTGCGACGCGTCGCGGCGGGGACGGTACGGACGGCGACACGGGGACTCCTATCGGTTTCTGGGATGCGGAAACTTGCTTCCGCGGCGCGTCACTATTCCCGAGCAAGCACCTCCGTAAGGAACCTCCATGTCACATCGATGTAAATTCCGGCATCACCTCCGATTTGATGCTCTGTCAGCTGAGTTCTGGACAAGGAGGAGCCCCGGGCTTCTGGACGATGCCCGGGGCTAGCTGTGGGAGGGAGGACGGTTCGACGGACGCTGTGTCTATGCCTTCAGCTCGGTCTTGTCGCCCATCACGATGACCGGGTGCTGATCCGGATCCAGGATGCGCAGCAGGTACCTCATGCCTGACTTGGAGAGGCTGACGCAGGCGGACGTACCGCTGCCGTGGTCCATGTGCAGCCAGATGCTGCCGCCCTTCGACTGGCCTTCGGGGCGCGTCGGGTCGTTGGGCGAGGTGCCTTTGACGCGGTTGTAGTCGATGGCTATCACGTAGTCGAAGTCGTGCCAGTGCGACTTGGCCCAGTAGTGCGGGGCCTGGAAGGACGCCGACGCGGTGTAGGGCAGCTTCGCGCCGGGGTCCGGCAGGACGCCGCCCGCGTCGGTGAGCGTGAAGACGCCCACCGGGCTGCGCTTGTCGCCCTCGTGGTGGTCGGTGGTCCAGCCCTTCTTGCCGTTATGAGCGTCCCAGCTGCGGGTCCTGTCCCAGGTGCTGCCGTGTTTCGTGTACAGAACGACGGTCGAGTCCGCCGAGTCCTTGCCCTCCCCGTAAACGGCGACGACCTGGCGGGCCTTGGCGGGTATCTGCGACTGCAGCCTGTCCCCCACATCGGGGATGCGCTTCAGGTCCACGGCACGCGCGTCGGCACGCTGTGCTGATCCGGGGGTCGCGCTCTGGGTCGCGCTGTCCTTCTGCGCGCCCCCTGCGTCACCCGTGCCGCCACATGCCGTGAGGGACATGAGAAGGACACCACAGGCCGCTCCCGCAACCGCCGTTCGTACCGCACCAGCTCCACGCATGGGCTCCATGGTCGCACCGCGTACCCCACCGTTCTGCCTGCCCCAGCGTCCGGGCTCGTATGCAGGCCGATTCTTTGCCCTGCGGCGAAAAACCGTTTGCCTCGCGGCACGGCCGGACGCGAACCTTTCACGGTTTGCTCCGCACCCCGCGGCACCGAACTTCCGTTTCTCCGAACCCTTCACCCCCTTGCGAGCCCTGGGACGTCATGCAGATTCAAGACCTTCCGTTTTCCGACCCGGGTGTGCCTGACGCACGTTCGGGACCCCGGTTCCTGCTGTGGCTCGGCCGGAACCAGCTCGGCGGGCAGCTGAAGTCGCTGGCGTGGGGCCTGCTGCACTTCCTGTCCATCGCCGGACTGCCCTACACCGTCGGCTACGCCGTGCAGGCCGTGGTCGACCGCTCCGGAAGCCGGCTCGCGCTGGCGGGCGCGGTGATCGGGGTGTGCGGCATCGGCATCGCGCTGGGCGACACCATGCTCCACCGGACCGCGGTGACCAACTGGATCACCGCCGCCGCACGCGTCCAGCAGCTGCTGGCCCGCAAGACCGCGCAGCTCGGCGCCGCGCTCACCCGTCGGGTCGCCGCCGGCGAGGTCGTCGCCGTCTCCACGGGCGACGTCGAGAAGATCGGCTGGTTCGTCGAGGCGCTGTCGCGGTTCGCCGCGGCCGCCCTGACCGTCGTCCTGGTCTGCGTCGGCCTCGTCGTGTACCAGCCGGCCCTCGGCGTCGTCGTCGCGGTGGGCATGCCCGTGCTGGCGCTCGCCGTACTGCCGCTGCTCCCGCGTGCGACGCGCCGCGCCGACGTCCAGCGCGAGAAGGCCGGGCGCGCCACCGAGCTGGCCTCCGACACCGTCGCGGGCCTGCGGGTGCTCCGCGGTATCGGCGGCGAGGAGCTCTTCCTGGACCGCTACCGCCGCGCCTCACAGGAGGTGCGTCACGCCGCCGTCCGCAACGCCCGCATGTGGTCGCTCATCTCGGCCATTCAGGTACTTCTGCCGGGGCTGCTGCTGATCGCGGTCGTCTGGTACGGCGTGGGGCTGGCCCGCGAGGGCCGTATCACCGTCGGCGAGCTCGTCACCGTATACAGCGCGGTCGGGCTGCTGACCTATCCGCTGCGGCACTTCGAAGAGATCGCCATGGCGTACTCCTTCTCCCGTCCGTCGGCGAAGCGTGCGGCGCGCGTGCTGTCGCTGGAGCGGATCACGTCGGAGGCCGGATCTCGTGAGGGCGATGTCCCGTCCGGCGACCTGTACGACCCGGCGACCGGGCTGCTCGCACCCTCCGGCCGGCTCACCGCCGTGGTGTGCGGCGACCCGGACGCGGCCGGACGGCTCGCGCAGCGGCTCGGCGGGCACGCACCGGTCGACACCTCCGAGCTGCCGTCGGTGCTGCTCGGCGGGGTGCCTCTGGACGAGCTGCCGCTGGACACGGCCCGTACGGCGGTGCTCGTGCAGGACAAGGATCCGGTGCTGCTGTCGGGCACCCTGCGCGAACTGCTCGACGTGCCGGCCTCCGGCACCGTCACCGCCAGGGCCGCGCTGGCCGCCGCGCAGTGCGCGGACGTTCTGGACGCGCTCGTCCAGGGGGCGCTGGACGCGGCCGACCCGATGGACGCCCGCATCACCGAGCGCGGACGCTCCCTCTCCGGCGGGCAGCGCCAGCGGCTCGCACTGGCAAGGTCCCTGATCACCGACCCCGAGGCCCTGGTCCTGGACGAGCCGACCTCCGCGGTCGACTCGCACACCGAGGCACGGGTCGCGGACGGCATCAGGAAGCTGCGGGAGGGCCGCACCACGGTCGTCTTCACGTCGTCCCCGCTGCTCCTGGACCGCGCCGACCGTGTCGTGCTGGTCCATGAGGGCGAGGTCGCGGCCGTCGGTGCGCATCGTGAACTGCTCCTCAGCGAGCCCCGCTACCGGGCGGTGGTGACCCGGGAGACGGATGCCGAGGCCGCAGAGCGGGAGCGGGCGGACGGCCTGGACGCCCGGCGGCCACCTCTGCACCCGCAGGGCGAACAGGAACCGGCGCGCCTTGACGCGCTGCACGAGATGGACGAACTGCAAGAGATCGAGGAGACCGCATGATCGGCCTGGCGCCACCGGCGTACGACCCGGCGGCCCCGACGACGGCGAACACCCTGCCGGTCGGTGCCCCCGCGACCGTACGCGCCTACGTGGGCGAGCTGCTGCGACGGCATCGCCGGGCCTTCGTGCTGCTCGTCACCGTCAACGCGATCGCCGTGATCGCGTCGATGGCCGGCCCGTATCTTCTCGGCTCGCTCGTCGAGAAGGTCGCCGACGGGGCTCGAGAGCTTCACCTGGAGCGCACCGCCGCGCTCTTCGCCCTCGCGCTGGCCGTGAACGCGGTCTTCGTACGGGAGGTGCGGCTGCGCGGGGCAATGCTCGGGGAGCGGATGCTGGCCGACCTGCGCGAGGACTTCCTCGTACGGTCGGTGGGGCTGCCGCCGGGGGTGCTCGAGCGCGCCGGCACCGGCGACCTGCTCTCGCGCATCACCACGGACATCGACCGGCTCGCGAACGCCATGCGGGAGGCCGTGCCCCAGCTGGCGATCGGCGTGGTCTGGGCCGGACTGCTGCTCGGCGGGCTCGCCGTGACCGCTCCGCCGCTCGCCCCTGCCGTGCTGCTCGCGGTGCCGCTGCTGGTCGTCGGCTGCCGCTGGTACTTCAAGCGGGCGCCGTCGGCGTACCGTTCGGAGGCCGCCGGCTACGCCGCCGTGGCCGCGGCGCTCACCGAGACCGTCGACGCGGGGAACACCGTGGAGGCGCACCGGCTGGGCGCGCGCCGCGTCGCGCTGTCGGACCAGCGGGTCAAGGAGTGGACCTCCTGGGAGCGGTACACGCTGTACCTGCGGTCGGTCCTCTTCCCCGTCGTCAGCATCACGCATGTGACGGTGCTCTGCTCGGTGCTCATGGTCGGCGGTGTCTTCGTCCTCCAGGGGTGGATCGGTGTGGGGCAGCTGACGACGGGCGCGCTGATCGCACAGATGCTGGTGGACCCGGTGGGTCTGATCCTGCGGTGGTACGACGAGCTGCAGGTGGCCCAGGTGTCGCTGGCCCGGCTCGTCGGCGTGCGCGACATCGAACCGGAGGCGGGCGATCCATCCGTGGCGCCGGAGGGCCGGGACGTGCGCGCGGACAAGGTGCACTTCGGTTACCGCGAGGGCGTCGACGTGCTGCGCGAGGTGTCGCTCGCGGTCGAACCCGGCAGACGCGTCGCGCTGGTCGGCCCGTCCGGCGCCGGCAAGTCGACGCTGGGCCGGCTGCTCGCCGGGATCTACGGGCCGCGCACGGGCCGGGTCACGCTGGGCGGCGCCGAGCTGTCGCGGATGCCCGCAGAAGAGGTGCGCTCGCACGTGGCCCTGGTCAACCAGGAGCACCATGTGTTCGTGGGCTCACTGCGCGACAACCTGCTGCTGGCCCGCACGGACGCGCAGGACGCGGAACTGTGGGCGGCGCTCGGCGCGGTCGACGCGGACGGCTGGGCGCGTGCGCTCGACGACGGCCTGGACACCGAGGTCGGCTCGGGCAGTGTGGCCCTGACCCCGGCGCAGGCACAGCAGATCGCGCTCGCCCGGCTGGTCCTCGCCGATCCGCACACGCTGGTGCTCGACGAGGCCACGTCACTCCTCGACCCGCGGGCGGCGCGCCACCTGGAGCGGTCGCTGGCCCGCGTCCTGGACGGCCGCACGGTGGTGGCCATCGCGCACCGGCTGCACACCGCCCATGACGCGGACGTGATCGCAGTGGTCGAGAACGGCCGGATCAGCGAGCTCGGCAGCCACGACGAGCTGGTGGCGGCGGACGGGGCGTACGCGGCGCTGTGGCGGTCCTGGCACGGTTAGCCGCCTCTGAGCGAGGCAGCACCCGGCCCGGTGGGTCGGGTGCTGCCTCGCTCAGATGAATGAACTGAGATGACGCCGAGCTGACCGGCTGACGTCGGGCTGATTCAGACGACGCCGAGCCGACTGACTGACGTCGAGCCGATTCAGATGACGTTGAGCGCGGCCGCGCCGCCCACCCCGCCGAGCACCATGAACGCCGGCATCAGCACCCTCAGCTCGACCCAGCTGCCCGCCCGGAACCGCATCGGTCCGGGCGGGCCCACCGGGTACCAGCGCTTGCGGCCTATGGGTATCGGCCACAGGATCGGGCAGCCCGACACGGTCAGGGCGTCCCCGATGTCGTGCACCAGCGCGCCCAGCACGATCGGCAGCCCCAGCCACAGGTACTCCTGGCCCGGCGCGGTGAACAGCCAGTCCGCACCGTTGCCCGGCTTGTCCAGGACTCCGGCGATGATCCAGGCGCTGGTCGCCGCGAGTAGCCAGACCAGCACATCGGCGCTCGAGCCCCGGGTGGCCCGCCACAGCAGGCCCTCGATGGCCAGCACCAGGTGCACGAAGAGGATCACGAGGACCGCCCAGCGGCCCCCCGTGATCGCGAGGACCGAGGTGCCCGCGCCGATCAGCACCGCCCACAGCCAGGTGTGCGTCAACGTGCGGTGCCCGCCGGAGCGGCGCGGGTCGCCCGGCTTCCTGGTCGACTTGTAGACGGCGTACGAGAGCTTGTCGACGATCTCGCACAGCCATCGTGACAAGGGGCCGAAGGCCCGCGAAATGGTGGCCGCCTTGTGATCGAGATCCGGGGCGAGCGCGGCTCCCGCGCAGATCAGCGCCCCGGCGAGCAGGACCGGCCAGGGCATCGTGTGCCCCGCGGCGGCCGCCGCGGCGCCCACCCCCAGCCAGGCCGCAGCCCCTGACAGTGAATGTGCCGGTCCCATCATGGCTGCATCCCGCCCCGTTCCTCTTGCGTGCGCGGTGAGTTGCCCGAACACGCTGACGCTTTGTTGGCGCCACAGCGTAGCGTTTGCGATCTTCGTACGAGCGACCGATTCCCGCATCGAGTGGGAAGGCAGGCAAGATGGGGGCGTGACCCTCATCGATCAGCTGCCAGAGACCGCCGACCCCGATGCCCTGTACGAAGCCTTCGAGTCGTGGGCCGGAGAACGCGGCCTCACGCTCTACCCGCACCAGGAAGAGGCGCTGATCGAGGTCGTCTCAGGTGCGAACGTGATCGTGTCCACGCCGACCGGGTCCGGCAAGAGCATGATCGCGGCAGGTGCGCACTTCGCGGCTCTCGCGCGGGACGAGGTCACCTTCTACACCGCTCCGATCAAGGCGCTGGTCTCGGAGAAGTTTTTCGAGCTCTGCAAGCTCTTCGGCACGGAGAACGTGGGCATGCTGACCGGTGACGCCTCGGTCAACGCCGACGCGCCTGTGATCTGCTGCACGGCCGAGGTGCTCGCTTCCATAGCGCTGCGCGACGGCAAGGACGCGGACGTCGGCCAGGTCGTGATGGACGAGTTCCACTTCTACGCGGAGGGCGACCGCGGCTGGGCCTGGCAGATCCCGATCCTCGAACTCCCCCAGGCGCAGTTCATCCTGATGTCGGCGACGCTCGGCGACGTCTCGATGTTCGAGAAAGACCTCACGCGCCGCACCGGCCGTCCGACCGCGGTCGTCCGCTCGGCGACGCGTCCCGTCCCGCTCTCGTACGAGTACCGGCTGACCCCCCTCACGGAGACGCTGACCGAGCTGCTCGAGACCAAGCAGGCTCCCGTCTACATCGTGCACTTCACGCAGGCCCAGGCCGTGGAGCGGGCGCAGGCGCTGATGAGCATCAATATGTGCACGCGTGAGGAGAAGGACCAGATCGCCGAGTTGATCGGCAACTTCCGTTTCACCACCAAGTTCGGCCGGAACCTGTCCCGTTACGTACGGCACGGGATCGGCGTGCACCACGCGGGCATGCTGCCCAAGTACCGGCGCCTGGTGGAGAAGCTGGCGCAGGCGGGTCTGCTGAAGGTGATCTGCGGTACGGACACGCTCGGCGTCGGCGTCAACGTCCCCATTCGTACTGTCCTCTTCACCGCTCTGACGAAGTACGACGGCAACCGGGTGCGGACGCTGCGGGCCCGGGAGTTCCACCAGATCGCGGGGCGTGCCGGGCGGGCCGGCTTCGACACCGCGGGCTTCGTCGTGGCCCAGGCCCCCGAGCACGTCATCGACAACGAGAAGGCCCTGGCCAAGGCGGGCGACGACGCGAAGAAGCGCCGCAAGGTGGTCCGCAAGAAGGCCCCCGAGGGGTTCGTCGGCTGGACCGAGAACACCTTCGAGAAGCTGATCGCGTCCGAGCCGGAGCCGCTGACCTCGCGCTTCCGGGTCACGCACACGATGCTGCTGTCCGTGATCGCGCGGCCGGGCAACGCGTTCGAGGCGATGCGGAGTCTCCTCGAGGACAATCACGAGCCGCGCAAGCAGCAGCTCAGGCACATCCGCCGCGCGATCGCGATCTACCGGTCGCTGCTGGACGGCGGCATCGTCGAGAAGCTCGACCGGCCCGACTCCGAAGGCCGGATCGTGCGTCTGACGGTGGATCTGCAGCAGGACTTCGCGCTCAACCAGCCCCTGTCGACCTTCGCGCTCGCGGCCTTCGAACTCCTCGACCCGGAATCCCCCTCCTACGCGCTCGACATGGTGTCCGTCGTCGAGTCCACGCTCGACGACCCGCGGCAGATCCTCGCCGCCCAGCAGAACAAGGCACGCGGCGAGGCCGTGGCCGCGATGAAGGCGGACGGCGTCGAGTACGAGGAGCGCATGGAGCGGCTCCAGGACATCTCGTACCCGAAGCCGCTGGAGGAGCTGCTCTTCCAGGCCTACAACACGTACCGCAAGAGCCATCCGTGGGTCGGCGACCATCCGCTGTCGCCGAAGTCCGTGATCCGCGACATGTACGAACGGGCGCTGTCGTTCACGGAGCTCGTGTCCCTCTACGAGCTCGCGCGCACCGAGGGCATCGTGCTGCGCTACCTCGCCAGCGCCTACAAGGCCCTCGACCACACCATCCCGGACGACCTGAAGTCCGAGGACCTCCAGGACCTGATCGCCTGGCTGGGCGAGACGGTCCGCCAGGTCGACTCCAGCCTCCTCGACGAGTGGGAGCAGCTCGCCAACCCCGAGGAGGTCACGGCCGAGGAGGCCCAGGAGAAGGCCGACCAGGTCAAGCCGGTCACCTCCAACGCGCGCGCGTTCCGCGTGCTCGTGCGCAACGCCATGTTCCGCCGGGTCGAGCTCGCCGCCCTCGACGACGTCGAGGAACTGGGCGAGATGGACGGCGAGTCGGGCTGGGACGCGGACGCCTGGGGCGAGGCCATGGACAAGTACTGGGACGAGTACGACGACCTCGGCACCGGTCCCGACGCCCGCGGTCCCAAGCTGCTGCTGATCGAGGAGGAGCCGGAGAACAGGCTGTGGCGCGTGCGCCAGATCTTCGACGACCCGAACGGCGACCACGACTGGGGCATCAGCGCCGAGATCGACCTCGCGGCATCCGACGCGGAGGGCCGCGCCGTCGTCCGCGTCACCGACGTCGGGCAGCTGTAGGTCCCGGCCGCACCCCGTTCACGCCCCGCCCGGAGCGCGAGCACAGCTTTCGTTTCAGCCGGAGTGCGAGCTCAGCCGACGTGCGAGCGCACCTCCGCTCGTGAGCACAGGAGAGAACACCACATGACGAACCCAGCGGAGCGGCTCGTCGATCTGCTCGACCTGGAGCAGATCGAGGTCAACATATTCCGCGGCCTCAGCCCGCAGGAGTCCCTGCAGCGTGTCTTCGGCGGCCAGGTCGCAGGACAGGCCCTGGTCGCGGCGGGCCGCACCACGGACGGCGACCGCCCGGTGCACTCGCTGCACGCGTACTTCCTGCGGCCGGGCCGGCCCGGCGTGCCGATCGTGTACCAGGTCGAACGGGTCCGTGACGGGCGTTCCTTCACCACGCGCCGGGTCACCGCCGTGCAGCAGGGCCGCACGATCTTCAATCTGACGGCCTCCTTCCACAAGCCCGAGGAGGGCAGCTTCGAACACCAGCTGCCGCCGGCCCGCAAGGTTCCCGACCCCGAGTCGCTGCCGCCGCTCGCCGACGAGATCCGCAGCCATCTGGGCGCCCTGCCGGAGTCCCTGGAGCGCATGGCCAGGCGGCAGCCCTTCGACATCCGCTACGTGGACCGGCTGCGCTGGACCCCCGAGGAGGTCGAGCAGGCCGAACCGCGCAGCGCCGTGTGGATGCGCGCCGTCGGCCCGCTGGGCGACGACCCGCTCGTCCACACCTGCGCACTCACGTACGCGAGCGACATGACGCTCCTCGACGCCGTCCGCCTCCCGGTCGAGCCGCTGTGGGGCCAGCGCACCTTCGACATGGCGTCGCTCGACCACGCCATGTGGTTCCACCGCCCGTTCCGCGCGGACGAATGGTTCCTCTACGACCAGGAGTCCCCCATCGCGACGGGCGGCCGCGGCCTCGCGCGGGGCCGCATCTACAACCTCGAGGGCCAGCTGCTGGTCTCGGTCGTACAGGAAGGGCTGTTCCGCAAGCTCGGCTGACCTCGGCGCCGGTCTCCCACAAGGGATGCCGGCGTCCAAGGACGAACTCCCGCGATTCACGGCGAAGCGGGGCGATCGAACATAGGATGGACGTCACTCGTACGGATGCACACGGGCGTCGCGGCTGATCAGGTCGCGACGACGATCAGCTCCGGGTGGGAGACGTATGGCACAGGCCGCCGACGCAAGCCGGACCATCATCCTGACCGTGGACGACGACCCTGGGGTGTCGCGCTCCGTGGCCCGTGACCTGCGGCGACGCTACGGCGAGTCGTACCGCATCGTGCGCGCCGAGTCGGGGCAGTCGGCGCTCGACGCCCTGCGTGAGCTCAAGCTGCGAGGCGATCTCGTGGCCGTGATCCTGGCCGACTACCGCATGCCGCACATGAACGGCATCGAGTTCCTGGAGCAGGCCCTCGACGTGTACCCCGGAGCCCGCCGCGTGCTCCTGACCGCCTACGCGGACACGAATGCGGCCATCGACGCGATCAACGTCGTCGACCTCGATCACTACCTCCTCAAGCCCTGGGATCCGCCCGAGGAGAAGCTCTACCCCGTCCTGGACGACCTGCTGGAGACCTGGCGGCACACCGAACACCGCGCGGTGCCCGTCACCAAGGTCGTCGGACACCGCTGGTCGGCGCGCTCCTCGGAGGTACGAGAGTTCCTCGCCCGCAACCAGGTGCCGTACCGCTGGTACTCGTCCGACGAACCGGAAGGCCGACGGCTCCTCTCCGCCGCCGGCGCGGACGGCCTGCGGCTCCCGCTCGTGATCACTCCGGACGGCACGCCGCTCACCGAGCCCGAGGACCAGGACCTCGCCGCCCGCGTCGGTTTGGCGACGACGCCGGCGGCCGACCTCTACGACCTCGTCATCATCGGCGGAGGGCCCGCCGGCCTGGGGGCAGCCGTGTACGGCGCCTCGGAGGGCCTGCGCACCGTCCTCGTGGAGCGCTCGGCGACCGGCGGGCAGGCGGGCCAGAGCTCCCGGATCGAGAACTACCTCGGCTTCCCGGACGGCGTGTCCGGGGCGCAGCTCACCGACCGGGCGCGGCGCCAGGCGGCGAAGTTCGGCGCGGAGATACTGACCGCGCGCGAGGTCACCGCACTGGAGATCAACGGCGCGGCGCGCACCATACGGTTCTCGGACGGCTCCGCGATCGCCGCGCAGTCCGTGATCCTTGCGACGGGTGTGTCGTACCGGCAGCTGGATGCGCCCGGCGTGGCCGAGCTGACCGGTTGCGGGGTGTTCTACGGTTCGGCGCTGACGGAGGCGCCGGCCTGCCAGGGCCACGACGTGTACATCGTCGGCGGCGCGAACTCCGCCGGACAGGCCGCGATGTATCTGGCCCGCGGAGCGAAGTCCGTCACCATCCTGGTGCGTGGGTCGTCCCTTTCCGCTTCCATGTCGCACTACTTGATTCAGCAGGTCATGGACGCACCCACGATCTCGGTGCGCACCACCACGGTCGTCGAGGCCGCCCACGGCTCCGGCCATCTGGAGCAGCTCACCCTGCGCGACACGACGACCGGGCACACCGAACTCGTCGACGCCCAGTGGCTGTTCGTGTTCATCGGCGCGGCCCCGCTGACCGACTGGCTGGACGGCACAGTGCTCAGGGACTCCCGCGGCTTCATCCTGACCGGCCCCGATCTGACCGCCGACGGGCAGCCGCCCGCAGGCTGGGAGCTGGACCGGCCGCCATACCACCTGGAGACGAACGTCCCCGGCGTGTTCGTGGCGGGCGACGCACGCGCCGAGTCCGCCAAGCGCGTCGCCTCCGCCGTCGGAGAGGGAGCCATGGCCGTCATGCTGGTGCACCGGTATCTGGAGCAGTCGTGAACGGGCAGGCGATGCCGTGCAGCCAGGAAGAGCTCGGCTCCCTGTTCCTGTTCGAGAAACTGTCCTCCGATCAGCTCGCGCGGCTGTGCCGGGAAGGCCGCGTGGAGCAGTTCGACCCCGGCCCCGTGTACGCCGAGGGCGACCCGGCCACCTGCTTCTATGTGCTGCTTCAGGGGACTGTCGTTCTCTCGCGCCGTGTCAGGTCCTACGACGTGGAGACCAGCCGAAGCTCGACCCGCGGCGTGTACTCCGGAGCCTTCCAGGCATACCTCGGCGACCGGGTGCCGCAGGTCTACAACAGCTCCATGC
This sequence comes from Streptomyces jeddahensis, assembly GCF_001642995.1. Taxonomy (GTDB): domain Bacteria; phylum Actinomycetota; class Actinomycetes; order Streptomycetales; family Streptomycetaceae; genus Streptomyces; species Streptomyces jeddahensis. Next base: position 62,744 of record NZ_LOHS01000141.1, read on the forward strand.
GCGTCACCGAGCCCTCGAGGTTCTTCGTGCTGCCCGCGGACACGTTCGCGGACATCATGCGCGAGTGGTTCCCCATGGCCGTACATCTGCTGGAAGGGCTCTTCTTCGGCACCAAGAACTCCCAGGAGGCCATCGGTCAGCGAGAACGCCTCCTGGCCCTCGGCTCGCTCTCCGCCGGCCTGACCCATGAGCTGAACAACCCGGCCGCCGCGGCGGTGCGGGCCACGTCGGCACTGCGGGAACGGGTCGCCCACATGCGCCACAAGCTCCGCGCCATCGCAGGCGGCCCCTATCAGCGCGCCAGCCTGGAAACGCTGATCGAGGTCCAGGAACGCACTGCCGAGCGGGTCGCGAAGACCAACGCCCTCAGCCCGCTCGAGGCCTCCGACCGTGAGGACGCCATCTCCGACTGGCTGGACGACCACGGCATTCCGGGCGGATGGGAGCTCGCCCCGACGTTCGTCCAGGGCGGCCTCGACACCGACTGGCTGGACCAGGTCGCGGCAACCGTGGACGAGGGGACCCTCGAAGGCGCCATTCGGTGGCTGAACTACACCGTCGAGACCGAGCTCCTCATGAACGAGATCGAGGACTCGACCACTCGCGTCTCCGATCTCGTCAACGCGGCCAAGCAGTACTCCCAGCTCGACCGGGCGCCCTACCAGGTCGCCAACGTGCACGAACTGCTCGACAGCACCCTGCTGATGCTCTCCGGCAAGATCGGGCCCCACATCAGCGTCGTCAAGGACTATGACTGCAGCCTCCCGAAGATCCCGGCCTACCCCGGCGAGCTCAACCAGGTGTGGACGAACCTCATCGACAACGCGGTCTCCGCCATGAACGGCGCGGGCCCCGACAGCCCAGGAACGCTGACCGTCCGCACCGCACACGAAGGGGACCACGCCCTGGTCGAGTTCGGCGACACTGGCCCCGGCGTGCCCGACGAGATCCGTGACCGCATCTTCGACCCGTTCTTCACCACCAAGCCGGTGGGTGAGGGCACCGGGCTCGGCCTGGACATCTCCTGGCGCATCGTCGTCAACAAGCACAACGGAGACCTCCGCTTCCAGTCCGTCCCCGGCGACACCCGCTTCCAGGTACGCCTTCCCCTGACCGCTGCAGGCCCCGACGCCGCAGGCCCCGACGCAGACGCCCCACAGGAGCCGTCATGAGAACCACCTACGGAATCGACACCTCTGTCCCGCCGAGCGGTACCGGATGCGCCGAGTGCGACGCCGACGGCGGCTGGTGGTTCCACCTGCGGCGCTGCGCGCAGTGCGGTCACATCGGCTGCTGCGACTCCTCGCCGGCGAAGCATGCGACCGCCCATGCGCGGGCCACCGGACACCCGGTGATCCGCAGTTTCGAACCGGGCGAAGGCTGGTTCTGGAACTACGAGACCTCGGAGATGTACGAGTCGGGACCGGAGTTGGCTCCGCCCGAGAGCCACCCTGCCGATCAGCCCGCACCCGGCCCCGCGGGACGGGTCCCGGCGAACTGGGCCGACAGCCTGGACTAGCGGCCAACCGCCAACGGCCAACGGCCAACGGCCAACGGCCAACGGCCAACGGCCAACGGCCAACGCAAACCCTGCCGACGCTGCCTACGACACGGTCGGTTGGACGGTCGATGTGAGTGCGGTTCAACGGCGTCTGCGTACGAGCGCGTGTCAGGTGCCGGCGGCCCGTTTGCGGCGCATCCACCTGAGCAGGCCTCTTGACTGCCTGGCATCCGGCAGGCCGCCCAGCTCGTCGCATGCCGGGCTCGCCCCATGCTCCGGCGATCGCGGAACCGGGATGCCTCCCCCTGATGCCGGCCGCGGCGCAGGCCGGTCCTGCCGAGCTTCGGCGAGGGCGAGCGACAGGTTTGCCCGCACCCACTGGATCTCGTCCGGGTCGTCCGCCGTCATGATCCTCTCTGTCAGCTGCGCCGCCGGCGAATCGGGCGCGCCGTGACCCGGTGCCCGGGGCCGCAGCCGGTTCAGGTAGGAGCGTTCATAGGGATCCGGGACGAGCTCGGCGACCTGGAGCGGGTCGAGCAGCGAGGCCACGACAGCCGCTCGCTCCCATGTGTCCTCCGTGCCGCGCAGGAGGAACCCGGTGTTGCGGCCCCGCCAGTTGCGGGCGCGCAGGTCCACGCCTTCCGTGAGCTGTTCCCGCAGCGTGGTGGCAACGCGGCCGCTGAGCAACGGAGCGTTGGCGGTGTCCTCGGCGAACTGCCGCAAGTCTTCGGCGAGATACAGCCACACCACCGCCCGGTACCGGTTCAGGTAGAACTTCACTGGTACCACCAGCCCGAGTCGGGCCAGCTTCGTGAACCTGGCCGAGCTGATGCCCATGAGCTCGGCGCCCTCGGTCGTACCCACCACTCTGATCTGCTGCCGCAGCGAGTCGGGGAACCCTTCGGCGGCGCGCACGCGCTCGATCTCCTCGACCGTGACGCGGCGCCGCCCACCGGCTTCGTCCGGTGCGGTGCGGATGCGCCCCAGCAGCACCGCCAGCTCGAACTCGCTTCGCTTCAGGGCCAGTTCACGGGCTGCGCGACTTTGCGTCACCGACGGCCTGTCACTGGGCGTATGGGCCGGTGCGGCCGCGGACGTCGTCAGTGTGTTCCCTGTCATGTCGGTTCTCCCCCGTGAGAAGTGACGTGAGTAGCGCCTGGTGACCACTCCGGGAAAAACCGTAGCCCGACCTCCGCCCCGCCCGCCGAGCCTGTGGATAACTCTCACGGCAAGGGCATATGTCCAGGTCAGACCCCGTCGGCTTCGTCGACTTGGCTGGCTGGCGAGCTTCCCGGGTGCCGGGCGTCCACGGCGAGGTGCTCTCCGACGCGGTTGACGAGCAGCGCCGTCTCGTAGGCGACCTGGCCGATGTCGGCCTGCGCGGATGTCAGCAAGCACAGGCAGCTGCCGTCGCCGGCCGCCGTGACGAAGAGCACCGCCTCATCGAACTCGATCATCGTCTGGCGCACGCTGCCCGCGCCGAAGTGGCGGCCCGAGCCCTTCGCCAGGCTGTGCAACCCCGATGAGACGGCCGCCAGGTGCTCGGCGTCCTCGCGCCTGAGTCCGGTGCTCGAATCCGTGACGAGCCCGTCGTTGGAGAGCACCAGCGCATGGTGTACCGAGTCGACCCGGTTCGTCAGGTCGTCAAGTAGCCAGCCGAGTTCCCCGTTCCGCGCCATGATCCGTCCTCCCCGTTGCCGATTCGGTCGCCTCCGGTCCGGAGGATCCGAGCCGCCAGCCTTCCCCACCGCCGGGATCCGGGCAAGCAGGATGGAGGCATGGCACAGAGGATGACTGACGATGAATGGCGGGCCTTCGTCTCGCACGGCACCCGCACCGGCAAGCTGTCGACCGTCCGCGCCGACGGTGGTCCGCACGTGACACCTGTCTGGTTTCTGCTGGACGGAGACGATCTGGTGTTCAACACCGGACGAGAGTCGGTGAAGGGACGCAATCTGGCGCGCGACGGCAGGGTGGCGCTGTGCGTCGACGACGACCGTCCGCCGTACGCCTTCGTACTCCTGCGCGGGCACGCGCAGCTGTCCGAGGACCTCGACGAGGTGCGCCACTGGGCGACGCGGATCGGCGCGCGCTACATGGGTGAGGACAGGGCCGAGGAGTTCGGTGCCCGCAACGGCGTGCCGGGCGAAGTGCTGGTGCGGGTGAGGATCGATCAGGTGGTGGCGCAGTCCGCGGTCGCGGACTGATCACTGCTTACGCTGATCACTCCTCACGCTGATCACTCCTCACGTCGAGCCCTTCGCATCACGGTCGTCCGTGCGTCCGTGATCACCCGACCGAGTCGAGCAGCCGGGCGGTGTGCATCCGCCCGGCGTACTCGACCAGCCTGATCAGCACCTCCTTTCCGGAGTCGCGGTCGCGGGCGTCGCACAGCACCACCGGCGTGCCCCGGTCGAGATCGAGGGCGCGTGAGACGTCGTCGGCACCGTAGGCGCGCGCACCCGGGAAGCAGTTCACCGCCACCACGAACGGGATGTGCCGGTGCTCGAAGTAGTCCACGGCGGGGAAGCAGTCCTCGAGCCGCCGGGTGTCCGCCAGTACGACGGCGCCGAGGGAGCCCTGCGACAACTCGTCCCACAGGAACCAGAAACGGTCCTGGCCCGGTGTGCCGAAGAGGTAGAGCGACAGGCCCGACCTGATGGTGATGCGGCCGAAGTCCATGGCGACGGTCGTCGTGGTCTTCTGGTCCACGCCCTCGGTGTCGTCGACCGACTCGCCTGCCTCGCTCAGCTGTTCCTCGGTACGCAGGGGACGGATCTCGCTGACCGCCCCGACCAGGGTGGTCTTGCCCACCCCGAATCCGCCCGCGACCAGGATCTTCAACGCCATCGGGGCCGTCGTCCCGCCCTCGGTCTCAGAGCGCTCGGAGCCCATTGATTACCTCCCTGAGGATCTTTTCGTCGGGGAGCTGGGCAGGGGGCACCGGCCGGCTGACCGTGATGCAGCCCAGCTCCAGGAGGTCGCCGAGCAGCACCCTGACCACGCCCACGGGCAGATCAGCGCCGGCGGCCAGTTCCGCGACCGACTGGGTGTCGATGCGGCACAGTTCGATGAGCGCACGGTGCTCCGGCCCGAGAGCCGTCTCGTCGTAGCGCGGCGCGTTCTCGTCGAGCGTGATGAGCGCGATGAGGTCGAAGTACGCCCCGGCCGGTCCGGGCCGGGTCCGGCCGCCCGTCATCGCGTACGGGCGGACGAGGGGCCCCGCGTCGTTGTCGTACCACCGGTTGCCGGGGTGCCCGGGGGCGCCCGGTGCCGGCATGTCCTCGGTCATGTGCGTCGCCGCTCTCGGTCATCCGCCGGCCGGCGGGCGCGCGGGCACGCGCGTGGGGGTGTGCAGATGCTCGCCGACCCGCTTCACCAGCCGCGCCATCTCGTACGCCACGAGACCGATGTCGGCCGTCGCGGCGGTGAGGACGGCGAGGCAGGAGCCGCTGCCCGCGGCGGCGACGAACAGGAAGCCCTCGTCCAGCTCGACCATGGTCTGGCGCACTCCACCGATGCCGAACTGGCGGCCCGCGCCCTTGGCGAGGCTGTGGAAGCCCGAGGCCACGGCGGCCAGGTGCTCGGCGTCCTCGCGGGTGAGGGCGGTCGACGCGCCCACGGCGAGACCGTCGTTCGACAGCACCACGGCGTGCCGGACTTCGGTCACGCGGAGCACCAAGTCGTCCAGCAACCAGTCCAGTTCGCCGGATCGCTGGGCGGCCCCCGTGTTCGGGTCCTGGATCATGCGTGGTCTCCTTCGCTGCTGTCTGCGCCCGATGGGGAGGCGGGTCTGGCGGGAGCGGAGCCGGTGCCGGGCGGCCGGCCGCCGCCGCGCGCCCAGCCGTCGCGGTACGCCGCCATGCGCTGACGCACCTGCTCCGGAGTGCGCTCGTGGTTGTCCTGAGGGCTCGTATGCGGAACCGGTTCTTCGGCGCGGTGCTCGCGCAGCTGGGGCGCGAGGCTCGCCTGGCGGACACGACGGGGCAGTCCCTCCGCCCCGCGCGCGTCGGCATCGTCCCTGGTCGGCGGCCGGTGCAGGCGCAGGGTTGCGACGCCCGGTGGAGGCGCCGGCTCCGAGGAGGTGTCGGGCTTGTCGCGGGCGGCGTGCACGGGTGGGACTAGGGCGGGGCGGGGCACCGCCTCGGCCGGGGCGGAGGAGCGGTCGCCGTGCTGCAGGCCCGGTTCATGCACGCGCGCGTAGTGCCTCTCCTCGCCGGCCCCTGTGTCCGCCGTGAGGGCTGTGGGCTGTTCGACGGTGCCGGTGTGCAGCAGGGCGGTGGGCAGCAGGACGACCGCGGTGGTGCCGCCGTATGGGGAGGTCCTCAGGTGCACTTTGATGCTGTGGCGGGCCGAGAGCCTGCTGACCACGAAGAGTCCGAGCCGGTCGCTGTCGAACAGGTCGAGCGCCTCGGACTGCGCGATGCGCCGGTTGGCCTCGGCGAGGGTCTCCTTGCCCATGCCGAGTCCGCGGTCCTCGATTTCCAGGGCGTAGCCGTTGCCGACGGGCTCGCCGTTGATCCGCACCTTGGTGTGGGGCGGCGAGAACTGGGCGGCATTCTCGACGAGTTCGGCCAGGAGGTGCGTGAGGTCGGCGACCGCGGACCCGATCACCGATGCCTCGGGGAGGTGTCGCACCTCCACGCGCGCGTAGTCCTCGATTTCGGAGACCGCCGCGCGCACCACGTTCGTCAGCGAGACGGGCATCCGCCAGGCCCGGCCCGGCGCGGATCCCGAGAGGATGATCAGGCTCTCCGCGTGCCGCCGCATACGGGTGGTCAGATGGTCCAGGCGGAACAGGTCGCCCAGCTCGTTGGGGTCCTCGGCCCTGCGCTCCATGCTGTCCAGGAGGCTGAGCTGGCGGTGCACGAGGACCTGGCTGCGGCGGGCGAGGTTGACGAAGACTCCGGAGATGCCACTGGCGAGCTCCGCGCGTTCGATGGCGGCGTGCAGCGCTGCGCGGTGGACCGTGCCGAGGGCTTCGGAGACCTGGCCCACCTCGTCCTCGGCGGGCGGCCCCGGCGGTGCTTCGGCGCGGATGTCGATCTCCTCGCCGGAGCGCAGTCGCCGCATGGCGTTCGGGAGTTTACGGCGGGCGATCTCCAGGGCGCTGTTGCGCAGGCTCACGAGCTCGACGACGAGGCCGCGGCCGATGCGTACGGAGATCACGAGGGAGGCGGCGACCGCGGCGAGGCCCAGAAGGACGGCGGCGCCTGCCGATGTCAGGACGCCTCGGGTGAACGGGTCGGCCCGGTCCGCGGCCCTGCGAGCCGCATTGGACTGGATGGTGCGCAGATCGTCCTGCACGGTTGCGGCCGAGTCCCACGCGGCCGCCGGGGCGGCGGCCATCGCCTTACTGCCGGCCGGTGCGAGAAGCACCTTGTCCTCGACGGCGGTCATTGCGGCATAGGCGTTGCCGTCCGCGAGGTCGCGCCAGGCGGTGCGGTCGGGTCCGCGCAGGTCCGCGGCCGCCGAGTCGGTCAGGGTCCGCCGGGTGTCGACGGCTCCGGTGAACAGGCGCAGCCGTTCACCGTCGAGGGAGTCGGTGAGCCGCGCGCTGGACAGAAGTGCGTCCTCGCGTGCCAGCATCTCGCCGGCCTGGGAGAACTCGAGCAGCACGCGCGCGTCGGAGCCCAATTCGGCGTCCTGGATACCGGTCAGGGCGCCACCGACGCCGAAGGCATGCGAGATGGTCTCGGTGTACTGCTCGTACGCCGCGTCCCAGCCCATCCGGCGCTCCAGCACCCCGGTGCGCAGGGTGCGCAGGCTCTCGGCGCCGTCGACGAAGGTGCCGAGACGTTCCGCCACGCCGGTGGGGAGGTCGGCGCCGTCGGCGACGGTGTGGTCGTCGTCGAGCCGCAGCCTGGCGACCGCGCGGTCGGTCAGTCCAGCCAGTTTCCTGAGCTCGTCCTCGCGTCCGGTGGCGGGCCTGGTCGCGTACCGCACAGCGGCGGATCGTTCCGCCTGGAGGGCGGCGACCGCGTCGGCGACCGGTGCACGGACCTCGGCGTCGACGCGCTGCAGCTGGCGCAGCCGCGCGACGTCCTGGGCGGTGCTGACGGTGGCGTACGCCCACAGGGCCAGCAGGGACATGACCGGCACCATGAGCAGGCAGACGATCTTCGCCCGTACGGTGCGCGGCCGCATCAGCCGTCGTCCCGCGCGCGCCGGCGACTGAGGAGCATGAGGTGGCGCGTCCACGTCCGGGCCGGGATGTTCGTCTGCGGGTGGTCCGGCATGGGCGCGGCGGCCGCGTGCAGGGGGCGCGGAACGGGGCGGTGCGCCGGTCGTCTGGATCCTTCGGGGGGTGCGCATGGCCTCCTCGTTCGGAAGGGTTCGGGGGCGTGACTGCCGGGCCGTCGCGGCTGGGCGTGCTGTCGGACCGTCGTCGGCCCGGGCCGCTGCTATCGGGCGACGCTCTCGACCGGCCGCTGGGCCGACGCGGAGGCCTCGCGCTCCCCCGCGGTGGGGGACAGCGCGACGAACGCCGAGGTCAGGAACAGGTAGGAACCGAGGCCCACGGCAAGGGGGAAGATGAACTGCATGACCGTGGCCCCGGGCAGGACCGTGCCGGAGGGGGCGACCTGCACACTCACCGCCATCATTCCGGTGTAGTGCATGCTGCTCACCGCCCCGCCCATGACGAGGGATGCGACGGCGACTGCGATGGGCGACTTGATGTTGAGCCCCGCCCAGAGGGCCGCGGTCGCAGCGACCACGGCGATCACGACGGAGAGCCCGACGAGCAGCGGGTCGTAGTCCACATCACCGTGCAACCGCAGCGCCGCCATGCCGAGGTAGTGCATGCTCGCGACGCCGAGTCCAGTCGTCAGGCCGCCCAGTGCGAGCGCCCGGCCACGGTCGCGGCCGTAGCCGACGGCGAAGACACCCGCGCCGACGACGATCATCGCGACGATCAGGCTGAGGATGGTCAGCGGTACGTTGTAGCGGATCTCCGTGCCGCTGACGCTGAAGCCGAGCATCGCCACGAAGTGCATCGTCCAGATTCCGGTGCCGATGGCGGAGGCGGCGGTGATGAGCCAGTTGCGGCGGGAGCGTCCGGTGGCGGCGAGCGCGCGGACGGTGCAGCGCAGGCCGAGCGCAGCGCCGATGCACGCCATGACGTATGACAGCACGGGGGTAAGCCAGCCGAAGGCGGCGTGGTCCAGGTGTCCCATGGCCCAGGGACGCTAGTCGCGGCCGGGGCGCACAACAGGCGCGCATTTCGAAAGCTGTTGGAATATGACAGAGAGATGTACCTGAACGATCGCGTCACGCTCGAACATGTGCATGGTCCTCGCCTGAGCGAGGGTGGAGGATCATGGGTGCATGAGCGACGACCACACACGCGTTCAGGAGTTCTTCACGGCACGCGCCGCCGACTGGGACACGCGCTTCCCCGACGACGGTCCCGCCTTTCGCGCCGCTGTCGGCGAACTCGGACTGCGCCCGGGCGACCGTGTCCTCGACGCGGGATGCGGCACAGGGCGTGCCCTGCCCGCGCTGCGGGACGCCGTCGGACCCTCCGGGGTCGTGCTCGGCGCCGATGTCACCCCGGCGATGCTGGAGGCCGCCGTACGGGCCGGCCGCGACCGTGACGGGCTTCTCGTGCTCGCCGACGTCGCACGGTTGCCCCTGAGGACGGAGTCGCTCGACGCGGTGTTCGCCGCCGGCCTGATCGCGCATCTGCCGGAACCGGCCGAGAATCTACGGGAGTTGGCACGCGTGGTGCGCCCCGGCGGCCTCCTCGCGCTGTTCCACCCCATCGGCCGGGCGACGCTGGCCGCGCGGCAGGGCCGCCGGATCACGCCGGACGATCTGCGGGCCGAGGACAATCTCGGGCCGCTGCTGGCCGGCTCGGGCTGGCGCATGACGTCGTACGTCGACGAGGACGCCCGATTCCTGGCGCTGGCCGTGCGCCGGGCGTGAGCTCACCAGCACGGCGGGCCTTCACCCGCGGGCCGTCGGCGGCGGCGCGGATCGCCGCCCACCCCAGGCCCTCTTCTGCCGCCCGGGTTCTGACTCTACGTTGAGGGGCACAAACGAGCGATCTGTGGTGACGGTCAGACAGGGGGAAGCGGCCACATGATGCACAGACTCCGCAAGCTCTTTCACGCTCCGGCGGCGGAATCCGGGCGGAAACGAACACACAACGTCTTCGAGGCGGCGGCCGTACACGTGGCGGCGTGCGCCGAGGACGATCAGGACCAGATGGACGAGGCGGCTTCCTGGGTGTCACCGGAAGCCCTGTCCTTCGGCGTCAGAGAGCTCGCGTGCCGCGCGGTCATCGCGCTCGCCCGTGAGCGCGGCGAGTCCCCTCAGGCCGTCGCTCGTACGCTCCTCGGCCTGCCCGTCGCGGACCCGGCATGCCCTGAATCGTAGGAGGCGGCCTGCGGCGACCTCGATCGAATTCCAGTCCATAGGCCCTCGACTAGCTCGTCTGCGAATGGTTAGGGTGCGCCGACGAACGAAGCTGATGGGGAGGCTGGGATGGCCGGGACGGACGAGGCCGTCGCCGCTACGGAGGACGACGCGCTCTACGTGCTGACGGCGGTGCTGCTCACACCTGCTCAGTTCCCGAGCGTCCTGGGCGACGACTACCCGGAGGCGTGCGAGGCACTGGGCCTCACACCGCTTGCCGACGGCTACGGCCTGGTGCTCGGTCAGGACGGCGCGGGCGCGCGCTGGACGGTGGTCGTCGACGACGTGTCACTGGTGGCCGTCGCGATCGCGTCCTGGGACTGCGGCATGGAGTACGACTTGTCGCCCGACGAGCGCACGGTGGTGGCCGCCCTGCCGGGCTGGCCCCTCGCGGTGGCCGTCGCCACGCCGGGGGTGCCGGCCCCGCACGACCCCGAGCCGGACCCAGAACTGACCGACCGGCCGCCGCTCTCGCCGCCCGACACCAGTACCTGGGGCCCGGCCCAACGGCGGCTCGGAGCCGACGAGATCGCACTCCAGTGGGCTGCCTGGCGGGAGCAGATCGACGACGCCGACTTCGCCCCCGCCCCCGCTCCGGACGGCGCAGGCGCGGAGGAGCCGGCCCCGCCGGCCGGCGCGACGGCGGGCGCGGAGAGCGGCCGCACGCCGCACAGCGGCATACGGCGGGTCCTCGCGGAGGCGCGTTTCTACCTGGACAATCCGCCCCCGCTGGGACGTGTGCGGTCCTCGTTCGCGTCCGGCGAGGCGCGCACGCTGCGTGCCGACGGCCCGGGCTGGTCCCTGGTCGCCCGGACCGACGACATCGCGTTCGTCCTGCTCGACGACGAGCCCGGAGAGGTGCTTCCGGTCGGCCGCGGACCTGAGCTGCCCGCACTCCTCGAGGCGCTCGACAAGATGGCCGTACGTCCGGCCTGAGGCGCACGGGACCTGTGACGCGCAGGACCCGATGCACACCGGACCTGAGGCACACCGGACTTCAGGCACACGGCCCTCAGGCACACGGGGCGCACACCGGGGATTCGGGGGATACACGCCCCACACGGATACCCGCCCCACACATAACGCCACTCGCGCATATGGTCCCAACCCATAGCTGCCCTCCGGCGACGACAGCACGATGAGGCCGCCCACCCGCCGCTGCGTTCCGTTGTGCCACGGAGGCTCTCATGCGTGTGTCCAGAGGTGTTCCGCTGCTCGCCTCAGCTCTGCTTGCGGTCGTCGCCACCGGCCCGGCCGCGGCGGGGTCCGCATCCGGCCGCCCGGCGGACCCCGGCGGCGCTCACTGTGCCCGGCAGGAGCACGTCCGGGTTACCGGTGCCGCGCACCAGCAGCTCGCCTGTCTGCCGGACCTGACGACGGCGGCCCTCGCCGGAACGCCGTACACGGACACGGCGGACCAGGCCGGTCTCACCGCGGCGGGCACCCGCAGTCCGTCCGGGGTGCCCGGTCTGCAGATCGACGGGTACTTCCCGGACACCTCGCACTCCAACGCCACGCACGGCTGGCGGCACGACGCACAGTTCGTGATCCGCCTGCCCGACCGCTGGAACGGAGGTCTCGTGGTGACGGGGGCGCCCGGCACCCGCAAGCAGTACGCGACCGACAAGGCCATTTCCGACCATGTGCTGGCCCTGGGTTACGCCTACGCGGCCACCGACAAGGGCAACAGCGGGGCCGACTTCTACCGCGACGGCAGGCGGCCCGGCGACGCGGTCGCCGAATGGAACATGCGCACCACCCAGCTCACACGCGCCGCGCAGCAGGCGGTGGCGAAGCGCTACGGCCAGGCCCCGCGGCGCACGTACATGACCGGGATCTCCAACGGCGGCTATCTGACGCGCTGGCAGCTCGAGAACCATCCGGAGCTGTACGACGGCGGTGTCGACTGGGAGGGCGCGCTCTGGACCGCGGAGGGCCCGAACCTGCTCACCTCGCTGCCCTCGGCGGTGGCCCGGAGCCTGGGAAAGGCCCGGGACGAGGACCTGTACGCGGTCGGCTTCGCGCGCGGTTCCGAGTTCCTGTGGCCGTACCACGAGAAGGCGTACTGGGGAGTGACGCAGAAGATCTACCGTGCCGAGTTCGACCCGGCGTACGACCCCGCGCGCCCGGGCTCCTCGGCCGGTTCCACGCCGGAGCAGGTCCTGGCGCCGTGTGCCTCGGACGCTGCGTACGACTACGCGTCGCGCCCCGCGTCCGTCCACCGTGCCGTCGCACGCGTCGCGCTGACCGGCCGCATCGGCAGGCCGCTGATCACGCTGCACGGCGATCTCGACGCGCTGCTGCCGAAGGCCGCCGACTCCGATGTGTACGCCCGGATGATCGACGGCAGGGGCCGTGACGGTATGCACCGCTACTACACCGTCGAGGGCGGCACGCACACCGACGGCCTGTACGACACGTATCCGGACCGGCTGCGGCCCATCCTGCCGTGCTACCGGGCGGCCTTCGGGGCGCTCACCGCATGGGTCGAGGACGGATCCGTGCCGCCCGCGGACCGCACCATAGCCCGGCCCGCGAGCGGCGACGTCGTCAACTCCTGCGAGATATAGGGGCGCCGGCCGCTGGGCGACGCTCGTCTCAGCGGCCGAGCTCCTTGCGTGTGACGCGGCGCAGCCTGCGCCGCTGCGAGGGGTCGAGGGCCAGATACGCCGCAGCCGGCACCCCGAGGATGATCAGGAGCGCGGCCCACCAGGGCAGCCAGATCCACAGGATGAGCCCGGCCGCCACACCTCCTGCGGCGATCTTCGCGTTCTTGGACATGTGTCGCCTCCTTCGCGGCTGCTGCCGCTCTCTGCCTTGAAAACGGCCTGGTGTCCCCGGCGGTTCCAGGTCGCGACCCTGAGACGTCCCTGACGTGCGTCCCTTACTCGACCCTGAGGTGCTGCCCCGGATCGCCCGCGGAGAAGCCCTTCCGGAAGCCAGGAGTGAGGTACCCTCGACGACTCCGGTCTCAGTAGTCAAATTTGAGGAATGTGCATCGCTGTGCAGAACCTGCCCGCAGCAACACCCTCCGAGATCTCAGAACTGTCCCGCTGCTCCGTCGTCTTCCTGCCCGCCGACCCGGCGCGCGGCGGCAGCGTCGCCTTCTGGAACGCCGACAGGAGCGCGCCTCCCGCGGCGGCTGCGGGGGCGGTCGAGGAACTGAGCGTCGCTCTCCCCCACGACCACGGCATCGAGCTCGTCGGCGTGCCCGCCCTCGTTCTGCCCGTGCGGCAGGCCCTCCCCGTGCTCACACGCGCGCGTGCGCATGCGCAGGCACACCCGGCGGCCGCATTCTGGGGAACGGCGACAGTGCTGGCGCTGCAATTCGTCGCCTGCGGACGGCTGCTGCCCGGGCTCACGCCGGCCGACCACGACGCCTGGCGTGCGGGGCCGCTGCGGCCGGAGGACCTTCAGCGGGTGCGTGACCTGGCCGCCGCGATGCCCCCCGCCGCGCACGCCGTCCCGCTCGACGGCGCCGGACCACCGCGGCTGCCGGACCCCGAGCAGCTGCTGCGCGCCTTCCTCGACGCCGTGGCCGACACGTTGCCGCGCTCCCCCGCAGCCGCGCTCGCAGCAGGCGGCACGGCCTTCGCGGCACACCGGCCGCAGCACGTCCCCGAGCACCGCGCGTGGGCCGCCGATGTGGCCGCGGGACACGACGCGGGCGTACGGATCTCGCTGCGCGTCGAGGTGCCGGGCCTCGCGGCGGCCACCTCGGACGACGACACGGGGCTCGCGTTCCGGGCGGTGCTGCAGATGCACAGCGTCAGCGATCCGACGCTGGTCGCGGACGCAGCCAGGGTGTGGGCCGACACGAGCCCGTCGACGCGGTCGTTCGGCCCCCGCGCGCGGATGGACGCCCTGCTCGCGCTGCGCCGCGCGGCCCGCGCCTGGCCACCGCTCGCTCCCCTGCTGTCGGCCACCGTGCCGGACGCGGTGGAGCTCGCTGACGACGAGGTCGCCGAACTGCTCGGCGAGGGGGCCCGGCGGCTCGCGGCCGCGGGCGTGGAGGTGCACTGGCCCAGGGAACTGGCGCGGAAGCTGACCGCCCGCGCGGTCATCGGCCCTCCGGACGACGGCACCCGGGACGACGGTCGAGACGAGGACCACAAGGCCCGGAGCACCGCCTTCTCCGACGCACCGTCGTTCTTGTCCGCGGACGCCCTGCTCGCCTTCAACTGGGGCTTCGCGCTGGGCGACCGGCAGCTGACCCGCGAGGAACTGGACCGCCTCGCCGAAGCGAGCAGGCCGGTCGTGCGCCTGCGCGACCAATGGGTGCTCGTCGACCCGGAGGAGGTCCGGCGCGCCCGGGAGCAGCAGGATCGCAAGGTCACCCCGATCGACGCCCTGAGCGCCGTTCTGACGGGTTCCACCGAGGTGGACGGGCGGCGCGTCGAGGTACGGCCGACCGGCTGGCTGGCGACCCTGCGCGAGCGGCTGGCCGACCCGGAGGGCATGGAGCCGGTGGGGCAGCCCGCCGCGCTCGCGGCGACCCTGCGCGACTACCAGCTGCGCGGACTGAACTGGCTGGCCCGTATGACCTCACTTGGGCTGGGCGGCTGCCTGGCCGACGACATGGGTCTGGGCAAGACGATCACGCTGATCGCCCTGCATCTGCACCGGCAGACCGACGAGGCGTCGGCGGGCCCCACGCTCGTCGTCTGTCCGACCTCCCTGATGGGCAACTGGCAGCGCGAGATCGAGAAGTTCGCGCCCGGCTGCCCCGTACGCCGCTTCCACGGCGGACGCCGCAGTCTGGAGGACCTGTCCGACGGCGAGTTCGTGCTCACCACGTACGGCACGATGCGGCTCGACGCCGAGCAGCTCGCCGGTACGCAGTGGGGGATGGTCGTCGCCGACGAGGCTCAGCACGTCAAGAACCCCTACTCGGCGACCGCCAGGCAGCTGCGGACGATCGGCGGGCACGCGCGCGTGGCGCTCACCGGCACCCCCGTCGAGAACAACCTGTCCGAGCTGTGGGCCATTCTCGACTGGACCACACCCGGGCTGCTCGGCCGGCTCGGCACGTTCCGCAGCCGCTACGCGCAGGCCGTCGAGGGCGGTCAGGACCCGGCGGCCGCCGAGCGGCTCGCCAAGCTCGTCCGCCCGTTCCTGCTGCGCCGCCGCAAGACGGACCCGGGCATCGCCCCCGAACTGCCGCCCAAGACCGAGACCGACCGGGCCGTCACCCTCACCCCGGAGCAGGCCGGGCTGTACGAGGCCGTGGTGCGCGAGACGCTCGCGGAGATCTCGGGTGCCGAGGGCTTCGAACGCCGCGGGCTGATCGTCAAGCTGCTCACCGGACTCAAGCAGATCTGCAACCACCCCGCGCAGTTCCTCAAGGAGGAGCATCCGAGGATCGCGGGCCGGTCCGGAAAACTCGACCTGCTGGACGAGCTGCTCGACACCATCCTCGCCGAGGGCGCGAGCGTGCTGGTCTTCACGCAGTACGTCCGGATGGCCCGCCTCATCGAGCAGCATCTGACGTCGCGCGGTGTGCCCTCGCAGTTGCTGCACGGCGGGACGCCCGTGGCGGAACGCGAGGCCATGGTGAACCGGTTCCAGGAGGGTCAAGCCCCGGTCTTCCTGCTGTCGTTGAAGGCGGCCGGCACGGGGCTGAACCTGACCCGGGCGGGTCACGTCGTGCACTACGACCGCTGGTGGAACCCCGCCGTGGAGGCCCAGGCGACCGATCGCGCGTACCGCATCGGGCAGACCCAGCCCGTGCAGGTGCACCGGATCGTCGCCGAAGGCACGATCGAGGACCGCATCGCCGACATGCTGCTGCGCAAACGCGCACTGGCGGACGCCGTGCTCGGCTCCGGCGAGGCCGCCCTGACGGAACTGACCGATGCCGAGCTTGCCGATCTGGTGGAGCTGCGAGGGGGCGAGGGGCGATGAGCCGCAGGTACGAGTACATCGAGGATCACGGGTTCGGTGAGGCGGACGACCGGCACGGCCACACGCACGGCCACACCGGCGAAACCCCGAGCGAGACCGCTGACGAACGCACCTTCGCCGCGCTGCCGCCCGCACGCGGGCGTGGCTTCGCAGCGACCTGGTGGGGCCAGGCCTGGCTCAGGGCGCTGGAGGACACGGCTCTGGACTCCCAGCAGGTGAAGGCGGGCCGCAGGCTCGCGCGCGCCGGGGCGGTGGGCGCGGTATCGGTACGCCCGGGCCGTATCACCGCGGTCGTCCAGGACCGGGACCGCACCCCGCACCGCTCGGACGTCCTCCTGCAGCAGCTCAGCGACGAGGAATGGGACCGCTTCCTGGACATGGCCGTCGAGCGTGCGGGGCACATCGCGGCGCTCCTCGACCGCGACATGCCGCCCCATCTGGTCGAGGACGCGGCCGCCGCGGGCGTCGAGCTCCTGCCGGGCATCGGTGATCTCGAGCCCGAGTGCGGCTGCGGGGCCTGGGACCACTGCGCGCACACCGCGGCACTCTGCTACCAGCTGGCGCGGCTGCTGGACCAGGATCCCTTCGTGCTGTTGCTGATGCGGGGCCGCGGGGAACGCGCACTGCTGGATGCGTTGCAGGTCCGCAGCGTCGCGCAGGCTTCCGCGCAGCCGGGGTCGGCCGAGGAGGTGCAGGGGGAGATTCCCGACGGCGTCGACGCGCGAGAGGCGTACGCCGCAGGGCAGATCCTGCCGCCGCTGCCTGCACCGCTGCTCGCACCTCAGGAGCCGGGGGTTCCGCCATCGCTGGACACGGAAGCGGAGCCCGCACCCGGTCTCGATGTGCTCGCGCTGGAGTTCCTCGCGGCACAGGCGGCTGCCGATGCGCACCGGCTGCTGGCCGAGGCCCTCGCCCCGGACCACGAACGACAGCCGGTCCACCCCGGCCTGTCAGCCGATCAGGACGCCGTACGCCTGGCCGCCGCCGACCCCGGGGCGGAGATCACGGCGCGGCTCGCGTCCGCATCGGGACGAGGCCGGGACGGGCTCGCCCTCGCCGTGCGCGCCTGGAGGTACGGCGGTGCGGCGGCCCTCTCGGTACTCGACGAGGCATGGACGCCAGATGCCGAGGAACTGGCACGCGCGCGTGCCGCGCTCGAATCGGCGTGGGACGAGGACGAACGGCCCGAGCTGCGCGGTGCGCGCAATCGCTGGACGGTGGCCGGCGCTCAGCCGGCTGACGCTCGGGCGGTGGGAGTCCAGGCGCAGGTGCGTCTGGGGCGCGACGGCCGCTGGTGGCCGTATCGCAAGGAGCGCGGCCGCTGGACCCCGGCGGGTCCTGCCGCAGCCGACCCGGCGACGGCCCTGGCGGTGGCGACCGGAAGCGAGTGAACAGGGCGGGTGACTCTAGGAGGTGGTGGCTGCAGACCTGCGCCGCCGCTGAGGGTGGGCACAGCGGCACCCGCACCCCACCCGACGGCGTCGGCCACCCCGGCGGCCACGACCTGGGGGAGGCAGGCCCGCCGCCGCGGGCCTGCCTCCCCCAGGGGTACCTGGATCAGCCGCGCGCGCCCAGCAGGTGGTCCATCGCCAGCTGGTCGAGGTGCTCGAAGGCCATGGAGCGGGCGCCTCGCGCCTCCACGTCGAAGTCCTCGAAGGCGGAGCGGTCCGCGAGCAGCGCGGACAGGCCGTCCTCGGCGGTGGGCTTCGCCAGCTCGTCGAGGCGCGACGCGCGCAGCGCCTCCTGGACCTCCGGGTCGTTGCGGAAGGCGGCGGCGCGCTCCTTGAGGATCAGGTAGTTGCGCATGCAGCCGGCCGCCGACGCCCACACGCCGTCGAAGCCCTCGGTCCGCGGCGGCTTGAAGTCGAAGTGCTTCGGGCCCTCGTAACCGGCGGACTCGAGCAGGTCGACCAGCCAGAACGCCTGACGCAGGTCGCCCGCGCCGAAGCGGAAGTCCTGGTCGTACTTGATGCCGGACTGGCCGTTGAGGTCGATGTGGAACAGCTTGCCCGCCCACAGGGCCTGGGCGATGCCGTGCGGGAAGTTCAGCCCCGCCATCTGCTCGTGGCCGACCTCGGGGTTGACGCCGACCATCTCGGGCCGCTCCAGGCGCTCGATAAACGCGAGAGCGTGGCCGATCGTGGGCAGCAGGATGTCGCCGCGCGGCTCGTTCGGCTTGGGCTCGATGGCGAAGCGCAGGTCGTAGCCCTGGGAGGTCACGTACTCGCCGAGGAGGTCGAAGGCCTCCTTCATGCGGTCAAGGGCGACGCGCACGTCCTTGGCGGCGCCGGACTCGGCGCCCTCGCGGCCGCCCCATGCGACGTACGTGGTGGCGCCCAGCTCGACGGCCAGGTCGATGTTGCGGATCGTCTTGCGGAGCGCGTAACGGCGCACGTCGCGGTCGTTCGCGGTGAACGCACCGTCCTTGAAGACCGGGTGCGTGAAGAGGTTGGTCGTGGCCATCGGCACCTTCATGCCGGTGGCGTCCAGCGCCTGGCGGAAACGCTTGATGACGGCCTCGCGCTCGGTGTCGCTGGACCCGAACGGGATCAGGTCGTCGTCGTGGAAGGTCACACCGTACGCGCCGAGCTCGGCCAGGCGCTGGACGGTCTCGACCGGGTCCAGGGCCGGACGGGTGGCGTCACCGAAGGGGTCCCTGCCCTGCCAGCCGACGGTCCACAGACCGAAGGTGAACCTGTCCTCAGGGGTGGGCTGGTAGCTCATGCCGCGGCTCCTTGCTCGCTCCGACTATTTCGTCATGGCGCTTTACAAATTAGTATGCCAGGGCATCTCTGGGAAGACGGGTCTCGGCAAGACCGGCGGTTTCGGCCGGAAAACCGGATCCGCCAGGGATGCGCAGAGCACCCGTCAGGGATGCGCAGAGCCCAGAAACAGCCTGGCCCCACGGCGGGCCCGGCGCGAGCCGCAGAAACGGAGAGCCCGATGTCAGCAGCGGAGGGACCGCTCGTCGTCGGCGTGGACAGCTCCACGCAGTCCACCAAGGCCTTGGTCGTGGACGCCGCCACCGGGCAGGTCGTGGCGAGCGGCCAGGCGCCGCACACCGTCACGTCCGGCGCCGGCCGCGAGAGCGACCCGGAGCAGTGGTGGAGCGCCCTGTGCGAGGCGCTGCGCCAGTGCGGCGACGCCGCCCACGAGGCCGCGGCCGTGTCGATCGGCGGCCAGCAGCACGGACTCGTCACACTCGATGCGCAGGGCAGGCCGGTGCGCCCCGCGATGCTGTGGAACGACGTGCGGTCGGCGCCGCAGGCCCAGCGGCTCATCGAGGAGCTGGGCGGCCCGAAGGTGTGGGCCGACCGTTTCGGCAGCGTGCCGGGGGCGTCCTTCACGGTCACCAAGTGGGCGTGGCTCGCCGAGCACGAGCCGGAGGCCGTCCGCGCCACGGCCGCCGTCCGCCTGCCCCACGATTACCTCACCGAGCGCCTGACCGGCGACGGCACCACCGACCGCGGCGACGCCTCCGGCACGGGATGGTGGTCGTCGGCGAGCGAGTCGTACGACGAGGAGATCCTCGGCCGCGTCGGACTCGACCCGGCGCTGCTGCCCCGCGTCGTACGCCCCGGAGAGGTCGCGGGAACCGTGCGCGGCAGCGGTGAGCTGCCCTTCGCCAAGGGCACGCTGGTCGCCCCGGGCACCGGCGACAACGCGGCCGCCGCCCTCGGCCTCGGCCTGCGTCCGGGCACACCCGTGCTCAGCCTGGGCACGTCCGGCACCGTGTACGCGGTGTCGCAGCGGCGGCCCGCCGACCCGTCCGGCACCGTGGCGGGCTTCGCCGACGCCCGCGGCGACTGGCTGCCCCTGGCCTGCACCCTCAACTGCACGCTCGCCGTCGACCGCATGGCCGCGCTGCTCGGCATCGACCGGCAGGCCGTGGAGCCCGGCGGCACCGTGACCCTCCTCCCCTACCTGGACGGCGAGCGCACGCCGAACCTGCCGAACGCCTCCGGCCTGCTGCACGGGCTGCGCCACGACACGACGCCCGGCCAGCTCCTGCAGGCCGCGTACGACGGCGCGGTGCACTCGCTGCTCGGCGCGCTCGAGCTGGTGCTCGACGAGGACGCGGACCCGACCGCTCCGCTGCTGCTCATCGGTGGCGGCGCCCGCGGCACGGCCTGGCAGCAGACCGTACGGCGGCTGTCCGGCCGCGCGGTGCAGGTGCCGGAGGCCAGGGAGCTGGTCGCGCTCGGTGCGGCCGCGCAGGCCGCCGGGCTGCTCACCGGCGAGGACTCGGCCGCCGTCGCACGGCGCTGGGGCACCGCACAGGGCCCGGTCCTGGAGCCGGTGGAACGCGACGAGGCCGTGCTCGGCAGAATCGCCGGGGTGCTGTCCGACGCCGCCGCACTGCTGGACAGGCGCCCGGACGCGCCCTGACCGGGACCGCGCGCCCGGGCTCCCCGGGCGCGCACCGCCCGACACCGCATGCGAACCGACAAGGACTGAGGGAGGCATGACCGCACCGCTGCACGACGCCCGCCGGGGCACCCCCGACACCCAGCAGGGCATGCGCCGCCGCAACCTCTCCCGGGTGATGCACACCGTCGCCGCGGAGGGACCGCTGTCGCGCGCCGCGGTCGCCACCCGCATCGGCCTGACACGCGCCGCGGTCTCGACACTGGTCGACGAGCTGATCAGGGCCGGGCTGCTCGACGAGCTGGGGCCTGAGCGCCCCGGCAGGACGGGCCGGGGCCGCCCCGGCTCGGCGCTCGCGGTGAGCGGCCGCGGCCCGGCCGGCATCGGCGCCGAGGTGGGCGTCGACCACCTCGCGGTGTGCGCGGTCGATCTGCGCGGCGAGGTACGCGCGCGTGCCGTGCAGTGGAGCGACAACCGCGGCCGGGCACCGAAACCGGTGACCGAGGAGCTGGCCGCGCTGGTGGATCAGGTGGCAGGCGAGGCGCACAAGGCCGGCCTGCGCCCCGCCGGGCTTGCGGTCGCCGTCCCCGGCCTCGTGGAGCGCGGCACCGGGATGGTCGTCCGGGCACCGAACCTCGACTGGCGCGACACCGACCTCGCGGAGCTCCTCGCCGGGGAGCTGCCCGTGACGGTGGACAACGAGGCGAACTTCGGCGCCCTGGCGGAACTGTGGCTAGGCGACGCCACACCGCCCGACTTCGTGCACGTGTCGGCGGAGATCGGCATCGGCGCGGCGGTGGTCGTCGACGGCCGGCTGCTGCGCGGCACCCGCGGGTTCGCGGGCGAGCTCGGCCACGTCCCGGTGCGTCCCGAGGGCCCGAAGTGCCGGTGCGGCGGACGTGGTTGCCTCGAGCAGTACGCGGGCGTGGAGGCGGTGCTGCGGGCGGCGGGACTCGGCCCCGGCGAGGGCCGCGTCGGCCTGCTCGCCGACCGCGCCGCCGAGGGGGACAAGGACGTACGGCGGGCGCTGCGCGGCGCCGGCACGGCGCTGGGCATCGCACTGACCGGTGCCGTCAATCTCCTCGACCCGCACACCGTGGTCCTCGGCGGGGCGCTCTCCCGGCTCGCTCCCTGGCTGCTCCCTGCCCTGGAGCGCGAGCTAGGGAGCCGCACCGCGCGCCTGGCCTGCGGCGTCGCCGTGTCCCGCCTCGGCCCGGAGGGCCCTCTGCTCGGCGCGGCCCACTCGGTCGTGCGGGCCGTGCTGGACGATCCGGCGATGGTGGCCAACGGGGTGTGAGGGGGGAGGGCGCCCACGGCTCATGGATTGAGGTGGCTGACGATCTCCGCCGTCGCCGAGAGGCCCTCGTGAATGGTCGGCGCCATGCTCGTGCTCGCGAGATAGAACCCCAGCAGGATGCACACCAAGGCGTGCGAGACCTTCAGCGAGCCGTTACGCATGAACACCACCGCCAGGATGAGCAGCAGCAGCACCGCAGAAATTGAAACAGCCATCGCCCCGGTCTCCTCCGCCACGTCGACACCCGTGGCCTCCGGCCGCAAGTGTGGCGTAGCGGAGGGACGGTCCCGGTGACTGGCGTGTCCCCCGAAAGTGTTGTGACTCGCTGTGAGGGCGATGCCCCGAGCTGAGACCAGCTGAGAGGCGCTCAACTAGGCGTTGTCGTGGGCGTCCAGGAACGCCTCCAGGCCCGCGAGGTCGTCCGTGTTCACGTGGTCGACATCGGCGGCGAGCAGCTCACTCCACACCGCATCGCGTGCGGGCCCGGCCGCGTCGGGGGTGGCCCAGAAGCGCACGCGCTGCCCGCGCACATGAGCGGCCGAAACGATGCCCCGCAGCTTGTCGCGCTCGTCCGCCGGGAACGGACCGACTCCCCGCCAGGTGAAGTTGTTGGTCCAGTTGTCGCTGATCAGCGGGACGAAGGAGGCGGGCGCCGACGATCCGAGGTCGGCCAGCCGGCCGTCGTAGAACGCGTGGCGCTCCTGCTGCGCCTCCATCGGGCCACGGGCGGCCCGGTCTCCGGAGATCACGGCGGTGACCGCCCTCTGATGCACTGTGCCATGCGCGTACGTGGTGAAGATCTGCCGGTAGCGCTGCAGGTGCCGGTCGAGTTCGAGGTACGTCGAGGCGCCCTCGGTCTTGATGTCGATGAGGAGTTGCAGTGGCGCGCGGTAACCGCGGTACGCGGAGCCCTGGTTGGCACGGATGCGGGCCAGCAGCGGGTCCAGGTACAGCGATTCGAGCGTACGGGACGGGTCGAGATCCGCGGGGTCGTGCGCGACGAGCAGCTGGTCTCCGACGAGGTAGATGTCGGCCTCCACGCTCGTGAAACGGTGGTCCAGCGCGTCGAACAGGGGCCTGGGGTGCTCGTAGTCGTTGTGCGCGTGGGCGCGCAGGAGCGGGCGCGGACCGCGCTTCCGCTCGCTCGCCCGGGCGTACGCGGCGGGGCCGACGACGCTGCCCGCGAGGGCGGCGCCGAGGGTCGTGAGGGCTCTGCGACGGGTGGTAAGGGCCATACTCAGCCTCCCGGGAAGTGCCGTAGGGGACACCGGCGAGTATGGGCGCCCGGGATGCTCAAGTGGCTGATCAATGCACGGAGTTGTCTGGACCGCCGCCCCGCGTTCACCTCACGACGGAGCCGCACCTCGCGTTCACTCCGGCGACCATGGCGGGCGGCAAGGTGCGGGCAGGCCGAGGCGGCGGCCGCCCTCCTGCTCGCGCACCACCCA
>NZ_LOHS01000142.1 GCF_001642995.1 Streptomyces jeddahensis
ATGCCGGTGACGAAGCCGCCGCCGACTATCTCCGCGTTGCGGAAGGTGTAGGGCGTGCGTCCGACCTTCCCGGCCTCGCGGGCGGACGCGGCGGAGGGGGCGAGCAGCGGGAGTGCGGCCGCGGCCGCGCCAGCGGCCAGCAGTCCTCGGCGGGAGAGGTGCGGGACGTGGGTCATGACGGGTCCTTGCCTTTCGGGTGCGCGGGAAAAGTGAGGTAACTCGGCTTCGTGACCGCTGCGTTGGGAGTCTGACGGACGCGATGTCCGGCTTGCCGACCGTGCTGGGCAGACAGGCGGGCAGCGCGGCCAGGCCCTTCTTGCTGCTGGTGCCGCCCTTGCCGGCACCGGAGGCGCTGCCGCCGCAGTCGGCCGGCAGCGGTGAGAGAGGTGGCGCCCGCTACGCCGGCGGCTGTTCGCAGGACGGCTCGGCGGTTCATCCCGGTGCTCATGTCGTTGCGGCCCTTCGTTTTCGTGGATCCGACCAGCGGGCGGGCCGACTCTGAGTCGTCCGGTGGCCTGATGTCGGGAGGGCGGGAAGAATCCGAGTCGATGCGCTTCGACGTTTCGGCGACACTAACGACGTGTTTCCGAGCACGACAACGGGCCGTCCAGGTCACTTTCCGGTAACAGACACGGTCAAGGGTGACTGTGCGCCCCACTCTCCATACCGCTTCCCTCCAGGTGGGCTGCGACTTCTGAGCGAACTCTCAATGAGGTACGCCAACGCCAGACAAACGGCTTCCCGCGGCTCGGCGACCTGTGATTGACACACGACTCAGCGTCATGCCAACGTCGAAGCGCTTCGACTACCCGACAGCGCGATCGAGGAAGGCCCTACGCCGCCCGGGCCCCGAGTCGCCCACGCTTCCCACGCCTTCTCCTTCGACCTCCACCAAGGGACCTCTCAGGTGAATGCCGCCAGCACCTACCCCGAGCCGCCCACCACCGACCTGCCGTTCCGAGACCCGGCGCTGCCCCTCGCACAGCGAGTCGACGACCTCATTTCCCGGCTGACGCTCGACGAGCGCATCGAGCTGCTCTACCAGTACTCATCAGGAGTCCCCCGCCTCGGGCTGGCCCCCTTCAAGACCGGCACCGAAGGGCTGCACGGCGTGGCCTGGCTGGGGCCGGCCACCGTGTTCCCGCAGGCGATAGGCCTGGGCGCCACCTGGGACGAGGAACTGCTGCACGAGGTCGCCACGGCCGTCGGCACCGAGGCCCGCGCCTTCCACCAGCGCCCTTCCGACGACGGCTACCCGCACAGCCTCCAGATCTGGGCCCCCGTGGTGAACCTGCTGCGCGACCCCCGCTGGGGCAGGAACGAGGAGGGGTACGCGGAGGATCCGCTGCTCACCGGCCGGCTCTCCGTCAGCTACTGCCGTGGGCTGGCCGGGGACCACCCGCTCTACCTGCGGACAGCACCCCTGCTCAAGCACTTCCTCGCCTACAACAACGAGGACGAGCGCGACCTCACCTCCTCCGTGGTGCCGCCCAGGGTGCTGCACGAATACGACCTCGCCGCCTTCCGACCGGCCATCGTCTCCGGCGCCGCCACCGGCGTCATGCCGGCCTACAACCTCATCAACGGCCGCCCCTGCCATGTCAGTCCACTGCTGGAGACCGAGGTACGGCGCTGGGCCGAGCCCACCGGCCACGAGCTCTTCGTATGCAGCGACGCCGGAGCCGTGACCAACCTGGTCGACTCGGAGCACTACTTCGACGACCACCCCGCATCCCACGCGTCGGCGGTGCGGGCCGGCGTCGACAGCATCACCGAACAGCGCGAGGACGGCAGCATCACCCTCGGCAGACTCCGCACGGCGGTCGACCGCGGGCTGCTCACCGAGGCCGACATCGACCGCGCCGCGCGACGCCACCTGTCGATCCGCTTCCGTCTCGGCGAGTTCGATCCGGACCTCGACCCCTACGCCGGCATCCGCGACGTCGTCGTGGACAGTCCCGAACACCGTGCGCTCGCACTGCGCGCCGCCACCGAGTCGGTGGTGCTGCTGAAGAACGACGGGGCACTGCCGCTGTCACCCGCCCCCGGCCGGCGCGTGGCGCTCGTCGGCCCACTGGCGGACACCCTCTTCGAGGACTGGTACAGCGGCACCATGCCGTACCGGATCACGGTCGCCACTGGCCTGGAGACGGCGCTCAAGGAGTGCGGCGCCGAACTGGTCTGTGCGGAGGGAGTGGACCGGATCACGCTGCGAGCCGCCTCCACCGGAGGCCTCCTGTGCGTCCCGGCGTTCGACCCCGGCGGACCGATGGTGGCCGGCGCCTCCACCGACGAGCAGGAGTCCGGCGACAGCGCCTGCCACGACCTGTTCGACTGGGGCGAAGGCGTGCTGACCCTCCGCAACGCGCGCACGGAGCGCTACGTCACCCTCAAGGACGGCGACCTCACCCTCGTCGCCGACCAGACGCAACCGAACGGCTGGTTCGTCCATGAGACCTTCCGGCTGGAACCCCAGCCGGACGGCACGGAACTGCTGCGCAACATCAGCAACGCCCGATACGCAGCCGTGGACCCCGCCACCGGCCGGGTCACCCTCTCTGCGGAAGCCCCCGAGAAGGCGGAACGCTGGACCCGAACCGTCGTCAGAGACGGAATCGCCGAAGCGGTCGCGGCCGCCGCCTCGGCGGACGTCGCCGTGGTCGTCCTCGGAAACGACCCGCACCTCAACGGCCGCGAGACCGAGGACCGTACGGGCATCTCGCTGCCGCCCGCGCAGGAAGCCCTGCTGCGCGCCGTCGCCACCGAGCGCCCCGAGTCGGCGCTGGTCGTGATGAGCAGCTACCCGTACGCCGTCGACTGGGCCGACAAGCACCTGCCCGCCGTGATGTGGACCTCCCACGGCGGGCAGGAGACGGGCCGAGCACTCGCAGCGGTCCTGCTCGGCGAGGCCGAACCCTCCGGAAGGCTCCCACAGACCTGGTACCGCGGCGACGACCCGCTGCCCGGCCGCCTCGACTACGACATCATCAGCGCCGGCTGGACGTACCAGTACCACGACGCCGCACCGCTGTACCCCTTCGGGCACGGCCTGTCCTACACCAGCTTCGCCTACTCCGACCTGCGGCTGTCCGCCCGGGAAGCGGCGCACGACGACACCCTGACCGTGAGCGTCGAGCTCACCAACACCGGAACGCGCACGGGCACAGAGACCGTGCAGCTCTACACCCGCGCGCTCGCCGCCCGCCACCGCGCGCCCCGGCGCAGACTGACGGACTTCCGCAAGGTCTCCCTCGCCCCCGGTGAACGACGGCGGCTGGAGTTCAGGGTGCCCGTCGCGGCCTTGGCCCATTGGTCCGTCTCAGCCGGAGCCTTCGCCGTGGACCCGGGACAGTACGAGATCCTGATCGGTCACTCGGCCGAAGCCATCGCCCTGACCGCGCCCCTCACCGTGACAGGGCCGGCCCTCCCCGTGCGCAGCCTCATCGGCGGACGACTGGAGGCCGTCGACTTCGACGAATGCGTGGGCGGCACGCTCGTCGACGCCACCCGGGAGAAGGGGGAGGCGGTCACGCCCGCAACCGGCGAGACCTGCTGCGGACTGCGCTACAGCTCGGTCGACCTGGGCGGCCCGGCAGACGGACCGCGCGTCATCTCGGCCGAGGTGTCCCGCGCGACGGAGGAGGACGCGACCGTCGAGATCTACGCCGACGGCGGTCCCGGTACCGGCACCTTGCTCGCCGGCCTCCACGTCCCCGCCGGCACCGACGGCCGGTACGACTGGCGCACGGTCAGCGCACCGATGCCCGCGGAGGTGACCGGGGTACACGCTCTGCATCTCGTTCTGCGGGGCGGTGTCCACCTGGCCGCGATCGCCGGCGGGACGCGGTAACAACCGGTGGGACGCGTAGGAAAACGGTCCGCCGCCGCGTTCCATACCTTCCGAGCATTGACGCACGTGGTCCGCGCGGATCTATCCTCTGCTGAAAATGGGGCGCCCGCGCTCCGGCCGCGTCGTCGTACCGCCTGACGGCGTGGAGGATCGGGGCCTCCACGCCGTCCGGTCGGCGAACTTGCCGCGCGCATCCGCGAGACGTGGCGCGCCGCCGACGTACCGGAGGAGGGCCGGGGCGGGTATGCGACAGATCGCACGCCATGACGTCGTTTTCGTCGCCGGCACCGCCGGAGAGCATGAACTGACGTGGTCGCAGAAGGCCCATGAACGCGAAGGATGCCACCCCTATCTCCACGGACCCCGCAACAGGAACGTACGGATGGGGCGGGCACTCGACGGCACGCCCGACATGGCCGCGGTGCTGCATGCCTTCGCCGTGGTCGTGGCCCACTTCGAGGCGCTGCGCACGCTGTATCCACGTGACGCGGACGGGCACCCGCGCGCGGTCGTGGTGGCTTCCGGGGTGCTCCAGGTCGACGAGTACGCCTGCGACGCCCCGGCGACCTACGACGAGCTGAACGACTTCACCGTCCGACTGGCCGAGCCCGGATTCGCCCCGGACGACCTGCCGTTGCGGGCTGCCGTCATCACCATGGACGGCAGACCCATCCACATCGCGCTGTCATTGCACCACTTCTCTGCGGACACGACGGCCGCCCGGATCGTGGCCGAACACATAGCCCGACTGGCCGCCGATCCGGGCGCCGACCTCGGCTCGGGATGGCAGCCGCGGCAGATCGCGAGCTTCGAAGCCAGTCCCTCGGGGCTGCGGCACGCCCATCGTGTCGACACCCATGACCGGGCCATGCTCCGTCAGTCCGCCATGCCCGAACTCCAGGCGCCCGCGAGCCACGGGGACGCCGTCTACAACTTCGTATGCCTCGAGTCGGCGGCGGTCACACTCGCGGCGGCCCGTCTGGCGAAGCAGTACCGGACATCCGTGGCCGCCGTCCTGCAAGCCGCATACGCGTGCGCGCTCGCCGAGCACATCGGCATCGGCAACTGCGTGTTCAACACCGTGATGGCCAATCGGCAGACCACCTTCGCCCGCGAGGCGGTGGCCCATATCGCCGGCAGAGCCCTCGTCCCGGTCGACACGTCCCTGGGCAGCGACCGGTTCCCGGCGCTGTGCCGGGCCGTCGACGCGGCACTCGTCAGATCCTCGTCCGTCAGCCTGCGAGAGCCTGACCGCTACGCCAGATCCCTGGACGAGGTCTCCACCGAACTGGGCCGCTCCGCACACAACCCGTACGTGGTCAACATCCGCCCCATAGCGCCCCGCGAGCTGATCCGGGCTCGCGCGGACAGGGCACAGCAGGGCTTGGAGCAAGCCATGGCATCCAGCCGTTACAGACGATTCCCCAAACCCGTCGACCAGAACTCCGGAAAGCTCTGCTTCGATGTGTGGGGTATGTCCGAGACGGCCGGAATCAGTCTCGGGACGGATGCGACGTCGTTCGACGCGACGGATCTCGCACAGATACTGCTGTCCTTCGAGAGGCGACTGGTCGGAGCCGCGATCGGCGGTCACGCCGCACGGAGCGGCTCATTCGCCGGCGCGTAGAGACGCGGCGGGGCGCGGATGGCCGACGTCGAGATCCGGCTCGGCCTGGTGGAACCGGGTCGGATCGGAGCCGGGGCACTGCTGCGTTCGGCGGAGGTTCAGCGTTCCAGCTGCTTGTGGGCCGTCTCCGGCAACCGCAGGTACACCACCGACGAGCCCAGGCAGGGTGCCGCCATGTACCACGGGAAGAACCCGGAATACCCCAGTTCCTTGAAGAGTGTGCCGACGTAGGGGGCCGTACCGCCGAACACCGCCACCGTCAGCGAGTACGGGAACCCGATCCCCGCCGCCCGCACCCGCGGCGGGAACACCTCGCGTTCACCGCCGCGCTGATCGTGGTGATCCCGGTCAGCAGGACCATGCCCGCGCACTGCACCAGCAGCAGCTCCGCGAAGGAGTCGCGCAGGGCGTGCAGGAGCGGCACGGTGAGGAGGGCGAAGCCCAGGCCGAAGGTGAGGAGCAGGGGGCGGCGACCGAACCGGTCGGAGAGGAGACCGCCGAGGGGCTGGAGCAGACCGAAGAAGGCCAGCGAGATCGTGCCCGCGAGCAACGCGTCCGACTTCTCGACGCCCGCGTTGAGCTCGGCGTACGTCGGCAGATATGACGTCCAGGTGCAGTAGGCGATCGTGCCGCCCGCCGTGATCCCGCAGATCAGCAGGGACTGGCGCGGATGGCGGCGCAGCGCCTCCAACGGGCCCGGACGCGGGCCCTGTTGCTGCCATGGCGGCCTCGGGTGGGCTCCACGGCCGCGCCTCCACCGCCTCAGACTTGCGCGGTGGAACCGGGCCCTTCCCATGCGACTTCACAGATGTCGCAGTTCCAGTGGAAGTGCTGATGAGAGCGGCTCCGGGACGGCACGAGCTTTCTGACCGGGTTGTTGCACGACCAACAGGGAGCCTGGATCTTGATGTGAAGTTCGTCTACGTCCAGAACGCCACCTCCGGAACGGTCGACGGCTTCCGCGTCGAGTAGAACGGATCCCTCACCAAGGTCACCACCGCCGAGGGCCTTCCCGCGTTCGACGAGTCCGGCATGGAAGGCATCGCCGCGATGTGACACCCCTGGCAAACACGGTGAACGCCGCGCAATACCTGATCGACACCAGCGCGCTCGCCCGCATGCCCACCACATCGGCACTGGCGTCACGGTCGTGGGGGCAGACGCACGCCTCGGGAAGGTGAGGTCGAGCACCTGTGGGAAGCGCCGGTCGGCAGGAGTCCGGCCGCATGGTGCGGCGTCGGCGAGTGGGTGGACGTGCTACTGGGAGAACGAGAAGTACAGGGTTCGGCCGTAGTCGCCCGTCGCCGTGGTGGGGCCGCCGCTGGGGCCGAGCGCGGCTGGCGCGTCGAACTTGGTGCCGATCGCCGGGATGGCGTCGAGGAACGACAGATCTCCCTTCGGGAAGGGCGGCGCGGTATGGCGGGGGTCGGGTCCGAACCGGGGTGTGAAGAGGCGCAGGTAGAGGTTCTCGTCCTCGGAGACCACGGTGAGACGTCCGGCGGTGGTGTGCAGGGACGCCCAGCGGACGTCCGCGTGGTAGCCCTTGAACTCCGGGTACACCCAGCCGTCGGCACCGGTCGCGGTGTCGTTGTACTGCTTCGTCCAGACGTCCGTCGCGACGCCGCGCAGCCGGTTTTTCCACACTCTGTGGGGTCCGTGGCCGAGCCATGTCACGCCGGTCACCTGCGATTCGGGATGGTCGAAGCCGACTCCGAAGAGGTCGTGTTCGCCGGTGAGGTGGTAGCGGTAGTCCAACTGCAGCCAGCCGCTGGGGTGCAGACGCCACCGGACGTGGCGCAGGACGCCGGAGTACTCGGCCTGCACCATGTAGCCGTTGCCGTCGGGCCCGTGCGTCAGGCGGGTGAGGTCGGCCGTTCCGGTGGTGGGCAGCGGGCCGCGGGACAGCGCGAAGTCCGTCCCCCGGTGGGTGACGCCGGCCAGCATGCCCGTCGTGGCGTCGAGCGTGACCGTGGTGTGGCGGGATGCGAGGGTGAGCGTGTTGTCCGTGAGGGAGCCGCGTACGGCTGGTCCCGGACCCGTCTGTACCAGCCGTCGGGCATGGTCGGCGGCGGACGCGATGGTCCATGTCCAGCGGCGGATCTCGCGGCCGTCGGCATCGGTGACGGTGAGGTCCATGGCGTCGGCGCGTCGCCAGCCGGACGGCAGGGGCAGGCGCAGCACTCCTTCCGTGCCTGGCTCGATGTCCGGAGCGGAGGCGGTGCCTTGGGCGCGCACCGTGTGGCCGTCGCGCCGCTGTGACGGGGTGTGGAAGTCCAGCAGCTGCCAAGCGAACTGGCAGGTACGGGTGTTGGTGAAGGCGTAGTGGTTGGTGAGGCGGATCCGCCCGTCGAAGTCGGCCGGCAGGCCGGAGGTGAACCGCTCCGGCTCGGCGAGTTGTACGGGAGACCAGATGTCCTTGATCGTGTAGAAGCTGGCCTCCTTCTCGCGGAAGGGGCCGAGGATGCCGTCGGGTGCGGCGTTGCCCGCCACGTCGATGGCGCCGCCGAGGTCGTCCCGCACGATGCCCTCGTCGACCAGTGCCCACAGGAAGCCTCCGGCGGAGAGCCGTTCACGGCCCATCAGCTTCCAGTAGTCGTCGAGCCCCGCGCCGGCGCCGCCGTCGTAGAGGCAGTGGAGGAACTCGGTGGGCATGAAGATGTCGCCCTGTTCCTGGAGGATGCGGCGCGTGCTGTCGTACGCCTCGTAGTGGTCGGTGTTGATGCCGCCGAAGTTCGCCCAGGGGTGGAGAACGGTGCGCTGCTGGGGGTCGTGGCGGGCGTAGTCGGCGTCGAGGGCGGTGTTCCAGCCGCCTTCGTTGCCGTTGCACCAGAACAGGATCGACGGGTGGTTGACATCACGGGTGACCATCGAGGCGACGAGGGGCCTGCCCGCCTCCTCGTCGTAGAACTTCTGCCAGCCGGCCAGTTCGTCGAGCACGTACAGCCCGAGTTCGTCGGCGAGGTCGAGGAAGTGTGTGTCCGGCGGGTAGTGGGACATCCGGACCGCGTTCATGTTCATCTCCTGCATCAGGAGGATGTCCTTGCGGCTGATGCGTGCGCTGGTCGCCCGGCCGGACGTGGGCCAGATGGTGTGCCGGTTGGCTCCCTTGAGGAGGATCTTGACGCCGTTGACGTACACGCCGTCGCCGGGGCGCACCTCGACGGTGCGGAAGCCGAATCTCTCGTCGACGCGGTGGACGGTACGGTCGTCGCCGGCGCGGAGCGCGACCTCGACGCGGTAGAGGTGCGGGGTCTCCGCCGTCCACTGCCGGGGGGAGTCCACAGCGGTTTTGAGGATCACCTTCGTGTCGCCGGGAGCGACGGCCGCGGTGAACGGGGCTCCGACCGGGCGCCCGGAGAGGTCGGTGACCTGGGCGACGAGACGGTCGGCGGAACCGGTGCCCGACAGATGGGCGTCGATCCGCAGCGTTCCGTCGGCGCGGGCGTCGACGGCGATGCGTTCGATGTGCTGGAGCGGGAACGCCTCCAGGTGGACGGGGCGGTAGATGCCGCCGAAGTTCCAGTAGTCGCCCAGGCGTTCGGCCCGGTTGACGGAGTCGTCGGTGGACTCCTTGCTGACCGTCACCTCCAGGAGGTTGTCCTGGCCCGGACGCAGCTTTCCGGTCACCTCGTGCCGGAACCGGTAGAAGCCGCCGCGGTGGACGGGCCCGGCCGACTCGCCGTTGAGCCACGCCTCGGTCTCGGTCATCGACCCTTCGAAGACGAGGAAGACGCGTCTGTCACGCCAGTGGGCGGGCGGCGTGAAGGTGTGCCGGTAGCGGCCCTTTTCCTCCGGGCGCAGATTCCACCCGTAGTTGTACGTGCCGTATCCGTGAAACTCCCAGTTGGACGGAACCGGGATGGTGCCCCAACTGCCGCTGCGCCGCCCGCTGGTGCACAGGAAGTCCCAGTCGACAGGGTGGTCGGCGTCCTCTCCGGACAGATACAGGCGCTCGGTGCGCGTGGAGGCGTCCGCTGCGTCGGCCGCCTCGGCGGCCCCGGCCGAGCCCGCGGGAAGGCCTCCGGCGACGGCCGCGCCGACGGCGCCGAGGATCAGAACGCCACGACGGGACATTTGCATGACATCTCCAGCCTTCAGGGACCATCGGGGAGGGCACGGCGGGGACGCGCGGGGGTAGCCGACGGGCCCGGTCGACACACGGTGTCGAAGCGCTTGCGCGCACAACACCGCAGATCAGAGCGCACCCGCGGGAACGACGACGACATTAGGAGTCGAATGAATCGAACACAAGAGGGCAGCAGAAGCTGCAGGCGCCTCCGGAATCACATGTCAGCGCCGGCACTGCAAGCCGTGGCACGCGGAGCGGTCGGAGCAGGCGCGGGTTCCTGTGGATCTTCCTCAACCGCCTCCTGAGCGCCGACGGGGACGCGCGAGTTCATCACACGACGAACATCGTCGTGCATCGTCGTGTCGGAAGGTCCAGCCGACGAGGTCCGCCGGGATCGGTTCCGCGCTTCGAACGCTGGACGGGCAGCACCTTCCAGGAGAACCGGCGCCGTGCACTCGCGCTCACCCGCCTGCGGGCGTCGGCGGAAGAGGGTGCGAGTTGAAGCCCTACGGGGTGGATCGTCTCAAATGGCGAGACGCATTATGGGCGTAGATGACGGCGTCGCCCTTGCTCTGGCCGATCACCGCTTGCTGCTCGCGGAGTGGTGATCAGAACTGACAACTGCTTCGGGACTCAGGATTCGTGATCGTCCCGGCGCCGGTCGCGGTGGTCTCAGTTGTGGTATCGATGACCTCTCGATCCGGGGCGCTCCACAGTCATCCGCCAGGCTCCGAAACCCTCTCTGAGCAGCGAGGCCAGACGCCCAGCAGACGCGCGTGGGTACCCCCGGACCAAGATCGGACAACTCGTAATGCGTAGGTTTCGGGTTCGAATCCCGCAGGTGGCTCCACTGAAGCCCAGCTCAGAAGGATCTGATCCGAGCTTTCTCGTTTAGCGGATGCTGTAGGTGACCCTGCATCGCCCGGCGCCAGTACGGCTAATCCGGGCCCAACACGAAGGGACCCGGACGCTTCGTCCGGGTCCCTGACCTCGCGTTTGAGGTAGACGGCCGAGGCCGTCTGCGGGCCGTCCGAGGGGGGCCAACGACGACGAACAACGACCACCAACGACCCCGATCGGACGCCGCTGAGCTGGTCAGCGTTTGCCCTCCCTGGTGCCCTTACCTCTGGATCACATGTTGATCATGTGACCCGCCAGCCCGTGGATCGCCTCCTTCACGGCCTCGCCCAGCGTCGGGTGCGCGTGCACGTTACGGGCCACCTCGTGGACCGTCAGATCCCACTGCTGGGCGAGCGTCAGCTCGGGGAGCAGCTCGGTCACTTCGGGACCGATGAGGTGGGCGCCGAGCAGCTCGCCGTACTTGTCGTCGCTGATCACCTTGACGAAGCCGACCGGGTCGCCGAGGCCGTGGGCCTTGCCGTTGGCCGTGAACGGGAACTTGGCGACCTTCACGTCGTAGCCCTGCTCGCGGGCCTGCGCCTCCGTCCAGCCGAAGCTCGCGATCTGCGGCTGGCAGTACGTGGCGCGCGGGATCATCGTGAAGTCGACCTCCATCGTCTCCGCGTCCGCGATGGTCTCGGCGGCGATGACGGCCATGGCCTCGGCGGCGTGCGCGAGCATCAGCTTCGCGGTGACGTCGCCGATCGCGAAGATGTGCGGGACGGAGGTGCGGCCGCGCCCGTCGACGTCGATCGCGCCGCGCTCGGTCAGTCGTACGCCCGTGTTCTCCAGGCCGTAGCCGCCCACGCGCGGGGCGAAGCCGATCGCCTGGAGGACCTTGTCGGCCTCCAGGATCTTCTGCGCGCCGTCCTTGCCCGTGACGGTGACCCGCACCTTCGCATTGGGGTCGCTGTCGTCGATGGCGTCGACGCGGGTCGAGGTGAGGACCTCGATGCCGAGCTTGCGGTAGTGCTTCGCCAGCTCCTTGGAGATGTCGGCGTCCTCGGTGGGCACCATCCGGTCGAGGAACTCGACGATCGTGACCCGCACCCCGTAGTTGTGCAGGACGTACGCGAACTCCACGCCGATCGCACCCGCGCCCGCGATGATGATCGACGCGGGGAGCGATTCGGTGAGGATCTGCTCCTCGTACGTCACCACGCGGTCGGACAGCCTGGTGCCGGGCAGCAGCCGGGTCTCGGCGCCCGCCGCGATGATGCAGTGGTCGAACGTGACGGTCTCGGTGCCGCCTGCGGAGAGCGCGACCTGGAGGGTGTTCGGGTCGGTGAACGTGCCGCGGCCGTCGTACTCCGTGATGCCGTTCTTCTTCATCAGGTAGTGGACGCCCTTGACGCGGCCGTCCGCCACGGCGCGACTGCGCCGGTACGCCTCCCCGTAGTCGAAGCTGACCTGGCCGTCCACGCGGATGCCGAAGGTCTTCTGCTCCTGGGTGAAGATGTGCGCCAACTCGGCGTTGCGCAACAGGGCCTTGGAGGGGATGCAGCCCACGTTCAGGCAGACCCCGCCCCAGTACTTCTCCTCCACGACCGCGGTGCGCAGTCCGAGCTGGGCGCTGCGGACGGCGGCGGTGTAGCCGCCGGGGCCCGCGCCGAGGACGACGACGTCGTAGTGCGTGCTGCTGCTCATGATCCTCGTTCCGGTGAGATCGGTGACCGTCGCGCCCACCGGCCTGACCGCCCGGCGGACACCGTCATCGTACGGAGGGCTGGCATTCCCCGCCTTCGCGCACAACGGCGGTCGTGACGATGCCGGCTGTCCTGGCAGTTCGGCGGGCTGCGGGATGTCACGGGCGGCCCTGTAACTCCAGTGACTCACGAGCTCAATGACGGCTTCACGGGCCGGTGATGAAGTCCCGGTGTCCCGCACACATATCCGTACTCGTATGCGTACTCGTGCACGCACCCGTACTCGTGCACGCACCCGTACGCCGATCATGGAGGTCCGCTGTGAGTGAGCCACAACCGCCCACGCAGGAGCAGCTCGACGCGTACATACGGACCAGGCTGGCGCTGGCCGGATTCGATCTGGCGCTGCTTCCGGAGCAGCCGGATCCGGAGACCGGGGTGCCCACCCGGAGTCAGGTACTCGCTTCGCTGCGGTCGTTCGTCGCCTCCACGCCGGGGGCCATCGCCGGATGGTCCCCGGCCGGACGGACGCCCGAGTACGCGCAGCAGGCCTCGCCGCCGCTGCTGTACCCGTCGATCACCGAGACGTGGACCGGGAAGGCGGGCGAGTGATGAGCCGGGCCCTCAACAGACGGGTGTTCCTCGCGAGTTCCGCTGCTGCGGTGGCGAGCGGCGTCGCGCTTCCCGCGGCCCCGGCGCAGGCGTCCGCGGCGCAGGCGTCGCCGGCGCCGACAAGCTCCGGCATCGACGCTCGCGACATCCGTGTCGACGTGCGACAGGCCGCGCTGGACGACCCGTCCGAGGCGACGCTCGCCGAGGCGGTCGTGCTCATGCGGCGCGGCAGACTGTCGGCCACCGATCTGGTGCAGGCGTATCTGGAGCGGATCGAGCGGTACGACTCGACGTATCAGGCGTATGCGGAAGTGACCGGCGATGCCGCCCTTGCGGCGGCGCGGAGGGCCGACCGCGGCGAGGGGCCGGGCGGTGTCCTCAGCGGCATTCCGCTGTGCATCAAGGACAACTACTTCACCGACGGCGTGCCGACCCGCTGCAACTCGTACATCTTCGAGGACTTCGTGCCGGACGAGGACGCCACGGCCGTGGCCCGGCTCACGGCGGCGGGCGGGATCGTGCTGGGCAAGGGCCAGATGGGGCCGCTCGCCACGACGCGGGCCACGAAGCCGAACGGCACGGTCACGACCGTCAACGCCTGGACCCCGGACAACCCGTCCGTCGACCCGGGCGGCTCGTCGACCGGTCCCGCGTGCGCCGTGGCCGCGCGCCTGGCATCGTCGTCCATCGGCACTCAGACCGGCGGCTCCATCGTGCTGCCCTCCAACCAGCAGAACCTGACCGGTCTGAAGCCCACCATGGGACGCGTCTCGCTGCACGGCGTGATACCGCTGTCCTTCACGCGCGACCACGCGGGGCCCCTGGCCCGCGACGCCATGGATGCGGCGATCATGCTGCAGGTCATGGCAGGGCCGGACGCGCGCGACCCGCGCACGCTCGGGCTGCCGGACGTGCCCGACCTCGTCCGGGCCGCGACCCCCGTCGTCTCGCGCGGCGGCGCGGTGCGCATGCGCCGGGCAACCCGGATCGGCGTACCCGCGGACTTCCTGAGCGCCCGGAAGGACCTGCGCACCGCGTTCCTGAACACACTGGACGCGATTCCGGGCGTGACGCTCGTGGACGTCACCTATCCGGCGGACTGGGGGCTGCTGACCGGTACGTTCAACGCCGCCCGGCTGGCCGAGCGGACGGAGCCGTTCCGGCACTGGCTGGGGACCGATCCGGCGAAGTTCGGTGTGTCGCTGCTGAGCTGGCTGCAGGGCCTGATGCTGTCCGGCGACGAGTGGATCACTGCGCAGCGCGCGAAGAACCATCTGCTGCGCGAGGTTCTCGACGGCGTCTTCGGCAATGACGGTTGCGACGTACTGCTGCAGACCGGACCCGTCCCGTTCGACATCCTGGGCCTGCCCGAGATCGGTTTCCCGATCGGCTTCGACGACGGCGGCGTGCCCGTCGGTGTGATCCTGGGCGGCCAGCCGTACGAGGAGGACCGCCTGCTCGAGGTCGCCACCGCCTACCAGGCCCTCACGGACTGGCACACCCGCCGCCCGTCCGACCCGGCGACGGCCGCACGCCTGAGGTCCGCGACCGAGCGTCCCCGGCTCTCGGCGGAGGAGGCGGCGACGGCTTCGGCTTGACGTGGGGGCTCGGCTCCTGGGGCTGGTCCCCGGGGCGGCCGGGCCTCGCGTGCCCGTCGTGCCAGGGCCGCAGGGCCCCGGCCCGCCGTCGTGGTGTAA
>NZ_LOHS01000143.1 GCF_001642995.1 Streptomyces jeddahensis
GGCCCAATAAGTCGGTCTGTTTCACCATGCGGCCCACTGGATCTGTCACATGACGCCGCAGGAGACAGCCGCGGTGTCACGGTGAATGCGCGTGCCCGTCCTTGTCAGGGGCAGGCCGAGCCGCCGTGGCGATCGGCGACGAGCTCGGCGACGATCGACGGACCGTCTCCTCAGGTGTGCGCGCGCCGAGGTCAAGTCCGATCGGTGAACGCAGTCGTTCGCGCCAGTTGAGCGGCACGACGCCGCGCCGGCCAGCGCCGCTCGCCTGAACACCTCGGTCTCGCTGTCGACGACCAGCAGTCCCAGCACTTCGCGTCCGCCGTCCTCGGTGATGCCGCGGCGATGACCACGGCCTGGGACACGATCTGGTGGTTCACGCGGGCCTTGCAGTAGGTCGCGTCCAGGTAGATGTAGGGGAAGCGGATGTGGTCCAGCGGCCGGGTGCGGAAGGCGGTGAGTTCGGCGTCCAGGTCGGCACAGAGCGAAGTCTCTGCGCATGGCAACGCGCAGCCTGGTCGACGCCCTTCGCTGAAGCGGTCGGGATGATGCGCTGGCGGCTCATCATGGTCTACCTCGGCGCCTACGGCCCGCTACGGCCCGCTACGGCCCGAGGAACTGGCGGGCCTCTGTCGTCGGGACGTCGACCTCGACACCCTGCGGGTTCGTGTTCGTCTCGCAGTGAGGTTCCCCTGGAACGGATGAACGGGCGACGCGTCCAGGCGAACCAAGTCCGGGGCCGGAACCCGGACTGTAATTCTTCCCGCGTTCCTTCATCGAGAGCTCCGCTGGGCGTTCACGGGTTGGGGCGAAGATCTTGTCGTAGTCGGCGATGGTGCTCTCGCCTTCGGGTCGCCCCAGACACCCTTGCCGGTGAGCCGCATCGAGCCGAATCCCAGGCGGTTCACCGTCAGGTCGGCGCCGATCGTGAACGATCCCGATACGGCGGCGGTCAATGTCGTCATGTCGTGCTCCAAATCCGAAAAGGTGCTCAGCTCTCGTCCCTGGGTGGGTCAGCAGCGCTCGTCCGAGGGGGCGCTCAGGCATCGTCGAGCAGGCGCTCCACCAACAGGTCCCAGTTGGTCCTGTCCAGTTCCGTACCGGGTGGCACAACGTTGAAGGTGCTCAGCAGCCAGCCCTCCAGATGCGGCAGGCTCACCTCGAAAAGCGCTGCCATGCCACGCGATTCAAGCCGCATGTACACCACGGACCGGGCGTAAGTCAGTGAGGGCCACAGCCTCACGTCGCCTATGCCGGTGGGCCCCTGCGTGCCCTCATAGAGCAGATCACGGGAGATGACCCAGGTCACGGCAGGGCTCTCCGGAGGGTGTAGACAGACGGACACCGTCAGGGGATCGTCTGGGTCGTAATGGAACACGGCGCGCATCGGGAGACGGATCGACGACCACAGGATGCGGTGGATACGCATGGGCAGTGAGCTGATGTGATCGACGGCGAGTTGGTCAGCCGAGATCTCCGGTTGCTTGTCGGGCATGGCGCCCTCCCTTTCCTGAATGCGGTAGTTGCAGCAGCCACGGCGCGGATCATCCCTTGGGACATCCGTCACCTGACCGGATACGTAAAGCTGCTTCCCCTCTGTCACCCGTCCCGTTGGTACCGTCGGCTGTGGGGTCCGCCCCGTCGCGCGCCGGGTTTCTCCGCTCGGCCAAAGGCTGGCGCAGGGCGAGTCATCTGACAGATGCCTGCGCCCACTGGAACAGCGCGAGGCAGTCATCCCGA
This sequence comes from Streptomyces jeddahensis, assembly GCF_001642995.1. Taxonomy (GTDB): domain Bacteria; phylum Actinomycetota; class Actinomycetes; order Streptomycetales; family Streptomycetaceae; genus Streptomyces; species Streptomyces jeddahensis. The sequence continues at coordinate 1,738 of NZ_LOHS01000143.1, forward strand.
TGATCGGCGACGATCTCGCTGGCCATGGGATGGCGGTAGCGGCGCTTGCCGTTTCTGCAGACGTCGACGTCGTGGGTGTCCCAGAGACGGCGGAACTCCGAGTTCGCCCTTGCCAGCTCGTCGATCAGCGTGACGAGGGTCGGGTCGTGCGGGTAGGGGGCCGCGTTGAGGCGCAGCATGGCGATCGCCTCCCGTGCTGCGAGGCCCCAGTCCGCGCACGGTGTGCGGCTCGCGGTGTCGAGCATCAGCCAGCGCAGGTAGTTTCCGTGGGTTTCCAGGCCGGGGTGCAGGGCGCGGGCGGGTTCGCTGACGACGAGGAGGTCGAGCAGCCGGCCGAGTACGAACGCGGGGGTGGAGGCGGGTGGACGGTGCCCGGGCGATGTCGTAGAGGTAAAGGCGTTCAGTCGGGGTCAGGCGCAGAATCCTGGCGACCGAATCCAGTAGGGCGTCCGAGACATTGGGGCATCGGCACTGCTCGAAGCGGACGTAGTAGTCCACGCTGATGCCGGCGAGATGGCGACCTCTTCTCGGCGGAGGCCCGGCACGCGGCGCAGTCCGCAGCCGGGCGGTACGCCCGCTTCCTGGGGTGTCACCCGGGCACGGCGTGAACCCAGGAAATCCCGGAGGGTCGTGTTGCGCTTCATCGGGCCCACCGTCCGGCGGCGAGGGGCGTACTGGCGTGCCTGGGGTGGCGGCCGTCGGAGGGATGAACCCCGGGGGCGATGCGAGTGCGTACGGCATGCATCACAGGGTCCTGCGGCCCGTGCGCACTCGCATCCGTGGTGTCCGCAACATGAGCTCCACACTGGTACGCGGAGCGGCACCGATGCATCAACACCTCTGCTGTGGCCACAGGTCAAGGAAGGCGTCCCAGCTGGTTGCGTGAGGTGATGCCCAGCTTGGCGAAGACCTTGGATAGGTGGTACTCGACCGTGCGGGCGCTCAGGTACAGGCGGCCGGCGATCTCCTTGTTGGTCAGCCCCTCGCGGGCCAGCCTGACGATCTGGGTTTCCCGCGGCGTGAGCTCGGAGGTGGTCTCTACGGTCCGTTTGCGGGCGGTCTCGCCGGTGGCCAGCAGCTCGCGGGCCGCTCGGTCGGCGAACGCCTCCATCCCGATGGCGGTGAACATCTCATGGGCAGTGCGCAACTGCTCGCGCGCCTCCGACCGGCGCCGCTCGCGGCGTAGCCACTCGCCGTACAGCAGATGCGCGCGGGCCAGCTCGGGGCGAAGTTCGGTGTGGCTCAAGCGGTCGATTGCCTCTCGGTACAGATTCTGTGCGGCTTTGCCTTCACTCAGCAATGCCCGCGACCTCGCCTCGATTCCCAGTCCGAAGTTTGTGGCGGCAGGCTGGGTCGTCCGAGCCAGGCGCTCCAGAGTGCTCCAAGCGATTTCGGCGTCTCCGATACGTGCGGCGGCCTCGATGAGCTCGGGGAGCGCCCACATGCCGGGGTAGAGATCCAGCGGATGGGAGCTGGCCCGCTGGGCCGCGTCGAGGGCCTCCTTGTAGCGTCCGAGGCCGTTGCAGAGCACCGCGGTGCCCCAGTAGGCCACTGTCGCCGCGACCCCTTGCCCTGGGTTCGTGGCCTTGTCGAGAGTCGCCCAGAACAGCGGTAGAGCCTCGGCCTCGCTGCCACGCAGGGAGGCGAGGAACAGCGCGGCGTAGGGCGGGAGCTCGGCCCCCGTTGCCGCGGTGACTTCGTCGACCTCGGCAATGAAGGAGGCAGCAGCACCGAAGTCACCGCTCCAGGCGGCAGCCACGCCCAAGGCGATCAGGTAGAACGGCAGCCGGTCGAGGGCTCCGGTTCTGTGGACGAGCTGGATCTGGCGCGAGCAAATCGCTCGCCACCCGTCGTCGTCCCACAGAACGTTGCTCGCTGCGGTGGCCAGCCATCCCCACCGCAAACCCTCCTCGATGCCGACATCTTGGCCGGCAAAGACGCTGACAGCTTGTCGCAGCGTCGGTGCGGCTGTCGCGCGTCCGTCGGTGACCAGCAAGGCAAGACCGTCCAGCAGCAGGTCGATCGCGCGTGGCGGCTGCGTCCCTGGCGGGAGGGCTCTGGCGGCGATGCAGATTTCTAGCAGATTCCGTTCCCGCTCGTCTTCGGCGAAGGCGGCCGCACCCCATGCGTCCAGATAGGTCTCGCGCGCCATGTTCAGGTCGAGGGGCTCGAGTCGCCTGGCGGCCTTCAGCAGGAGCAGGGAAGCACTGGGGCCTCGCCCTGTAGCGAACGCGATCTGCCCGCGGAGAAGGTCCACTTGAGCGCCCTGCAACTCACTGAGCGCCCCGGCCTCGGCGGCGGCCAGCAGCTGCAAGGCCTGGTCGAACGCACCGGACTGCAGGTTCGCCCGGGCCGCCGCCAGCGTGCGGTCGGCACGCAGCTCGCGGGTACCGGTCAGTCGCGCCGAGCGCTCAAGGAACGCGGCCGCCGCAGCCAGGCCCCCGCGGCCCTGCGCCCGGCCGGCCAACCGCTCCAGCTCGACCGCGACGTCCTCGTCCGGGCCGACCGCGGCCTGGGCTCGGTGCCACGCCCGGCGATCGGGCTCGCTCTTTGGATCGGTCGCCTCGGCCAGGGCGTGGTGGACGCGCCTGCGCTCCTCCGGCGACGCGGCCCGGTAGACCGCCGAACGCACCAGCGGATGCCGGAAACGCACCCGGTCCCCGACGTCGATCATGTCTTCGGCCGCGTCGAGCACCGCCCTGCTGTTCCCGAGCAGGTCGGCCGCGCGCCACAGCAGCCCCGGGTCACCGAGCGGCTCCGCGGCCGCCAGCAGCAACAGCTGCCGGGTGTCGGCGGGCAGGCGCTCCAGCCGCCGCTGGAAGCTCTCCTCGATGCGGCCCGAGAGCGACCGCGCGGCCGGCGCCACGAACCCGCCCGCAAGCTTGAGAGAAGGCAGGTCGCGCGGCAGTTCCAGCAACGCCAGGGGGTTGCCGCGAGCCTCGGTGATGATCTGGTCGCGTACCTGATCGTCCATCTGGCCCAGGACCACCGTGCTCAGCAGCATCCGCGCGTCGCCATCACGCAGGCCCGCGACCTCCATCACCGGCAGCCCCGACAGCTCGTCCTCCTCTCCGGTATCGCGGACCGCGAACACGCAGGCCACCGACTCGGCCAGCAGGCGGCGCGCGACGAACGCGAGCACATGCGCGGAGGCACGGTCCAGCCACTGGGCGTCGTCGATCACGCACACCAGCGGGCGCTCCTCGGCCGCCGCCGCCAGCAGGCTCAGCACGGCCAGGCTGACGAGAGAGGGGTCCGGCGCCGGTCCGGCACGTAGCCCGAATGCTGTGCCCAGCGCGTCGCGCTGTGGTTCGGGCAGGCTGTCCAGCCGGTCCAGTAGCGGCACGCAGAGCTGGTGCACCGCCGCGAACGCCAGCTCCATCTCCGACTGCACTCCCGCGGCGCCCACCACACGGCAGTCGGAAGCCGCCTTCGTCAGGTGCTCCAGCAGCGCCGACTTGCCCACTCCCGCCTCACCGCGCACCACCAGCGACCGGCTCTCACCGCCTCGGACCGCCGCGAGCAGCCGGTCGAACTGCTCGCACTCGGCCTGCCGGCCCAGCAGCTGGGAGCGACGCCGTTCGGCCTGTGCGCCGGGGCGGCGAGGGTGGCCCTTGGCTCTGTCACCATTGCCCACGCCGCCCGTGAACCGCGCATCGCGACTTGACGCGCCAGGCATTTCGGAACCGCCTTCTGCTTCAGCTCGGCCGCGCGTCACCGGCCGGCCACCATGTCCCCGCGCGACAAGCGCACGGCCGCGGTGCCCGCGTCGTCCAAGGCAGTGTGGATCTGCTCCGTCCACCCGATGATCACCGCAGGTCCCCGACCAGCGCGCCGCCGCACCGCTTCAGACAGCTGCTTCTTGTGCTTCTTATGGCCGGGCGGCATTCCCGAAGAGGCCGTGCGGTCCGCGCACGGCCGCCCCGCACCATCGGCCATCGCCAGCCGCGCCCACCTCCAAGGACTCACGGGTCCCGCCTCCCACCCAGATCCATTTCGCCTGATGCGCGAATCATTCATCAGACGAAAGATCGTAGCAAGAGAAGGTCACACCGTAGGCGTGAAAGAACCCGGCGACGCTTCGGTGGCCAGTCGCCAGACGCCAGTCGCCTGTATCTGAGCACCCGCACGGTCGAGTACCACCTTTCCAAGGTCTTCGCCAAGCTGGGCATCACCTCACGCAACCAGCTGGGGCGTGGCGCCCTCCTTGACCTGTGACCACAGCGAAGGTGTCGATGCGGCGGCACCGGTCCGCGCAACACTGTGGAGATCATGCTGCGGACACCACGGATGCGAGTGCGTACGGGACACAGGACTCTGTGAGGCATGCCGTACGCACGCGCATCCTTCCCCTGTCCGGACAGGCCGACCATCCCCGTGGCCGTAGACCTCCCGTTGCCGCTGGACCGTATGCGGGCGGCGCAGCAGGCAGCGCGCGCTCTCGAGAAGGACGGAGCCAGAGCCGGATCGGGACCGCCGTGCCTGGCATGCGGCGCACGACGAGGTTGTCGCAGCGCAACTCAAGCGTTCGGCCGAACGGGCGCGGACGCGCGGTGGAGGTGCCGCGGTGGCGGCTTTCATGGCACGGGCGGTGGAACTGACCCCAAAACCGGCCCGCCAGCAAATGCGGGCGCTGGCCGCCGCACGAGCGGCGCACGAGGCGGGAAACCCCGAAACCGCCTTGAAGCTGCTGTCCATCGTCGAAGCGGGCTCCCTCGACGAGCGCCGACGTGGTGAGGTCGACCTGATGCGTGCCTGGCTCGCGTTCACCAGGAACCGGGGCAGCGAGGTTTCCGTTCTGTTGCTCAAAGCCGCAAGCCGGATCGCCTATGTCGCTGGACGCTCAGCACGGCTGGAAGCGCGAGGGCATGGTCAATGCCGGGGACATCCTCGCCTCCCTGCGCACCCGATTCGAGCTGACACTGGGAGGGCGCCCAGGAACGCGGCTTGGCGTCGGCCGAGCGCTGGCTGGTCGACGGCGGGCGCACCGCGTCGACGTTATCGCCTCTGTCACCCGCCCGTTCTGCCGCGCCTGCGACCGTACCCGGCTGACAGCGGACGGATAGGCGCGCACCTGGCTGTTCGCCACCGAGGAGACCGACTTGCGCAGGGCCCTGCGCTCCGGCGCCTGCGGCGAGGAGATAGCCGCCATCTGGCGGAAGGCCATGTGGGGCAAGAAGGCGGGCTCGGGCCTGGACGACCCGTCGTTCCTGCAGCCGAGCGCCCGATGTCGGCCATCGGCGGCTAGGACGGCAGCGAGCGGCCCCGCAAGGGAGGACGACACGGAGCCCGAGGTGCACGGGGCTTGGTATCAAACGCTGACGAGTCCCCGGCCGTGAGCGGTCGGGGTGCGGAAAGGATAGAAAATATGGCCCACGGCACTCATGACCACCCTGGTGAGCGGGCGCATCACGACCCCATACGGCTGCTCGGCATACGGGACACGCCGCTCTCCCTGGACGAGGTCTTCCGGGCGGTCGGAGATCGTGCGGCAGGCGGCACGGCACTGTTCGTCGGTACGGTGCGCAACCATGACATGGGCGCGGACGTGGACGCGCTCAGCTACTCGAGCCACCCCAGTGCCGAAATGGAATTGCGCCGCGTCGCTGAGAAGGTTGTCGCCAACTACCCGGTTCGCGCGCTGGCAGCGGTGCATCGCACCGGAGATCTGGCGGTCGGTGATGTGGCCGTCGTCGCGGCCGTGTCCTGCGCGCACCGGGGGGAGGCGTTCGCGGCCTGCCGTCAACTGATCGACGAACTCAAACACGAGGTGCCGATCTGGAAGCACCAGAGCTTCTCGAACGGAACCGAGGAATGGGTGGGGGCGTGCTGACACTTCCCGACGTTCGGTGGGATGCAGACGGTAACTGCCAGACCGGCGCGGCTCCGGCCGTGGCAGCCGCCTGGCAACACAACGTCTCATTCTTTTGTGGCTCGTTGACATCAGGCTAGCGTCCACCTGGCGGCGTTCCGGCTCGACGTTCCTGAAAGCCTCCCGGGCTTCTACGGCGTGCACGCTCCGTCGGAGCTGAAGGACTGCGAGGCGGTGCCGGAGAATCCGGTTGCCATGTTCTACGGGGAGGTCCGATGTGGTACGCGGACTCCCCGCTTCCTCCAGGAACGAGCTCCGGCCGGTGTGCTATCCCCCGTGGCCCCGGCCGGGGCTCCATCGTCATGGCACCGGCCCACTAATGCCGTGCGCCGCCGGGCGTACATACATACAGGGTAGGTCGGCCGTGCCCGGAGGTCTTAGCCTGAGGTCTTCACAGCCGACCGAGACGATCGACCCGAGGAACGAGATGGCAAAGGTCACGGTGCGCTTCTGGGCCGCCGCCAAGGCCGCGGCCGGGGTCGCCGAGGAGCCGTACGACGCGGCCACCCTCGCCGACGCCCTCACCGCGATCCGTGAGCGGCACCCCGGCGAACTCACGCGCGTCCTGATGCGCTGCTCATACCTCGTCGACGGTGATCCCGTGGGGACCCGTCCGCATGAGACGGTACGGCTGGCCGAGGGCGGCACGGTCGAGGTGCTCCCGCCGTTCGCAGGAGGGTGAGACACCGATGATCAACCAGCCGTACGCGGACTGAGGGCTACGAGGGCTACGACCCGTACGCCGCGCAGCAGTAGTACGCCCAGCAGTGGCAGGGCCAGACCTGGGAGACGAACGTGCAGCCGCCGGTGACGGCGGCGGGGACAGCGGCGCAGACGGCGTATCTGCCGCGGCAGGGCCATGAGGCGACGGCTTACGGTGCGCCCCAGGAACACGCGGCACCCGCCGCCGCTGCCCAGGGCGGCGGCGACGGTGATGTCAGCGGTCCGCCTACGGTCCCGCCACCCTCTCCGGCAACGCCCGCATCACCGACGCCCAGCGGGCCCGGCGCGAAGGCCGTTCCCCGGTCATCGAACCCGGGATGCAGCCCGCCGCGCTCACCGCGATGCTCGGCCTGCTGCTGGCCCGGCACGGCGCCGATCGGGTCGTACGCCGTCCTGCTCCCGCTCGTCGTCCTGCAGGCCGTCACCGCCGCGGGCTGGTTCCGGATGAACGGCATGTGGCCGGCCCGGCAGGGCATCGCGCTGGCGGGCCTGGGCGCGCTGGTCGCCGACGTGGCCCTGCTGACGGCGGGCCGGGAGCACACGCCCGCGGCGATACTGGGCACCCTCGGTGTGTGGGTGCTGCTCTGCCTGGTCCTGTGCGGCACAGGAAACGGCGGTCGGTGTGCGGGCCGGCGGCTCTGGCGGTGCCAGAGCACGGCGTCATTTGTCGGTGGACGGTGGACGCGATCAAGCACGTCCGTTCCTTGTCGATTCGACGGCCTCACGGACGGCTGGGACGACCTCGGAGGCGAAAAGCGCGAGCTGGTTCTCAAGGTCCGTCACGGGCCAGAACACGAAGGTGTCGACCACGAGGACCAGGGCCCATTCAGTGGGGTGTCCACCCAGCGGCGCACGTCACCGACGAGGCCCTGGCCGCCCTGGGCCGATCCGATGACCCCGATGACGTTGTAGGTGCGGCGGATTGACTCCGGGGTGCGTCCTGCAGCGGCAGCCGCCGCGTCGATGATCTCCTGACGGAAAGGCACCTCTTGCGGCGGGACGTAGATGTTCAGCGGGGGGAGAAGCATCCGTCGGCCGACCCGGCCCGGCACCGTCAGCGTCTTGCGCTTCTGGGCGTCGAGCCAGAGCTCGACGGGCTTGGGCGGCACTGGACCGGCGCGGTAACCGGTCACCGAGTGATGAGGGCTCTGCAGCCGTACCGTGTCTCCGGTCGCGGCGCATGATCCCGAGGGACTCCTCGGCGAAGGCGACCATCTGATCGCCGTGCCGCGGCAGGCCGCCCATCGAGGCAATGGCTTCGGTGAAGGCGCCACCGCCGAGGCCGAGCTGGATACGGTCTTCGGTGATGACGCTCAGTGATGCGGCGGTCCTGGCGAGCATGGTCGGTGGGCGCAGCTGGAGACTGCGATGTCGGTGAGAACGAGAGGCGCTCCGTGGCGGCGGCAAGGCTGCTGATCAGAGTCCAGAGCTCTGCGCCGCTGGCGCACTGGAGTGCCCGCATTGCCCGCCAGGCCCGCTAGCTAGCCCCCGATCGCCGACATCGGCCGCTGCGGCTGCAGGAACGACGGATCATCCAGCCCGGAGCCTGCCTTCTTGCCCCACATCGCGAGCCGCCAGACGCGGGCGATCTCCTCGTCGGGGGCACCGGAGCGCAGCGCACCGCGCAGGTCCGTCTCTTCTGTCGCGAAGAGACAGGTCCGTATCTGTCCGTCGGCCGTCAGGCGGGTGCGGTCGCAGGCCGCGCAGAATGGGCGGGTGACCGAGGCGATCACTCCGACGCGGTGCGGGCCGCCGTCGACGATCCAGCGCTCGGCCGGGGCGGAGCCACGCTCCTCGGTGCCCTCGGGGGTCAGTTCGAAGCGCGTCCGCAGCGAGGCCAGGATGTCCCCCGCGGTGACCATGCCCTCGCGCTTCCAGCCGTGCTGGGCGTCCAGGGGCATCTGCTCGATGAAGCGCAGTTCATAGTCGTGCTCCACCGCCCAGGCGAGCAGGTCCGGGGCCTCGTCGTCGTTCAGGCCTGGCATCAGCACCGAGTTGACCTTGACGGGGTTCAGGCCCGCCTCGCGAGCGGCCGTCAGACCCTCGAGGACGTCCTTGTGACGGTCTCGACGGGTGAGGGACTTGAAGACGTCGGGGCGCAGGGTGTCCAGCGAGACGTTCACCCGGTCCAGGCCCGCTGCTTTCAGGGCCGCCGCCGTGCGCCTGAGGCCGATGCCGTTGGTGGTGAGGGACGTCTGGGGGCGGGGATCGAAGGCCGCGACCCGCTCCACGATGCCGACGAGACCGGGTCGCAGCAGGGGCTCGCCGCCGGTGAAGCGGACCTCCTTGATGCCCAGCGACGTGACCGCGATGCCGATCAGGCGGACGATCTCGTCGTCCGTCAGCAGGTCGGGCTTGGCCAGCCACTGCAGTCCCTCCTCAGGCATGCAGTACGTACACCGCAGATTGCACCGATCGGTCAGCGAGACCCTCAGGTCGGTGGCCACCCGGCCGTAGGTGTCGATGAGCACGTCGGCCTCCTCCATCTCCTTCATCACAGACTGGTACATTCCGCGCCCCGTCGCCCCACACGATGAGGTACCTCTTGCCCGGCCGGTCAGGTGTTCTCCGCCTGGAACATCCAGTGCTGCTTCTCCAGGTCCGCAGTGATGGATATGAGCAGGTCTTGGGTGACCGGGTCGGCCTCTGCGGTGTTCGTAACCCGCTCCCGCATCCGGACGATAACCAGCGCCAAGGACTCTACGACTGCGGCTACCGCGTCGCTGTCCCTTACCCAACCAGCCGGGAAGCCGGGCAGATTGCTGTCGGCGGCGATGGTCGCCGCCCGGCCGTCGGGCGTGATGCCGAGCGCGGCAGCCCGCTCGGCGACAGCGTCGGAGAACTCTCGGGCGCCCGTCACCACCTCGTCGAGCTGGAGATGAATGGAGCGGAAGCGCGGCCCGTACAAGGTCCAGTGGGCCTGTTTGCCCGTCAGCGACAGGTCCAGCAGGTCCACTAGGGCGCCCTGCAAGGCCTCTGCGACGACCTTTCGGTCGTCTTCCGGCAACGGGCTGGTGATGGCATACATGACATGTTCTCCTTTACCGCCCACGGCGTGGGACAGGATGAGGGATGAAAAGGGCGGAGTGTTACTCCCGCCAGACAGATTTTTCGATGCCGCTGATGAACTTGCCGCCGGTGAAGCGACTGGCAGGCATGCGAACGGGGCGCGCTCAGGGGAGAGCTTGAGCCTCTCCGGGTACTCCGCCGGAGCGGCGCAAGAGATCGAATGTGTGCTTGGCGAGTCGGTGCCGAAATTCGGCGTCGAGGGAAATGGGGTTCGGCTGGACCGGCCGTCGCTCGTCCAGGTACTGGCCAGCCCACCTATTGGTGTACAGGGCGGCGTTCACAACATTGTGGGCTCCGTGCACGACCGAATCACCGCGTATATCGAACATGGCGTGCAATAGATCAGTGCTGATGACTCCCGGGTGCACACTTACGGTGTCCGGCTGGGGCTGCGGAGCCTGCTCAACGAGCCAGCGAGCGTGCGCCACCAAGGCCAGCTTCGAGCGTGCGTACGCCATAGTGGCGCTGTAGTCGGAGCGCTCGAGATTGAGGTCGTCCGGGTCGAGCGAAGCGGAAAGATGTGTCGACGAGGCGACATGGACTACTCGGCCGCCGGATGCGAGGAGCAACGGGGTGAGAAGTTCGGTGAGCAGGACGGCTGCTAGGTAGTTCGTCTGTAGAGTCGCTTCATTGCCGTCCTGGCTGAGCTGGCGCCGTGGTGCTCCCGGACGGCTGGCGTTGTTGATGAGCACATCGACCCGATCCGTGATCTTCGAGATCTCGGAGGCAAGCGCGCGCACCATGGCCAGGCTGTCGAAGTCAGCCTGTACGTAGTGCACCTCCCCTGCGCTGGAAGCGCGGAGCTCCTCCAATTGCCGAATGACTTCTTGTGGCCTTTGCGGGCCATGCAGGATCAATTGAGTCGCATGCGGAGCCAGCAGACGGGCGGCGGCTTGCCCAATGCCGCTGGTAGCGCCGGTGAGCACCACCGTCATGTCGTTTCTTCCCAACTGAGCGAGCCGCCCTGTTTCACTCTCTGTTTCTCTCATGCGACCTGTTCCTCGTCGGGGAAGTCGGTGGACTTCGACAGCTCGCTCCAAGCGGCGGTTTCCGCATCGAAGGAGGCGCGGGCGTCGGCGACGAGCCGGAGTGCGTCGCTGCCGAGGATGAGATGCGTCGGCGGCTTGTCGGCATCGATGACGGCGAGCAGGGCACGGCCGGCTTGAGCGGGATTGCCGGGCTGGTGGCCGCTCATGGCGAGGCGGTGTTCGCGGATCGGGGCGAAGATCGGGGCGTAGTCGGCGATGGTGCTCTCGACGCGGTGCATGGAGCGGCCCGCCCAGTCGGTGCGGAATGCGCCAGGCTCGATGGCCGTGACGTGAATGCCCAGCTCAGCGACCTCCTGGGCGAGCGAGGCGGCGATGCCCTCGACCGCGAACTTGGAGCCGTGATAGGCGGACAGACCGGGGTACGTGCGCAGACCGCCCATGGAGGTCACGAACAGGATGTGACCGGCACGGCGCTCGCGCATGCGGGGCAGGACGGCTTGGGTGACTGCGATGACGCCGAAGACGTTGACGTCGAACTGGTGGCGGAAGGTGTCGAGCGGGGTCTCCTCGAAGGTGCCCTCGACCCCGTAGCCGGCGTTGTTGACGAGCACGTCAATGCGACCTATCTCTTCCTCGATCGCCGCGACGGTGGGCTCGACGGCATCGGTTTCGGTGACGTCGAGCATGCGGGCGTGGGCGCGGCCCGGGGCGAGCTGCTCGAAGGCGGCGGCCTGGTCCGGGGTCCGCACGGTGCCTACGACGGTGTGCCCGGCCTCGAGGGCGGCGGTGGCAGAGGCGCGGCCGAGGCCACTGCTGACGCCGGTGATGAGGAGCGTGTGGGACATCTTCTCTCCGTTGGAATCATTGGGTGTCCGGTGACGAGGGCACAGGCCCGCCGAACGCACTGCGCGCGGGCTTGATGACGTGCTCGTCTGTGAGGCGGGGCAGCGCTGGTCCGGGGCGCTCAGGTATCGCCGAGCAGACGCTCCACCAGCAGGTCCCAGTTGGTGCTGTCCAGTTCCGTACCAGGTGGCACAAGGTCGAAGGTGTCCAGCAGCCACGCCTCCACCTTGGGCAGGTCCACCTCGAACAGCGCCGTCATGCCACGCGATTCAAGCCGCATGTACATCATGGGCTGGCTGCACGGCAGTGAGGGCCAGAGCTGTACGTCGCCCATGCCGCTGCGCCCCTGCGTGCCCTCGTAGAGCAGATCACGCGAGACAACCCAGGTCACGGCAGGGCCCTGCGGAGGCAACAGCTGGACGGACACCGTCAGGGGATCGCAGGGGTCGTAATGGAACACCGCGCGCATCGGGACACGGATCGACGACCGCAGGATCCGGTGGATGCGGATGGGCAGTGAGTTGAGGTGATCGACGGCGAGTTGGTCAGCCGAGATCTCCGGCTGTTTGTCGGGCATGGCGCCTCTCCTTTCCTGAATGCGGTGGCACTGCCGCAAGCCTGGCGCGGATCATTCCTGGGGACAGCCGTCACCTGACCGGATACGTGAAGCCCTCTGTCACCTGTCCGGTGGGTACCGTCGGCTCCGGGTTCCGCCCCGTGGCGCGCCGGGTTGCTCAGCTCGGCCAAACCGTCGCAGAGACGTTTCTTCTGTGCATTGCGCAGTGCTGGTGTGGGTGGGTCATCTGGCGGATGCGCTGTCTTCGAGAAGACGCGGAGCGGCAGTCGGCATTGGCTGCTCTCGCACACGGCAACCGGAGACGGAAACCGTGTCATGGTGAATGGAAGTGCCTGTACTGGTCAGTGGGAGGCCTGAGCCGCCCTGTCGATCGGCGACGATCTCGGCAACGATCGACAGAGCCGTCTCCTCGGGCGTGCGTGCGCCAAGGTCGAGGCCGATCGGCGATCGCAACCGGGCCAGCTCATGATCGGTTACCCCTGCTGCGCGCAGGCGCTGTATGCGGTCCTCGTGGGTGCGCC
>NZ_LOHS01000144.1 GCF_001642995.1 Streptomyces jeddahensis
CCGCGGGGGTGGCCGGGGTGCCGGTCTTCTCGTTCTTCTCGTCGCTCACGCGTCGATTATCGGTCCGGCCCACCGCGGTCCCCACAGCCACTCCTGGGAGTGGCCTCGCCCGTCGCGTCGCGCGGGCGAGGCCACCCCGAGGCCGGATCAGTCGGCGCAGCGCGAGGCGACGTAGCCGTCGCTGCCCGTGTTCACGTAGGCGTCCGAGACGTACTCGCCGCTGTCGATGTTGTCCCAGATGTTCGACGTGCCGTACGGGCCCGTGACCGTCTGGCCCGGCGTCTGGCAGAAGATCGGGACGTAAGCGCCCTCGGGCAGGACACGGACGATGCCGTACGTCGTGCCAGGACCGCTACGGACGTTGAGGCGGACGCCCGGCGCGACCGGGTAGTAACGCACGGCCCAAGCCTCCGCGGCGGTACCCAGTACCAGGGCGAAGGCCGCGACGGAGGCACCTGCGGCCATCCGTGTGCGTCTGCCCGTCAAGAGCCTCATGGTGATTCCTATCCCCTTCGTCAGGCGCAGCGCGGGCGGATGTAGCCGTCAGTGCCGGTGTTCACGTAGGCGTCTGAGACGTACTCGCCGTCGTCGATGTTGTCCCAGATGTTCGACGTGCCGTACGGGCCCGTGACCCATGTGCCCGGTGTCTGGCAGAAGATCGGGACCTTGGCCCCCTCGGGCAGGACGCGGACGACGGTGTAGTTGGTGCCGGGGCCGCTGCGGACGTTCAGGCGGACGCCCGGCGCGACCGAGTAGTAGCGCAGAGCCGTGGCCGAAACCGCTGCCGTGGTGACGGCCTCCGGCTCGCCGATGCCCTCGGCCTCTTCGACACGGTCAACAGACATGAAAACCACCCCCGTTGCACCCATGACTGTCATCGGGTGCCGTTGAATCCCCTAAAACACACCATGAAACACATGTACGCAACTCGCACGCGGAGACTAGCAAGCCTCCTCAGTCTCGTACGAGTCATCGACTAGGCTCCGTGGTCGCGCGTGCGGACGAACAGCACGGGGGTGTTCCCATGGCGCCACAGCAGAACGCCGGAGCGGGCGCGGAAGCGGAACTTCCCGAGTACGCCGGTCACTACCGCCTGGAATCCTGTCTGGGGTCGGGTGGCATGGGGGTGGTGCATCTGGCCCGCAGCACCTCCGGGATGAAGCTCGCGGTGAAGGTCGTGCATGCCGAGTTCGCCAGGGATCCCGAGTTCAGGGGGCGGTTCCGGCAGGAGGTGGCCGCGGCGCGGAGGGTGAGCGGCGCCTTCACCGCGCCCGTCGTCGATGCCGACCCTGAGGCCGAACGTCCCTGGATGGCCACGCTGTTCATTCCCGGGCCGACCCTTTCCGACCATGTGAAGCGGAACGGGCCCATGCCTCCGGCCCAGTTGCGTCGGCTGATGGCCGGACTCGCGGAGGCGCTGCGCGATATTCATCGGGTCGGCGTGGTGCACCGGGATCTGAAGCCGAGCAACGTGCTGCTCGCCGAGGACGGGCCCAAGGTCATCGACTTCGGTATCTCTCGGCCAAAGGACAGCGAACTGCGGACCGAGACTGGGAAGTTGATAGGTACGCCGCCGTTCATGGCGCCCGAGCAGTTCCGGCGACCGCGTGAGGTGGGGCCCGCCGCCGACGTCTTCGCGCTCGGATCGGTGATGGTGCACGCGGCGACCGGGCGCGGGCCGTTCGACTCCGACAGTCCGTACGTCGTCGCCTACCAGGTCGTGCACGACGAGCCAGATCTGACGGGCGTAGCGGAGGAACTCGCGCCGCTCGTGCTGCGCTGTCTCTCGAAGGAGCCCGAGGACCGGCCCACGCCGGACGAGTTGATGCGCGAGCTGCGGTCAGTGGCGGCGTCGTACGACACGCGGGCGTTCATACCGGCACAGCGGGCGGCGGATGAGGCGCCGAGGTCTGAGCCTCGCGCCACTGAAGCCGGAGCGGCCGAAGGAACCGAAGGGTCCGAAGAGCCTGAACGGCGGCCCGGGAAGCGCCTGGGCAGGCGGGCGTCCCTCGGAGCCGCGGCGCTCGGGCTCGCCGTGATCAGTGCGCTGGCCGCGGTCCACCTGCTCGACGGAGGAGGCACCACTCCCGAGAGACCCACGCCTCGAACCACGTCGGCCGGATTCAGCGGGTGGGAGGCGACACCGGCGTCCAAGAAGAGCGCGCCTCAATGCTCCTACGGGGCCGGGAGGTTGCTCTGCGCTCAGCCCGGCCTGCTCTTCGCCCTCGATCCGGGCGACGGTCATCTGCTGTGGCAGCAGACCGTCGCCCGGACGCACAGGAGCCGACCGCCCGTCGTGTCGGGTGGCCTCGTGCAGCCTTCGCTCGACTCGGGTCGCCGTCTGGAGGCGCTCGATCCCGCCTCGGGCAGGGCGCGTTGGCAACGGAACATGCCCGCGTACAGCGGCCTGGAGTGCGCCGGAGGCATGCTGCTTCTCACCAGCACCGACGGGACCGTCGTCGGCGTGGACAGCGCCTCGGGTGACACGCGGTGGAGCCACCGGATCCCGGGCCACAGCGTGCCGTACTTCACCTCGTTCGCCGGGGACCCGCTGGCGTACGCGGTGAGCACGTCCGACGACGGGGCGGGCACGCGGGTCACGGTGGTGGATCCGGAGACGGGTGACGTGCGGTGGAACGCGCAGTTGGAGGGGAGGCTGAAGCCGCTCGGCACGGCAGGCGGGTCCGTCTACCTCGTCTCCGTCGACGCGGTCTACGGGGACGCCAAGGCCGTGGTCCGCTACACCCCGGACACCGGGGCGGAGCAGCGGGTGCCCCTGCCGGTCCCGCTGAAACAGGCCCACGGGACCGTGCGTGGGAACCTCGTCTACCTCACGGGGGACGGCGGATCACTTGCGGCCGTCGACATGAACGCCCGCAAGCAGCTCTGGCGCTTCGAGACGTCCGTGATCCGCGGCTCCGGTCCGGTCACCGACGGTCGGCACGTGTACGTCAGCGCCCCCGACGGGCGGCTCCTCGCCATCGGCACACGCGACGGGAAACTCCTCGGTCAGACGCCGCCACGACTCGGTCCGAACTCCGACCAGATCATGGGCGCCCTGCCCGAGCCCGTGATCGCGGGCAACTACGTCTACGCCACCGCCCCCGACGGCACCGTCTTCGCCGTCGACGGCCGCAACCCGGCGGCCTGGTAGCACGCGAAAGGGGCCGTCCCCGAAGAGACGGCCCCTGCGCGATGCGTCAAGCCCAGCTGCGTCACGTCAGCCGGGCTTCGTCACGTCAGCCCAGCTTCGACACGTCCCGCACCGCGCCCTTGTCCGCGCTCGTCGCCATCGCCGCGTACGCCCGCAGCGCCGCCGAGACCTTGCGGTCGCGGTTCTTCGGGGCGTACGCCCCGTTCAACGCCTGCTCACGGCGCGCGAGTTCCGCCTCGTCGACGAGCAACTCGATCGAGCGATTCGGGATGTCGATGCGGATGCGGTCGCCGTCCTCGACCAGGGCGATCGTGCCGCCGGACGCGGCCTCCGGGGAGGCGTGACCGATGGACAGGCCCGAGGTGCCGCCGGAGAAGCGACCGTCGGTGATCAGGGCGCAGGTCTTTCCGAGGCCGCGGCCCTTGAGGAAGGACGTCGGGTAGAGCATCTCCTGCATGCCGGGGCCGCCCTTTGGACCCTCGTAGCGGATGACCACGACGTCCCCGTCCGTCACCTGCTTGTTGAGGATCTTCTCGACGGCCTCCTCCTGCGACTCGCAGACGACCGCCGGGCCCTCGAAGGTCCAGATGGACTCGTCCACGCCGGCCGTCTTCACCACGCAGCCGTCGACGGCCAGGTTGCCCTTGAGGACCGCGAGGCCGCCGTCCTTGGAGTACGCGTGCTCGACGCTGCGGATGCAGCCGCCCTCGGCGTCCTCGTCGAGCGCCTCCCAGCGCTCGGACTGCGAGAAGGCCTCCGCCGACCGGACGCAGCCGGGGGCCGCGTGCCACAGCTCGACGGCCTCCGGCGAGGGCGATCCGCCGCGCACGTCCCAGGTCTTCAGCCAGTCCCCCAGGGACGGGCTGTGGACGGCGTGCACGTCCTCGTTGAGCAGGCCGCCGCGGTGCAGCTCGCCCAGCAGGGCCGGGATGCCGCCGGCGCGGTGCACGTCCTCCATGTAGTACGTGCGGTCCTTCGCGACGTTCGGCGCGACCTTCGCCAGGCACGGCACGCGGCGCGACACCGCGTCGATCTCCTCCAGGCCGAACGGAACGCCCGCCTCCTGGGCGGCGGCCAGCAGGTGCAGGATCGTGTTGGTGGAGCCGCCCATGGCGATGTCGAGAGCCATGGCGTTCTCGAAGGCCGCGAAGGTGGCGATGGAGCGCGGCAGGACCGTGTCGTCGTCCTGCTCGTAGTAGCGGCGGGTGATGTCCATGACCGTCCGGGCCGCGTCCTCGTACAACCGCCTGCGGGCCGTGTGCGTGGCCAGGACCGAGCCGTTGCCGGGCAGGGACAGGCCGATGGCCTCCGTCAGGCAGTTCATCGAGTTGGCGGTGAACATGCCGGAACACGAGCCGCAGGTCGGACAGGCGTTCTCCTCGATACGGAGGATGTCCTCGTCCGAGATCTTGTCGTTCACGGCGTCGGAGATCGCGTCGACCAGGTCGAGCGTGCGAACCGTGCCGTCGACGAGGGTCGCGCGGCCGGCCTCCATCGGGCCGCCGGAGACGAAGACCGTCGGGATGTTGAGGCGGAGGGCCGCCATCAGCATGCCCGGGGTGATCTTGTCGCAGTTGGAGATGCAGACCAGGGCGTCGGCGCAGTGGGCCTCGACCATGTACTCGACCGAGTCCGCGATCAGGTCGCGGGACGGGAGGGAGTACAGCATGCCGCCGTGACCCATCGCGATGCCGTCGTCGACAGCGATCGTGTTGAACTCGCGCGGGATGCCGCCGGCCTCCCTGATCGCCTCGCTGACGATCCGGCCGACCGGCTGGAGGTGGGTGTGGCCCGGCACGAACTCCGTGAACGAGTTGGCGACGGCGATGATCGGCTTCCGCCCGATGTCCGCACCCGGTACACCAGAGGCGCGCATAAGGGCGCGGGCGCCCGCCATGTTGCGGCCGTGGGTGACAGTGCGGGACCTCAGCTCGGGCATCGTCGCTCGCTCCTTCAGGCAGATGCCTACGGATGCCTGCGGCACGGTGCGATCAGGACGGTGGTGCGCGTTGTCCGTGCGGCCGGCGGACGCAGGCAGGATGACTTCCGTCGAGCCTACGCCGGTGCTCCAGGCTCTGGACAGCGTGTCCGGATTGCGGGACGGGTGTCTCGGGTTCCGGCGCCCGTTCGGGGCACCGTTCCGGGTGGGCGCGAGGGCCAGCTCACGGCCCGTTCAGATGCCTGTGCACGACCGGCCCGCTCACGGCCCGGTCAGATGCCACTGCACCACGGGCGCCACCCGGGCGATGATCTGCTCCACGTCCGCCGAGGCCAGCGGCTCCAGCTTGATCACGTACCGCATCATGGCCACGCCCACCAGCTGCGCGGCCGCCAGCTCGGCCCGCAGTTCGGCGTCCGGCGCGCCCACATGGCCGGCGACCCTGCGCAGCAGCTGGGTGGAGACGAGCCGGCGGAAGACCGCGGCGGCCGCCTCGTTGTTCACCGCCGACCGGACGACGGCAAGCAGGGGGGTACGGGTGGCCGGGTTCTCCCAGACCCCGAACAGGAACCGGGCGAACCGCTCGCCGACCCCGTCGAGCGGCCCCTCGGTGATCGTCTCCGGGGCCTTCAGGGCGGGCGCGAAGACGACCTCGACGGCCGCCTCGAAGACCTGCTCCTTGGTGCCGAAGTAGTGGTGGACGAGCGCGGAGTCGACTCCGGCCGCCTTGGCGATGCCGCGCACCGACGCCTTCTCGTACCCCCGCTCGGAGAACTCCTCGCGGGCGGCCCGCAGGATGCGCTCCCGGGTGTCCGGCCCCTCCGTCGCCTGTGCGCGGGAGGGCCGTCCCCGGCGCCTGGGCGCGGTGTCGGTCATGATCTCGGCACCTTCACGATCTCGGCACCTTCACGGCCGACGCGAGATACAGCCGGGTGAAGGCCAGGGCCTCCGCCAGATCGGCCTCGCGCTCGGCGCTGGACATGGCCCGCCGCGTGTTGACCTCGAGGACGACATGGCCGTCGAAGCCGTTCAGCGCCAGGCGCTCCAGGATCTCGGCGCAGGGCTGCGTGCCGCGGCCGGGGACCAGGTGCTCGTCCTTGCCGGATCCGGTGCCGTCGGCTAGGTGGACGTGGCCGAGCCGGTCGCCCATGCGGTCGATCATCTGCAGCGCGTCGGTGCGGGCGGTCGCCGTGTGCGAGAGGTCGATCGTGTAGTGCCGGTAGTCGTCCTTGGTGACGTCCCACTCCGGGGCGTACGCGAGCATCTCGCGGTCCCGGTAGCGCCACGGATACATGTTCTCGACGGCGAACCGCACATCCGTCTCGTCCGCCATGCGCCAGATGCCGCGTACGAAGTCCCGGGCGTACTGCCGCTGCCAGCGGAACGGCGGGTGCACGACGACGGTGGAGGCGCCCAGCCGCTCGGCGGCGGACCTCGCGCGCTGGAGCTTGACCCAGGGGTCCGTGGACCAGACGCGCTGCGTGATCAGCAGACAGGGGGCGTGAACGGCGAGGATCGGGATGCGGTGGTAGTCGCTCAGCCTGCGCAGCGCGTCGATGTCCTGGCTGACGGGGTCGTTCCAGACCATGATCTCGAGGCCGTCGTAGCCGAGGCGCGCGGCGATCTCGAAGGCCGTTGCCGTCGACTCCGGATAGACCGAGGCCGTCGACAGGGCGACCTTCGCATCCGGGATGCGCACCACTGGTTC
The DNA here is from genome assembly GCF_001642995.1 of Streptomyces jeddahensis. GTDB lineage: Bacteria > Actinomycetota > Actinomycetes > Streptomycetales > Streptomycetaceae > Streptomyces > Streptomyces jeddahensis. The sequence continues at coordinate 6,802 of NZ_LOHS01000144.1, forward strand.
TGCCACGAGGGACAGGGTACGGGGCGGGGGGTGGGGGGTGCGGCCCGGCTGCGGGGCGCACCCCCCGTACGGTTGCCCGTCCGTGCGTCGTGGGCACTGTCCGGCTGCTGAGGGGTGCCCGCCGTCGGGGTTCCGCTGTGCCCACCCTCCCCCAGCTACCGCTGGGAGGTGCCCCCAGCACCTCTAGTTCGGCATGTGGTCCAGGCGGCGGAGGATTACGCCCTCGCGGAGGGCCCACGGGCAGATTTCCGCCGACTCGACGCCGAAGAGGTCCATCGCGGCCTCGGCAACGAGTGCGCCGGCGAGGAGCTGGCCGGAGCGGCCCTCGGAGACGCCGGGCAGCTCTGCGCGCTCGTCGGCGGTCATCCCGGTGAGCCGCGGCACCCAGTCCTCCAGGTCCCTGCGCTTGAGCTCCCGCTGGACGTAGAGGCCGTCGGCCGAGCGGGCGGCGCCGGAGATCCGGGCCAGCTGCCGGAAGGTCTTGGAGGTGGCGACCACATGGTCGGGGGTGCCGAGGCGGCTGAACTCCCCGACGGTCCGGGCGATCTCCGCCCGCACGTGCCGTCGCAGCGCCCGCACGTCCGCCGGGTCCGGCGGATCGCCCGGCAGCCAGCCCGCGGTCAGCCGGCCGGCGCCCAGCGGCAGCGAGACGGCGGCGTCCGGCTCCTCGTCCATGCCGTACGCGATCTCGAGTGAGCCGCCGCCGATGTCCAAGACCAGCAGTTTGCCGGCGGACCAGCCGAACCAGCGGCGGGCGGCGAGGAAGGTGAGACGGGCCTCCTCCTCACCGGTCAGGACCTGCAGCTCCACACCGGTCTCGTCCTTCACCCGGGCCAGCACCTCGTCGGCGTTGGTGGCCTCGCGGACCGCGGAGGTGGCGAACGGCAGCAGGTCCTCGACGCCCTTGTCCTCGGCGGCCTGCAGCGCTTCGTGGACGGTGCCGATCAGTTTGCCGACTCCGTCGGGGCCGATGGCTCCGTCGTCGTCGAGGAGTTGCGCAAGGCGCAGCTCCGCCTTGTGGGAGTGCGCGGGCAGCGGGCGCGCACCCGGGTGTGCATCCACCACCAGCAGATGCACCGTGTTCGAACCCACGTCGAGGACACCGAGTCTCATATACGGAACGCTACTGCGCGAGGGCCCGGCGGAACTCCCTGGGCTGGCTTCCGCCCGCATACCCTGGAGGCGTGCCGAAGACGAAAAAGGCGAAGACCGACAAATCCGCCAGCTCTGCCACGGCGTCCTCGCAGGAGAGGGCGCCGGAGCAGAAGCGGTCGGAGGAGAAGCGGTCGAAGCCGCCGAAGCAGTCGAAGCGGTCGGGCGGGCCGGGGCAAGGGCAGCAGCCGGTGCCCGACGAAAAGGGCCTGGACTTCGCCCGCGCATGGGTCGAGTTCCCTGATCCGGCGGACGACGAGCAGGTGTTCCGCTGCGATCTGACATGGCTTACCTCCCGTTGGCACTGCATCTTCGGAAGCGGCTGCCAGGGCATCCAGGCGGGCCGCGCGGACGACGGGTGCTGCACGCTGGGCGCGCACTTCTCGGAGGAGGACGACGAGAAGCGCGTCGCCGAGCATGTGGCGAGGCTCACTCCCGAGGTGTGGCAGCACCACGACGTGGGCATGGAGACGGGCTGGGTCCAGGAGGACGAGGACGGCGAGCGCCAGACCCGCCGCTTCGAGGGCTCCTGCATCTTCCAGAACCGGCCGGGCTTCCCGGGCGGCGCGGGCTGCTCGCTGCACATCCTGGCGCTGCGCGAGGGCCGTGAGCCGCTGGAGACCAAGCCGGACGTCTGCTGGCAGCTGCCGATCCGCAGGACGTACGAGTGGATCGACCGGCCCGACGACACGCGCGTCCTGCAAGTGTCGATCGGCGAGTACGACCGCCGGGGCTGGGGCCCGGGCGGCCACGATCTGCACTGGTGGTGCACGTCGGCGACCTCGGCGCACGGAGCGGGCGAGCCTGTGTACGTCTCGTACCGGCCGGAGCTCACCGAGCTCATGGGCAAGGCGGGATACGACCGGCTGGTCGAGCTGTGCGAGGCCCGGATGGCGTCCGAGCTGCCGCTGGTGGCGCCGCACCCCGCGGATCCGGCGCCCTGACCGCGACGCTGGGACCAGCCCGGCTCGTGTGCCGGTCGGCAGGCGGGCCGGACCCTACGCCCCTTCGCTGGGGCTCCCCTCTCCCCCGTCGCTCGGTGGCGGGGACGAGTCCCCCGGGTCGGACGGGACCGGCGAGCCGGAAGGGGCGGTGTCGCTGGGACCGGGGTCGGACGGCGACGGGTCCTGCGGGTCCGGGTCCTGACCGGACGGGGGCGGATCCGACGACGGCGGCGGGTCGGAGGACGGCGGCGGATCCGACGAGGGCGGGTCGCTCGGCGTGGGCCCCGGGTCGGACGGGCTCGGTGAACCCGGCGACGACGGCGGGGGGCTGGAGGGCGGAGGGCTGGAGGACGGCGGAGACGATTCTCCATATCCCTCGAGGCCGATCACAGCGCCCGACGGGTCGATCACGATCTGCGCGCGCCAGTGCCCGGCGGGCTCGCGATGGTGATCGACGTACACCTCGATCGTGAACGACTCGCCCGGTGCGAGCGTTCCCGAGTACTGGCTGAGGTAGAGCCACGGGGCATCCGCGTACGCCGACCAGTGCACCGGTGCGCCCCCGGACGCCCGCAGCGTGATCAGCATCGTGTCGCCGCTGCCCGGCTGTGCCTCGACCGTCAGCCTCCCCGGCCCCACCGCGCTCCGGGACGGCGGCGCCCCCGGGCTGATCACCTCCACGGACACGTCGGGCGTACGGCTGCCCGCGGTGAACCGCGCGTCGGGGTCGGCGCTGGCGTTGCCCGCGTTCTCGTAGCCGCCCGCGTGCTCGCCCCCGAGACCGCCGGGGCCGTCGGCCTCGCTGACGGAGACGGAGCGTCCGTCCTGGCCCTCGCCGGTGAGGGGCGCGCCGCGGTAGGCGGCCCAGAGGGCGAGCACCGGGGCCGCGACGACCGTGGCGACGACGGTCGTCGCCACGGCACGCGCGCGTAGCCGGCCACGGCGGGCGGCCCGGTCCCTGGGGTCCATCGGGAAACCACGCCGGTCGAAGCGCGGGGCGCGGTCCCGCGCTCGCGGGGCATGCGCCATCGCGGTGTGCAGGGCCGGGCGCGGGGCCTCGATCACGGGCAGCGCGGCCGTGGTGACGCCGGTGCCGGGCCAGGCGGTGCCCGCGCGCTCGGCGGTACGGCGGCAGCGCGGGCAGTCGTCGACGTGCCGGACGAGCTCGGTGCGCAGGGCCGCGCCGAGCAGCAGCTGGTTGTCGCCGGTGAGACGGGCGACGGCGGGACAGGTGCCGGTCTCCACGACGGCGAGCGCGGTACGGGTGCGCTCCACCTCGCAGGCCGCCGTGGCCAGGAGCTCCCGGGCGGAGGCGAGGTCCATGCCGAGGACCGCGGCGACCTCGTGGGCGGCGAGCTGGTGGCGCACGGCGAGTTCGAGCGCCTCGCGCTGCTCGGGCGTCGTCCCGGCGGCCTCCGGCCAGGCGAGCAGGGCGAGTTCCCGCCGGCGTTCCTTCTCCGCCTCCGCGGAGGCGGAATGGCCGAAGGTTCCGCCGGGCTGCGCGGGGCCCGCGGCGGCGGTCCGGTCGGCACGCCGACCGGCGGCACGTGAGCCCGCCCGCTCCCGCTTGGCCTCGGCGAGTTTGCGCAGGCACGACCAGCGTGCGAGCGCGTACAGCCAGGCCTTGCGGTCGCCTTCGGCGTCCGGCCCGCGCGAGCCGCGGCGTTCGGCACACGCGAGGGCTTCCCCGAGGGCGGCGGTCGCGGCGTCGTGATCGCACAGCACGGACAGGCAGTACGTGAACAGGCCGTCGAGATACGGCTCGTAGCGCGCGGGCGGCCGCTGGACCTGGGTGCGGCGCGCCGCCCCGCGGTGCCGCGCATCGCGATGCGACCGGCGGGCTCCGGGGGTCTGCGGGGTGGGCTGCGGCCTACTGCTCGTCACCCGTGCGACCGTAGGCCGGTGGTGGTGGGGCCCTCCTCACCGTCGCGCACTTTTAATCCTTACGGGTGAACAGATCCCTCAAAAGGGGACAGGAACCCGTAGTTCCGCACTCTGGGCGTTACAGGGGCACGCGCGCGGTGGGTCGACGGGCACGCGTCGGCCCGCGCTCGCGAGGGACTGCATGCAGCGGCCGGGGGCCGGGCTGTCAGTGGTCACCGCTACGGTTTCGTCCATGGCTGCCCGTACGAAATCCGGCAAGGACCGGCCGTCCTACCGCTGCACCGAATGCGGCTGGCAGACGGCCAAATGGCTCGGCCGCTGCCCCGAGTGCCAGGCATGGGGCACAGTCGAGGAGTACGGCGCGCCCGCTGTCCGTACGACGACGCCCGGCCGCGTCACCACCACGGCCGTGCCGATCGGCCAGGTCGACGGCCGCCAGGCCACCGCCCGGTCGACCGGCGTGCCCGAGCTGGACCGGGTGCTCGGCGGCGGTCTCGTACCCGGCGCCGTCGTGCTCGTCGCGGGCGAGCCCGGCGTCGGCAAGTCCACACTGCTGCTGGACGTGGCGGCCAAGTCCGCCAGCGACGAGCACCGCACGCTGTACGTCACGGGCGAGGAGTCCGCGAGCCAGGTGCGGCTGCGCGCGGACCGGATCAAGGCCATCGACGATCATCTGTACCTGGCTGCCGAGACCGACCTGGCCGCCGTCCTCGGCCACCTCGACGCGGTCAAGCCCTCACTGCTGATCCTCGACTCCGTACAGACCGTGGCCTCGCCGGAGATCGACGGGGCGCCCGGCGGCATGGCCCAGGTCCGGGAGGTGGCCGGTGCGCTGATCCGCGCCTCCAAGGAGCGCGGCATGGCGACGCTCCTGGTCGGCCACGTCACCAAGGACGGCGCGATCGCGGGCCCGCGCCTGCTCGAGCACCTGGTGGACGTCGTGCTGCACTTCGAAGGCGACCGGCACGCGCGCCTGCGGCTGGTCCGTGGCGTGAAGAACCGGTACGGGACGACGGACGAGGTCGGCTGCTTCGAGCTGCACGACGAGGGCATCACCGGCCTCGCAGACCCCAGCGGCCTCTTCCTCACCCGCCGTGACGAGCCGGTCCCGGGCACCTGCCTCACCGTGACGCTGGAGGGGCGCCGCCCGCTCGTCGCCGAGGTGCAGGCGCTCACCGTCGACTCGCAGATCCCCTCGCCCCGGCGCACCACCTCCGGCCTGGAGACGTCGCGCGTCTCGATGATGCTCGCCGTGCTCGAGCAGCGCGGCCGGATCAGCGCGCTCGGCAAGCGCGACATCTACTCCGCGACGGTCGGCGGCGTGAAGCTCTCCGAGCCCGCCGCGGACCTCGCCGTCGCGCTGGCGCTCGCCAGCGCCGCGAGCGACACCCCGCTGCCGAAGAACCTCGTCGCGATCGGCGAGGTGGGCCTCGCGGGCGAGGTCAGACGGGTCACCGGGGTCCAGCGCAGGCTCGCGGAGGCCCACCGCCTCGGCTTCACACACGCCCTCGTACCGACGGATCCGGGAAAGATCCCGCCCGGTATGAAGGTCCTGGAAGTCGCCGACATAGGCGACGCTCTGCGGGTGCTGCCGATGTCGCGTCGGCGAGAGGCCCCACGGGAGGAGGAGGACCGCCGGTAGACTTTGCCCCGGTCTCGCCCATCCGTACGAACCGAGGGCGCCCCAGAACCTGCGACCGGAGGAGTGCAGTGGCAGCCAACGACCGGGCAGCAGCTCCCGGCAAGTCCGGCGGGAGCTCCGGTGCCGATGGGCTCATGCGCGCCTCTCTGAGCGCTGTCGCGCCGGGCACGGCGCTGCGTGACGGCCTGGAGCGCGTCCTGCGCGGCAACACCGGAGGCCTCATCGTCCTCGGCTCCGACAAGACCGTCGAAGCCATGTGCACGGGCGGTTTCGTCCTGGATGTCGAGTTCACGGCGACGCGACTGCGTGAGCTGTGCAAGCTCGACGGCGGCATCGTCCTCGACAAGGACCTCACCAAGATCCTCCGCGCCGGCGTCCAGCTCGTGCCGGACCCGACGATCCCGACCGAGGAGACCGGCACGCGGCACCGCACCGCGGACCGCGTGAGCAAGCAGGTGGGCTTCCCGGTCGTGTCGGTGTCCCAGTCCATGCGGCTCATCGCGCTGTATGTGGACGGGCAGCGCCGGGTGCTCGAGGACTCGGCCGCGATCCTGTCCCGCGCCAACCAGGCCCTGGCCACCCTCGAGCGGTACAAGCTGCGGCTCGACGAGGTCGCGGGCACGCTGTCCGCGCTCGAGATCGAGGACCTCGTGACGGTCCGGGACGTCTCGGCCGTCGCCCAGCGCCTGGAGATGGTGCGGCGCATCGCGACCGAGATCGCCGAGTACGTGGTGGAGCTCGGTACGGACGGGCGGCTCCTCGCCCTTCAGCTCGAGGAGCTGATCGCGGGCGTCGAGCCCGAGCGGGAGCTCGTCGTCCGGGACTACGTGCCGGAGCCGACCGCGAAGCGGTCCCGTACGGTCGAGGAGGCGCTGGCCGAGCTGGACTCGCTCTCGCACACCGAGCTGCTGGAACTTCCCGTGGTGGCACGGGCGTTGGGGTACACCGGGTCGCCGGAGACGCTGGACTCCGCTGTGTCGCCGCGGGGATTCCGGCTGCTGGCGAAGGTGCCGCGGCTGCCCGGTGCCATCATCGACCGCCTCGTGGAGCACTTCGGCGGTCTGCAGAAGCTGCTCGCCGCGAGCGTCGACGATCTGCAGACGGTGGACGGGGTCGGGGAGGCCCGGGCGCGGAGCGTGCGGGAGGGGCTGTCGCGGTTGGCGGAGTCGTCGATCCTCGAGCGTTACGTTTAGCCTCCGGCGGGTTGCGGGTTCTTGGGCGCCGCCGGTTTTGGGGTGCCCTGACCTCGGGGGCATGCGCCTTCGCACCTGCGAGGTTCAGCGCTTCGTGCGGCTGCCGCTTGTCTTCGGTTCGCCACCTGCCGGTGGGCGGGTCGGGGCCGCGCCGGGATGTACGTCCTCGGTCTGGCGCCTAGCCGTAGTTGTTCGAGGGAGCCCGGAGTTTGCGCCAGCCTCCCCCAGTGCCTTAAGGGCCTGGGAGGTACCCCCAGCGGGCGCACATCCCGCCACGTCCCCTTCGGCCCC
>NZ_LOHS01000145.1 GCF_001642995.1 Streptomyces jeddahensis
CCGACCCGGTACACCGCTACACCCTGCAGACCGCGGTCATCGGTGCCCGCCTGCTGGACTGGCCGGCCAAGCAGTTTTGAGAGCTGTCGGCAGTGTGAGGGTCACTGGTCCGGCGCGCCTTCAGGGCGGGCTGCATGTCGACCCCTGGGGTGGCTGAGCAGGTGGCGGGGGTCGGTGGCCCGCGTGATGGCCGTTTCGACGGCGGCGACGCGGTCGGCGAGCAGGCCCACGGCGGCGACCGCCCGACTGAGGGTGTCGTCACCGGAGCCGGCGAGGGCTTGGGCGCGAGTGTGGGCGGAGGTGATGACGGCCCAGCGGGCGGCCTGTTCCTCGGTGAGCGTGCCGCGCAGAGCGGCCAGCTTGAGCAGGTTGTCCTCGGCGCCGGTGGTGAGGGTCTGGGCCTCGCCGGTGTAGTGGTCGTCGATCACGGCGGCCAGCTCGGTGTCGTTCATGACCGGGGAGATGCGTGCGGCGATCTTGTTCATGTTGCGGTAGGAGCCCTGGAGCCGGAAGGGCGGTTCGGTGCGGGTGGCGTCGGTCTGGGCGGCGGAGGCGATGTAGGCGGCGTTGACCGCGAGGACCGTTGCGCGAGCGGTGAGCAAGTGGCGCAGCACCGCGAGGATCCGGTCGAGCTCGGCCGGGGCGTACGGATGGGTGAGCCGGTCGCGGCGGGCGGTCGCGTCCCCGGCGGCCAGGCGCACCAGGAGCTCGAGGTCCGCGCGCTCGCGCCCGGCGAGGGGGGCCAGCACCGGGTTCGAGGTGAGGGCGTTCTCGATGAAGCTGAGAGCGAAGGCGTCTTCCTTGCCGGTCAGGACGTCGCCGAGGTTCCACACGTCGGCGCGGTTGGCCAGCATGTCGGGAATGCGGAACCGCTGCCCCGTCTCGGTGTAGGGGTTGCCCGCCATGCAGACGGCGAACCGCTTGCCGCGTAGGTCGCGGCCGTTCAGGGTGCGGGTGGCGTCGCACAGTGGGATGAACTTCTGCAGCAGCTCCGGTGAGGTGTGCTGGATGTCGTCCAGGTACAGCAGGACGTTGTTGCCGGCCGCCAGCGCGAAGTCGATCTTCTCGATCTCGCGGCGGGCGGTGGCGTTCGGTGCCTCGGCCGGGTCGAGGGAGGTGACGCCGTGCCCGAGGGCCGGTCCGTCGACCTTCACCAGAATCAGGCCGAGGCGGTCGGCGACGTACTCCATGAGGGTCGTCTTGCCGTAGCCGGGCGGCGAGACGAGCAGCAGCAGACCGTGGTTGTCGGTTCGCTTGCCGTCCCCGGCGGCACCGAGCTGCTTGGCGAGGTTGTCCCCGATGAGCGGCAGGTAGACGTCGTCGACGAGCCGGTTGCGTACGAAGGACGACATGACGCGCGGCCGGTACTCGTCCAGGCGCAGCCGGTTCCGCTCGGCGGCGACGAGGGCGCTCCGGCGCTGTTGGTACGTGCGGAAGCCCGGCACCACCTTGGCCGTGAAGTCCGCGGTCCTTGCGAGGAACTCGTCGAGCCGCAGGGTCAGGCCCCCGCGGTCGATCCTCGGGTGCGCGCCGAGCAGGCCCTCCACCCGGGCCACGACGGACCCGTCCAGTTCGTAGCGGTTCAGGACCGGGCAGACCTCGATCGCCACGGCCTCGGCGAGGTCGCCGGTGTCGACGTCCTCACCGCAGGAGGCGGCGTACGAGGCGAGCCAGCCCTCCACCAGCCGCTGCGCGGCGGCTGTGTCCCCGTCGGCGAGCCGGTCTCGTACGTCCTCTTCGTACGGTGACGCGCCCACTGCCCGGCGGAACTTGTCGAGCAGCATGCGGGCCGCCGCACTCGTCGCGAAGGATTCGCCGGTCGCCAGCTCCTCGACGAGGTACTCGGCGGCGAGGCCGGACAGCTGCCCCGCCTCGGCCATTTCGGTTCGCAGCCCCTCCAGCGCGGGGGCCGTCCCGAACGTCTCCCGGGCCCGTACCAGCGACGCGGCCTGCCGCGCCCACGCCTCCCGGGCGTCGGCGGTGGTTCCGTGGGCCCAGAACAGCTGGGCGGCGGCGCGGTCGGCGGCCGGGTAACGCAGCAGCCCGGCCTGCTCGTGCAGCCCCAGCACGATGGAGAGGATGGCCGCCGCGTCGTGGTCGTGGACGCCGCGCTCGTACCCCTCGTCGTACGCGGCCTCGGCGGCCTGCCGGACCAGCCGTGCGAGATCCGCTCCCGCCAGAGGCTCGGCACCGTGCTCGGTCAGCAGCCGCGCCGCCAGGTATTCGGCCCGGTAGACCTCGGCGTTCTCGGACGGCAGGAGCTGGTCCCAGTGGGCGCTGGTGCCGGCGAACTCCGGGTCGGTCACCGGGCGCCGGTAGTCCGTGCCGGTCAGCGCGAACGCCATACCCCCGTGTGCGTCCGGCACGAGTGTGAGCTCCGGGGGCCGGGTGTTGACGGCGAAACGGTGCGTGCCGAGGCGGATGGTGTCGCCGCCGTCGGCGAACAGCTCGGTGCGGTCCCGCAGCGCGCGGCCGGCCTCCTGCCGGGCGGCCGTCAGCCGCCCTTCGAGTTCCTCCGCCCGCACCTGGTCGCCGAGTTCGCGCAGCTCGTCAGCGGTGCGGCGGACCTTCGCCGCCATCGGGTCGGAGGCGAAGTAGGTGTTGACCGCGTCGAGGCTGTCGAGGCCGGCTGCCCGGCGGGCGATCGTCTCCAGGACCCGCACGGCCGATGCGGCGAGGCGCTCGGTGCGCCGGGCGCGGGCGTCCTCGAGCGTCTGCTTGCGGCCCGAGAGGGCGTCATGGACCTCGGCGCGCTTGTCGGCGATCTCTGCGAGGAAGCCGTCGTGGTCGGCGAAGCGCGACTCCAGGGTGTCCAGCTGGAGCAGCAGCCGGGCGAGTTGGGCGTCGCAGGATTCCGGGGTGTCCGCCGCGGCCAGTGCGCCGGTGACCGACTGGGCGAGCAGCGCGAACTCGGCGGCGAACTCCGCTCTGCCCTCCTGGTCGAGGAGGTCACGGCGCCGGGCGACGAGGGTCGCGCGGGCGCGGTTCAGCCCGCCGAGCACCTCGGCGATCCGTTCAAGGATGGCGGTGCGCACGGTCGCGTCACCGATGTCCAGTCCGGCGACGACCTCGGTGAGGGTCTGCAGTCCGAAGACCTGCTCGTCCAGTTGCTCGGTGACCGGGGTGGCCGCGGCGGCCGTGGTGATCGCCCCGGCGTCCGTGGTGAGCCGTTCCGCCTCCGCGTGGTGGGCGGCGAAGGCGTCGTCGCGCTGGAGGAAGGCGACCGCCCGCTGCGCGGTGGAGACGATGTGGGTCTCCGCGTCCTGGGCGAGCGCGTCGATGGCTTCCGCGTCCGCGTACCGCATTTCCTTCAAGGTCACCAGGCGGCCCTGGGCACGACGCAGTTCGGTGATGCGCTCGATCCACTCCCCGGCTGTGGCGGGAGCCTCCCCGCGGCCCCGCCGCACCAGATGCCGGAGCTGCTGCGCCGCCTCCGCGAGCGCATCGGCTGCCTGCCGGGTCAGTGACTGCACGGACGCGAACTCCGCCAGCACCTGCTCGGCCGTGGCCCGCACATCGTCCAGCGGGGTGCGCAGGTCGCCGGCATCCGCGTCGCCCAGCCAGTGGAGGCGGTCGGCGGCCCGGGTGCAGGCGGCGACCAGCGCCTCGTACAGCTCGGCGGTGGCGGTGGTCTCGGCCGCCTGGCGGGCGACGGCGAGGCAGTCGGAGATGCCGCGGACCAGGTCGGCGTTGCCGATGCGGGCGAGCGGCCCGTTCTCCACAGGCGCGGTGTGGGTGTCGGCAACGTACGGCGTGCGCCAGACCTGCACCGGGTGCACGCGTGCGGGCTCGCCGGATTCCGCGCGCAGGACCGTGAGGGTGCCGTCGTCGAAGAGTGCGTAACCGTGGCAGGAGAGCGGTGCTGCGACCTCCTTGCGGATGAGGTTGTACGAGAGCAGGAGCGTGCGGCCCGCCGCCCGGGCGTGGAACGCGAACAGCACGTCCTCGCCGTTCGGCGACCGGACCGCGCGCTCGAACTCCAGGCCGGAGGTGTCCGTGTCGAAGGTCTTCACCGCACCGGTGGCGTGGCAGTAGCCGCCGGGGAAGACGATGCCCTGGTCATCGGGCAGCCGACGGCAGGCCTGGCCGATGCCGTCCAGCCGGACGACGGCCTTCGTGAGGGTGTTGAAGACCAGATGCCGCCAGGTCTCCTCCTTGTAGGGCCGGATGCGCAGCAGGACCAGGGTGCCGACGACCGCGTACGCCACCTCGGCGTCCGCGAGCGACTGCAGTGGCTCGTTGACCGGTTCGCTGTGGATCCCTTCGCCGGTCTCCGTGTCGTTCTCGGTCTTCACGGTGAGCGTGCCGCCAGCCGTCGTGACGAAGACCGTGCCGCCGGCGATCGCGATGTGCGGGTGGCGCCCCAGGATGTGGTCGTCCCGGGTCGTGTCGACCCAGGCGAAGTCGTGCGAGGCGGGGAAGACATGGTCGCGTTCGCCGCGGGCGTCGAGGAACCGGACCTCTCCGGAAGGGGACAGGGACCAGCGCAGGACACGGATGTCGTCGGCCTGCTCCCCGGTTCGGAAGACAGCCAGCAGCTTGCTGTCCACATGGCGGAGCTGAAGGAGCCGCGCGCCCTGGAAGTAGCGGTGCAGCGCGGCGTGTTCCCGTACGAAGTCGGGGTCCTCGAGCAGGCCGGGCACCGCATCGTCCGGCAGGCGGTTCAAGTCCCGGTCGTACAGGGCGAAGACGTCGGTGGCGGGGGCCTCGTAGCCAACGAGCAGCGCGTCGCCGACGGCGACGATGTCGCGGGGTACGACGTTGTGCTCGGTACGGATGCGCTCGGAACCGACCAGGGCGAGTTCGGTGGCTCCGAAGGCCTCCACACGGGCGGTGTTGAGGGCCTCGGCGCGCCGGGCCAGCTCGGCGGCTCGGGCAACGAGCCGGTCGCGCAGCACCTCGTACGTACCGGCGTCCAGGCCGCTTTCCGTCCCGGTCCCTGTCACTGTTCCGCTCCCTCGTATGGGTGAATGAATCCGGAGCTGCCGCCCCCCGCGCGGCAGCTCCGGAGGCTGTTGGGTCCGACTGTCAGTTCTTGGCGGTGCCGTTCAGACCGGCGAGCTCGGCGACCGGCATGTCAGCCAGGCCCAGTTGCCGCGCCTTGCCGATGAGCTCGTCCAACTGGGCCGACCCGGCCGGCATGAGCTTCATCAACAGGGCCGACACCGTCAGGTTCTGCACATCGGCGGTGGAGACGGAGCCGAGCACCTTCGTCAGGTCCTCGGTGAAGGACGCGGAGCCGTCCAGCCACGGCCCGGCCAGCGCCTGGGCGGTCCCCGAGTGCTGGACGAAGCCGTCGACGCTCTTGCCGAGCGAGATGGACTGGACGAGCCGGTCGAAGAAGACGGACTCGCCGCCGACGATGTTGATGTCGGCGTTCTCCAGGCCTGTGGCGAGCACCGTGGCCTGGGCCTCGGCGACCTGCCGCTGTACGTCCAGGCCAGCCAGCCGGATGTCCTTCTCGGCCTCCAGCCGCAGCCGGAACTCCTCGTGCGTGCGCGACGCCTCGTCGAGCGCGGCCATCGCGGCCGCCTTCTCGGTGAGGCCTGCCGCCTCGGCCTTCAACTTCTCGCCGATGGCGGTGGCCTCGGCGAGGGCCTTCTCGCGAATGCCGGCCGCCTCGGCGCGCAGCCGTGCCTCGGTGGCCTCGGCCTCCGCGCGGCCCGCCTTCTGGATGGCGTCCGCTTCCTTCTCCCGCACCTGGACGGCGGCCAGGCCCTCGGCGGCTGCTTCCGCCTGAATGCCCTCGGAGAGCCGGACCTTCGCACGGGCGTCCATGTCGGCGGCCTTGTGTCGGGCCTCGGCCAGCGTGAGTTCCTCCGCCGCCCGGTGCACCGCGGCCTGCTCGGCGGCCTCCGCGGCCTTGATGTCCTTGACCAGCTGCTCCTGCGCCTCCGCCTCGGCGGCGATGACGACGGCCTGGCGGTTGCGCTCGGCCTCCTCGACGGCGCGGAGCCTCTTGATGGACTCCTCCTGCTCGGCGACCGTACGGTCCACCGCGACCCGCTCCCGGATGACCTCGGCGATCTCGCGGCGCTCCGCCTCGACCTCCTTCTCGGCCGAGATACGGGTGAGTTCGGTCTCCCGGTCACGCGCGATGACTTCGAGCAGGCGGTCCTTCTCGATGCGCTCGTTCTCGATGGCGATGACCCGCTCGCGGTTCTTCTGCGCGACGGCGACCTCGCGGGCCTGGTTCTCACGCTGAACGCCGAGCTGTTCCTCCGTCTTGAGGAAGGCGCTCTGGGCACGCAGCCGCTCCTCCTCGACCACGCGGGCGGTCTCGGCCTCCTCGCGGGCCCGTACGGTCTCGATCTCCCGCCGCTGCTTGATCTCGGCGTCGGCTTGGCGGCGCTCCAGCTCCAGGATGGCCTCGCGGGCGTCGACGTTCTGCCGGGTGATCTCCTTCTCCTCCGTGCGCTGGAACTCATTGGTGCGCACGTGCTCGACGGCCGTCAGCTCCGTGATCTTCCGGATGCCCTGGGCGTCGAGGATGTTGGAGGCGTCCAGCTGCGCGAGCGGGGTCTGCTCCAGGTAGTCGATCGCCGCGTCCTCCAGGCTGTAGCCGTTCAGATCGGTGCCGATGACCTCGATGATCCGGTCCCGCAGTTCCTCGCGCTTGGTGTAGAGATCGGTGAAGTCGAGCTGCTTGCCGACGGTCTTCAGCGCCTCGGAGAACTTGGCGTTGAACAGCTCCTGCAGCGTGTCCTTGTCGCTGGCGCGGGCCGTGCCGATGGCCTGGGCGACCTTGATGACGTCCTCGACGGTCTTGTTGACGCGTACGAAGAACGAGATGCGGATGTCGGCGCGGATGTTGTCCCGGCAGATCAGACCGTCCCGCCCGGTGCGGGAGATCTCGATGGTCTTGACCGAGATGTCCATGGTCTCTGCCTTGTGCAGGACCGGCAGGACGACCTGGCCGGTGAAGGTGACGTCGACCTTCCGCATCTTCGACACGATCAGTGCCTTGCCCTGCTCCACCTTGCGGAACAGCCGGCTGATCACGAACAGCATGGCGACGGCGATGAGCAGGACAACGGCGACGAGCACGCCGATGCCCCAGGTGATGGCATCCATGAGTAATCCCCGGATCGAAGGGTGGAGGTGAAGTGGGTGAGGCGGGGTCAGCCGCGGGGGTCGAGCGCCTTGTCGAAGGGCGTGACCCAGAAGAACTCGCCGGCGTCGTCGTACGCGTACAGCAGCCCTGTGCTGCCGAGCTCCAGCCGGGCGCCGTCGTTCTGGCGGACCTGCACGACGGCGGTCGAGCCGTCCCGGGCGGCGACCTCCGCCTGGCCGAAGTCCGCGTCCACCCGCCCGGTGCGGATGGTGCAGGTCAGTCCGACGAAGTCCTGCCGGGACGGCCCGGGTTCATCGGGGAAGAGTTTGGCCAGTGGCCGTATGAGCGCCTGGGTAAGACGCCAGGAGCCGAAGAGTGAGGCGAACAGCAGGACGGCGTCGAGCAGGTGGAGCAGGGCGGTGGGACCGCCCGTGCGAGCGAGGAGCACGGACCCGGTGACGCTGCAGAACCAGGACAGGGCGATCAGCAGCGAGGCCGACACAGAGACGGGGACGCCACCGAGACTGAGGGCGTCGGTGTCCACGTCCGCGTCGAAGCTGTCGTGGTCGGCGGCGCCGAGCAGCACCAGCAGCCAGAAGACGATGACGACCATGAGGGCCGCGGTGAACAGCACGGCGGGGAAGGTGGCGGTGGCGTACAGGAACTCGGCCATGGTCCATCCCCCTTACGTCTTCCACGCGGCACGCTGCTTTCCGCGAACCGGCATCGTTTTGCCGTGCCTGGCTTCGGCCGCTTCATGCTGGCAGGGCGGCACGTATGTTCACATTGCCGTCGACCGGCAATCTTTACGCTCTCTAGATGCCGGTGGCCGACCCGCGGGGCCCGCAGAGCAAGCTCGTCCCCGCCATGGCCGTCATCAACATCATCGGCCTCTACTTCCTTGCCCCGGTCGTCAAGCGCGAGCTGAACTCGTTCCTCGAGTTCGTCCGTACCCGCAAGGCCGGTGAGATGGGCGAGGTCGACGAAGACCAGGAGCCGGTGAAGACCACTGTCTGATCGCCCCCTCCGGCGGCCCGGCTCCTAGAGCGGGTCCGTGCGCACCTCGCGCCTTTGGTGTGCATGGGCCCGCTCGTTCTGCGTTTCAGCACGTGAAGCGGCGTCTGGTGGGATCGCGGGCAGCCAGTTAGGGTGTCAAGAACGCGTCAGCGGCTGCCCAAGGCGGGCGGCATCGGACGTGGGGTGTGCCGGGAAGTCTGGTCGGCGTCCTAGGGCCTGTATGCCCTCACGTCGATGCCCCGGAGGACTTCCTGATGGCTGCTGCCCCGCGCGAGCGTTCAACCTTCCTCGGCCTGCTGCCATGGCGCGAACGCACAGCCGTGGCCCAGGCCCTGCGCACAGAAACGGTCGGCGGACTGGTGCTGCTTGCCGCCGCAGTGGTGGCGCTGGTGTGGGCTAACAGCCCGTGGAGCGGGGCGTACGAACAGATTCGCGACTTCCACTTCGGCATCTCTGCATTCGGGCTGGACCTCTCGGTCGGGCACTGGACCGCCGATGGTCTACTCAGCATCTTCTTCCTGGTCGCGGGCATAGAGCTGAAGCGGGAACTGGTCGTCGGTGAGCTGCGCACCCCCGCCACAGCCGCCCTGCCGGTCATTGCCGCGGTGTGCGGCATGGTGGTACCCGCCGCCTTGTACGCCGTCACCGCCACAGCCGGCGGGGGCCGCCTGGACGGCTGGGCCGTACCCATGGCCACCGACATCGCCTTCGCCCTGGCGGTCCTGGCCGTCCTCAGCACCCACTTGCCCTCGGCTCTCCGCGCCTTCCTGCTCACGCTTGCCGTCGTCGACGACTTGGGCGCAATCCTCATCATCGCGATCTTCTTCACCAGCGATCTGAATTTCGTGGCCCTCGGCGGGGCCCTCGCCGGGCTGATTGTCTTCTACGTCCTCCAGCGATTCCGCGTGACGGGCTGGTGGTGGTACGTCCCGCTCGGCATCGCCACCTGGGCACTGATGTACAACGGCGGCGTCCACGCCACCGTCGCCGGGGTGGCCATGGGCCTGCTCCTGCGCACCATCCGTGACAAGGGCGAGGCTGCTTCACCCGCCGAGCGGACTTCGCATCTGCTGCACCCGTTCTCGGCAGGAGTGGCAGTGCCGCTGTTCGCTTTGTTCGCCGCAGGCGTCGGAGTCTCGGCCGCGTCGCTGGGAGAGGTGTTCACCCAGCCGGAGCCGCTCGGGGTGGTGCTGGGTCTGGTGGTGGGCAAGACCTTGGGAATTTTCGCGGGCACCTATCTCGCCGCGCGCTTCACGCGAGCCCGGCTCAACCCGGACCTGGCATGGGCAGACGTCCTCGCCCTCGCCGTACTGGCCGGAATCGGTTTCACCGTCGCCCTCCTGATCGGCGAACTGGCCTTCCCCGACCCGTCCGACGCCGAACACATCAAAGCCGCGGTCCTCATCGGATCGCTGATGGCGGCGGGCCTGGCCGCACTGTTGATCAAACGCCGCAACGGGATCTACCGCCGCTTGTGCGAAGAGGAAGAGCGGGACGACGACGCCGACGGTATCCCGGACATCTACCAAAAGGCCGACTCCGTGCACGGCGGTGCCGGGGCCGACAGGTGAGGAGGCCCGTCATGCGCGCGCTCGACCTCGCCGAGCCCTACCCCCTTTGTGGCCACGTACGACGACGCAGTAACCACGGCCTGGATACAGGCCGAAAAGGGCTACCGGTGGTCCTGGTAATTGACGCCGAGGGACTCCCACTCCATCGTCCCCGGCTCCCAGCTCATACGGCAGTCCATGTACCCCTCGAGCAGCCGCTGCTCGTGGCCGTCGTACATGAACAGCACGACGACGCCGAAGTCGCGGAGCGCCTGACGGGGCTGACGGTCGCCGAATAGGCACCGCGCCGCCTCTCTACCTGCTCCCGCTGTCGGTCCTGACACACGCCCCATGGAGGTCGCCGCGATGATGGCCCACACATACAGTCCGCTGGTCGCCCTTGTCGAACGCGACGGTGGCCAGGTGACGCTGCTCGGCACGGTGACCGCCGCCAGGCTCATGCAGCACGACATCGGAACGCCGTGAACGGCCCCGTCTCGCTGTTGACGGTGGCCGTCGTAGCCGCCGCGCTGGTGATCAGGACTGCGATCGCCGAGCTTCGTGAACCGGGCAGCGCACGGGCGCAGTGGGCCTTTGCCATGAACGCCAGCGCGGTGTGTGCCGGCGGGGTGACCGCGGCTGTCCTGGGCTTCATCGGCTGGCGGTCGGACGGGTACGCCGCGGTGGCGTGGGCCGTCCTCGCCGGAGTGCTTGTTGCGTTCATCGTGGATCGCCGGCCACCCGCCGGCTGAACCGCTGGTGACCGGGCTTCTGCCTGGCACGCCCGTACGCTGCCCGTCCGCGATCATGCGACCCGTGTTGAGCGGGATTCCAGGGCCAGGGCCGACGAGGATGAACGCCAGTGTGATGGCGTAAAGGCCGAAGTTGCACTTGTTCTTCGTCGGTCTCCCCGCGGGCTACCGCTCGGCGAGAATCCGCTCGGGCGTGGGCGCGGCCGCGGTATGGGCGCGGCCGCGGCGCGGAAGAGCAGCACGGCCGCGGTGATGATCAGCGCCCAGAACAGGATCATGCTGACCGACATCGCGAACCAACCCGCTGACGTCGTCTCGACGGCGGCCGAATGCCGACCCTCTGACGGCGCTTCTCAGTCGATGTCGAGCACCTCTCGCATCGGGCGACGCGGTGTCGCGGGACCCGGCGGGCCGTATCCGAGTCGTAGCACCATCTGCACGTGGCCTGTTCCTGATACCGGATCGCGCAGCGGCCAGCGCAGGTCCGGCCATTCGAGGGGTTGGGTGACGAACGAGCTGGACAGGCCTTTCAGGGTGGCCAGCAGCAGGACACGTTCCATCGCCTGGCCGGCGCGCAGCCAGTCCTCGGGGCGGTCGCGTGCCGTGCTCAGCAGGGCCAGGTGAGGGTGGCGCTCGAACTCGGCGGCGTCGCGGCCGGCCACTGTCCTGCCGCCCGCGAAGTCGCGCATCGGCGCCTTGCCGCCGAGCTTGCGCGGCCCGAAGGCGTACTCGGGCACCCCTTCGGCGGCCGTGTCCGAGAACGGGACGCCGCTGTGGGTCCATTGCTGCAGGTCCTCGCCACTACCGCGATCGGTGAGGTTGCGGGCCTCGGCCTCCCGGGCGAGGTCCAGCACTTGCTGCAAGTGCCACCCGGTGGGGAAGGTCAGCGATGCGCCTTCGTTGCGCGCCGCGTCGCCGAGAGCTGTCCGCACGGCTTCGGGTATCTCCCTCTCCTCGAAGGGATATCGGCTCGTGTGCCGGGTGTGAATGGCCGGGTACAGCGCGCCGAGCTCGCTCTCACCGCCCTCCGGACCGGTCAACTGCACCGAGGCGAGGAGCTCCGTATCGCGGGGGTCCGGCAGCAACCGGGTCAGTGGATGCCAGCCTCCGTGCACGGCCGCGACGCGCAGGTTCAGCAGAGCGGCGCCGCACCCGATGTGGAGGGCACACAGGTCGGGGTCGGCATGCGGCAGGATGCGACGAGGATCAGCGCGCACGTGGAAGGTGCGGCTGCCCCGGAGGTAGCGGAAGTGCCATGGCTGGGCGTTGTGCATGGACGGGGCGGCGGATGCGTCGTAGACCAAGGCCGTCACATCGTCTTGGGAGAGTGGTTGTGCGCTCACGGGGAGCCTCCCGTCATCGATCAGACGCCTGTGTGCGGCGCCCGGTGAGGCGCTTGAGCTCGATCAAACCCAGAGTCGGCAGTCGCCGCCTGGCCATGGCTCGGTGTGGGCGCGGTCCGCCAGCTCTTGCACGGTTTCGGATTCCGTACGGCCTGGGCCGGTCCGACTGCCAGCAGGCTCCAGCCCTGGCTCATGGCCTCGTCGACATGGTCGACCTCGAAGGCAGATCAGCACCCCCCACCACGCAGACGGGCCGCCGAGGTCCCCAGCGCGGCGGCGAGTCATCAGCGTCGCCACGTTGGGCTCCGCCAGCCGCTCCTCGGGCTACGCGAGATATTCCGGGGACATGGCGGCGCGCCGGGCTGCCTCCGCACGCGTGAGCCCCCGTCGCTTGCGTTAGACAGCCACGCGCCTGCCGAGTCGCCGGGGCCGGGTGCGCGGTGGGACAGAGTCCTGTGGACACGGCCACCGCCTCCTTCGCTCCACTGGTGCGGCCTCCCCCCGGTTGGGTTCCTCCCAGAAGCTCATCCATGCGTGCGACCGAGCGCCCGGTCTCCCGCGAGCCGGTTCCAATGGAGGACCGGGCGGCTCATGCGGGAAAAGCCGCACCTGTCATGCCGGATAGGTAACCACCACTCGGCGAGCGCGGTGGTGGCTTGGGCGGCGGCTTTTCGCCACGTCGCTGCCGTCGCGGTGACCGCGATGCTCGCCGGGACGCTGGCGGTGGCCTGGGTGATGTTCCTGAACGCGCACGACCTCCAGGTCGTGACCATGGTCGTCGCGATGGCCGCGGTCGTCTCGCTCGCGACCGCGCTGCTGCTGGGCCGC
>NZ_LOHS01000146.1 GCF_001642995.1 Streptomyces jeddahensis
TCCTCAAACGCCGGACGGGCTGAAGTGGGTCACCCAGTCATGCCGTTGATCCTCTCGATCGCCTGGCGCGCCTGGTCCCCGGGCGAGTGGCCCGGGCCCGGAAGGGACGACACGGGGGCCGGGCCCACGCCCTGTGGCGGCCGATCCTGCGGCGTCGGTTTCGCGTGTGCCGCGGGCGGGCGGGTGCGCAGGCGGTGGCTCGCGGCCTCGTCGAGGGTGACCGGGCGCTGCAGGCGGGCGGCGAGCCGGCCTGCCTCCTGGCCGAGCGCGGCGACGTCCTCCCACTGCAGGCGCAGGACCAGACGGACTTCCGCGTCTCCGTCCGGCAGCGCCTGCAGCGGCAGACTGCCGGGATCGTTGCTGCTGGGGGTGGTCATGGGCCGTCCTCACGTCGTGGAACCCCTCGGGGCCTCGGTCCCCGGGCCGGGGCGGACGCAGAGTGATACGGGCACGCGTCCCGTCCCGTTCACACGCGTCCCAGCCTGTTCAGCCGAGCGCCCGGATTCACGCGGCCTCTGCCGGGCAGGGATCGGATGTGGTGATCCCCGTCCACGACGTGAATCCGGCGCGGCGCACCCCCTGGGTGACGTACGCGCTGATCGTCGCGAATGTCGTCGTCTTCCTGCGTACTCCGGGAATGGCCGGGTCCCTGACGGGCGGCAGCAGTCTTGCGCAGCTGTGCGAGCTGCGGGCGTTCATGGAGCACTGGGCGGCCGTGCCGGAGGAGCTGATCCACTTCCGGATGCCACGTGCGGTGCCCACAGGTGAAGTCGGCGTGGGGCCGTCCGGGCCCGGCTGTGTGGTGGGCCCGCCCGGCTACGACAAGTCTCCGCCGCTGTCCGTCCTCACCTCGATGTTCCTGCACGGCAGCTGGCTGCACCTGCTCGGCAACATGCTGTTCCTGTGGGTCTTCGGCAACAACGTCGAGGACCGCCTCGGGCATGTGCGGTACGTGCTGTTCTACGTCGCGTGCGGGTACGCCGCCGGCTACGGCTACGCGCTGGTCAACGCCGATTCCGGCGCCCTCCTGATGGGCGCGTCAGGAGCGGTCGCCGGGGTCCTGGGCGCCTATCTGGTGCTGTATCCGAGGGCGAGGGTGTGGGTGCTGGTGCCGTTCCTGCTGTTCCTGCCGCTGCGGCTGGCCGCCTGGATCGTGCTGGGCCTGTGGTTCGTGCTGCAGGCGGTGTACTCGTACGGAGCGGCGGTCACCCAGGCGGGCACCGTGGCCTATGTGGCGCATGTGGTCGGCTTCCTGGCGGGGATGGTCCTCGCCTGGCCGCTGCGCCGGGGCACTTCACCGCCGCCTGAGCCGAGCCGCATGCTGTGGGGCAGGCAGGCTCGGCACAACTGGTGACGGCCCGGCCGACGGACACACCGAGGTCGGCCGACGGGACGCGGTGACGGCAGGCGTCAGCGCGCCGTCTGCGTGTGCACGTAGTCCACGAGGCGGGTCAGCGCGTCCGGGTCCGTCGTCGGCAGGACGCCGTGTCCGAGGTTGAACACATGGCCCTCGAGGCCGGCCGCCGCGTCCAGTACCTCGCGCGTCTTCTCCTCCACGGCCTCGGTCGACGCGAAGAGGACCGCCGGGTCCAGGTTGCCCTGGAGCGCCTTGCCGGGGCCGACCCGGCGGGCGGCCTCGTCGAGCGGGACGCGCCAGTCGACGCCGACGACGTCCGCACCGGCCTCGCCCATCAGCCCGAGCAGTTCGCCGGTGCCGACGCCGAAGTGGATGCGCGGCACCCCGTATCCGGCCACCGCGTCGAAGACCTTCCGCGAGGCGGGGAGCACCGAGCGCCGGTAGTCGGCGGGCGCGAGGGCGCCCACCCACGAGTCGAAGAGCTGCACGGCCGAGGCGCCCGCCTCGATCTGCACCTTCAGGAACGCCGCGGTGATCTCCGGGAGCCGGTCGAGCAGGTCGGCCCACAGCTGCGGGTCGCCGTACATGAGCGCCTTGGTGTGCTCGTGGTTGCGCGACGGGCCGCCCTCGACGAGGTAGCTCGCGAGGGTGAACGGTGCGCCCGCGAAACCGATGAGCGGGATCGCGCCGAGCTCGGCGGTGAGCAGGCCGATCGCCTCGGTGACGTAGGAGACGTCCTCGGGCGTGAGGTCCCGCAGCTGCGCGAGGTCCGCGCGCGTACGGATCGGGTTCTCGACGACCGGGCCGACGCCGGGCTTGATGTCGAGGTCGATGCCGATGGCCTTGAGCGGTACGACGATGTCGCTGAAGTAGATAGCGGCGTCCACGCCGTGACGGCGTACCGGCTGCAGTGTGATCTCGGTGACCAGCTCGGGCCGCATGCACGACTCGAGCATGGGGATGCCCTCGCGGACCTTCTTGTACTCGGGCAGGGAGCGCCCGGCCTGCCGCATGAACCACACCGGCGTGTGCGGCACGGGCTCGCGCCTGCACGCCTTCAGGAAGGCTGATTCCCGGACTCCCTGCGCGTCCTCGACGTCGCGGTTGACGTCGGCGCCCGGCGCGGTCGGCTGCTGGCCCGTGGGGTTCTCGTTGGCACTCACGTCGGAAAGTCTCGCATGCAGCGGACAGCGCCTGTGCCCGGGGACCGCGGGCGTAAGGGCACCGGCAGGCGTTCACCCGTATGGGGACTGGCGCGCGGAGTATTCCTGGGGGCGTGAACCGGACAGCGGTCGCGCTGCCGGGTGTCTCTCCCTGCGCGGAGGCTCCGTTCCCCTTAATCTTCCCGGCATGGCTGCGGCTCAGGGACGACTGTCGGACGACGCTGACGGTATGGACGGTTCGGAGGGCAACGCGGCGGACTCGGCGACGCTGCCCTTCCGCGCGGCTGTCGACGCGCTGCGGGGTGCGCGACTGCGCCCGGAGATCGAGATCTCCCCGGCGCGCCCGCCCCAGCGCCTGGCCCCCTTCGCCCATGCGCTGGAGGCCGCGGTCGTCGACGGCGAGGACGATCTCGCCGACGGGCGGCTCGTCCTGCTGCACGACCCGGCGGGGCACGACGCGTGGCAGGGTTCGTTCCGGCTGGTCACGCTCGTACGGGCGGAGCTGGAGCCGGAAATAGCGGCTGATCCGCTGCTGCCCGAGGTCTGCTGGTCGTGGCTGACGGGCGCGCTGTCGGCGCGCGGGCTGTGGTTCGGGGAGCCGAGCGGCACCGTCACGCGCGCGGGGTCGCACTACTTCGGCGCGCTCGCCGAGCGTCCGCCGGCGTCGCAGATCGAGATCCGTGCCTCCTGGACGCCGCGTGAGGGCCTCGGCGGGGTGCCGGACACGGCTGCGCATCTCGCCGCCTGGTGCGACCTGCTATGCCAGGTCGCCGGGCTGCCGCCGGCCGGTCCCGGCGATGCGTCGGTGGTCTCGCTGCCGCAGCGGCGGGGCCCGCAGACACGCTGAGACGGGTATCGAGGCACGGAGACGTCGGCCACCGCCGCACGCCGGGCGAGCAGCAACCCGCCGGAGAGCAGCAACCCCGAGAGGCCCCACGCCGCCACGCCCCTCGCGACAGGGGGTGCATTTTCAGACGCGTACGAACGCGTACGGACATGCCATGCGAACGCGTGCGGACATGCGGCGGCCCGATGCGGCCGCGCCGCGATGGATTGCGATGGATTGCGACCTGCTTGGGTTCGATTCGACCTCTCACATGATCGCTCGCATGTCTGAATTGCACGAATTGTTACTCACCAAATCGTGATCTTTCTCTAAAGGAGGACGGGTTTGGTGCCGAAGAGGTCTGTGACCTTGAAAGCACGGTTCGTCCCGGCTTCATCCCCGAGCCGGTTCCGTCCCGCACCCCCAGGAGGCCTGGTGTCCGTTCTCCTCGAGCAGCCCGCAAGCCTGGTCGCCTACCGCCCGAACAAGCCGACCGCCATGGTGGTCGTGGCCGACCCGCGCGTCCGCTCCACCGTCACCCGTCATCTGTGGGCGCTCGGAGTGCGCGACGTCATCGAGGCGTCGTCCATCGCGGAGGCCCGCCCCCGGATCGGCAACCCGCGCGACATCTGCGTCGCCGACGTCCACCTTCCCGACGGCAGCGGGCTCACCCTGCTGTCCGAGACCCGAGCCGCCGGCTGGCCCAACGGGCTGGCCCTCTCCGCCGCCGACGACATCGGTGCCGTACGCAACGCCCTCGCGGGCGGCGTCAAGGGCTACGTCGTCACCGGCACCCGTACGAACGTGGGGCTCCCCACCCGACCCGGCGCCGCCCCCATCGGCGCGGGCGCCGCCCGTATGCACCGCCGCCCCCCGGGCGCCCCGAGCCACCCGGGCGGCTACCGCGAGCTGTCAGGACGCGAGGTCGAGGTGTTGCGGCTGGTGGCGGAAGGACAGTCCAACAAGGCCATCGGCGTCTCGATGGGCCTGTCCGCGCTGACCGTCAAGAGCCACCTCGCCCGCATCGCCCGCAAGCTCGGCACCGGCGACCGGGCCGGCATGGTCGCCGTGGCCCTGCGCACCGGAATCATCCACTGACCGAAATCACCCATTGACCGGGACCATTCACCGCCCTGACTGGTTTACGTCCCTCCCGCGCCCGCCGACGGAACGTTCCGACGACGGGCGCTGTGCATGCACAGATACCCTTGACAGGTGACCGACGCCCAAGAGACCGCAGCAGCCAGTTCACTGCGAACCACCGGGGGCGCCCCTCCGGACCACGGCGTCGCAGGACTCGTAGTCGACGGGACGCCGATCCCTTTGCTCGAGCCGCGTGACGGCATCCCCCCGGTGGTCGCCGACGAAGCAACCCTCGCCGAGGTGATCGCCGCCTTCGCCGACGGCACCGGACCCGTCGCCGTAGACGCCGAGCGGGCCTCCGGCTACCGCTACGGACAGCGGGCCTACCTCGTGCAGCTGCGCCGCGAAGGCGCCGGCACCGCGCTCATCGACCCCATCGCCTGCCCGGACCTCTCGGGCCTCGGCGCGGCGCTCTCCGACACGGAGTGGGTGCTGCACGCCGCCACACAGGATCTGCCGTGCCTGCGCGAAATAGGCACGGTCCCCACGCGTCTCTTCGACACGGAGCTGGCCGGCCGCCTCGCGGGCTTCCCGCGGGTCGGTCTCGGCGCGATGGTCGAGGGCGTCCTGGGCTACGTACTGGAGAAGGGGCACTCCGCCGTCGACTGGTCGACGCGGCCGCTGCCCGATCCATGGCTGCGCTACGCCGCGCTCGACGTCGAGCTGCTGGTGGACCTGCGCGACGCGCTCGAGAAGGAGCTCGACCGGCAGGGCAAGCTCGAGTGGGCCCACCAGGAGTTCGAGGCGATCGTGTCGGCGCCGCCCGCGGCGCCGCGCAAGGACCCGTGGCGCCGCACCTCGGGCATGCACAAGGTGCGCCGCCGCCGGCAGATGGCGGTCGTACGGGAGCTGTGGAACGCCCGGGACCGCATCGCGCAGCGGCGCGACGTGTCGCCCGGAAAGGTCCTGAGCGACACGGCGATCGTCGAGGCGGCGCTCGCCATGCCCCCGAACGTCCACGCCCTGGCGGGACTGAACGGCTTCGGGCACCGGATGGGGAAGCGCCAGCTGGAGCAGTGGCAGGCGGCGGTGGACCGCGCCAGGGCACTGCCCGACTCGTCCCTGCCGCAGCCGGGCCAGCCCGTCACCGGGCCGCCCCCGCCTCGCGCCTGGGCCGACAAGGACCCGGCCGCCGCCGCGCGCCTGTCCGCGGCGCGCGCCGCGGTGTCGGCACTCGCCGAGCAGCTGAACATGCCGCAGGAGAACCTGATCGCTCCGGACACGGTCCGGCGGGTCTGCTGGGAGCCGCCGGTCTCGCCGTCCGCGGCCTCGGTCGCCGAGGCCCTCGCGGGATACGGCGCCCGGCCGTGGCAGATCGAACAGGTCACCCCGGTCCTGGTGGCGGCCCTCAAGGCCACGGCGGGCTGACAGTCCGCTTCGGGGTTCCCCCCTCGCGGACCCCGACGTTCCGACGCACCGTACGTCGTGGGTTGTGCCCACCCGTTCCTCCCCCAGAGCCTTAAGGGCCTGGGGGCACCCCCAGCGGAACGATTGCCCACAACGGTGGCGGCGGCGCTGCCCACCCGGCCCCGCCGCAACGGCGGAACCGGCCACCGGCCGATTGCCGCGTACATACCGAAGGGGACGTGGCGGGATGTGCGCCCGCAGCGGCTGGCGCGACGTTCGGGCTCGCCCAACGACGTACGGCCAGGCGCCAGACCGAGGACGTACATCCCGGTGCGGCCCCGTT
>NZ_LOHS01000147.1 GCF_001642995.1 Streptomyces jeddahensis
CCGACCCGGTACACCGCTACACCCTGCAGACCGCGGTCATCGGTGCCCGCCTGCTCGACTGGCCGGCCAAGCAGTTCTGAGATCCGAGGGGCGGCGGTCACGAAACACCCGCGCTGACCGGCACGGACTACCGGCACCCGGTGTCCGACCCGGAAGCGGCTGACACCTCCGCGCGTCTGGCGCGCAGTCACGTTATGCCAGTATCTTGGACCGATCATTTCAAGATGAAGGATCGGTGCTGCACAGGTCCGATTGGAAGCCCGATCCCGCCCAGTCCGCAGTCATCCATCAAGAGGAGCGAGTGCCATGACCACACTCAATACCGAGCTGCGCACCTTCTTCGAGGCCCGCCAGCAGCAGATCCCCGCCGAGATCCGCGAGATCATGCGGCGGGCCGGCCAGGAACTCGCCGACTCCGGGCAGGTCGACCGCGCCCTGACCGTCGGCGCGGAAGCCCCGCGCTTCAGCCTGCCCTCTGCGACCGGACAGACCCTCGCCTTGGGCGATCTGCTCGCCGACGGGCCTGTCGTGCTGACCTTCTACCGCGGCGCCTGGTGCCCGTACTGCAACATCGCCCTGCGCTCCCTCCAGCAGCACCACGACGCCATCACCGCGCGTGGCGCCCGCCTGGTGGCCGTCTCCCCGCAGATCCCCGACGAGTCTCTCTCCCTGGTCGAGAAGCACGACCTCGCCTTCGACGTCCTCAGCGACCTCGGCTCCGAGACCGCCAAGCAGTACGGCCTCGCCTTCGACCTCCCCGACGACCTCGCCGCCGTCTACGACAAGCTCGGCTTCGAACTCCAGCGCGTCAACGACGGCCACCCGCGCACGCTCCCGCTGCCCGCCACGTATGTCATCGACCGCGACGGCACGATTCGCTGGGCTTTCGTCAACACCGACTACACGACCCGCGCCGAACCGGCCGACATCCTCGCCGCCCTCGACGCCCTGAACTGACCGCTCACAAGCGCGCCAGTTCTGCCGCTCCGAACGAGACGTCGAATCGGTCGCACCAGATGCTCACACTCGTGTACGCGGCCGGGTCGGCATCGGCAGGCAGCGTGTAGTTCTGGTCGCCCTTGTTCCCCTTGAGCCTGCCGAGGCTGACGTACTTCCCATCGTCGAAGACACTCCAGCCGGCCCGGCCCTCCTTCACCGGAGCGTCGGTCAACCAGACATGCAGGTCCGGGCCGTTGCTGGTGTCCAGATTCTCCAATCGCAGGACGTGGGAGCCGTCAGCCAGCCGAAGCACCTTCACCGTGCCGGACGTCGCATGCTCGTGGCTGATCAGGTCGCCGCGCGCCAGCGTCTCGGGACCGGCGGGTCGCGGTGACGCGGAGGCGGCTTTTGTGGGTGCCGCCGAGGGAGATGGCCTGGCTGTCGTCGCGGGCAGGGTTTCCCGTACGGTCTCGTCCTGCCACAACTTCCATGGCTGAAACCAGTACAGTCCCACGCCGACCACCATGACGCTCACCGTCAGGAACCCCACAACCACCGGCCTGCTCAGCACCTTGCGCACGCGCCCCATCCCCGCCTCATCGAATCGTTGCCACACATTCAACGCATGCGACGGTGGAACTGCCACGTCCAGGTGATGACGGGATTCTTACGGTTCCTCAGCGCGCCGATGGGCTGCCCTGACGAATCACTCGGTGCTCGTACCCCGGCTGCGCCCCGTGGAACGCAGGCATGCGGGCATGCCATCGCGCGAGCACGTCGCCAAGGGGCTCGGGATCGTGTGCGACCCCAAGGCGTATACGACCCGCCATCCGGCGTGAGGTCGCCCGCGTCCCGTGCCGGGCGGGGCTCTGGACGTCAGGCCGTGGCGTCGGCGGTCTCCGCGCGACGCACGGCGACCCGCAGCGTCACGGCAGCAGCGACTCCCGCAACCAGGCCGCAGGTCAGGGCGGCCGGGACGCCGCCACCGATGACGCCCGACAGGTGCAGCAGCCCCCAGCGCAGGCCCGCCCCGTCCGTCGCCACCCGCAGCAATTGGCTGGCCAGCAGCCCGAGGACGGTCGCGCACACTGCGCCGACCGCCATCGCCGGGATGGTGGCTCGGGTGAGCAGTCCGGGCAGCCGCCGCAGTGCCCACCACACCACGGCGAGCAGCAGCACGTCGGCGGCGCGAGGCAGGAGCCAGGCGCCGAGCGGCGCGCCCGCCGGGCCCGCCCAGGCGCCAAGCAGCAGCCACTGGCGCAGGAGTTCGCCCGGTTCGGCGAACAGCCCGCCGTCCGGGGAGACCGTCTGGAGGGCGGCGGCGACCGGCTGGTACGACAGGACCACCAGGGACAGTGCGATCACCGCGGTCCCGGCGGTGGCGGCCAGGCGGGCGGCGCGCGCCGGGACGACGTTCTGCGGCAGCGGACCGGCACCCTTGGCGGTGACTCGCGCGACGAGCACGGTCACCGCCGCCGCGACCAGCGCGGTCGCCACCAGGATCTGCCGTCCGGAGGAGATCGCGCTCGCCAGCTGGGGCAGGAGGCGGTAACTGCCGTGCCCGTGCGCGGCGATCAGCCACGGCGCGGAGACGGTCACCGCCAGGGTCCCGGCCACCAGGCCCCAGGCCCACACCGCGAGCAGCGTGTCCGGCATCCGGCCGTGCACCGGGGGCAGCCTGCGGACCAGGAGCAGCGCCCCGGGCACGAAGAAGGCGAACACCGCGCCGAACCGGATCTGCAGCGCGGTGGTGTACAGCGCGAGGTAGCGGCTGCTGTCGGTCCCGGCCGTGTCCCCGATCCCGCCGGACACCTCGGCGCCGAGCCGGACCGAGTCCGGGGGGTCGTACGACCAGGGGGTGAGCCAGTGCTCGAGCTCGGCGGCGGCCCGGCCGCCGATCACGTTGGTGGTGCCCGGCAGATGCAGCGCGTGCGCGCTCGCCCCCGCCCACCACAGCAGCGCCGTGAGCAGCAGCCCCCCGGCCAGTGCCGGTATCGCCGCGCGCCGATATGTCATGTGCTGTCCCCCGCTTTGGTCGCGCATCCCGTGAATCCCCAAGTCAGGTGGAGATTACGGGGCGTTGATCACATGCGGATCACGGTCGTAGGCCGGGTTGCCATGCATGCGCTCATGATCGGCGGCCGGGCCGCCGATCACTGTCGAAGGCGAGGTCGTGCTTCTCGACCAGGGAGAGAGACTCGTCGGGGATCTGCGGGGAGACGGCCACCAGGCGGGCGCCACGCGCGGTGATGGCGTCGTGGTGCTGCTGGAGGGAGCGCAGGGCAACGATGTGGCGGGCGGTATCTTGAAACCTCTGGTTCAAGATGACGAGGTGAGCATGCCGGACATCAAGCACTTCGATCCGGACGCAGCCCTGGAGACAGTGGTACGGCTGTTCTGGCGGCAGGGCGTTGCCTCGACGGGGATCCAGGACGTCGTGACCGCGACCGGACTCAACCGCTCCAGCCTGTACGCGACCTTCGGCGGCAAGCAGGACCTGTACCGCGCTGCTCTGCGGCGCTACATCGAAAGTCGCTCCCAGCCCGCGTTCCAACGCCTGGCGGACGACGCACGGGGGCTGCCCGCCGTCACCGAGTTCTTCACAGGACTGATCGAGGCGCGCTGCTCGGGGGAGTACGCCCAGTGGGGCTGCATGATCTCCAACGCGCACGCGGGTGCAGAGAACAGCGACCCCGAAGTGCGCAGCATGCTCGAGCAGCACCACCGGCAGCTGCGGGACGCCCTGCAGGAGGCACTCCTCAGGGCCGAGGCCCAGGGCCAGCTGGCCGCCGGCACGGACCCCAGTGCCGGGGCCGACGTGCTGGCCACCCTCGCGTACGGAGTGAATCTGCGCTCCCGCGCCGGGGCCGACGCACGCGAGCTCAGGACGGCGGTTGCTGCGGCCGTGGCCTCGATCGCCGGCCGGGCGGCGACACGATGAACTCGGCCCCGCTCAGGGCCGGGGCCTGCGCCTCTTCCATGACCGAGGCGAGCGATGCCGCGACGGCCGCTTCCCAGCGGGCCGCCACCTTCACGCCCCACCACGTCCCCATTCCTGGGGCGGGCCCGTCTGGACTTGCGTCCGAGCACTGCGGCCGGGAGGGCGCGCCAGCCCACAGGACCGGGACCATCGGTCCCATCCTTTGCGCGCGCAGCAGAGGGATGATGCAGGTGGAGGCACGTCCCGAACGGGTGCCGCGCCCCGAGTGGCACTCGGCGCAGAAGCCGGGGAGTGGTGACGATGTTCTGGTACGACCACGGTCACGGCGGATGGGGCTGGTTCGCCATGTCGATCGGCATGATCCTTTTCTGGGCGTTGATCATCATGGTGGCCGTGCTGCTCTTCCGGGCCCTCAGCCGCCCCCACGAGCACACCCGCAATCCCGCCGTGCCCACGCCTGAACAGATTCTCGGTGAACGCTTCGCCCGCGGGGAGATCGACGAAGAGGAGTACCGGCGGCGTCTCGACGTGCTGCACCCCCGCACTCCCGGCAAACGCTGATGCACCGGCGCCCGCCGCTTCGCCCCGGCGTGCGTGGGTGTGATGAGGCACGTGGCGGACGAGCGCATGTGGCCTGGCGCCCGTACGCGTCAGGCCCTCATCGAAGCAAGTAGCGGTGGCCAGCTCGTGGTGGTGGGGGCGCGGGGCAGGGGCGGCTTCACGGGCCTGCTCCTGGGATCCGTCAGCCAGGCCGTCCTGCACCACGCGCACTGCCCCGTCGCGGTCGTCCGTTCGTGAGCCATGCGCGCGTGCATCACGGGGGCGGTGGCGGGTGGCCGCGAGCCCAATCCTCGTACGCTGCCACGGCGGTGGGCAGGGTCGGGAAGATCCGGTCCTCACCGATCGCGGCGGTCAGCCCGTACGCGTCCAGGTCGTCCAGCAGGTCCTGCTTGACCCGGGCCAGCGCGAAGACGATGCCGCGGCGCTCCAGTTCCCGCCGCAGGGAGTCGACGGCGTCCAGCGCCGTGATGTCGACCTCGACGTTCGCCTCGGTGTTGAGGACGAACCAGGAGACGGGCCCGCTCTGCTCTGTCACGGCGTCCACGGAGGCCGTGGCCCTGCGCTTGAAGTCCTGGGCGTTGGCGAAGAACAACGGGGAGTCGTAGCGGTACACCACCAGTCCGGGGATCGTGCGGGCCTCCGGGTAGTCGTCCACGTCGTGCATGCCCGCAAGACCGGGGACGAGCCCCTGGATCGCGTCGTGGGGGCGTGCGACACGGGCCAGCACCTCCGCGACCGACAGGCCCACGGCGACCAGTACGCCGTAGAGGATGTCGAGAGCGAGGACGCCGGCGAGCGTGCCGAGTGCCAGGAGGAACTCGCTGCGGCGGAACTCGGCGAGTCGCCGGAATCCGGCCACGTCGATGAGGCGGACCGCCGCGTAGATCACGATCGCTCCGAGGACGGCGGTGGGGAAGTGCGCGAGCAGGGGGCTGAGGAAGAGCAGCACGGCGACCACCGCCGCGCAGGCCACGAGCGAGTACACCTGGGTGCGGCTGCCTGCCGTGTCACCGAGGGCGGTACGGCTGGCGCTGCTGCTGACCGGGAAGCCCTGGAAGAATCCCGCGCCGATGTTCGAGGCGCCGAGGGCCAGCAGTTCCTGGTTGGCGTCGACAGGCCGGCCCTGGCGTGCGGCGAACGCACGGGCGGTCAGGATGACATCGGTGTATCCGACGAGCAGCACTCCAAGGGCCGGCAGCAGCAGGCCGGAAAGATCGGTGACGTCGGGGAGTACGGGCCGCGGCAGACCGGCGGGGACCTCGCCGATCACCCGGATTCCGTGCCGCTCCAGGCGGAACGCGGCGACCAGCGCCGTGGCCAGCAACACGACGAGCAGCGGTCCGGGCAGCTTCGGAGCCAGGCGTTGTACGAGGAACAGGAAGGCGAGGGCCGCCGCCGCGAAGGCGAGGGTCAGCAGATGCGCCTGCGGGAGACGGCTGAGGAAGGTGACGAACTGCGGGACGAAGGTCTTCCCGCCTGCGGGCACTCCCGCGAGCTTCGGAAGCTGGTCGACGATCATGATGAGGCCGATGCCGGTCATGAAGCCGACGAGGATCGGCCTGGACAGAAGGTCCGCGACGAATCCCAGCCTCGCCAGCCGGGCGATGAGGCACAGCACTCCCACGACCACGGCGAGCGCGGCGGCCAGCGTGGCGTACCGCTCCGGGGCGCCGGCGGCGAGCGGTCCGATGCTCGCGGCCGTCAACAGCGCGGTGGTGGATTCGGGGCCGACCGACAACTGCCGGGACGAGCCCAGGACCGCGTAGAACACGAGTGGAGGGATGATCGCCCACAGGCCCGCGACCGGGGACAGCCCGGCCAGGCCGGCATAGGCCATCACCTGCGGAATCAGATAAGCGGCCACGGTCAGCCCGGCGAGCACATCGCCGCGCAGCCAGGAACGCCGATAGGCGGCGAAGACCTCCCATCCGGGCATCGCACGCCGCAGCCACCCCTCGGTGCGGTGCGACTGCGACATCAGGCCCCTTCCGCCGACTTTCGATCCGCAGTCCGGCGTCATGGGAGCAGCGGTCCCGGCCCACGATCGCGCACCGGACCGTGCTTCCGCCAGGCCGGGGCCCTGCGGGACGGCCGGATGGCACCGCCGCCGACACGTCAGGCGGTGCGGCGCCCCGGCGCCCCGTTGGAGAGTTCGCGTGTGCGGCCCGATACGGGCTCGGCGACTCTGGAGACAGCCGAAGCGGGCGAGGACGAGACAGCCGAAGCGGGCGGGGACGTCGGGGCATGTCGCGGACGGCGTCCCGGGAGGATGCCCATGAAATGGCTGATCACACTGGTCGGCGCAGTCGTCGTGATGACGATCCTGCGGGACGTGTTCCACACCCTGTGGCATCCCACGCGCCATGGAGGCCTGAGCCGGATCATCATGACAGCACTGTGGCGGCTCTCTTCGCGATTCAGTGCCCGTCGGCGGGGGGCCGGTCTGGCCGGACCGCTCGGCATGGTGACCGTGGTGGCCACGTGGGCGATGTGTGTGGCCCTGGGGTGGGCGCTGATCTACTGGCCCCACATGCCGAACGCCTTCTCGTTCTCCGCTGCGCTGGAACCCGGCGAGCACTCCGGCCCGGTGGATGCCTTGTACATCTCATTGGTCACCCTCGCCACGCTCGGTCTCGGCGACATCGCACCGGTTGCCGGCTGGCTTCGGATCGTCGCCCCGCTGGAAGCTCTGGTCGGCTTCGCGCTGCTGACAGCCACCGTGTCCTGGGTCCTCGGCATCTACCCGGCGCTGGCGCGCAGGCGGGCCCTGGCGCTGCGGATCTCCCACCTCCGCCGCACCGGCTCGGCCGAGCGGCACCTGGACTCGCCCGCTGGTGCCACCGCCCTCGACGGCCTGGCGGGCGATGTCGCGCGCATCTGCGTGGACCTCTCCCAGTACGCCGAGTCGTACTACTTCCACGACGGCCCCGGCGACACGTCCCTGGCCCTCCGGGTCGGCTATGCCGCGGAGCTGGCCGAAGCGGCGGGCAGGGCCCAGCGCCCGGACGTCAGGGCATCCGCCGCCGTCCTCACCGCGGCTCTCGAGGACCTCGCCGCCATTCTCGACCGATGGTTCCTGCACACGGAGGGCTCCATGCACCAGACCTTCCAGGCCTATGCCCGTGACCACGGGGGCGACGTCGTGTGACCGCGTGGCGTGACCAGAAGCGCTGCTCAGGTCCCTTGCCTGCCGATCCTCGTGGTACGCATGTTCGCGACGGCGCGCGAGGATCAGGTCTCGGGATCATGGTCGTCGGGCCGGCTCCGGGCGGTGGACGCCGCGGGGGCGATAGCCGAGGGCGTCGGAGCGGCCCAGCAGGTCGGCGAGGAGCCAGACGATGGCCAGCCACATCTCGGTGCCCTGGAGTCCGGGTTCCGGGCCGGGTCCTGTGGCACCGGGGCCGAAGCCGAAGCCTCGGCCGTCCTGCCAGCGCGGCAGGGTCGCGGCCAGCTGGCGTTCGGCCCAGGCGCGTATCTCGGCAGACCGGTAGCCGTCGCCGTTCGTGCTGGTCCCGAGCTGCCGGGTGCACAGCCACAAGGGGTGCGCCACATCCAGCACGTTGCAGGCGTTCTCCTGCCCGGCGCCGAAGTAGCGGGCGTCCCGCGCGTGGTCCAGGACCGTGTCCACGACGCGCTCCGCGTGCGGCACCGGCAACCCGAACTGGGCGAACGAGCCACGCGTGAGCCGGTAGTAACCGTTGACCACCTGCAGCCGGCCGGCCGCGGGCGAGGGGGTGCCCCACATGCCGGTCCACGGGTCGGCGTGGGTCAGAAGCCACCCGAACAGGGCCTCCACGGTCCCGGCTGTGACGCCGTCGTCCCCTTGCCGCAGATTCCAGTGCGCGGCCGTGGCCCACGAGTCGATCCAGGCGCCGGCACCCCATGCACCATCCCGCCACGGAAGGCTTTCCAGCCGTGCGACGAGTTGTGGCGCGGTCATCTCCCGTACGCCGCGCACCGGATACGGGAAGGATGCGCCCAGCAACTCGAGGGCGTAGCCGACGGACAGGACGTGGTAGAGCGCGGGCCCCTCCCCGATGAAGCCGTCGGCGTCGGCAGCAGGCAGTGGTTCGCCGAACTCCGGCACCAGCCCGGTGCCCGGATCCTGCAGGGCGGCCAGCCGCTTGACGTGCTCATCCGCCGTGAGTTGCTCGGGGGCGGTTCCCAGCAGCAGGTCGGCGATCTCCACGGCATCGCAGTGGGCGCGCACGGTGGGCGCCGCTCCGGGGCGGTCGACGTATCCGCCGTCCCAGCACCGGGCCAGGAGATCGGCGGCCTGGGCGCGGGCGGTGTCGGCGAACCGGGTCAGGCGGTCTCCGCCGTCGCCGGGGCGGGCCGCGGCGACCGCCTTGGGTTCCAGGCGGTTGCGCAGGGGCCGTGCCGGGTTCCCGGCGGCCACCGTCCATGCCGGGATGTCCTTGGTGACCACCGCCCCGGCTCCGATCACGCAGTGGTCGCCGATGGTCACCCCGTCCATGACGACCACGTGCGAGCCGATCCACACGTCGTCGCCGACGGTGATCCCCTTGCTGGTGAGCGGCTGTTGGAAGACCGGCCGGTCCGGCGCCATGGAGTGGTTGAAGCCGAGCAGCGAGGTGTGCGCGCCGATCCGTACGCCGTCGCCCAGCGTGACGTTGCCCCGCACTGTGCTGAACGGGTTCAGCGTGCAGTCCGAGCCGGTGGTCAACATCCCTGTGACATAGGCGTGAGCGGCGATGTACGAGTTGTCTCCGAGTCGCAGCCGGTCCGGGAACACGGCAGCGGACTCGGCCACGTAGCACTGCTCACCGACCTCGCTGTCCCCGTCGATGGCCTGCTGCCGCCCCAGCTGGGCGGCACGCTGCTCCTCCGTCGCCTCCTCGGCGAAAAGCCAGGGGCAGTGGTCGAAATGGCGAACGGACTTTTCACGATCCATGGGACGGAACGCTAGGCGGCCGGACACGCCAGCGGAAGGGGCACCGATGCGTCGCTCAGCCGGGCTCACCCGGCGTGAGCCGCCCGTGTGTGCGTAGGCTGCGAGCAGGAGGTGGGGCATGCGAGATGCGGATCCCGGTCTCTTCGGGCCTTCCTCGGTGACCTGGCAGCTGCACAGCGACCCGATGATGTGGATCGCGGGCGTCCGCGCGCTGTATCTGCAGGCACTCCTCCCGCGCGCGGTGCGCGGCGTGATGCAGAACTCGGAGTTCCGCAAGGACGCGTGGGGCCGGCTGATGCGCACGGCGAACTTCGTCGGCACCACCACGTACGGCACGACCGAGGCCGCCGAACGGGCCGGGGCCCGCGTACGGAAGATCCACAGCATGCTCAGCGCCACCGACCCCGAGACGGGGGAGCGCTACGGCGTCGACGAGCCCGAGCTGCTGCTGTGGGTGCACTGCGCCGAGATCGACTCGTATCTGCACGTCGTACGCCGCTCGGGGATCCGTCTCACGGACGCGCAGGCCGACCGGTACGTCGACGAGCACCGCGTCAGCGCGCGGCTCGTCGGGCTCGACCCCGACCGTGTACCGGCCACCACAGGCCAACTCGCGGCGTACTTCGAGAAGATGCGGTCCGAGCTCGCGGCAGGGCCCGAGGCGCGCGACGTCGACGACTTCCTGCGGAAGCCCCCGGTCCACGCACTGATGATCCCGGCGCGCGCGATCATCTGGAGGCGCGTGGCGAACCTCGCGTACGCCTCCCTGCCGCCGTACGCCCACGAGCTGTACGGGCGGCCGGCCCCGCCACCCGCAGCGGTCACCCGGCGCCTGCGTCTCATCGGCACCCTTCTGCGCTGCATCCCCGCAGGTGTGCGCTGGCAACTCCCGCCCAAACACATCCTCCGCGCCGTGGCACGGCTCGGCCCCGGCAGCCGCCCGGCCCCATACAAACTCCACAGACGCCTCGTCATACTGGACGGGCCAGGCCCTGTCTGACGACAGGGCCTCGGCGATGGCAGCAGCGAGCTGACGGGGGCGACGGCACAAAGATGGCGGACACCAGGCTGATCCAGGGCCGGTACCGGCTGCTCGACCTGATCGGTCGCGGTGGCATGGGAGAGGTGTGGCGTGCGCGAGACGAGTCCCTGGGCCGCAGAGTGGCCGTCAAGTGCCTCAAGCCGCTGAGCCCCGGTCAGGACCAGTCCTTCACACGCGTGTTGCGGGAGCGGTTCCGCCGTGAGGCGCGCGTCGCGGCCGCTCTGCAGCACCGCGGCGTCACCGTGGTGCACGACTTCGGCGAGCACGACGGTGTGCTGTATCTGGTGATGGAGCTGCTGGAAGGCCGCAACCTCAGCCAGGTCCTGGAGGACAACAAGCACCATCCACTGCCGGTGCCCGACATCCTGGACATCGCCGAACAGGTCGCGGCCGCCCTCGCGTACACGCACGAACAGGGCATCGTCCACCGGGATCTGAAGCCCGCCAACATCATGCGGCTCACGGACGGCTCGGTGAAGATCTGCGACTTCGGCATCGCACGGCTCGGCCACGACATCGGCTTCACGTCGCGGCTGACCGGCACCGGAATCGCGATGGGCACGCCGCACTACATGTCGCCCGAGCAGATCGGCGGCGAGGGCGTCGATCAGCGCAGCGACCTGTACTCCTTCGGCTGCGTCCTGTACGAACTCGCCACCGGGGCACCGCCGTTCGACCTCGATGACGCCTGGGCCGTGCTCGTCGGGCACCGGGACACCCCGCCCGAGCCGCCGCGCCGGCACCGCGCGGAGCTGCCCGAATTCGTCGAGGACCTCATCCTCGGCCTGCTCGCCAAGGAACCCGACGAGCGCCCGAACGACGCCCGTGAACTGGCGCGCACCATCGCGGCGGGCCGCAGCGGCTCCGCGTACGTCCCGACGGTCGTGTCACCACCGGTGCCGGGGAGAGAGGAGCCGAGCCCGAGGCCCTCCACCGGCGAAGCGCCCCTGCGGCCGCCCGCCGAGCGCCCGCAGCAGCCGCCGTCTCGCGAGCCGCGCCTGCCGTCGTGGACCCGTGGCATGACCACGGGCCACAAGGCGAGCGCCTCACTCCGTACGACGCCGCCGGACGCTGCGGCGGGCCTCACCGGTGAGTGGATCCCGCGCGCCGACGCCCGCCGACCCGCCGCACCGGTGCAGGCCGAGCGGCCGACGCCGTCCCCCGAGGCGCTCGCCGCGCTCGCCTCCCGGCACAACGCGGGCCTCAGCCTGGGGCGGCTCGGCCGATGGGACGAGGCAGGGGAGGTGCACCGCGCCGTCGCCGTGGAACGCGAACACCTGCTCGGGCCGGACCATCCCGACACCCTCGCCAGCCTCTACGAGGTCGGTTTCACCCTCAGCCGCACCGGCCGGGCCGCCGACGCGCTGGCGCAGTACGAACGGGTCGCCCAGGGCCGCGCGCGGACGATGGGCGAGGGCCACCCGGACACTCTCGCCGCCCGCCAGGAGACGGCGTACGTCCTCGGCCAGCTCGGCCGGCACTTCGAGGCACACCAGGTGTACAGCGCGGTGCTCGCGCAGCGGGAGCGCAGCATGGGGCCCGACCACCCCGACACCCTGCGCTGCCGTCACAACCTCGCCTTCAACCTCGGCCGGCTCGGCAGGCTCGAGGACTCGTACCGCATGGCGCACCAGGTCGCCGCTGCCCGTGCGCGCGTGCTCGGCGCGAACCATCCGGACACGCTCGTCACGCGGTACGAGGTCGCCTATGCGCTCGGACAGCTGGGCCGCTGGACGGAGGCCCTCCAGACGTACCGGGAGGTCGCCGACGCCCGTGCGCAGGCGATCGGCCCCGACCATCCGGACACGCTCGCGGCCCGTTACGAGGTGGGCATCAGCCTCGGCCGCCTCGGCCGCAGCGCGGAGGCCCTGACGCTCTACCGCGACCTTGTCGACGACCGCACGCGCGTGCACGGGCCCGCCCATCCCGAGACGCTGCGCGCCCGGCACGGCCTGGGCGTCAACCTCGGGCGGCTCGGGCGCTGGGAGGAGGCGCTCGCCGAGGCTCGGGACGTGTGCGCGATCCGCGAGCGCGTGCTGGGGCCCGACCACCCCGACACGCTCGTCAGCCACCGCGAGGTGGCCGTCGGGCTCGGCTGGCTCGGCCGGTGGGCCGACGCGCTCACCGAGTACCGCCGGGTCGCTGCGGCCCGCGAGCGCGTCCTCGGCGCCGACCCCCCCGACGCCCTCGCCAGCCGCAACGACGAGGCGCACTGCCTGGAGCAGCTCGGGCGCTCCACGGAGGCGGTGGAGCTGTACCGGCGGGTGGCGGCGCTCCGGCAGAGGGCGGGCGGGCAGGGCTAGGCCACCGCCTCTGCCGTGCCGGGGCACTGCCCCGCCCCCGTCGCTGTGGGCGCCGGGGCCACCGCGCTGCGTGGCATCGGGCCGCCGCCGCTGTGGGCAGCCGTGCCGCTGGGGCGGCACGGGTGGGCACAGCGGCACCCCGACGACGTCGGGCAGCCCCTCAGTCCACCTCAGCCCCAGCGT
>NZ_LOHS01000148.1 GCF_001642995.1 Streptomyces jeddahensis
CGCGCATGCCCGAGGACACCATCGCGTCGGCGGCCTGGCGCACCTGGGCCTCGGTGATCCCGCACCCGAAGCTGTTCCAACTGTTCCAGCCCAGCGGCGGGGTGAGTGCGGGGCTGCCCGGCGCGGCCTCGGCGGTCGTGCCGGCGGAGGCGGTGACGCAGGCGGTGAGCGTCAGCGCGGTGGCTGTGAGGAGACGCAGCAGTCGTCTGGGTATGGGGCCACGGGGCGGGGCTTCCTGGGAGACAAGGCGGAAGCCGCTTGTGACCGTGCCTGATAGGCACGGTCACAAGCTTCTGGTCGTGTGCCCGCGGGTCAGCGCTGCAGGGTGAGCAGGCCAGGCCGGTACGGCAGGTCCACGTAGTCGGTGCCCGGCGGGACGTTGGGGGACAGGCCCTGGTAGAGGAACTGCAGGTTGCAGGGGTCGATGGTCATGGTCTGGTCGGGGTTGTTGCGGACCAGGTCACCGTGGCTGATGCTGTTGGTCCAGGTGGCACCGCTGTTGGCCTTGCCCGCGAAGGGGTTGGACTCGGTGCCGGCCTGGACGGTCCACGGCCCGTTCAGGCTGGAGGCCGTGAACGAACGGAAGAAGCGGTCCTCATTCACACCGCGAGCCTCGACGATCATCAGGTACTGGTTCTGGCCCTGGACCTTGTAGACCTCCGGCGCCTCGAACAGGTTCTTCTCCGTGTCGCTCATGATCGTCGTGTACGACGAGCCGAAGCTGCTCGGGAAGTTCCCGAGTGACATGGTCGACCTGTAGATCTTGCCGTTGTCACCGGCGAAGAACATGTACATGTTCTGGTCGTCGGCGATCAGGGTCGGGTCGATCGCGCTGCCGTCGGGGACACTGCCGGTGAACAGCGGCTGCGGCGCGGACCAGCCGTTGGGGTTGGTGGGGTCGCTCGACGTGCGGTAGACGAAGGTCCAGGCGGTACCCCACCCGTTTGAGGCCAGCACCCAGATGTTCTTGGGCGCGAAGTAGAACAGTTTGGGCGCCACCGCGCCCTGGCTCATGCCGGTCTGGGTGGCCGACCCCATGTCCGACCAGTTCGTGAAGGGGCTGAAGCCCATCGAGTGCCAATTGCCGTCGGAGTACGTCGCGTAGACCAGGTGCTTGCCGTTGTACGTCGCGGTGGTGAAGTCCTTCAGCGAGGCCCACCCGTTCGCCGGCTGCGCCAGCGGACCGGTCGAGCTCCACCGGTACGTCGACGGAAGGGCACACGTGCTGCCCCCTCCGGACAGGCCGGTCCACTTCTGGTTGCTGCCGCCGGTGCAGTTCCAGAGCTGCACCGCCGTGCCGTTGGCCGTGGCGCCGCCCGACACGTCCAGGCACAGCCCGGACTCCACGGCGACGACCGTGCCGTCGGAGTTCACCCGCCACTGCTGGTTCGTACCGCCGTTGCAGGGCCAGATCACCGGCCGGGTACCGGCCGTGTTGGCGTGGCCCGGGACATCGAGGCACTTGTTGCCGTACACCGTCAGCTGGTTGCTGTCCGTCAGCGTCCACTGCTGGTTGGTCCCGCCGTGGCAGTCCCAGATCTGCACGTTCGTGCCGTCGGTCTGGCTGGCGCCCGACACGTCGAGACACCGGCCGGAACCAACGCCGCGCAAGGCGCCAGTGGTGGCCGCCTGGGCCGGGCTGGCGACGAGCAGCGCCGCCAACGAGACCAGGGCCGCGAGCACCACAGACAGTGGCCTGCGGCTGAAACTACGTCTGTGCATGGGGCCTCATTCCTTGAGTAAACGTTTCCGGTTGGCCCCGTCAGAGGCTGTCCGGACTGTCGATGCGCTGCGATCCGACCCTGATGTTCGTCATGTCGAACGAGGGTCGAAGTGGCGAGCAAGCTGGAGGGTGGAGAGCGACCGGGATCTACTTCCGCGGCGGCCCTTAGTCCCTCAAGATGCGCCATCGGTTGTCGGCGGTGCCGTTGTCCGAGTCCTGGACTGCGAACGCGCCGACGGCGGTGGAGTTGTTCGCGATGGCGAGCAACTTGCCGCTGTGCACGTTGCGGATCTTGTAGGTCCCGTCTCCCTGGTCGAGCAGCGTCCACTTGTGGTCGGCGGTGCCGTTGTCCGACCACTGCAGGACGGTCGCGTTGTCGGTTGTGGACATGTCCTGGACGCCGAGCACCTTGCCGCTGTGGGCGTTGCGGAAGCGGACCGCGTCTCCGTCGGTGATCATGTGCCAGTCGTGGTCGGCGGTGCCCGAGTCATGCCACTGCAGGGCGCGGCCACCGTCGGCCGTGGACATGTTCTGGATGCCCAGCACGAGACCGCTGCCCACGTTGGCGAGACGGACGGTGCCGCTGGTGTTCCAGTAGACGGTGTAGTTGTGGCCGTGCG
Source organism: Streptomyces jeddahensis (assembly GCF_001642995.1). Taxonomy (GTDB): domain Bacteria; phylum Actinomycetota; class Actinomycetes; order Streptomycetales; family Streptomycetaceae; genus Streptomyces; species Streptomyces jeddahensis. Next base: position 2,344 of record NZ_LOHS01000148.1, read on the forward strand.
CGTCGTGGAACGGGCCCAGGTTGACGGTGGAGCCGTTGGCGGTGGCGGTGAAGGCGAGCGAACTGCTGCTGGTCCGTCTGATCGAGGACGTGTTCAGCGTTGGGAGGGAGTTGAGGGCGGAGTTGCCGTAGTTGCCGGACAGGACCACCGGGCCGTAGGTGATCGCGGTGACGTTCGGGTTGTCGTTGGCCGCTCGCATGATGATCCGCATGGGCAGGCGGACGGTGACCGTGTCGCCGGAGGCCCATGAGCGGTTCAGGGTGGCGTAGCTGCCGGGGGTGGTGGTGATGGTTTGCGCGACGCCGTTGACGCTGATGGTGGCCCCGGTGGTCCAGCTCGGGATGCGGATGCGCATGGCCCAGGTTCCGCTGACGTTGCCGGTGACCTGCAGGGTCGTGGTGTCGCTGACGGGGTATGTCGTGGTCTGGGTGACGGTGATTCCGCGCTCTGACCAGTTGAGGACCGAGGGCACGAACAGGTTCACGATCAGCGTGTTGTCGCTGCGGAAGTAGATGGAGTCCATCAGCCTGGTGTGCATCTCCAGGCCTGTGCCCTGGCAGCACCAGAAGGTGCCGTAGTCGGTGCTCCAGGTGCCGCCGCCCCACGCCGGGCCCACACCGCGTCGGCCTCCCGGGTTGAGCGGGGTGAAGTAGGTGACGTGGCCGTGGTTGTCGGCCGGGTTCTGCTGGCCGATCATCTGGTTCAGCCATGCCCGCTCGTAGTAGTCGAACAGCGCGACCCGGTTCGGGTCCAGCGCGAACAACTCCCGGGTGAGGCTGAGCATGTTGAAGGTGTTGCAGCTTTCGCAGGTGTCCTTGTTCAGGTAGCCGGCGATGGCGTTCGGGGCGCGGAAATGCTCCGCCTGGCTGTTGCCGCCGATGGCATAGGTGTGCGCGTTGACGGTGATGTTCCAGGCGTTGGTGGCGATGTCCCGGTAGCGGGTGGTGCCGGTGGCCTTGTACTCCCGGGCCGCGCCGATCCACTTGGGTACCTGGGTGTTGGCGTGCAGTCCATTGAGCTGGTCCTGGTTGGACGCCAGGGGGTCGAACACCGCGGCGTGGTCGAACCGCCGGGCGACGGTGAGCCACCGCGCGTCGCCTGTCTGCTGGTAGAGATCGGTCAGCACGGCGTTCATGCCGCCGAACTCGGTTTGCAGCATGGCCTGCATCTGCTGGCCGCTCAGCCGGCCGGTGCGCCAGTCGACCCATCCCGCCAGGGCGAGCAGCACGTCCCGGGCTTGGGTGCTGCCGATGTGGCGCCATACGTCCAGCAGGCCGGCGAGGGTCTTGTGGATGGTGTAGTACGGCACGTTGCCGTTGCCCAGGGTCCGCTGCTCGAGAGCGGTGAAGTCGGACTCCGGGTAGCCGGAGAGGTACCCGGCGTTGAAACCGGCGGCGCTGTTGTTGGCCTGGCATTTGGCCAACTCCGCAACCATGGCGGTTGCCTTGTCCCGGCAGGTGGTGTCCCCGGTCACGGCGTACAGCTGTGCCCACGCGGTGAGGAAGTGCCCCTGGACGTGGGTGCGGAAGGGGAAGTCCGGCGCGTCCCAACCGCCGGTGGCAGCCGCGCCGTTGGTGGACAGCCGGTGGTTGGCGCGGAAGTTGTACAGCAGCCGGTCCACATCGACGAACCGCAGGTAGTTCCGCGTACGGTCTTGGTTGTCCAGCCACCGGCTCGCGGTGAGCCGGACCTGGCCGAGTTCGAAGGGGTGCGCGGAGACCCCGATGTCGGCCCTTGCGGGGGGTATGGCCGCGTGGGCGGGAGATGTGCCGATGAAGGATCCGGTGGCAGAGGCGGCGGCGGTGGCCCCTGCTACTTGCAGGAGACGCCGTCTGCTGACGGAGGAGGCCATCTTGCACCTTTCGGTGAGGAGAGAGCGAGAGCTTGGTCGTTGGACTGATACATGGGATGGATTAATGGATACGAACGTTGCCTGTGTCTAGTCTTGCGACACGAAATACTTGGCTACTTCCGGATGCGCGTCCGTCCGGCGCCCTGGCGCCGAGCCAAACATTGGATGTGCCGAGAAGGAGTCGAGGACTTGAGTCGAACCGAGGATCCCCCTTGAGCCCTCCCGGCCGCCGGGGGCGACCGCGCCGCCCGTGGACAGCCCGGCGTTGCCGCCGGACGCAGCCGTCGCGCGTGCGGGGCGACAGAAGCCCGCGCCGCCGTGGGTGGGTTCCGCGACGGCACGGCAGGGGAGTGGGTCGGACAGGTCAGGCCCAGGGGCTGACCACCGTGAAGGAGCTGTCGGCGCGGAACGCGTCGGTGTTCTGGTAGAGGTCCACGCGCAGCGCGTAGTCGTAGTGGCGCAGGTAGCGGCCGGGGTAGTTGTACGACTCCAGGCGGACGGAACCGGAGGCGGTGCCGGGGCGGGCGCAGTAGGTGGCGTCCTTGTTGAAGATGGCGGTGCCGTTGCTGCTGTCGAAGCGGACCCGGAAGTCCCAGTGGCGCAGATAGCGGCCGGAGGAGTCGCGGAAGGAGTAGCAGTTGGCGTCGGCGAGGCCGGGCACGACGGTGAAGGTGGCGCTCTGCTTGACGGCGGTGCTGCTGGAGGCGCTCACCGGGTCGATGTAGCCGAGGCTGTCGGAGCGCACCACGGCGTACCGGCCGGGGAAGTTGACCGACTGCAGCGACCTGGTGGTGTTGGTGGGCAGGGTGACGCCGCCGGGGACCGTCTCCTTCAGCACGGTGGCGTGGCGTATGAAGCCGGTCAGCCCGGGCACCTCGGTGGGCGTGGACCAGGTGGCGAAGTTGTCGTAGCTGTCGCTGTACCAGTACTTCCCGGCGCGGTAGCCGTCGTAGTAGATGCGCCAGCCGCCGTTGTCGAGCTGGACCAGGGCCGGGCCCTCGACCCAGCTGCCGAATCCGGCCCAGTCTCCCGTCTTCCGCATGGTGTAGGGGCCGGTGAGGCTGGAGGCGGTGGCGTACTCGATGTACTTCGTCGTCTCGTTCTTGGTGAACGCGTGGTAGGTGGAGCCGACCTTGACGATGAAGGTGTCGATGTAGTTCGGGCCGATGCCGGACAGCTGAGTGGGCGCGGACCAGGTGGTCAGCGCGGAGTTGGTCGCCGTGATCTTGTAGGCGGTGAAATGGGTGGCGGTGCTCGCCGCCGTCAGGGACACGATGATGTTGACGCTGCCGTCGGTGTCGATGAACCACTCGGGCGCCCAGGTGCGGGTCAGCCCGCTGATCGGGATCGTGTAGTTGTACAGGGACGTCCAGTTCACTCGGTCGGTGCTCCGGGCGAAACCGATCGTGTTCCCGGTCCAGTTGGTGGTGTAAGTGAGGTAGTAGTAGCCGTCGGTGTGCTTGAAGATGCTGGGGTCCCGGATCAGACCGGACGGCGGGGTGTAGGCAGGGCCCTTCTGAAGGTTGAATCCAGTGGCGTCCGGCGAGTCGTACACGTACAGGTTCGACTCACTGCTGTTGGTGAACGCGGTCATCGTGTACCGCGTGGCCTGCCCGGCCGGTGGCGCGGCGGCGGAGGCGGTATGAAGGGCGGGGACACCCAGCAGGACCAGCAGCAGCGGGCCCAGCAGGGCGAGCAGCGTTCTTACGGTTCTGTTCAACTCTTCCTCCGGGCTCGGCCCGTCCGCTTGGCCAATCGCCGTGGCGAGGGACGTGATTGTTCGAACTTACGAACAATGTGCGGGACTTCGAGCAGAAGATAGGGTTGAGCCGTGGTTCCGTCAATGTTTCCGACGGGTTCCGTTCCGGTGCATTTCGCGCCGCGCGGATAACGGCTCCGGGTCACCATCCCGCGCCGGCGGTAGCCGCCCACCGCCCCCGCGCGGTCCGGCAGTTGCGTCGACCAGCCCACGCAGGGCCGCATCTGCGCGTGAGGGATGCGCTGCTCTCGCCCCACCCGCCGCACCGCCGCCATCACCGGGGCCGTGGCCCTCGACCACGGCCCCGGGCAGGGCGCAGAGTTCTGACCCGGCGCTGTACTGCTGAATGACTGTCTCGTTCAGCTGCGTCAGGAGACGGTGAACATCTGGTGATCGGCGCCGTCGAACGGGCGCTGCTCCAGTTGGTCGCCCTGGGCACTGCTCGCCGTGAGGTAGAGACCGCTGTGGCGGTTGAGGAGCCGGATACGGCCGTTGCCCGCGTCTTCCGCCAGCCATTCGTCGTTGGTGTTCGCGTTGGCTTCGTACGTGTACTGGACCGCCTTCGCACCCGCGTCGCGGGAGGCCCACCGGATGACGACGTCCTTGCCGCTCGCCTGGCTGACGATCCGCGTGTATCCGTCGCCGAGGGGCACGAACGCGAAGCGCTGGTTGGTGCCGCCGGTGCTGGGCCAGCGGATGATCTCGGCGTCGTTCGCGAGGCTTGCGCTCTTCACGTCGAGCACGTGGCTGCTGCCGGCAATGGTCACCGTGCGGTTCCCGGTCGGGATGACCGGGACCTTGGTCAGCCTGACCACATGGCCGCCGTTGGCGACCACCGGGACGCTCAGCGTGTCACCGGCCTGGATCACCTTGCTGGTGCGGGTCAGACCATTGGAGCCGTCGGTGGTGATCTCCGCGTGCCACGTACCGGAGCCGAGGAACGTGGTCGGGTAGCTGATGGTGGTGGCGCCACCGCGCCGGAAAGCCCCGACGAACCACCGGTCGCCATCGCGGCGCGCGATGACCCCTCCGGTGAGCGGGTCGCCCGAGACGTACTTCGTCTCGTCCCACACGGTCGGCAGCATGCGCAGCCACCGCTGTGCCTCGGGCCGGGCCTGGTAGTCCGAGATGCGGCTGCCGGGCAGCATGATGCCGCTGTCCAGGAGTACGCCGAGGGCGAGTTCGGCGGCGTCGCTGTTCGGGTTGCCCTGCTGGAAGCTCATCGGCGAGTAGTCGGCCGGGCCCAGTACGCTGCGAGTGAACGGCAGCGCGGCCACGTGCCCGATGTCCCGGCCGCCGGGGTACTCCTCGCCGCGGACGGCCTCATTGGTCAGCACGTGCGGCCAGGTGCGGTGGACACCGACGGACAGGCGCGAGCCGTGCAGGTCGACCATCAGCTTGTAGCGGGCGGTGTCGGCCAGGGCCGCGTCGTACCACTGCTGACGGGCCCGGGTCTCGGAACCCATGAAGTCCATCTTGACGCCGACGACACCCCACCCGGTGATCTTGGTGAACTCGGCGTCCCGCTCGGCGGCGGTGTCCAGGTCCTGCCAGTGGTACCAGAGCATGATCCGCACGCCGCGGTCCCGGGCGTAGGCCACGAGCTCGGGAATGATCGCCTGGTTGTCCTTCCATCCGTCGTCCACGAGGAGATGGGGCCAGCCCTGCGAGGAGGCGTAGTCGGCCCACTGCTTGAGCTTGGTCAGGTCGCGCTGGGTGTCCCACATGCCGTCCAGCCACGGCCACGCGGCGATACCGGGCTTGATCCAAGAGGTGTCGGAGATCTTCGACGCGGGCGCGACGTCGTCGACCAGCGTGGACTCCACGACCGTCGCCGTGCTGCCGATGGCGGCGGTGCGCCACGCTGTGGTGAACGCGCCGGATCGCACGATCTGCGAGTCGGCCAGCGCGACGGTGAACCGGCCGGTGCCCTGGGTGTGTGTGAACCAGCCACCCGAATAGTTACCGTCCACACCGGACTCGGCAAGCAGCACCCGCGCGCCGTTGGCCTGCTGGGCGAACATGCCCATGTCGTAGGAGCCCGTCGGGACGTCGGCGACCGTGGAGGTCGCGTAACCCCTCTCGTGATCGGGACTGAACACCTGCCGGGACAGCTGGGTGTCGGTCGGCAGTTCGAACGACGTCGCCTCTTTCAGCACCGTCGCACCCGATGGCAGCTCGTAGCGCAGCGCCATACCGTCCGCGGACGTGCGGACGTGGACGGTCATCTGCGCGGAGCCCTTCGCGAACACGAGTCTCGTCTCAGTAGCGGACCGCGTCCGGACCCGGGACTTCCCCGCTTCGACCTCGTAGTTGTACGAGATGGGCGTATCCGTGCGTCTGACGAACTCCAGTCCGGTGGTGAAGTCGGCCTGGCTGGTCACCAACCCGATCGGGGCGGGTATCAGAGCCTGGCGGCAGTTCCAGGTCGCGCCGAGCGAGAGGGCGCCGTTCGCGTCCAGCGCCACGGTGGCGCGCACGCCGTCACAGCCGGTCTGTGCGACACCTGGCTGGACCGAGGTCCAGTTCCCGGGCGTGGCGGCGGAGGCGGGCACCGCGGTGAGCGAGCCTGTGCCGGCGAGGATGGCGGCGGCCGTACCAGCGACTCGAATCCCGCTTCGTTGGAGGAGTTTCATGCAGCCTTCCGGTGGTTGCAGGTGGCCCGCCGCGTATCGCTCGCGCCGGGAGTCGGAGGGGAGGTTGCCTTTACATCCCATCACTGTCAAGGGATAAGTCCCGCATATCACGGAATTGTTCTACGGTTATGGCTTGTCGTCCGGCTATTTATGGGATGTCTGGTAGCTCGACCTGCGCGACCAGCTGCTCGGGTGACATCTGAACGAGGAAGCGCCAGACGCGCTTGCCGGTCCGCTTCGCGGCGAGGTCTCAGGCGGCGTTGACGACGGCGCCGGTGGCCATGTGGATGGCGCGCCTTTCTCCGGGCCGGGCCGGCGCAGTTGGGGATCGTGGGCTGCGAGGTCCGCCCGCTGGGGTGACCCAGGTGTCGCTGTTGGAGGCGATGGCGCGGGTGACACCGTCGTAGCCACTTGCGCCGCTCCTGAAAACGCTGCGTCGTCTTCGGAGTTCACCATCCACTTCTGCGAAACATGGCATGTCTGTGGTGGAACGAACTGTTCCTTAGCGTGATAAATGCTCTCATTCTGCTATCCGTGGCAGCACTTTCGTCCTCTTACCTGTTGACACGGAGCAGGGACGTCATCGAACTTCGTGCGTAACATCCGGCCCTTCGAGCCCAGTTGGAGGGCCGCGACTGAAGGCCTGGAGACGGCACGCCCCGGGGGCTGCTGCCGCCCCAACCCGCCCCACTCCGAAAATCCGAGCCGCCCCAAGCCTGGAGTGCACCCATGTCGTCAGGAAGACTGTCCCGTCGCACGCTTCTGGGTGCCGGGGGCGCCGCTGTGGCCGCGACCGCGCTGCCCGTGGCTCCCGCGTTGTCGCCCCTGCTGGCGCAGGCGGCCGCCGCGGACCCCCAGACCAACCTGGAAAACCTGGTGAACATGCGGTTCGGCATGTTCAACCACTTCAGCCTGGGCACGTTCACCAACCAGGAGTGGGCTGCCCCGAACCAGAACCCCGCCCTGTTCGCGCCCACGGCCGTGGACTGTGCCCAGTGGGCCGCAGCCGCCGCGGCGGCGAAGATGAGCTACGGCATCCTGACGACCAAGCACCATGACGGCTTCGCCCTGTGGCCGAGCGCCTACGGTACCCAGAACGTCGCGAACAGCTCCTACAAGCAGGACGTGGTGAAGGCGTACTGTGACGCCTTCCGGGCGAAGGGGCTGCGGGTCGGGTTCTACTACTCGATATGGGACCGCACCTTCGGAGTCGAGGCGTGGGAGAGCCGGCACAAGGTGTCCGGTCTCGAGGTCACCGATGCCATCCAGCCCGGCGACATGACGTTCATCCTCGGCCAGATCACCGAGCTGCTCACCAACTACGGCACCATCGACATGTTCGTCACCGACGGTTACGCGTGGCAGATGGGCCAGCAGGCCGTCTCCTACCAGCGGATCCGTGAACATGTGAAGTCGCTCCAGCCGGACATCGTCATGATCGACCACGGCGGACTGTCGGTGCCGTTCCTCGGCGACGCTATCTACTTCGAGGAGCCGCTGGGCATCACCGCGCCGGCCGGGAACACCTACGCCGCCACGCAGGGACAGACGATCAGCAACGGGTGGTTCTGGCATCCGTCCACGCCGACCGAGAGCCTGATGAGCAAGGACGCGATCCTGTCGCACCTGGCGGACCTGGAACCGAAGTACACCTCGTTCATCCTCAACTGCCCGCCCAACCGCAACGGCAAGCTGGACACCAACATCGTCAACCGACTCGCCGAAGTCGGGGCGGCATGGAGCCCCAACGCGTCCAGGCCGCCACTGCCGACGCAGATGCTGCGCGCCGAGCACCCCGTGACGCCCGTAAGCGCCTACGCCACCGGATTCCGCGACGGCGAGGGACCGCTCAACGCCATCGACGGGCTGAGCGACAGGAATTACGAGACCTGCTGGTCTACTTGGGGTCTGTCCTCGGCCCTGCCTCACTCGATCACGATCGATCTGGGCGGGGTGTGGAGCAATGTCTCCACCCTGGAGTACCTGCCCAAGCAGTGGAACCGCAGTAACACCACTGACGGCGACATCACCTCGTACACCATCTCCACCAGTACCGACGGCACGAACTTCACCCAGGTCGCCACCGGTACCTGGGCCGGTGACCGCGCCACCAAGGTGGCCGAATGGCCCGCCCGGAACGTGGGTTTCGTACGGATCCAGGCCAACGCGGCCACGGGCGGCTACGCCAACATGGGCGGCGTCCACATCGGCAGCCGGACGGCCAAGCCGGCCCTGGTGTCCACCACGCTGCCCGGCGACGGCACCGGCTACCAGCTGGTCGCCCGGCACAGCGGCAAGGTCGCCGACGTGGAGGGCGGGGCCACCGCCAACAACACCAATGTCCTTCAGTGGCCTTGGCTCAACAAGGCGAACCAGAAGTGGACCTTCACCAAGACCGGCGACGGCTATTACAAGATCAAGGGTGTGGGCAGCGGCAAGCTGCTGGAGGTCGCGGGACTCTCCCGTGCCGACGGCGGCAACGTCGGCATCTGGTCTGACGCCAACGCCCCCCAGCAGCACTGGGCCGTCACGTCCACCGGTGACGGCTACTTCTTCCTCATCAACCGCTACAGCGGACTCTGCCTCGCCGTCGACGAGGGCAGCACCGCCGACGGAGCCAACATCGAGCAGCAGCCGTACGCGTCACTGACGCGGCAGCAATGGCGGATCATCGCCCTCTGACGTGGTCAGGCGCCCTACCGCGAGTCTCGCCCGGTTCGAGCCGGACGACCGGCACCTGTTCTTCGGCCGGGACCTGATGCTGGACCAGTTGGGGACATTGGCGTGCGAGCACCGGTTCGCGGTGGCTGTTCGGGCCCTCGGGCAGCAGCAAGTCCTCGCTGCTGCGCGCCGGCCTGGTGCCGCGGTGACAGCACGTCGACTTTGCTGAGTTCGTGAAGCGCCGCTGGTGTTCCCGGAGGTGGGGTGGGCGAATCGCCCTAGGACACAGCAGATCGGCATGCGTCGTGGCCGTTGTGACATGGAGCAGGTGACAGGCACAGAAGCGAGGCTCTGAGCAGCCGCACCGTGAAGGCGGCGGACTGTGAAGGAGCGATCTCATGGGCCGATACGATCTCGCCCTCATCGGGTTCGGAGGCGTCAATCGCGCGCTTGCCGAGCTCATATCCCAGAGCGGGGAGCGCCTGGCAAAGGAGCTGGGCTTCGCCCTGCGGGTGGTGGCGATCACCGATCTGCGGGCCGGTTCCCTGGTGGACACCGACGGCATCGATCTGGCGCCGCTGCTGGCCGCCGAGCCCGGGGAGCTGAGCTTCGCGGACCTTGCCGGCGGCAGCGCTGATCCGCGCAATGAGTGGGTGATCCGTGAGGTCCCGGCCGACATCGTCGTGGAGGCGACGTTCACCAACCCCACGGACGGCGAGCCCGCCCTCTCCCATGTGCGCTGGGCCCTGGAATCGGGCAAGCACGTGTGCACCACCAACAAGGGGCCGGTCGCCCTCGCAGGCCGCGCACTGAAGCAGCTGGCTGCCGAGCGTGGTGTCAGCTTCGAGTTCGAGGGCTCGGTACTCAGCGGCACCCCCATCCTGCGTACCGCCGAGCGCATGTTCGGCGGCCTGGAGATCACAGGCGTCCAGGGCATCATGAACGGCACCTCGAACTACATCCTGGGCCGCCTCGAAGAGGGCATCGAGCTTTCGGCGGCCATCGCCGAAGCCCAGAAGCTCGGGTACGCGGAAGCCGATCCCACCGCGGACATCGAGGGCCACGACGTCCAGCTCAAGGTCATGATCCTGGCCAACGAGGTCCTCGGCGCCGACCTGCGCCGCGAGGACGTCTTCTGCGAGGGCATCTCCGCGATCACCCCCCACGAGGTGCAGGACGCCGCGTCGAAGGGGCTGCGCTGGAAGCTGGTCGGCTCCGCCACCCGCTACGAGGACGGCAGCATCGATGCCCGTGTCGCCCCGCTCGCCCTGCCCGCCCAGCACCCGCTCGCCGGCATCTCCGGCCCGGTCAACGCGGTCGTCTTCCACACCGACCTCCTCGGCACCGTCACGGTGTCCGGGCCGGGCGCCGGCCGCATCGAGACCGCCTACGCCCTGCTGTCGGACATCATCGCCATCCACCAGCGCCACGCGGACGACGACACCGCGCCCACGCGCCCCGTTCTCCAGGAGACTCACCGTGTCTGACACCGTCGTACCCCCCGGCATCGAACTGGGCGCGA
>NZ_LOHS01000149.1 GCF_001642995.1 Streptomyces jeddahensis
TATGCCCTGGTTCTGCTCGGCCACGCCCACCCGTCCTCTTGATGATTCGCTGACGTCTTTCTAACGCACGGGTCGCGCTCGCGTTCCAACGGGGGTGAGGACCATTGCCGGAATCCGGAAGCCCGAGCGAGGGCCTGCGGCATACGGCCATCTCGACGTGGATCTGTAGGTGCTTGGCGCTGCGGTGACCTCGCTCGACGAACGGCCCAACAAGATCGTCGGAGTGAGCCGAGAAGGCTCATTCGGAGCCGCGCAGCGAAGGCGCAAGGTAGTCGGGCCACGGATCCCGGCTATAGGCTCGCAGACAGGCGTGCCGGGAAGTCTGGTCGGCGGAAGCATTCCCCTGCCCCTGGAGCCCTCATGCACAGCTTCCGCCTCCGCCGCCGATTCCGGCCGAAGCGCCACCGCGCACACCAGGTGGTCCGACTGCGCGGCGAGATCGACGCGCGCAACGCCAACGCCATCGGGCAGCGTCTACTCAAGGCGGTCAGAGTCGGACCGGACGTACTCGAGGTCGATCTGGCTCGGGTGACCTATCTCAGCCCGGACGGCTGCGCGTCCTTCTTCGCGGCTCTTGCGGCTGCCCGTGCTCAGGGCTCGCATCTGCGGATCACCCATGCCAACGACAGAGCACTGTCCACGTTGCGCGAGATCGGCCTCTGCCGAGTCCTGCACGACACTGACGGCGGTGACCGGTGAACTGGCTCGTGCGACGCCGCCCTCCGCGTACGGCCGCGGTCCATATGCGCCGGGTTCCACCGAAAGAGCCCGGCGGTGCGGCACAGATCGTGCTCACCGACGACCGGGACCGGATCGTCGGCGGCCTCAAGTACCGGACCTGCGGCCTCTGCCGGACAGGTCGTGTGGAGCACATCTGGATCACCGGCCCTCTGCAGGGCCGAGGCATGGGGCGGGAAGCCCTCCAAGCCGCGGTGGCCTCGGCGCCCGGCTACACCTGGGCGACCTCACGCCAGTCGACTCAGGGGCGCGCGTTCTTCGCAGCTATGAGCGAGGAACTGGAGATGCCCTTCGCCAGAAACACAGCACGCTGCGGCCACGACCCTGGACGTGCTTCCTGATACCTCTCAGGAGCACCATGGACTCTCACGAGCGTTTCTCCTCTCGGTGCCACGGGCTCTGAAAGCGCCGCGTCCGCAGCTCGCATCGACTCCTGGTCACGGATCGCGGTACCGCAGCAGCAGCATCGCCGCATCGTCGTGCAACGGCCCTTCGGCGTGCTGCACCAAGTCCGCACGCAATGCCTCCAATGCCCCTTGAAGGTCCGGGTCCTTAAGCAGGGCGGTGCGCTCGCCGAGGGGATAGAAGGCGCCCGCGCCGTCGCGGGCCTCGGTGACGCCGTCCGTGTAGAGGAGGATCTGGTCACCGGGCGAGAAGTCCACGCAGAAGGGCTCGGGTCCTCCCGCTCCGTGGATGCCGAGCCCCAGCGGCAGTGCGTACTGCGGCGGCTCGGGGAAATGGGTCGTGCCATCGGCTCGTACGAGCATGGGGGCGGGATGCCCGTAGTTGAGGAAGGTCACCTGCTCGTTGTCGTCGCGGAGTTCGACGAGCAGCGCGGTGACGAACTTCTCCCCTTGCAGCTGTCGGTCCATGGCGCGCTCAAGGCGTCCGCTCAGACCTGCCAGTTCGGATTCGTCGTGCGCGGCCTCCCGGAAGGCACCCAGCACATGCGCCGCGGTCTCGACCGCTTCGAGTCCCTTGCCCTGTACGTCACCAATGATCACACGGATTCCGCCGGGCGACGCGACCACCTCGTACAGGTCGCCGCCGATCCGCGCCTCGGCGACCGCCGACGTGTACGAGACCGCCACGCGCAAATGCCCCGCACTGCGCGGCACCGGTCGCAGCAGCACGCGCTGGGCGACCTCGGCGATCGACCGGACGCTCGCCAGCTCGGCGTCCCGGCGGCCTCGCATGACTGCGGCGGCAAGGCCGGCCACCGTCACCCCGGCGACGCAGACCAGCGCCGTGTATCCGCGTCGCTCCCCCAACTGCCCGTCGTAGACGGCGAGCAGAGAGCACACCGCCAGGGCCAGTACGCCGATCAGTGCCGTACGCCGCCAGCTCCCCACCAGCCCCGCGAAAGCAGGCCCGAGCGACACCAGGGACAGCAGGCCCACATCCGGGCCTGCGGCGACATCCGCCGCCGCGACCAGCGCCATGACCACGTACGGGAGGGCCGCCAGCACCTGGTACGTGCGAGTGTTCCCCTCAGGCATGGTCCCCCCCGGACGTGACGACGTAGACGTACCGGACTGAAAGCCGCGGAACCGGCTTCACTCCTCATTGAGCCTATGCAACGTTTCACGCGCCGATTCAGCACGCCCGCCGCTCCGTTACGGAATCGAAGCAACATTGCACATGTGTCGCATTTAGCCCCATGGCGGTCCGTATTTCGCTTCTTCGCAGCGGCGGATGCGGCTGCGCGCATTCGGTCTCCCCATCGTGCTGCCATTTCTCCTCATGCCGCTGCTGCTCGGGCCACAACTGCCACTTCGTCGGGCTGCTGCCATCCGACACACCGTAGGCAACGGCACAGGCACCACGCGATGACAGCAGATCCACCCTGCGCGCGACGCAGGCTTCCCCTCGCGCCCGCGACCACCCCACCGGGGGCTCACCAGACTGACGACGCACGCGAAGGGTTCACCATGCCGGTCTCCGGCAGTCTCGGCCCCAGTAAGTGTCCGCCAAGAGCCCGTCATTGCCGCGTAAAGAACGGTTAGGGTTCCCAGCGGTGTGCCGGGAAGCCTGGTCGGCGGTCTTACTACAGGTCTCTTTGTCGATCGGGGATTCTGGCCATGGTGCTCATCGCAGTATTCGGAGTGGCGCTGCTCGTCGCGGTACTCCTGTCGGGTCTCGCGGCCCGCACGGTGCTGTCCACCTCCTTCCTCTTCCTGGCCGGCGGTGCGCTGGTCAGTGACGGCTTCCTCGGGCTGATCCACATCACCCCGGACAGCGAGATGGTGTCCGTGACGGCCGATCTCGCCCTGTTCGCCGTGTTGTTCACCGACGGCATGCACGTCTCCTTCCCGAAACTGCGCGCCAACTGGAAGAACCCCGCCCGCGCGCTGGGCCTCGGGATGCCCCTCGCCTTCGTCGGCATGGCACTGGTCACGCACTACCTGGCGGGCCTGGACTGGACGACGTCCTTGCTGGTCGGCGCGGTACTCGCGCCCACCGACCCGGTGTTCGCCTCGGCCATCGTGGGCCGCAAAGAAGTCCCCGCGAAACTCCGCCAGTTGCTGAACGTGGAGAGCGGCATCAACGACGGCCTCGCCCTCCCCGTCGTGCTCATCTTCATCGCCGCGGCCGGTCCGACGTCCGGCCACGCGGAGTCCTCCCTGACGAAGATCGCCCTGGAGCTCGTCCTCGGGCTGGCCTTCGGCGTCATCCTGCCGATGGCCGTCATCGCCCTCGTACGCTTCCGCCTACTCGGCGCGGAGCCGAAGCTCCAGCCCCTGCTCCCCCTCGCGATCGGCGTGATCCTGTACGCGACGTGCCACCTCACCCACGCCAACCCGTACCTGGCCGCCTTCACCGCGGGCGCGGTACTCACCGCCCGCTCTCCGGAGGCCAAGGAAGCCTTCGAACCACTGGGCGAGGCACTGGCCGAGCTGGCGAAGTTCGCGGCCCTGCTGGTCTTCGGCGCGCTGCTCACCCCGCAGCTCTTCGGCGACCTGTCGATCGGCGGATACATCGCGGTCATCCTCGCGATCGTCCTGATCCGCCCCGCCTCGCTGCTGATCTCGCTGCTCGGCACACGCTTCGACCGGCGGGAGAAGCTGGTCGCGGCCTGGTTCGGGCCCAAGGGTTTCGCCTCGGTCGTCTACGGACTCCTGGTCCTGCAGGCCGGGATACCGCAGGGCCAGGAGGCGTACACGCTCATCGCCGTGTGCATCGCCTTCTCGATCGTCGCGCACAGCAGCACCGACGTGCCCATCGCACGCCTCTTCCACGTCGACGACTTGGCGGGAGTGCCCGCGGCCCGCAAGGACGAGGACACCGCCCCCGCCGCGAAGGAGACCGACCATGTCGGCACGTGAACTCGCCGAGCCCTACCCATTCGTGTCCACGGACGACGACGCCACCGAGGCGGCCCGGCTCCTGGCCGAGCACCGACTGCCCGCACTGCTGGTGGTCGACCCGGATGGCCAGCCGTACGCCATCGTGCCCGGCTCCCAGCTCATCGGACGCCTGGTACCCGACTACTCATTGGACGATCCCCTGGTCGCCGCCACCATCAGCGACCGTCACCTCGACGAAGCACTGGAGCAGATGGTCGGCCGCACGGTCGCCGACTGGCTGCCGCGCCGCAGGTTCAGGCCCCCCGTCGTGGGACCGACGCAGGCGTTCCGCAGATCGCCGCACTCATGGCCCCACGCACAGCCCGCTGGTCGCCGTCGTTGAACGCGACGGCGACCAGGTCAACTTGGTCGGCGCTGTCACGGCCGCCCACCTGGTGGAACAGCTCATCAGGGCATCGTGAACGACGGTGAGGATGACAACCGGTTCCACAGTGCCTCCGTTGCTGTGTGTTCAGCCGTTCACGGAAGGAGTTCGCGGGGGTAGACGATGGCCGTGGCGCCTTCGATCTCCATGACGTCTACCAACGCTCCCACCGGTATCACCAGACTCTCGTCGAGGGCGCGGGCGGACCACTCCTCGCCGGAGAGTTTGATCAGGCCGTGGGTTGCCGTGACCTCCTGCATGACCTCGGCCCGCTTGCCGATCAGCGCATCACTGCCCTCGCGGGTGAGGGGTTGCTGTGCCATACGCCGCAGCGCGACAGGACGGACGAGGACGAGACCCGCTGCCGCTGCTACCCCCAAGGCAACGAGCTGGGGAAATGGATCCGGGAGCACTGTGCCCACGCCGGCCTCGAGGTCACGCGGGTCGACCACCTCAGCGATCAGTGCAGGAGGGACAGCAGCCACACTTCACGCTGATCGCTTCTTCATAGATCGCACGGCGGGCGCCGATCTCGAAGGGTGGAGTCTGCTGCCCTCCACCAACGGAACCCCGAAGCCTCCCGCCAAGATCAAAAGCCGCAGGACGGCGGCATAGGACCTCGTAGCCCGTCTCGGCGCCGTCCGGCTGTAGGGCCCCTGGATCTTGGTCTAAGCGAGTGAAGAGGGTCGCCACGCCCGCGTGGCGACCCTCGTTCTTGCGTTGTCGCAGGTAAAAACGATCCTGCGAAAGTGTGCGCACGTGGGGCGGGTGGGACTCGAACCCACGGCCGACGGATTATGAGTCCGCTGCTCTAACCGGCTGAGCTACCGCCCCGTTACGGCGCGTCGCGCACATTTGTACGCGCCGTCTGCCGCAGCATAGCCGTTCATACGATCTCCTGCGTCCCATGGTCGGCCTAGCCGCGACCATGAGGACTCCAGGCATGCCCACGCGGTTCCCGCGGACGGGGCAGCCATGCCCCGGAGACCCGGATCGGACATGAAAAAGGACCCCTGAGGGGTCCTTCCCGGCTGCTCCCCCGACTGGACTCGAACCAGTAACCTGCCGGTTAACAGCCGGCTGCTCTGCCAATTGAGCTACGGAGGATCGAGCTCCCCCGACTGGACTCGAACCAGTAACCTGCCGGTTAACAGCCGGCTGCTCTGCCAATTGAGCTACGGAGGATCGAGCTCCCCCGACTGGACTCGAACCAGTAACCTGCCGGTTAACAGCCGGCTGCTCTGCCAATTGAGCTACGGAGGATCGCCTCGTTGCATCGAACGTACCTACCTGGGTATTCGCCAGGCGGCGCGCGCTCGCTGCAGCACATACATTAGCGCAAGCAGGGGGGTGCTCCGCCAATCGGTACTTCCGCGACCGACTGCGACGCCGACGCAAGGGAAGGGTGGCAGCCATGCGCTACCGGCTCACATTCATCGCCGGGGTCGTCCTCGGTTACGTGCTGGGGACGCGGGCCGGACGGGAGCGCTACGAGGAGCTGAAGAAGTCCGCCCGGTCCTTCGCGCAGAACCCGGCCGTCCGCAATGCCGCCGAGTCGGCGGCCCAGCAGAGCCGTGTCTATGCGGGCAGGGCCCTGCACGTGGTGGGCGAGAAGGTCGGCGACCGGGTGCCCGACTCGGTGACCGAGCGGGTACGGGCGCTGCGCGAGCGCACCGGCACCGACGATGACTGGGGCACCAGCAATACCTGAGCTGGTGCCCCCCCTGTCTGGGGGCTCCGCCCCCAGGCCCCCGTGTCGCCCTTCGGGCTCGTCCTCAAGCGCCGGACGGGCTGATTGGTCGCCGGGCGGGCTGGCCTTCTGTGGTACGGAACACGTCCCTCCGTGGGGCAGAATTTCCGCCATGGGGATAGTCGCCGGGCTGGACAGTTCACCCGATTTCACTCGCATCGTCGTCTGTGACACGGACACGGGGGCCGTGCTCAGGCAGGGGTATGCCCCTCATCCCGTCCCGGGGGGCGGCGACGGCGGGCGGCTCTCCGACATCGATCCGCAGGCATGGCTGCTGTCCCTGGGCGAGGCCGCCGGCGGCGGGCTGCTCGAAGGGGTGCAGGCCATCGGCGTCTCCGCGCAGCAGAACGGGGTCGTGCCGCTGGATGCGCAGGGCGGCATCGTGCGGCCCGCGATCGTGGGCAACGACAAGCGGGCCCAGGTCGCGGCCGTCGACCTGATCGACCAGCTCGGCAGCCGGGACGCGTGGGCGGCAGCGGTCGGCTGTGTGCCGGGGGCCGCGCACCCGGTGACCAAGCTGCGCTGGCTGGCGAAGACCGAGCCCGAGGCCGCACAGCGCACGGCGGCGGTCCTGCAGGCGCATGACTGGCTGGTGTGGCAGCTGCTCGGGCGGCCCGCTCGGCGTACGACGGACCGGGGCGGGGCGTCGGGCACGGGTTACTGGTCGGCGGCGACGGGTGCGTACCGGCCGGATCTGGTGGAGATGGCGCTCGGGCACGGGGCCGCGGTGCCGGAGGTGATCGGGCCCGCCGAGGCCGCGGGCACCACGCCCGAGGGGCTGCTGATCTCGGCCGGCACGGGCGACACGATGGCGGCGGCGTTCGGGCTCGGGGTCGGGCTCGGCGACGCGGTGGTGTCGCTCGGGGCGTCCGGTTCGGTGATGGCCGTGCACCAAGAGGCGCTGACCGACTCCACCGGGATGATCACGTCGCTGGCGGACGCGACGGGCGGGCATCTGCCGGTGGTCCACACGCTCAACGCCGTACGGGTCCTGCGCGGGACGGCGGAGCTGCTGGGCGTGGACCTCGAGGGGCTGTCGCAGCTGGCGCTGAAGTCGACGCCGGGCTCGCACGGGCTGGTGATGCTGCCGTATCTCGAGGGCGAGCGGACCCCGCATCTGCCGCATACCGCGGGCACGCTCGCCGGGCTGCGGCGGGAGTCGATGAAGCCCGAACACCTGGCGCGTGCAGCGTTCGAGGGGATGCTGTGCGGGCTCGCGGACGCGCTGGACGTGCTGCGCGGTCGGGGTGTCGAGGTGCGCCGGGTCTTTCTGCTGGGCGCGGCCGCGGAACTGACCGCGGTTCAGGCCGCGGCGCCGTCGCTGCTCGGCGTGCAGGTCGTCGTGCCGCAGCCTGCGGACTACGCGGCGCTCGGCGCGGCGCGGCAGGCGGCCTGGGCGCTGGGCGTCTCGCAGGGCACGCTCGACGCCCGTACCCCGCCGGCCTGGCAGGGCGCTACTGCCCAGGTGTTCGAGCTCGGTGAGGAACTGGCGGTTGGTCAGGCGGTGCGGCAGCAGTTCACGGCGGTGCGGGAACAGACCCATCCGGCTGCGTTCGGCTGACGGGCGCGCCGGTGCGAGCGATCGGCTGTTCGCATCGACCCCGCTTTTCGCCCTATTTGGACCGTTCTTGGGGCAATCATGAGGCAATCATGGGTGGCGCTCCCGGCGTAATTGCTTGAGGTAACGCAGGTGGAGTGTCGGACGATAGTGGGGTGGTGCACCGATCCGTGTCTGGTGCACCTACCTTCCTGCCGACACCGAGAGACGAAGCGTGCTCATACGACTTCTGCGGACCTACCTCGGTCCGTACAAGAAACCGATCGCCCTGCTGGTGGTGCTGCAGCTGCTGCAGACCTCCGCGACCCTCTATCTGCCCACCCTCAACGCGGACATCATCGACGACGGTGTCGTGAAGGGCGACACCGGCTACATCCTGAGCTACGGCGCCTTCATGCTCGCGGTGACCGTGGTCCAGATGACCTGCAACATCGGCGCGGTGTACTACGGCGCGCGCACGGCGTCGGCGCTCGGACGCGACGTCCGCGCCGCGGTCTTCGACCGTGTGCAGTCGTTCTCCGCACGTGAGGTGGGCCACTTCGGGGCGCCGTCCCTGATCACCCGGACCACGAACGACGTGCAGCAGGTGCAGATGCTCGTCCTGATGGCATTCACTCTGATGGCGTCGGCGCCCATCATGTGCGTCGGCGGCATCGTCATGGCGCTCGGTCAGGACGTGCCGCTGTCCGGTGTGCTGCTGGCGGTCGTCCCGCTCCTCGGCATCGGTGTGAGTCTCATCGTGCGGCGGCTGCGGCCGCTCTTCCGGACGATGCAGGAGCGCCTGGACACCGTGAACCGCGTGCTGCGCGAACAGATCACGGGTAACCGCGTCATCCGGGCCTTCGTCCGGGACGCCTACGAGACGGAGCGTTTCCGCGGCGCCAACGAGGAGCTGACCGAGGTGTCGCTCGGTACGGGCCAGCTGCTCGCGCTGATGTTCCCCATCGTCATGACCGTGGTGAACGTCTCGTCGATCGCGGTGGTCTGGTTCGGTGCGCACCGGATCGACAGCGGCGGCATGGAGATCGGCGCGCTGACGGCGTTCCTCGCCTATCTGATGCAGATCGTGATGTCCGTGATGATGGCCACCTTCATGTTCATGATGGTGCCGCGGGCCGACGTCTGCGCCGAACGCATCCAGGAGGTCCTGGACACCGAGAGCAGCGTGGTGCCTCCGGCGTCTCCGGTACGGGAGCTCAGGCGCCACGGCCATCTGGAGCTCCGTGCGGCCGGGTTCCGCTATCCGGGTGCCGAGGAGCCGGTCCTGAAGGCCGTCGATCTGGTGGCGAAGCCCGGTGAGACGACCGCCGTGATCGGGTCGACGGGCAGCGGCAAGTCGACGCTGCTCGGCCTCGTGCCGCGGCTGTTCGACGCCACGGACGGCGAGGTGCTCGTCAACGGCGTGGACGTACGGACCGTCGACCCCCAGCTGCTGGCCAAGACGGTCGGCCTCGTACCGCAGAAGCCGTACCTCTTCGCCGGGACCATCGCGACGAACCTGCGCTACGGCAATCCGGACGCGACGGACGAGGAGTTGTGGCACGCGCTGGAGGTGGCGCAGGCCAAGGAGTTCGTCGAGCGGCTCGAGGGCGGCCTGGACGCGCCCGTCGCACAGGGCGGGACCAACGTCTCCGGCGGACAGCGGCAACGGCTCGCGATCGCGCGGACGCTGGTGCAGAAGCCCGAGATCTATCTCTTCGACGACTCCTTCTCGGCCCTGGACTATGCGACGGACGCCGCCCTGCGCGCGGCTCTCTCGCAGGAGACGGCCGAGGCGACCGTCGTGATCGTCGCGCAACGGGTCGCCACCATCCGCGACGCCGACCGGATCATCGTCCTCGACGAGGGACGCGTCGTCGGCACGGGCCGCCACCACGAGCTGATGGCGGACAACGAGACGTACCGGGAGATCGTGCTCTCCCAGCTGACGGAAGCGGAGGCAGCCTGATGGCCGGGCCCGGAGGACGGATGATGGCCGGGGGCGGCCCGGACCAGCGCTCGATGGACTTCAAGGGGTCGGGCAAGCGCCTGATCGCCCAGTTCAAGCCGGAGCGCACCACGATGTACGCGATGCTGGCGGCCGGTGTGCTGAGCGTCGCGCTGTCCGTGCTCGGCCCGTGGATACTGGGCAAGGCGACCGACCTGGTCTTCGCGGGCATCATCGGGCGGCAGATGCCCGACGGCACCACCAAGGAGCAGGCGCTGCAGGGCCTGCGCGAGCGCGGCGACTCGGGCATCGCCGACATGCTCGCCGGGGTCGACTTCACGCCCGGCCAGGGCATCGACTTCGGCGCCGTGGGCTCCGTACTGCTGTTCGCGCTCGGCACGTTCCTGGTGTCCGGTCTGCTGATGCTGGTGGCCACGCGGCTGTCGACGTACGCCATCAACAAGACCGTGTACCGGATGCGCGAGGACATCCAGGCGAAGCTGTCGCGGCTGCCGCTGTCGTACTTCGACAAGCGGCAGCGCGGCGAGGTGCTCAGCCGCGCCACGAACGACATCGACAACATCGGCCAGACGCTGCAGCAGTCGATGGGACAGCTCGTCAACTCGGTGCTGAGCATCATCGGCGTGCTGGTGATGATGTTCTGGATCTCACCGCTCCTCGCGCTGGTCGCGCTGGTGACGGTGCCGCTGTCCTTCGTGGTCGCGACGAAGGTCGGCAAGCGGTCGCAGCCGCACTTCGTGCAGCAGTGGCGTACGACGGGCAAGCTGAACGCGCACATCGAGGAGATGTACACCGGCCACACGCTGGTGAAGGTGTTCGGGCGTCAGGAGGAGTCGGCGAAGCAGTTCGCCGAGCAGAACGACGCGCTGTACGAGGCCGGGTTCAAGGCGCAGTTCAACAGCGGCATCATGCAGCCGCTGATGTTCTTCGTGTCGAACCTCAACTACGTGCTGGTGGCCGTGGTCGGCGGGCTGCGCGTCGCGTCAGGCTCGCTGTCGATCGGTGACGTGCAGGCCTTCATACAGTACTCGCGGCAGTTCTCGATGCCGCTCACGCAGGTGGCGTCGATGGCGAACCTCGTGCAGTCCGGCATCGCGTCCGCCGAGCGGATCTTCGAGCTCCTCGACGCCGAGGAGCAGGAGGCCGACCCCGTACCGGACGAGCGGCCCGAACGCCTGTGCGGCCGCGTCGCGTTGGAGAAGGTGTCCTTCCGCTACGAGCCCGACAAGCCGCTCATCGACGGCCTGTCGCTCACCGTGGAGCCCGGCCACACGGTCGCGATCGTCGGCCCGACCGGCGCGGGCAAGACCACGCTGGTCAATCTGCTGATGCGGTTCTACGAGGTCACGGGCGGGCGGATCACGCTGGACGGCGTCGACATAGCGAAGATGTCCCGCGACGAACTGCGCTCCGGCATCGGCATGGTCCTCCAGGACACCTGGCTGTTCGGCGGCACCATCGCGGAGAACATCGCGTACGGGGCGGCGAAGGACGTTTCCCGTGAGGAGATCGAGGAGGCGGCGCGGGCTGCCCACGCGGACCGCTTCATCCGCACCCTCCCGGACGGCTACGACACGGTGATCGACGACGACGGCACGGGGGTCAGCGCGGGCGAGAAGCAGCTGATCACCATCGCTCGGGCCTTCCTCTCCGATCCCGTGATCCTGGTGCTCGACGAGGCGACGAGTTCGGTCGACACCCGTACGGAGGTGCTCATCCAGAAGGCGATGGCCAGGCTTGCGGATGGGCGGACGTCGTTCGTGATCGCGCATCGGCTGTCGACGATTCGGGATGCGGACACGATTTTGGTGATGGAGAACGGGGCGATTGTCGAGCAGGGCTCGCATGAGACGCTGCTTGCCGCTGGCGGGGCTTATGCGCGGCTGTATCAGGCTCAGTTTGCGCAGGCTGTGGCTGAGGTGGACTGAGGGGCTGCCCGCCGTCGGGGGTGCCGCTGTGCCCACCCGTGCCGCCCCAGCGGCACGACTGCCCACAGCGG
>NZ_LOHS01000150.1 GCF_001642995.1 Streptomyces jeddahensis
ACTCGAACCAAGACTAACTGAACCAGAATCAGTCGTGCTGCCAATTACACCATAGGCCACTGGAACACAAGCCCCTGAGGGGTTTGTTCTAGCTTGCGCCTCCGGTTCCCGGCCTTTCGGCTCGCTCCCCGGCGGCGCAGGAAGAACATTACCCGAAGGTGGACGGCGCTCCAAAACGGGTATCGGCCAGCAGTGCGGGCAGCTCCGCCAGGCTCGTGATCCGGCGGACGCCGGTCGGGGCCGGCCGGCCGGCGCCGGTCCGGTCGAGCCAGATGCCGAGCAGTCCGGCGTCGCGGGCGCCCCGGGCGTCGATCTCCGGCTGATCTCCGACGTAGGCGATCTCCGCGGGCTCCAGCGCGAGTGCCGCGCACCCGGCGTGGAAGGCCTCCGCGGCCGGTTTGGACACACCGAGCTCCGCGGCGCAGAGCACGGTCTCGAAGCGGTCGCGCACGCCGAGGACGCGCAGCTTGCGTTCCTGGTGCATGGCGGCGGAGTTGGACAGTACGGCGTGCCGGTAGCTGCCGGCGAGCGCGTCCAGGGCGGGTAGGGCGTCCGGGAAGAGCGACCAGGCGGCCTCGTAGTGCCCGAGATGGCGCTCGAACCAGGCATCGGCCTCCACATCGTCCAGATCGGCCTCGAGGAAGTCCCGCACCCGGTCGCGGCGCTGGGTGAGGAAGTCGACCTCGCCGGCACCGAACCGCGCCCAGTGGTGGTCGGTGATCTCCTTCCACCGCGCCACGGCGAGCTCCGCCGTCCCGTACACGGCGGGCACCCCCTCGGCGAGCAGATGCGCGTGCATACCGGCGGTGTCCGCGCCCGCGTAGTCGAAGATCGTGTCATCGATGTCCCAGAGCACGGCTCTGATGGGCCCCGGCCCGGCTGTGATCGGCATGAGACGACCGTACCCATGCGAGGCCACCCGTCATGCCCTCCCGTGGGCCTCCTGGGACCGTCGGGACAGGGAGTCGATGACCACGGCGACGAGCAGGACGCCGCCTGTGATCATGAACTGGACCGCTGCCGGGACGCCCATGAGGGCCATGGCGGAGGCGATCGACTGGATGACCAGCATGCCGAGCAGCGCGGACCAGGTCGTGCCGCGTCCGCCGAACAGGCTGGTGCCGCCGATGACGGCCGCCGCGATGGCGTTCATCAGCAGGATGCCGGAGCCCGAGGTCTGGCTCGCCGAGGTGATCCGGGAGGCCAGGAACAGGCCGCCGATCGCGGCCATCGTCCCCGACACCATGAACACCGAGATGCGTACGGCCACGACGCTGATGCCGGCGCGGCGGGCCGCCTCGACACCGCCGCCGAGCGCGAACACCTGACGGCCGTACCGCGTCCGGCGCAGGAGGTAGTCCAGGCCGACGACGACGAGGAGGAAGATCAGGAGGGCGAGCGGCAGGCCCTGGAACTGGTTGAGGACGTAGGCCGCGGCAAGGGCGACCACGGCGATGACGCCGGTGCGGAAGCCGAGCTGGCTGAGCGAGCGGGACTCCATCCCGCCGGCCTTGCGGCGCCGGCTGTCGCGGTAGGAGGCGAGGAAGAACGCGGCCGTGCCGAGCAGCGCCAGGCCGTACGCGACGGCCGCGTTGGCGAAGTAGAAGCTGGTCAGGCCGGCCACCAGGCCGTCGTCGTCGATGCTGATGGTGCCGCTCTCGCCGAGGACGTAGAGCATCAGCCCGTTCCAGCCCAGCAGTCCCGCGAGGGTGACGACGAACGAGGGCACACCGATCTTGGCGAAGAAGAACCCGTGGACGGCTCCGGCCGCCGTGCCGGAGAGCACCGCGAGGATCACGGCGAGCCACTCGGGCATGCCGCGGTGGACGTTGAGTACGGCGAACAGGGCCGCCGCGAGACCGCTGAGAGAGCCGACCGACAGGTCGATCTCGCCGATCAGCAGCACGAACACGATGCCGACGGCGATCAGGCCGGTGCCGACGATGTCCACGCTGAGGTTGGACAGGTTGCGGGGTGAGAGGAAGTTCTCGTTCAGGCTCTGGAAGATGATCCAGATCAGGACGAGTCCGAGCACGACGGGGAGCGAGCCGAGTTCTCCGTCGCGGAGCCTGCGCCGGAAGTCGCCGACGGCGCGCCCGACGTCCTCTCGGCGCACGAGCGGCCCGCGGCGCCTGCCTCCCTCGGCGGGCTTCGGGGGCGCGGCGCCGTCGCTCGTCCTGCCCGGCTCGGCATTCCGGAATGTCTCTCTCCGCATCACAGCCACGCCTCCCCCGTGCGCACCGTACGGGTCTTCCCGGCGTTGTCCGTGGCGCCGGTGATCGAGGAGATGACCTGTTCCTGGGACGTGGTGTTCACGTCGAAGAAGCCGTTGTTGCGGCCGTGGCGCAGCACCGCGACCCGGTCGGCCACGGCCTTGATGTCGCCCATGTTGTGGCTGATGAGAAGGATGCCCAGGCCGCGGTCGCGCAGCTGGTCGATGAGGTCGAGGACCTGCGACGTCTGCTCGATGCCGAGGGCCGCTGTGGGCTCGTCGAGCAGCAGGAGCTTGGGTACGCCGAGCAGCGAGCGGGAGATCGCGACGGCCTGGCGCTGGCCTCCGGAGAGCGAGGCGACGGGCAGGCGGAGGTTCGGGATTCTGATCGACAGGGTGTGCAGCAGCTCGTAGGCGCGGCGCTCCATCTCCACCTCGTCGAGGACGCCGACCCGGTGGATCTCGCGTCCAAGGAAGAGGTTGCCGACGACGTCGAGGTTGTCGCACAGCGCGAGGTCCTGGTACACGGTCGCGATGCCGAGTTCCTGGGCGTCGTGCGGGCGCCTGACCTGGACGATCCGGCCCTGCCACTCGATGACGCCCGTGTCGGCGGGGCTGACGCCCGCGATGACCTTGACGAGGGTCGACTTGCCTGCGCCGTTGTCGCCGACCAGGGCGATGACCTCACCGCCGTGGATCTCCAGCTCGACGTCGCTGAGCGCCTGGATGGCGCCGAAGCGCTTGGAGATGCGGCGCAATGCCAGCAGCGGTGGAGCCGGCACGGAAACCATCTCCTTCTTCGGGGCCGAGGCCCGCGGAGGCCGGCCCTGTCAGGTCAGTCCGGCCTTGTCGCAGGCAGCCTTGAACTTCGGGGTGCAGATCTGGTCGATCGTGTAGACGCCGTCCTTGACCACGGTGTCCTTGATGCTGTCGACGGTCAGGGAGACCGGGGTGAGCAGGACGGCCGGGACCGCCTGCGCGGTGGGGCTGCTGACCGTCTCCCCGGCGATGCCGTCGAGGCTCTCGCCGCGGGCCAGCGCGACGGCCATCTCGGCGCCGGCGGCGGCCTGCGGCCCGAAGGGCTTGTAGACGGTCATGTACTGCTCTCCGATCACGATGCGCTGGACGCCCCCGAGTTCGGCGTCCTGGCCCGTGATCGGCGGCAGCGGGCTGATCTTGTTGGCCTTGAGGGCGGATACGACGCCTGCGGCGAGACCGTCGTTGGCGGAGTAGACGCCGTGGATGTTGCCGGGGCCGAGGGTGGAGATGGCGCCGGCCATGTTGGTGTGCGCGTGCTCCGTCGTCCACCCGGGGGTGTCGTACATCTTGGCGATCTCCACCCGGCCCTCGAGCACGGACAGCGCGCCCTTCTTGAACGCGGCCGCGTTCGGGTCCGTCGGGTCGCCGTTCATCATGACGATCCGGCCGCCGTCCGCCTTGTCGCCCATCGCGTCGAGGAGCGCCCGGCCCTGGAGCCGGCCGACCTCCTGGCCGTCGAAGGAGACGTATCCCGAGATCGGGCCCTCGGCGAGGCGGTCGTAGGCCACGACCCGGATGTTCGCGTCGTCCGCCTTCTGTACGGCGGGTTGCAGCGCCCTGGCGTCGACGGCGGCGAGGACGATCACGTCGACGTCCTTGATGATCAGCGAGTCGACCTGCTGCTGCTGGACAGCCACGTCGCCCTTGGCGTTGGCGTGCTCCATCGTGCACTCGGGGCAGAGTTCCCTGATCTTCTTCTCCAGCAGCGGCCGGTCGTCCATCTCCCAGCGGGCGGTGGTGGCGTCCGGCAGCAGCAGGCCGATCTTCGGGCCGCCGTCCGCCCCGTCGGCGGAGCCGCCGTCGCCCCCTCCGCAGGCGGCAAGGGCCACGGCCATCGACAGCGCGGCGATGGCGGCGGCGGCTTCCCGCACGTGGGTCTTCATCGGCAGAGACCTCCCTGGTCCTCGGGAAACGGCCCGGTCAGGGTCCTCGGGACGGCCGCAGGCCGGGGGGTTCCGCAGCCGGTCCGCCATCCGTGGACGGTGGCTCGCCCGCCGCCAGGACGATCTCGCTCCACACCTGCTTGCCGCCGCTGACCGGCACTGATCCCCAGCCCGCGGACATGGCCTCGACGAGGAACAGCCCTCGGCCGCCCGTCGCCTCCCAGTCCACGATCACCGGCTTGGCGGGCGCGCGCGGAGACGTGTCGCTCACGGCGACCCGCAGCCGGTCCCCGGAGAGCGTGAGGTCGAGGCGTACCGCGCCGTGGGTGTGCACCAGCGCGTTGGTGACCAGTTCGGAGACGACGAGCAGCACCACGTCGGCCTCCTCGGCGATGTTCCAGGACCGCATGGTGCGGGCGGTGAACCGGCGCGCGTGCATGACGGCGTCGGGCAGCCGCCATACGGTCCAGCCGACCCGGATCGGGCGGACTTTCAGGCCGTCGTAGCGCATGAGCAGCAGTGCCACGTCGTCCTCCCGCCGGCTGCGGTCGCCGAGGAGGGCGTCGGCCACGCGCCCGGCGTCGGACGGATCGACGGTGGCGAGCACCTCGTGCATGCGCAACAGGCCCTCGTCCAGCGGCAGGCTGGCGGACTCGACCAGGCCGTCGGTCGCCAGGACGAGGAGCGATCCCGGGGTCAGTCCGGCCGCGGTCATGCGGTACTCCGCGTCGGCGACCACGCCCAGCGGCAGGCCGCCCTCGATCTCCATCTCCTCGGTGCTGCCGTCCGGGTTGCGCAGGAGCGGCGGCAGGTGACCGGCCCGGACGAACCAGGCGTTGCCCTCCTCGATGTCCAGGTCGACGTAGCAGCAGGTGGCGAACAGGTCGGTCTCCATGCCGACGAGCAGCCGGTTGGCGTGCGAGACGACGACGTCGGGCGGGTGGCCTTCCACGGCGTAGGCCCTGATCGCCGTGCGGATCTGGCCCATGATCGTCGCGGCCGCGGCGCTGTGTCCCTGCACGTCTCCGATGACCAGCGCCACATGGCGGTCGGAGAGCGAGATGACGTCGTACCAGTCGCCGCCCACCTGCAGCCCTCTCTTGGCGGGCAGATAGCGGGCGACGGCGACCCCGCCGGGCAGCTCGGGGAGTCTGCGGGGCAGCAGGCTGCGCTGGAGCGTCGTGGCCAGCTCCTGCTCGGCGTCGTACGTCTGCGCGCGCATGAGGGCCTGTCCGACCAGTCCCGCGGTCGCGGTGAGCAGTGACCGTTCCTCGGGGACGAACTCGTGCGGCTCGTCCCAGCCGACGAGGCAGACGCCCGCCACGCGGCCCTCGGCCTGGAGCGGCAGTACGGCGAGTCCGCCGGGGCCGACGCCCTCGAGGCCCGGTTCGAGCTCCGCGCCTGCGGGCCAGAGGCTGGTACGGCCGTCCCGCAGTGCGGACTGCAGCGTGGGCAGGGCGTGCAGCGGTGCATCGGGCCACTCGGAACGCCATTCTGAGCGCCAGATCTCGGGCCAGGCGCTGGGCTCGGGCGGGTCGAGCACGGTGACGACCAGTCGGTCGGCCTCGAGCCCGGCGAGCGCCACCCGGTCGGCTCCCAGCGGTTCGCGCAGGGCGATGGCCACCACGCGGCTGACGTCCCGTACGGACAACGCGTTGGCGAGCGAGGCGGCCAGCCGCTGCACCCGGGAGACCTCGTCGGCGACGGGGCGCAGCGAGGAGGCGTCGGCGACCACGCCCAGGATCTGCTCCGGCACCCGGCCCGGCCCTCGGTCGCCGCCCGACGGGACCCGGCAGCTCAGGCGCAGCCAGCGCAGTTCGCCGCTGGGGCGGCGGATACGGAAGTCCAGTTCCCGGCCGCCGGCGGCCTGCCGCGGCTCGACGACGGACATGAGCGCGGGCACGTCCTCCGGGACGGTCTGCGCGAGCAGGGTCTCCACCCTGCCGTCGAAGGCGTCGGGGGCGACGCCGACGAGCTCCAGTACGCGTGCGTCCGCCTCGATGACGCCCGAGGCGGGCGCCAGCGTGAACGAGCCGACGCCCAGTCGGTCCAGGGCGGGGCCCAGCAGGGGCTGCGGTGTGACGGGGGTGACGGGCGGGGTGCCGCCGGGGGCTTGCGCGCCTTGCTGGCCTTGCCCACCTTGCCCGCTGGTGTCTGTGGCGCTCGGGCCTGCGGCCTCCGGGGCCGCGCGGGCTGCGGCTCCGCCCTGCCGGCCTTCATCACCAGGGGGCCGGCCGCCAGGGCCCGGCCCCTGGCCGGACGCGCCCTGGCCGCCCGGAGCCTCCTGACCCGGGGCCTGTTGACCCGGATCTCGGCCGATCGGTTCGGCGGCCGCTTCGAGTCCGGCGGCGACCTCTTCGGCGTACAGCTCCAGGAAGTTGCGCTGCTCGGGAGCGAAGCCGTCCGCCGTGTCGCCGACGACGACGAGGCAGCCGAGCCGCCTGCCGTCCGTCGCCAGGGGCAGCACACCCAGCGATGCACCGGTCGGAGCGGCCGCTGTCTGCGAGGTCTCCGAGCCATTTTCCGCCTCTGTCTCCGTCTCCGCCTCGCGGTACGTGTCGAGTTCGGAGGCGTCCCACCACATGGGGCGGCCCGCGCGGAAGGCGTCGGCGGCGGGAGAGCGACCGGACAGGGCGTAGCTCTGGGGCGGCCCGTACCCGGCCGGGGTGCCCGCGTTCCGCCCGCTCCTTTCGGCGAGGTCGAGCAGCCGCAGCATGTCGTCCTTGCCGGCCAGTGCGTAGACAGCGCTCAGCAGGACCCCGGCGAAGACCAGGACCTGGTCCTTCATGCCCGGCTGGGGCGCCGAAGGGCGCGGACCTGCCTGGACTGCCCCGGCCAGGTCCTCCCTCGGCCTGGGGAGCCCGGTACCGGCACCGCCGTCATCGCGCATGTCGTCACCCGACCTCCCCTCCATGCCACGCACACGGGCAGGCAGAGGCCCGGAAGAAAGCCGACGGCCGTGATGCAGGCTCCGGACGGAGCCATGCCTGGATCCCGCCGCCTCGAGGCAAGGCGCCCACACCATCAGAATGGCACCAGGCGGGGCGGGCTGCGAGGGCAGGCGGGGTGGGGCTGGGCCTCTGCCCAGGCCCGACCACGCCTGCCCGCGCAGCCGATCTTTTACGGCGCCCGCCGTCGTGGGTTGTGCCCACCCTCCCCCATTGCCTTAAGGACATGGGAGGTGCCCCCATCGCCCTGGGGGTACCTCCCAGGCCCTTAAGGCACTGGGGGAGGAACGACTGCCCACAACGGTAGCCGTGTGCCCTACGCCGTCAGCTTCTCCAAAGCCGCGTCCACGCGGGACAGGGTCTTCTCGCGGCCCAGTACCTCGAGGGACTCGAAGAGGGGGAGGCCGACCGTGCGGCCGGTGACGGCTACGCGGACCGGGGCCTGGGCCTTGCCGAGCTTGAGGCCGTGCTCCTCGCCGGCGGCGAGGACGGCGGCCTTGAGGGCGTCGGCGTTCCAGTCGGCGGCGGCGAGCTTCTCGCGGGCCGTCTTCAGGAGCGCGTCCGAGCCCTCCTTCATCGCCTTGTTCCAGGACGCCTCGTCCTCGACCGGCTCCGGCAGGAAGAGGAAGTCGACGTTCTGCGTGATGTCCGACAGGACGGTCAGGCGGGTCTGGGCGTGGGGCGCGATGGCCTCCCAGGCCGCCTGGTCGAAGTCCTCGGGCGCCCACGGGGCGTGCGGGGCCTTCAGCCACGGCTCGCAGGCCGCGACGAAGTCCTTCAGCTCCAGCATCCGGATGTGGTCGGCGTTGATCGACTCGGCCTTCTTCAGGTCGAAGCGGGCCGGGTTCGGGTTCACGTCCGCGATGTCGAAGGCCGCCACCATCTCGTCCAGCGAGAAGATGTCGCGGTCCGGGGCGAGCGACCAGCCCAGCAGGGACAGGTAGTTGAGCAGCCCCTCGGGCAGGAAGCCGCGCTCGCGGTAGAGGTTCAGGGACGACTGCGGGTCGCGCTTGGAGAGCTTCTTGTTGCCCTCGCCCATCACGTACGGCAGATGGCCGAAGGACGGGATCTCCTTGGCGATGCCCAGCTCGATCAGCGCCTTGTAGAGGGCGATCTGCCGCGGGGTCGAGGACAGCAGGTCCTCGCCGCGCAGCACGTGGGTGATCTCCATCAGGGCGTCGTCGACCGGGTTCACCAGGGTGTAGAGCGGTGCGCCGTTGGCCCGGACGATGCCGTAGTCCGGGACGTTCTCCGGGGTGAAGGTCAGCTCGCCGCGGACCAGGTCCGTGAAGGTGATCGGCTCGTCCGGCATGCGGAAGCGCACGATCGGCTCCCGGCCATCGGCCCGGTACGCCTCGGCCTGCTCGGCGGTCAGCACGCGGCAGTGGCCGTCGTAGCCGGACGGCTTCCCGGCGGCGCGGGCGGCCTCGCGGCGGGTGTCGAGCTCCTCCGTCGAGCAGTAGCAGTAGTAGGCGTATCCGCCGTCCAGGAGCTTCTGCGCGACGTCCTTGTAGAGGTCCATGCGCTGCGACTGGCGGTACGGCGCGTGAGGGCCGCCCACCTCGGGGCCCTCGTCCCAGTCGAGACCGAGCCAGCGCAGCGAGTCCAGCAGCTGGACGTACGACTCCTCGGAGTCGCGGGCCGCGTCGGTGTCCTCGATGCGGAAGACCATGGTGCCGCCGGTGTGCCGGGCGAACGCCCAGTTGAACAGGGCGGTGCGGACCAGGCCCACATGCGGGTTGCCGGTGGGCGAGGGACAGAAACGTACGCGGACGTTCGCGTTAGCCACGCTTGATCACCTTGTTGGTGAGAGTGCCGATGCCTTCGATGGTGACGGCGACCTCGTCGCCGACACTGAGGGGGCCGACCCCTGCCGGGGTGCCCGTGAGGATCACGTCGCCGGGGAGCAGCGTCATGGCCTCGGAGATGTTGACGATCAGATCCTCGATGGGGTGGATCATCTCGCTGGTGCGCCCGAGCTGGCGTTGCTGCCCGTTGACGGTGCACTGGATGGTGAGGCCCTCGGCGATCGCGGAGGGGTCCAGGTCGGTCTCCACCCAGGGGCCGAGCGGGCAGGAGGTGTCGAAGCCCTTGGCCCGTGCCCACTGCTTCTCGCGCTTCTGGACGTCGCGGGCGGTGACGTCGTTGGCGCAGGTGTAGCCGAGGATGACGTCCTTGACGCGTTCGCGCGGGACCTCGCGGCACATGCGGCCGATCACCACGGCCAGTTCGGCCTCGTAGTGCAGCTCCTGCGAGAAGGAGGGGTACGCGATCTCGTCGCCGGGGCCGATCACCGAGGTGGACGGCTTGAAGAAGGCGAAGGGCGCCTCGGGCACCTCGTTGCCGAGCTCCTTGGCGTGTTCCGCGTAGTTGCGGCCGAAGGCCACGACCTTGTTCGGGAGCACGGGAGGCAGCAGGCGGACCTTGCTCAGCGGGACCTTCGTACCGGAGAGCTCGAAATCCGCGAACGGGATGCCCTTGATGATGTCGAGGACGAGCCCATCAGTCGTGCCGGGGGCACTGCTGCCCTCGACCGCGCCGAAGGCGACATTGCCGTCGATGGAGAATCTGGCGATGCGCACGAGTGCCTTGCGCCCCTCTGCTTCCGCTGGCTGGAGTCTGACGCTCCAGGCTAACGCGGCGGGGGCATGCGGCTCGCGCCGATAGGCGCGGCGCCGTACCTGGTGCCGTCGCCTACGGCCGGTCGAGGGGCGGGGCCGCCCCTACGCGGCGGAGGGCCCTCCCGGGACCTCCATCAGAACGGTGCGCCGCGGATTGGCGGTCTGCATCGGCAGCTCGACGGGGTGCTCCGGCAGCTCGGCCGCGGTCGTCAGCTCGTCGGCGTCCTTGAGGTGCGCCAGCGTCGTCCGCCGCGGATTGGCTATGTTGCGGAACATCATCGTCGTCTTCATCTGTCGATCGTGACCTTGTCGATACGGGCGCCGGCGGCGCCGCTTGTCGGATTCGCCATCCCTGTAAAGCGTCAGGTTAAACGTGCAATTCCCGGCCAACGCCGGGAACACCCCTTGATGTTCATGTGAGTTTGCTCACGAGCGAGCGGGCAAATGGGTCAATTCAGGCCATCAACTCGCCTCACCAAAAGGGACATTGCACCACTGAAGCCAACATTCCTCTCCCGATCATGTCGACTGGGACAGTCCATGACGGCCCCGATCTCGTGTGCAAACGCCCGTTATGTACGGGAACTCTTTCTACGCGTCGTAACCCATCCCTCACGTGAGGTGACAGGGGCCGTCCCCTGCCCCTCGGGCCTTGTTGGAGATCCGGCACTGTGCTGAAATTCGCGGGACCGCCGCAGATTCACACCGGCGCGCAGGGGGCGCAACGCAGCGCCGAGCGGCGGGGGAAAGGGGAAGCAGCGCCGGTCACTCACGACCACCACGGGGGCTTGGCTCCCCACGACGCCGACACCGTCCCGCCATCACCGGAGGGACGCCTGGTCCAGAGGTTGCGACGCTAGTGCAGGGACGTTTCAAGAGGGACAGCAGCGCTGCGGCGGAGAACGAGCCGCACGGCGGGACCGACCGCGGCTCCTCGCCCCAGCACGCCCAGAGCCCCGGCCCCGGGCCGTCCGGCGACGGTGGTGGAGCCCGCACCGGCGCGCCGGGCGCAGGTCTGCCGGCGGCGCAGCCCAAGCCGAAGACCCCGACCGGCCCCGGCTCGCGCCTGGCCCTGCGCAACTGGCGTATCTCCACGCGCCTCGTCGCGCTCATGACCCTTCCGGTGGTCGCGGCGACCTCGCTCGGCGCGCTGCGTATCAGCGAGTCCATGGACGACATCCAGCAGCTCGACAACATGAAGCTGCTGACGGACATGACGAAGCAGGCGACCGACCTGGCAGCCGCTCTCCAGGACGAGCGCGACCAGTCGGCCGGCCCCCTCAGCCACGGCGCCGACGACACGGACTTCGCGATCAAGGGGCCGCGGGACACCACGGACCGTCTGGTCAAGTCCTTCCGCGAGGGCACCCGCGAGATCCAGGACGCCGACGACGGGCAGAGCCTCGACGGCGTACGCGACCACGTCGTGCAGATCCAGCGTCAGCTGGCCACGCTCAAGAGCATCCGCAAGGACGCCTACACCGACCCGGACAACTCCTCCCAGACAGTCGACGCCTACAGCCGCCTCATCGAGGAGCTGCTGTCGCTCTCCACGGACATGGCGCAGGCGACCAGCAACCCTGAGATGATCCAGCGCACCCGCGCCCTGGCCGCCTTCTCCACGGCCAAGGAGTACGCGTCCGTGCAGCGCGCCATCATCGCCGCGGCGCTGCCGGCGAACGACAGCCAGGTGGGCAAGCTCTCGGAGACCGACCGGCGTTACGCGGCCGCCGCGGCCGACAACGAGGATTCCGAGCTCACCGCCTTCACCAACATCTACAACAGCTACGGCGGCAACGCCGCGGAGCTGACGAAGCCCATCGACAAGGGCAACGCCACCATCACGGCCGCCGACGACTACGCCGAGGGCGCGCTGCGCGAGGGCGGTCTGCGGCTCCAGGAGAAGCGCTCCTACAAGGACTGGGTCGACGCGGACTCCGCCAAGATCGACCAGATGGGGAAGATCGAGCTCACCCTGCTCGACGAGATGGAGCAGAAGGCGCGCGAGCTGCGCAGCGAGTCCGAGCGCGAGGCCTACATCAGCGGTGCGCTGATCCTGCTGGTCCTCGGCATCTCGCTGGTCGGCGCCTTCGTCGTGGCGCGGTCCATGATCCGCTCGCTGCGGCGGCTGCAGGACACCGCGACCAGGGTCGCCCAGGACCGCCTGCCCGAGCTGGTCAAGCAGCTCTCCGAGTCCGACCCGCAGGACGTCGACACCTCCGTCGAGTCGGTCGGTGTGCACTCGCGGGACGAGATCGGCAAGGTGGCCTCGGCCTTCGACGACGTGCACCGCGAGGCGGTCCGCCTCGCCGCCGAGCAGGCCCTTCTGCGAGGCAACGTCAACGCGATGTTCACCAACCTCTCGCGCCGCTCCCAGGGTCTGATCCAGCGTCAGCTGTCTCTCATCTCCGAGCTGGAGTCGCGCGAGGCCGACCCGGACCAGCTGTCCTCGCTGTTCAAGCTCGACCACCTGGCGACGCGTATGCGCCGTAACGGTGAGAACCTGCTCGTTCTCGCCGGTGAGGAGCCGGGCCGCCGGTGGACGCGTCCCGTTCCGCTCGTCGACGTGCTCCGTGCCGCGGCCTCCGAGGTGGAGCAGTACGAGCGCATCGAGCTGGCCGCGGTGCCGGCCACCGAGGTCGCCGGACGCGTCGTCAACGACCTCGTCCACCTGCTCGCCGAGCTGCTCGAGAACGCGACGTCGTTCTCCTCGCCGCAGACGAAGGTCAAGGTCACCGGTCACGCGCTGCCCGACGGCCGCGTGCTGATCGAGATCCACGACACGGGCATCGGCCTCTCCCCCGAGGACCTCGCCGCGATCAACGAGCGGCTCGCCTCGCCGCCCACCGTGGACGTCTCGGTCTCCCGCCGCATGGGTCTGTTCGTGGTCGGCCGTCTGTCGCAGCGGCACGGCATCCGCATCCAGCTGCGTCCGTCCGACTCCGGTGGTACGACCGCGCTCGTCATGCTGCCCGTCGACGTCGCCCAGGGCGGCAAGAAGGCTCCGGGCAAGCCGGGCCCCGGCGGATCCGGCGGTCCGGCGGCGGCTCAGGCCGCCGCGGGTGCCGCCGCCGCGCGCCGCGGTGTCGGCGCCGGTGCCTCCGCCGGTGCGAGCGCGGGCCGGCTGGGCGCCGGTCCGGGGCCGCGCGGGCAGGTCGGCGCCGGTGCGGGTCCGCGGGCGGCGCTGCCGTCGCGTGACCCCGAGCCGGGGCGTCCGGGCCCCCAGTCCGGGCCTGGCGGGCTGTTCGGCGGTCCGCAGGACGGCCCGTCGTCTCCCCAGCAGGGCCAGGGCAGGCACGCCTCCGCCGGTGCCGGCGCGGGCGCGGGCGCGGGCGCGCTCCGGCAGGGTCCCCCGCACAGCGGTCCGCGGGCGGCCCAGGGGCGTACCGGCGACTCCGCCGACGAGGGACGCATGCCGCAGCTGCCGCCGCACGGCGGCCCGCGCGCAGAGCTGCCCGGCGGCAACCCCAAGCCCCGGGTCCCGAGCGTCCCGAGCTGGAGCAACGAGACCGGCCGGCCGCCGGTGTCCCGCGCCTCGCTCGACACCCCGCGCGGCCACGAGGAGCCGGAGTCCACGGCGCCCATCCCGCGCGTGGACGGCCGCCAGGGCCCCGGCCCCGGCGCGCGCTACCCGAGCCCGGTCTCCGACGACCGCCAGGGCCCCGGCTCCACCGCGGAGTTCGCACGCCCCGACTTCGACGCACCGCGCCCGGGCAGCCAGCCCGCCCAGGGCCCCGGCGCGCATCCCGGCGCCAACGCACCCGGGAACACGGGCCAGTTCGTCCGCCCGGACGTCTTCGGCGGCCCGAACCCGTCCGGCGCCACCGGTCAGTTCCCGGCACCGGGCTACCAGAGCCCGCAGCAGACGCCTCAGGACAGCGCCTCCACCGGGCAGTTCGAGCGTCCCGCCGCGGGCGGCGGCCAGCCGCGCGGCGACCGGGACGGCTTCGACACCCGGGGCGGCCACGGCGCCCCGCGTCCGCCGGCCCACCGTGCGGACCGCATCCCGCAGCAGCCTGCCGGCCCGGCGCGGGAGCCCGAGGCTCTGCCTCCGGCCTCCGGCCCCGGTGACGGCCGTACGCCGCTGTTCGACACGCTCGAGACGAACTGGTTCCGCCAGCAGGGCGGCGGCGAGCGGCCGACCGACCCGCAGCAGCAGCCGTCCCAGCCGCAGGCGCCCGCTGCTCCGGTCGCACCGGCTCACACCCCCGCGGCCGCTTCCCAGCCGGGCCCGAGCGGTCCCACGGCCGCCGCCTGGCGGAGCTCGCCGAACGACGAGCTCGTCCGGCAGGCCGAGCGGGTCCGCAAGCCGTCCGCGGGCGGTGTCACCACCTCAGGACTGCCTCGCCGGGTGCCTCGCGCGAACCTCGTGCCGGGCACGGCGCAGCAGCAACAGCACCAGACCGGTCCGCAGGTGTCGCGTGCGCCCGATGACGTGCGCGGACGGCTGACCAATCTCCGCCGGGGCATCCAGCAGGGCCGGCAGGCCGGTACCGGCCAGACCGGCAGCTTCCCCCGCCCCACTCACCAGCAGGAGCGTTAGTTGAGTCAGATGAGCCAGGCGGCACAGAACCTGAACTGGTTGATCACCAACTTCGTGGACAACACCCCCGGGGTGTCCCACACCGTCGTCGTCTCCGCCGACGGACTCCTTCTGGCGATGTCCGAAGGCTTCCCGCGCGACCGCGCCGACCAGCTGGCGGCCGTGGCCTCCGGCCTGACCTCGCTGACGGCGGGCGCGTCCCGCATCTTCGAGGGCGGCACCGTCAATCAGACGGTGGTGGAGATGGAGCGCGGTTTCCTGTTCCTCATGTCCATCTCCGACGGCTCGTCACTGGCGTGCCTGGCGCACCCCGAGTGTGACATCGGTCTCGTCGGCTACGAGATGGCCCTGCTGGTCGACCGCGCCGGTGCCGTGCTCACGCCGGACCTCCGCGCCGAACTGCAGGGCAGTCTGCTCCACTAACGCCCGGATTCAGCCCACCGCTTGGCCCCATCGAACGTACGATCAAACCCCCACGAACGTACGCACACACCGTCCGGCCGCCAACCCCGCACTCCCCCCACCGGCTCTGTCAGACGGCACGCAAACCCCTTGCTGTCACCCGGAGGATCCATGACCCCGCCCACCGCCTCTCACGACCCGTACGGAGCTCAGCACGCGCCGTACGGCGACGAAGGCGACCAGCCGCTGGTCCGTCCCTACGCGATGACCGGCGGGCGGACCAGGCCGCGGTACCAGCTCGCCATCGAGGCGCTGATCAGCACCACGGCCGACCCGGCCCAGCTGATGGGGCTGCTGCCCGAGCACCAGCGGATCTGCCACCTGTGCCGTGAGGTCAAGTCGGTGGCGGAGGTGTCCGCGCTGCTGTCGATGCCGCTCGGCGTGGCCCGGATCCTGGTCGCCGACCTGGCCGAGGCCGGGCTCGTCGCCATCCACCAGCCGGGCGGCGACGAGAACAACGGCGGTGCCCCGGATGTGACACTGCTCGAGAGGGTGCTCAGTGGACTTCGCAAGCTCTGACGGAGCGCGGGCGACGACCTCCGCGAAGATCGTGGTGGCGGGCGGCTTCGGCGTCGGCAAGACCACGTTCGTCGGCGCGGTCTCGGAGATCAACCCGCTGCGCACCGAGGCCATGATGACGACCGCGTCCGCGGGCATCGACGACCTCACGCACACCGGCGACAAGACGACGACCACCGTCGCCATGGACTTCGGCCGCATCACCCTGGACCAGGACCTGATCCTGTACCTGTTCGGTACGCCGGGTCAGGACCGCTTCTGGTTCATGTGGGACGACCTCGTACGCGGCGCCATCGGCGCGGTGGTGCTGGTCGACACGCGCCGGCTGGCGGACTGCTTCCCGGCCGTCGACTACTTCGAGAACAGCGGCCTGCCCTTCGTCGTCGCGCTCAACGGCTTCGACGGGCACCAGCCCTACACCCCCGACGAGGTGCGGGAAGCGCTGCAGATCGGCGGCGACACCCCGATCATCACGACGGACGCCCGCCACCGTGCGGACGCAAAGAGTGCGCTGATCACGCTGGTCGAGCACGCGCTCATGGCACGCCTGAAGTGAAACGTCAAGTGGGCCTCCCCGTACGGTAGTTGCCGTAGTCGCCCTGGAGCCGCTTGTGTCGTTTGACACGGTCAGCCTCAGTGTTCATAACGTTTCGACAGAGAATTTCGGTGGCATCGACACGCGTCGCGGTCGCCTGGTGTCACTGTGCTCATATGGGCCCCGCCTTTTGGCGGGGCTCGCTCTTTATGACCGTTTTATCTGGGGCGCACCGCCCTTGGAACTTCCGCTTCCCACTGTTTGGCTGAGCACCGCCTGACGTGCTGGAATGCGGCTGAACTGCCCAGTAGAAGACGGGCCTGAGGACACACAGCGGCACAACGTACGTGCCGACGCCGAGAGGTTGTTGGTCGAGTGAGGCGAAGCAAGCGCAGTCCCGAGCCGTCGGCACGGGGCAACTTCACCCCGCCGCCGCGCGGAGCGGCGCCGCCCGCGTATGCATCCGGTGCCGAACCGTCGGCTCCGGCACCGAGCGGCAGCCGGCTCTCGCCGCGCAACTGGCGGGTGCCGACCCGGCTGAACGCGATCCTGCTCATACCCGTGCTGGTCGGCCTCGTCATGGGCGGCTTCCAGGTGAAGAGCTCGATCGACACCTGGAACGACGCCCGGGACGCCGAGAACACGGCACGCCTGGTGCGCGCCGCCCTGACGTACGCCGACCGCCTCATCGACGAGCGCGACATCTCCGCCGAACCGATGCTGCGGGGCAAGCGCAACGACGAGGCCGTGACCAGGGCGCAGGCGGCGACCGACAAGGCGGCCGACCAGTTCGACGCCGCCGTCGCGGACATGCCGCAGCGGGCCGGCCTGCTGCGCCGCCTCGACGCGTTCCGGAAGGTCGAGCCCGGCCTCGAGGACCTGCGCAACGCCGCCTACACGAGCAAGCTCCCCGGTGCGAAGACCGAAGAAGGCTACGTCGCGATCCAGCACCCGCTGACGGAGTTCGCCAACGAGCTCGGCCTGGGCACCGGCAACATCACCAGCTACGGCCGCACCGTCTACGCCATCACGCTGGCCAAGGGCTGCGTCTCCCTCGAGCGCTCCCTCGGCATGCATATGCTGATCAAGCCCGGCCCCACCGCCACGGCCCTGGGCCAGCAGCGCGTCGCTCTCACCTCGTTCGCCTACCTCGAGCGCGTCGCCGTCGACGAGTACGAGGGCGGTGGCACCGAGGCCGACCGCAAGAAGCTCAGCGACGCGGA
The DNA here is from genome assembly GCF_001642995.1 of Streptomyces jeddahensis. Classification (GTDB taxonomy): domain Bacteria; phylum Actinomycetota; class Actinomycetes; order Streptomycetales; family Streptomycetaceae; genus Streptomyces; species Streptomyces jeddahensis. The sequence goes on from NZ_LOHS01000150.1 coordinate 16,986, forward strand.
GAAGAAGCTCAGGGCGGACGGCGAGAAGCAGGCCAAGGCGGCCGCCGCGGCCGCCAAGGCGAAGGGCCAGACCTACGTCCCGCTGCCGGACACCGAGACGGCGGTCGGGGCTCTCGCCCAGCTGTCGACCACGCAGCCCAGCGCCCGGCTCGCCCTCGCCCAGCGGGGCATCACCCCCGAGAACTGGTGGGCCGTCAACACCGCCAGGTTCGACGCGTACCGCACCATCGAGTCGGACCTCGCCGACAAGGCCGTGAACGAGGCCTCGGCCATCGCCGACGACGCCAAGCGCGACGCGTTCATCACCGGTGGGGTCGTCGTGGTCGCCCTGCTGGCCGCCTTCATCCTGGCCGGCATGGTCGCGCGCCAGATGAGCCGCTCCATGCGCCGGCTGCGCAACGCCGCGTTCGGCATCGCCGAGCAGCGCCTGCCGATGCTGGTCGACCAGCTCTCGCGCACCGACCCGGGCCGGGTCGACACCCGCGTCGAGCCCATCCCGATCTCCTCCACGGACGAGATCGGCGAGGTCGCCCGCGCCTTCGACCAGGTCCACCGCGAGGCCGTCCGGCTCGCCTCCGAGCAGGCCCTGCTGCGGGGCAACATCAACGCGATCTTCACCAACCTCTCGCGCCGCAACCAGTCCCTGATCGAGGGCCAGCTGACCCTGATCACGGACCTGGAGAACAACGAGGCCGACCCGGACCAGCTGGAGAACCTCTTCAAACTGGACCACCTGGCGACCCGTATGCGCCGCAACGGCGAGAACCTCCTCGTCCTCGCCGGCGAGGAGCCGGGCCGCCGCTGGGACCAGCCGGTCCCGCTCGTCGACGTGCTCCGTGCCGCCTCCTCCGAGGTGGAGCAGTACGAGCGCATCGAGCTCTCCGGCGTCCCGGAGGCCGACATCCACGGCCGCGCCGTGACCGACCTCGTGCACCTGCTGGCCGAGCTCCTCGAGAACGCCACCACGTTCTCGTCGCCGCAGACCAAGGTGCGCGTCACCGCGACGCGTCTGCCCGACGGCCGCGTGATGATCGAGATCCACGACAAGGGCATCGGCCTGACCGCCGAGGACTTCGCGGACATCAACCACAAGCTGGCCAACCCGCCGACCGTGGACGCCGCGATCTCGCAGCGCATGGGCCTGTTCGTGGTCGGCCGGCTGTCCGACCGGCACGGCATCCGGGTCCAGCTGCGCCCCTCGGGCGAGCAGGCCGGTACGACCTCGCTGGTCATGCTGCCGGACGCGATCACGCACGGCGGCGGCGGCCAACACCACGTGGACGACTCGGAGTTCACGGTCTCGTCGATGATCCCGCGGCAGGAGGCCTTCGAGGCCCCGCCGCTGCGCACGGCGGCGGAGCTCGGCTTCGACGACAGCCGCTACGGCGATGTACCGGACGACATACGCGAGTTGGACCCCGTCGGCCGTTCGCTGATGCGCGAGGAGCGCCGCGCCGCCCTGGAGGCCCAGTCAGGGCCCCAGCGGGGCCCCGGAGACCCCTCCGCGTTCGGCGACGAGACGGGCCCGCAGCAGCCGTCGTACGACGATTCCGCGTACGACCAGCAGCAGCCGTACGACGACCGGCAGGTGGCGTACGACAACCGGCAGGGCGCGTACGACGAGCAGCCGCAGAACGCGTATGACGAGTCGTACTTCCAGGGCCCCGGCGGCTACCCGGAGCCGACCTATGCGGAGGCGGCCCAGCCGGACCAGCGGGGCCCGGGGCAGGAGTCCTTCAACGGCTTCGGCGCCCGCCCCCGCCAGGGCGACTGGCAGGAGCAGACGGGCTACCAGAGTGCGTATCAGTCCGAGTACGCTCCGGAAACGGAATCTGCTCGGGCCGCTGACGGAAACCCGCAGGACCGCGTAGGCTTCGACCGTCCCGGACCGACTTCGGACGGCGGCCACCAGCTGACCGACGCCGGCCTTCCGCGCCGCGGCTCCCCCGCGAGCAGCAACGGCAACGGAGGCTCCCCCACCGGCTCCCAGCAGTGGCAGCCGCAGTCCGGTCAGGACAGCCTGCAGCAGCGCCCGGACCAGGATCTGGCCGCGGGCAACGGCGGCGACAACGGCGACTGGCGCTCGGCCAACGACGAGCGGTGGCAGCGCGCCGGGTCGCTCCGCAAGCCCAAGGCGGGCGGGGTCACCCCCTCAGGCCTGCCGCGGCGGGTCCCCCGGGCCAATCTGGTCGAGGGCACCGCTGAACAGACCCCGCAGGGCGGCCCCCAGGTCTCCCGCGACCCCGAGGACGTCCGGGGCAGGCTGAGCAACCTGCGCCGGGGCGTCCAGCGGGGCCGCAATGCAGGTAGTGACACGAACGGCCAGGGCTTCGGTCCTGACAGCACCTACAACCAGGAGCGTTAGTGTGAGCCCGATGAGCCAGGCGGCACAGAACCTGAACTGGTTGATCACCAACTTCGTGGACAACACCCCCGGGGTGTCCCACACCGTGGTGGTCTCCGCCGACGGACTCCTTCTGGCGATGTCCGAAGGCTTCCCGCGCGACCGCGCCGACCAGCTGGCGGCCGTCGCCTCCGGCCTGACATCGCTCACGGCCGGTGCCTCCCGCATCTTCGAGGGCGGCAGCGTGAACCAGACGGTTGTGGAGATGGAGCGAGGATTCCTCTTCATCATGTCCATCTCCGACGGCTCGTCGCTCGCGGTCCTTGCACACCCCGAAGCGGACATCGGCCTCATCGGGTACGAGATGGCACTCCTCGTGGACCGTGCGGGCTCGGTCCTCACGCCCGATCTGCGCGCCGAGCTCCAGGGCAGCCTTCTCAACTAACAGACAGACAGTGCGTATTCGCGCCCCGTTGCCTTAAAGTTCCGGGACGCGACCCCACCGTAACGGGTGCCCGGCGCAGTCGGAGGAGGAAAAAGTGGCAACACCCCCAGACGGTTCGTCCTCGGCCAACTGGCCTTACGGCCATGGCCAGGGCGAGGGTGACGGTTCGGCGAACCGGTACAACTTCCCCTCTGCGCCGAGCCAGCGGCGTCAGCCGTACGTCCCCCAGCAGCCGCAGCAGCCGGCTCCTGGACCGTCGTCCCCGTACGACCCGTACGGCCAGCCCGAGGCACCCCGCATCCAGCCCGTACAGCCCCAGCGGCGCGTCCCCGAGCCGGCGCCCGCCGGCGCATCGAACAACCCTCTGGTGCGCCCGTACGCCATGACGGGCGGGCGCACCAGGCCGCGGTACCAGCTCGCCATCGAGGCGCTGGTGCACACCACGGCGCAGCCGCACCAGATGCACGGGCAGCTGCCCGAGCATCAGCGGATCTGCAACCTGTGCCGGGAGATCAAGTCAGTCGCTGAGATCTCGGCACTTCTCACCATCCCCCTCGGCGTCGCCCGGATCCTCGTAGCCGACCTGGCGGAGGCCGGACTCGTCGCCATCCATCAGCCCGGCGGCGACGAGAACGCCGGCGGCCAGCCTGACGTGACACTGCTCGAAAGGGTGCTCAGTGGACTTCGCAAGCTCTAGCGGCGATGTAGCCCGCTCCACTACCTCCGCGAAGATCGTGGTGGCGGGCGGCTTCGGCGTGGGCAAGACCACGTTCGTCGGCGCGGTCTCGGAGATCAACCCGCTGCGTACCGAAGCCGTGATGACCTCGGCCTCCGCGGGCATCGACGACCTCACGCACACCGGGGACAAGACCACCACCACGGTGGCCATGGACTTCGGCCGCATCACCCTGGACCAGGACCTGATCCTGTACCTGTTCGGTACGCCGGGTCAGGACCGCTTCTGGTTCATGTGGGACGACCTCGTACGCGGCGCCATCGGCGCGGTGGTCCTCGTGGACACCCGCCGCCTCGCCGACTGCTTCCCCGCCGTCGACTACTTCGAGAACAGCGGCCTGCCCTTCGTCATCGCCCTCAACGGCTTCGACGGGCACCAGCCCTACTCCCCCGACGAGGTCCGCGAGGCGCTCCAGATCGGCCCCGACACCCCGATCATCACCACGGACGCCCGCCACCGCGCAGACGCCAAGAGCGCCTTGATCACTCTCGTGGAGCACGCCCTGATGGCCCGCCTCCGCTAGGCGCTCCGCTGGACGTGCCGCGGTGTGCCGTCGGTTCGCTGCGGCGCCGTCGTGGCTGGTCGCGCAGTTCCCCGCGCCCCTTCGGGGCGCTGCCGAACCGCAG
>NZ_LOHS01000152.1 GCF_001642995.1 Streptomyces jeddahensis
CGGCATACCCGCCCCCGCTCCCGCCTCGGCTCCCCCGGCGGATGACCGCACTGGGAGCCGGTGCGACCTGAGCCGGTACGACCTGCTAGCCGCCGGTGTGGGCCCCGCCGCCGCGGCCGCCGCCACCGGGGCCGCCCTCGCCGCTGCCGCACTCGCCGGGCAGCCCTACGACCTCGTCGTCTCCGCCGGCATCGGCGGCGGGTTCCCGCCCGACGCCCCCGTCGGCTCCGTCGTCGTCGCCGACGAGATCACCGTCGCGGACCTCGGCGCCGAGACCCCCGACGGCTTCGTGCCCGTGACCGGCCTGGGCTTCGGCACCGTCAGCCACCAACCCCCGCGACCACTCGTACGGGACGTGGCCGCTGCCACCGGTGGCGTGACGGGCACCGTGCTGACCGTCTCGACGGTGACCGGCTCGGCCGCCCGCGCCGCCGAGCTGCGCGCCCGCCACCCGGGCGCCGTCGCCGAGGCGATGGAGGGGTTCGGTGTCGCCGAGGCGGCCGCCGCACACGGCTGTCCCGTGCTGGAGATCCGCACGGTCTCCAATCCTGTCGGTCCGCGCGACCGCGCCGCCTGGCGCATCCCGGAGGCGCTCGCCGCGCTCACCGAGGCGTTCGGGAAGACCGTGCTGGTAGTGGAGAGTTGGAAGAGGAATGACTGACCGGACACCCGCCGCGCCCCTGAAGATCGCGTACTCACCGTGCCCCAACGACACCTTCGTCTTCGACGCCTGGGCGCACGGCCGTGTCCCGGGCGCCCCGGCGCTCGACGTCACCTTCGCCGACATCGACATCACCAACGGCATGGCCGAGCGCGGCGAGTACGACGTGCTGAAGGTGTCGTACGCCGTGCTGCCCTGGGTCCTCGAGGAGTACGCCCTGCTGCCCTGCGGCGGCGCGCTCGGCCGCGGCTGCGGGCCGCTCGTCCTCACCCGGGAGCCGGGGACGGACCTGCGCGGGAAGACGGTCGCCGTGCCGAGCGAGAAGTCCACGGCGTATCTGCTGTTCCGGCTGTGGGCCGCGGACACCGTGCCGGGCGGGGTCGGCGAGATCGTGGTGATGCCGTTCCACGAGATCATGCCCGCGGTGCGCGACGGCAAGGTCGACGCGGGTCTGGTGATCCACGAGGCCCGCTTCACCTACCAGAACTACGGTCTGCACTCGCTCGCCGACATGGGCGAGCACTGGGAGCTCACGACCGGGCTGCCGATCCCGCTGGGCGCGATCATCGCGAAGCGGTCGCTGGGCGCGGAGACCCTGCGGCTGCTCGCCGAGTCGGCGCGCACCTCGGTCCGCATGGCGTGGGACGACCCGGAGGCCTCGCGCCCGTACGTCCTGGAGCACGCCCAGGAGATGGACCCGGCCGTCGCCGACCAGCACATCGGCCTGTACGTCAACGAGTTCACCGCCGACCTCGGCGAGGACGGCTACGCCGCGGTCCGCGGACTCCTCACACGCGCAGCGGCCGAGGGACTGGTACCGCCCCTCGGCCCCGACGCCCTGTCGTTCCCCTGATCCAGCCCGACGGACGGAGTCCGGCGCAGCCGCCCGAAGCCTGCGAAGCAGTGCGCGGGCGGCAAGAAGAAGGGGCCGCCGCGGTCCGCGGACTCCTCACACGCGCAGCGGCCGAGGGACTGGTACCGCCCCTCGGCCCGGACGCCCTGTCGTTCCCCTGACCAGGCGCGCAGCGGCCGAGGGGCTCGTACCGCCCCTCGGCCCGGATGCGCTGGCGTTCCCGTGAACGGGCGTCTATAAGTCGGCCGTCTATACGTCCAGCTGGTCGGCGACCGCGCGCAGCAGGCCCGCGATCTTCTTGCCGGAGGCCTTGTCGGGGTAGCGGCCCTTCTCCAGCATCGGCGTGATGTTCTCGAGCAGCGTGGTCAGGTCCTGGACGATCGACGCCAGCTCGTCCGGCTTGCGGCGCTGCGCCGCGGCCACGGACGGGGTCGGGTCGAGGACCGTCACCGACAGGGCCTGGTCACCGCGCTGACCGGCGACGACACCGAACTCGACGCGCTGGCCCGGCTTGAGTGTGTCGACGCCTGCGGGCAGTACGGAGGAGTGCACGAAGACGTCACCGCCGTCGTCGCGGGAGAGGAAGCCGAAGCCCTTCTCGCTGTTGAACCACTTGACCTTGCCGGTAGGCACCTGAAGTCCTCGTCCTCGTACTCGTCGTCTGCGCCGCTTCACCGGGTGAAAGCGGCAGGGGAAAACGGCTCTGGATAGCAGTACAGCGGGTCGAGCGACCCGCCAGCACCAAGGCTAATGGTCCGGGGGCCCGTGACAAGACGTCGCCGGACTGTTCCTCTGCGCTGGGAACTACCCTGGTGCGGTGCGTGACAAAACCCAACCGAATTCCACCGGAGCCGGTGACCGGCTGGTGCGGGCCGGCGCGATCGTCTTCTTCGCCGGTGCCGTGGCCACCCTGGTCACGGTGGCACCGCTATTCCTCGGCACCAAGCCCTTTCCCACCTTCATGTTCGGCCTGAGCATGCTCATGGGCGTGGGCTTCGCGATCGCGGGCGCGGGTGTGCTGCGCTCCATCGCGGCACAGCGCCGCCAGGCGCGGTCGGCGCGTTAGTTCCGCTGGGGGCGGGTCGCCCTGCGGGTGCGGTGCGCCCGTCGGCTCGTGACGGCGTCCGGCTACGTGACGGCGTCCGGGCTAGGCGAGGGTACGGGAGTGGTCCGCCAGCCAGGCCGGGAACTCGGTGAGGTCGCCGAGCACCACGTCGGCGCCTGCCGCACGCAGCTCCTCCGCGTCGCACGGGCCGGTCGTCACCGCGACGGACAGCGCGTCCGCGGTGCGTGCGCCGCGTACGTCACCGGTGTGGTCGCCGACGTAGACGCTCGCGCCGTGCTCGCTCAGCGCCTCGGCCTTCCGCTCGGCCCACAGGTCGCCGATGACCTCGTCGGCGTCGATGCCCAGATGCGTCAGGTGCAGCTTGGCGTTGGGCTCGTACTTCGCGGTGACGACGATGGCGCGGCCGCCCGCCGCCTGCACGGCGTGCACCGCATCGCGCGCACCGGGCATCGCCAGAGTCCCGGAGATCGCGTGTGTGGGATACATCTCACGATACAGATCGGCCATCTCCGGTATCAGGTCCTCCGGGAACCAGTGGGCCAGCTCCACCTCGAGCGGCGGGCCGAGCCGGGTGACCGCGAGATCGGCGTCGATGTACGTACCCGTACGGGCCGAAAGCGCCAGGTACGCAGCGCGGATACCCGGCCGGGAGTCGATCAGGGTCATGTCGAGGTCGAAGCCGACCGTCAGAGCGCGCGAGGTCATGCAGGCCATTGTGCCCAGGACGGGAGACGGCCTGTTGTGCCCAGGACGGGAGACGGCCTGTCGGCCCGCTGTGCCGGCGCCGGCACCCGCTTCACCGCCGGTCACTGCCGGTGCCGTCGTGCTCGCCACACCAGGAAGAGTGCCGAGGCGACGGCCGCGCCCCGTACCGCCCAGGGCCAGGTCTCGGCCAGCGCGTCCGCCATGTGTCCCTGAGCGATCGGCTCGCCCCAGCGGCCTTCGTTGCGGCCCCACAGCCAGACACACGCGGCTGCGGCGACCATCCCGGGCATGCCCAGGACCGCCCACTTGGTCTCGGCGGGGCTGAGCCGGCGTGAGGCGTAGGCGATGAGCCAGCCGAGCGCGAGCGCGAACCACTGGCCGAGGACGGCGCCGGCGACGAGGAGCGCTGCGGCGAGCAGGAGCAGGGGGCTGCCGAAGCCGGTGGCGCGCAGGCGGCTCACGCCGCGCCGGGCCGGGGTTCCGTCGGCAGGGTCCGCGGGTTCGGCGGCCTCGGCGGCCCTGTCGTCGGCCTCGGTCGCGGCTCCCCCGCCCGTGCCTTCTTCCTCGTCCTTCTCGCGCTCCCGCGGCGGGCGCAGTATCTCGGGGATCTCGACGCCGCCGACGAAGCCCGGCACGGTGTCGGCGACGCCGAACGGGCTGCTGTCCACCCTCCACCAGTCCGGTTCGGAACCGCTCGGCCCCAGCTCGTCCTCGCCCGCGAGGTGCGGCGGCGACGCCCCGGTCGGGGGCGGCGGCGGGTCCTGCTCGCGACGCGGCCGCGGCACCATGCGGCGCAGCCCCTTGGGCCGCTCCGGCGGCGACGCGGCATCGCCCGCACGCTGCTGCGGCACCGCGGACGCGCCCCACCGCGCGCTCGACGCGGCCGGCGGCTTCGTCCCCTGGTCCGTACGGGACTCCTGGTCCATACGGGACCCCTGGTCCCTAGGGGAGTCAGGGCCCTTACGGGACTCCTGGTCCCTACGGGACGCGTCGCCGCGGCCGGTGGTACGGCCGGCCGCGGCGACCACCTCGTCGGGAGTACCCAGCCTGGCCAGGATGCGGCGGACCGCGGCCGGACTGTCGACGGTCGCCTTCGATCTGCGCCGCTCGATCTCGCTCCGCAGCTCGGAGACCAGCCGCATCCGGGTGGCGGACGGCAACTGCCGCTGCTGGGCGAGGTCGCCGACCCGGCTCAGATAGTCGAAGACGAGCTGATCGCTCTCAATCCCCACGAAGTCCCCTCCGGGACAAGCACCTTGAACTGCCCGCCGCCGACGTTACCGCGCCCACCCACCCCCACCCGGACACCACGACCCGGCTACCGCTGTGGACAATCGCCCCGCTACCGCTGCGGGCAACCGCGCCGCCACCGCTGCGGGCAACCGCGCCGCCACCGCTGTGGGCAATCGTTCCGCAGGGCTGGGGGCACCTCCCAGCGGTAGCTGGGGGAGGGTGGGCACAGCCCACGACGTACAGCACCGTACGAGCTCAGCGCCGCAAGAACCCCACCCCGCCGGAGGCACCCGGTACCGTTGACCGGATGAGCACCGAGCAGACCCAGGAGCCCGCCACGGCGCCGACGCAGTCGGCTCCGGCAGCGGCGGAGCCCCCGGCACCCCCGCGCTCCCTCGCGGAAGCGCTCCGCGCCCGCGACGACGCGTCGCTGGCCGCCCTCCTCCGTGCCCGCCCGGACCTGCTCACGCCCGTCCCGGGCGACCTCACGCAGCTGGCGACCCGGGCCGGCACCCGCGCCTCGGTCGTCCGCGCCCTGGAGCGCCTCGACCGCTTCGCCCTGCAGACGGCGGAGGCCCTGGCCGTGGCCCCGGATCCCGCGACGTACGAGACGCTGCTCTCCCTGCTCACGGGCGACTGCGCTGAAACCTCCCCTCACACCACGGCCGTAGTACGCGCATCCGAAGCTCTCCCCCGACCGGAAGCGGACGCGACCGCGATCGAGCACGCCCTCCCCGGAGCCCTCGCGACGCTCCGCGAACAGGCCCTGGTCTGGGGCCCGGACGACCGTCTCCGCCTCGTCCGCACCGCCCGCGAGCTGCTCACCCCCTCCCCGCAGCACCCGTCCCCGACCGGCCTCGGCCCGACGGTCGCGGAGGCCACGGCGGGGATGTCGCCCGGCCGGATCCAGGAGATCGTGGCGGCGGCCGGGCTGCCGACGACGCACGACGCGGTGTCGGCGGTCGCCGCGCTGACGGAGCTGTTCACGGACCGTACCCGTATGTCGGCCCTGCTGGACGGGGCGCCGACGGAGTCGGTGGTGGTGCTGTCGCGGCTGGTGTGGGGCCCTCCGTACGGGCAGGTGACCGCCGAACCGGCGGCACATCTGCGCTGGTTGCTCGACCGCGGCCTGCTCCTGCCGACGGCACCGGGCACGGTTGTACTGCCGCGCGAGGCCGCCCTGCACCTGCGCGGCGGCCGTGCGCACCGGCAGCCGGAGCCGGTGCCGCCCGCGCTGGAGTCCGCGGCCGAGCACCGTCCACAGGTTGTGGACGCCACGGCGGCGGGCCAGGCGTACACGGCGCTGGCGACCGTCGAGGAGCTGCTGAAGGACTGGGACGAGGGCGGCCCGGCGGTGCTGCGCGCCGGTGGCCTCAGCGTCCGTGACCTCAAGCGCACGGCGGTGGCCCTCGACGTCCCTGAACCCGTCGCCGCCTTCTGGGTCGAACTCGCCTACGCGGCGGGCCTGCTGGCGTCGGACGGCGAGGCCGACGAGCGGTACGCGGCGACCCCCGCGTACGACGAATGGCTGGAGCTGCCGGCCGCCGAGCGCTGGGCTCAGCTGGCCTCCGCCTGGCTGGCGGCCACCCGCACGTCGGGGCTGGTCGGCGGCCGCGACGCTGATTTTGACGCTGGTGGCCTCCGGGGCGCTGAAGCCGGTGTTGAGAGGGAGACCGTGCTCAGCCCCTCCTCCGTCGGGGCCTCCGCGCGCTCTCCCTCTCAACACCGGCGCGCCCCTTCGGCCAAGGACCGCACCCTGTCGGCGCTGGGCCCGGGCCTCGACCGCTCGGCCGCTCCGGAGGTACGCCACCGGGTCCTCTCGCTGCTCGCCACGCTCCCCGAGGGCTCCGCCCCGACCGCCGAGTCCCTGCTCGCCCGCCTCCGCTGGGAGCGCCCCCTGCGCGCGGGCGCCACCCAGCCGTTCGCCCCGCCCTCGGCCCAGCCCTCCGCCCAGGACGATCTGCGCACCCGCCTCGCCCGGTGGACCCTGACAGAGGCGGAGTTCCTGGGCGTCACGGGCCGGGGCGCCCTGTCGTCCCACGGCCGGGCGCTGCTGGGCGCCGTTCCGGCCCCGGCCGCCCCCGACGCGCGTACCGCCCCCGACACGCATTCCGCCTCCACCCCCGGCCCGCATTCCGCTTCCGCCCCCGACGCGCATTCCGCCGAAGCCGCCGTCAACGCCGCCCGCGCCGCGCGCCTCCTCGCCCCGCTCCTCCCCGAACCCCTCGACCACGTCCTCCTCCAGGCCGACCTCACGGCCGTGGCGCCCGGGCCGCTGCAGCGACCGCTCGCCGACATGCTCGACGTGCTCGCCGACGTGGAGTCGAAGGGCGGCGCGACCGTGTACCGGTTCACGCCGGGGTCCGTACGGCGGGCGCTGGACGCGGGCCGGACGGCGTCCGACCTGCACGCGTTCCTCGCCGCGCACTCGCGCACCCCCGTCCCGCAGCCCCTCGCGTATCTGATCGACGACGTGGCCCGCAAGCACGGGCATCTGCGCATCGGGGCGGCCTCCGCGTACGTCCGGTGCGACGACGACGCGGTGCTGAACGAGATCCTCGCCGACAAGCGGTCGGCGGCCCTGCGGCTGCGCCGTCTCGCGCCGACCGTGCTGGCGGCGCAGGCCGATCCGGCCGCACTGCTGGACGGTCTGCGCGGCATGGGGTTCGCGCCGGCGGCCGAGAGCCCTGAGGGCGACGTGCTGATCGCGCGCGCGCACGCCTACCGCACCCCGCCGCGCACCGCGCCCGAGCCCGTGCCGGACGGCCCGCCGGTGCCCGACGCCACGCTGCTGGGCGGCGCGGTGCGCGCGATCCGCGCCGGGGACCGGGCGTCGACGGCTCCCCGCAGGACCGCGCCGGAGCACACCGGCGAGCTGCCGCGCACCACACCGGCCGAAACGCTCGCCACCATGCAGGCCGCCGTGCTCACCGGCCAGGCGGTCTGGATCGGGTACGTCAACGCCGAGGGCGCGGCCAGCCAGCGCGTGATCGCCCCGGTCCGCGTGGAGGGCGGCTTCGTCACGGCGTACGACCACACGGCGGACGAGGTCCGCACGTACCCGCTGCACCGCATCACGGGCGTCGCGGAACTGGCAGAGGACCAGATCTGACCGCCGCCGGGCACCTGCGCATGTGACCGGCACCACATGGCAGCCCCACCGTTTTCCGCGGTGCGGCACACTGGACGTTTGGCTGTGCACACCGCGCAGACCGTGCAGAAAGGGACGGACACGAGTGAACGGACCCCTCATCGTCCAGTCGGACAAGACGCTGCTCCTCGAAGTCGATCACGACCAGGCCGACAACTGCCGTCGTGCCATCGCGCCCTTCGCGGAGCTGGAGCGGGCCCCCGAGCACATCCACACCTACCGTGTGACGCCGCTCGGCCTGTGGAACGCGCGCGCCGCGGGCCACGACGCCGAGCAGGTCGTGGACGCCCTCGTGCAGTACAGCCGCTATCCCGTGCCGCACGCGCTCCTCGTCGACATCGCCGAGACGATGGACCGCTACGGCCGCCTCACGCTCTCCAAGGACCCGGCGCACGGCCTGGTCCTGACGACCACCGACCGGCCCGTCCTTGAGGAGGTGCTGCGCTCGAAGCGGATCAAGCCGCTGGTGGGCGCGCGCATCGACCCGGACACGGTCGCCGTGCACCCCTCCGAGCGCGGGCAGATCAAGCAGACGCTGCTGAAGCTGGGCTGGCCCGCCGAGGACCTCGCCGGTTACGTCGACGGCGAGGCCCATCCGATCGAGCTGGACGAGAGCGGCTGGGCGCTGCGCCCGTACCAGAAGCAGGCCGTGGAGAGCTTCTGGCACGGCGGCTCGGGTGTCGTCGTCCTGCCCTGCGGGGCGGGGAAGACGCTGGTCGGCGCCGGGTCGATGGCGCAGGCGAAGGCGACGACGCTGATCCTCGTCACGAACACCGTCTCGGCCCGTCAGTGGAAGCACGAGCTGGTGAAGCGGACGTCGCTGACCGAGGACGAGATCGGCGAGTACAGCGGTACGCGCAAGGAGATCCGCCCGGTCACCATCGCCACGTACCAGGTGCTGACGACGAAGCGGAAGGGCATCTACCCGCACCTGGAGCTGTTCGACTCCCGCGACTGGGGCCTGATCGTCTACGACGAGGTGCATCTGCTGCCCGCGCCCGTCTTCAAGTTCACGGCCGACCTGCAGGCGCGCCGCCGCCTCGGCCTGACCGCGACGCTCGTACGGGAGGACGGCCGCGAGTCGGACGTGTTCTCGCTGATCGGGCCGAAGCGTTTCGACGCGCCCTGGAAGGAGATCGAGGCGCAGGGCTACATCGCGCCCGCGGACTGCATCGAGGTCCGCGTCAACCTCACCGACTCGGAGCGGCTCACGTACGCCACGGCGGAGACCGAGGAGAAGTACCGCTACTGCGCGACGACCGACACCAAGCGCAAGGTCACCGAGGCGCTGGTGCGCAGGCACCAGGGGCAGCAGACCCTCGTCATCGGCCAGTACATCGACCAGCTCGACGAGCTCGGCGAGCACCTGGACGCGCCGGTGATCAAGGGCGAGACGACGAACGCGCAGCGCGAGAAGCTGTTCGACGCGTTCCGGCAGGGCGAGATCTCCGTCCTGGTCGTGTCGAAGGTCGCGAACTTCTCGATCGACCTGCCGGAGGCGACGGTCGCGATCCAGGTGTCCGGCACGTTCGGCTCGCGCCAGGAGGAGGCCCAGCGCCTCGGCCGCGTCCTGCGCCCGAAGGCGGACGGCCACCCCGCGATCTTCTACTCGGTGGTCGCCCGGGACACGATCGACCAGGACTTCGCGGCACACCGCCAGCGGTTCCTGGCAGAGCAGGGGTACGCGTACCGGATCGTGGACGCGGACGAGCTGCTGGCCGGGGGCTGAGCGCGACTCCCGGGATACTCGCGTGATGCATGGGATCCTCGCGTGATGCCGTGCATCACCGACGACGCGGACATTCTCCGGCCAGGGGAGGGCTGAGCAGCTGCGGTGGGCCTGCTCAGCCGGTTCGTACGCCCGAGCCAGGGCTCCGCTCCCCGCGAGGCGCGGGGAGACCGAGCGCGGGCCCGACCGGGCGGCGTACCGCCAGCGCGGCCAGCAGCCCGACCCCCAGCAGCGGATACGGCGAAGCCAACGGCTGCTGCCACCAGGGCAGCCGGAGGTCCAGGTCGCCTTGGTGCGGCACCAGCCACAGCGTGCGCGCGGTGAACAGCACGGCCACGCCCGTCGCGAGGCGCGGGCGGCCCTCGGCGACCAGCACCGCGATCAGCGGGACGCACCACACCCAGTGGTGCGACCAGCTGATGGGTGAGACGAGGAGCGCGGTGACCGCGGTGAGGAGGATGCCCCACCGGTCGTCGGCGACCCGGCGGGCCAGCCACAGCCCGCCTACCGCGACGGTGGCTGCGGGCACCGCCCAGGCGAGCCCCGGCGACGGGTCCCCCAGGGCCCGGGCGACGAGCCCCTGGAGCGACTGATTGTCGACGATCCACGCCTTGCCGACCCGGTCGGTCTCGAACATCCGGCCGGTCCAGAACTCGACGCTGGCGGCCGGGAGGGCGAGCGCGCCCAGCAGGACGGTGCCCGCGAAGGCGGCCAGCCCCGTGAGGCCCTCGCGCACCCGCCGCGTGACCAGCAGATAGAGGATGAACACGGCGGGCGTGAGCTTGACTCCGGCGGCGATGCCCAGCGCGAAGCCCTTGCCGATGGCGCCGGGCGCCCGGCTCAGGTCCCAGAGGACCAGGCAGGCCAGGGCGAGGTTGATCTGCCCGAAGAGCAGCGTCTGGAAGACGGGTTCGAGCCAGAGGGCGGCCGCGGAGGCGGCGCAGACCACGGGGAGCGTCGCACGCAGCCCGGCGAACCGGCACGAGAGCCACACCAGCAGCGTGAGCAGCGCGGCGTTCCCGGCGACGAAGACGGCCTTCAGAACGGCGAGGGGGAGCCAGGTGGTGGGGACGAAGAGGATCGCGGCGAACGGCGGATAGGTCGCGGGCAGGCGCCATTCGGTGACCGTGAAGCCGTAGAGATCGCGACCGGTCACGACGGCGGAACCCTCGGCCCGGTACACCAGGGCGTCGGCCATGGGGATGCGCTGGGCGGCGCAGAGCGCGAGAAGGGCCGAGACGGAGAGCGCGAGGAGCAGGGCCGCTGCGGTATGCGATCGGAGGATCGCAGTCCGGTACTTCACGGGCGCGACCCTAGTGGATCGGCGCCCTCGTCAGGGGTTGCGGCGCCTGCGGGTCAGCAGCAGGGGTCCTGTGGTCGTCAGCGGCGGCGGACGCCCGCCTCCTCTGCGTACTCGCCGAGGACGATCACGCGGAACGCGGTGTCCGCGAAGACCCTGACGGCGCGCAGCACGTCGCCGATGCAATGGCTGTGGCGGCTTCCGGTGGCCGCGGTGGCGCCCGGCGGGCCGGAGGAGTGGAAGGGGGCGGGAGAAAAGGCTGCGGTGGTCATGTCTCCATTGTGGAAACCGGGCCGGGCAGGGGCATCGGCCCGCGGATGTAACCTGCGGCGGCACCGCGTACGACCCGCGACGGACCCGTCCCCCTGGGGTCGTGTCAGGGTCGCAGGGCCCGCAGGGCCGGGGTCGTATCAGGGTCGTGCGACGACCCGTCCACGAAAGCGACGGCCGTCCACGAAGGCGACGACCCGTCCGCGGGAGCGGCGACCCGTCCGCGGAAATTCGTTGGCCCCGCCCGCGCCCCCTGACCTAGAATCGCCGACCTTGCCCGCCTCCCCGCAAGGAGCGCGGCCGGCCGGACGGAAACCGGCCGGCATCCCGCTACGACAGCATGCGCACGCCTCGGCCCCGTGCGGCACCACGCGCAGCGCGCCATCCGTCGTAAGCCCTGACCACGCAGCACCTTGTCACGCAGCACCTTTCCGGAGGCAACCCCCGTGTCCAGCTCGTCCGCGCCGTCCGCCGCCCCATCCGAAAACCCTGCGTCCGAAGACCCTCCGTCCGAAGACCCTGCACCCGAGGACCCTGCATCCGACGGCTCGTCAGACGACCCTCTCGCCCGCGAACGCTCCCATCTCGCCGCGTCCCGGGCCGCGTTGCGCGCGATGCGCGAGGACGTGGAGTCCCTCGACATCAGGGACGTCACGGCGAACTGGGTGAACGCCGAGGCCCTGGCCCACCAGATCGACGAGCGCATCAAGTCCCTCGCCGACCTCGCCCACACCCCGCTGTTCTTCGGGCGGCTGGACTATCTGCACGCACCGGGCGCGGACCAGGCCGAGGGCGCGGAGGGCGAGAAGTTCTACATCGGGCGGCGGCACGTCCACGACGCCGAGGGCGACCCGATGGTCATCGACTGGCGCGCACCCGTGTCGCAGCCGTTCTACCGGGCGTCCAAGAAGGACCCCATGGACGTCGCCCTGCGCCGCCGCTTCGGCTACACGGGCGGCGACCTCACCGCGTACGAGGACGAGCACCTGAGCGACCCCACCGAGGCGGCCCGGGCCAGCAAGCTCCTCCAGCAGGAGATCGAACGCCCGCGCGTCGGCCCGATGCGCGACATCGTCGCCACGATCCAGCCGGAACAGGACGAGATCGTACGGTCGGGCCTGTCCGGCACGGTCTGCGTCCAGGGCGGCCCCGGCACCGGAAAGACCGCCGTCGGCCTGCACCGGGTCGCGTACCTCCTCTACGCACACCGCGAGCGTCTCGCCCGCACGGGCACCCTCGTCATCGGCCCGAACGCGTCCTTCCTGCACTACATCGAGCAGGTCCTCCCGGCGCTGGGCGAGCTGGAGGTCAAGCAGGCGACGGTCGACGACCTGGTCGCGCACGTGGAGGTGCGGGGGACGGACGACCCGGCGGCCGCGCTGGTCAAGGGCGACGCGAGGATGTCGGAGGTGCTGCGCCGGGCCGTCCGCTCGCACGTCACGATGCCCACCGAGCCGGTCGTCGTCGTGCGCGGCTCGCGCCGCTGGCGCGTTCCGGCGTACGAACTGGAGGAGATCGTCCAGGAGTTGCTGGCCCGGGACATCCGCTACGCAGCCGCCCGCGAGGCCCTTCCGCAGCGTATCGCGCACGCCGTCCTGGTGCGGATGGAGCAGCAGGGCGAGGCGCCGGACGACCGGGTGCAGGACGCGGTGGCGCGCAACGCCGCGGTGAAGGCGGCCGTCAAGGCGATCTGGCCGCCCGTCGACCCGGCGAAACTCGTGCTGCGTCTGCTCTCCGACGCGGACTTCCTCGCCGAACACGCGGAGGGCATCCTCGACGAGGACGAGCAGAAGGCGATCCTGTGGGCGCAGCCCGGATCTGGTAAAAGGGCGGCGCGCAGCGTGAAGTCGGCGCGGTGGTCGGCCGCGGACGCGGTGCTGATCGACGAGGCGACGGACCTGGTGCAGCGCACGCACTCCCTCGGGCATGTCGTGCTCGACGAGGCGCAGGACCTCTCCCCCATGCAGTACCGGGCGGTGGGCCGCCGCTGCACGACGGGCTCGGCGACGGTGCTCGGCGATCTGGCTCAGGGCACGACTCCCTGGGCGACGCCGACCTGGGAGGAAGCGCTCGCCCACCTCGGCAAGAGCGACGCCGTCATCGAGGAGCTGACGGCCGGTTTCCGTGTGCCGACGGACGTCATCGCCTACGCGTCGCGGCTGTTGCCGCACATCGCGCCGGGGCTGACGCCGGTGGCGTCGGTGCGCGAGAACCCCGGCTTCTTCGCGGTACGCCCGATCACCGGCCCGTCGGACGTGGTCGCCGCCTGCGCGGAGTTGCTGGTGAACGAGGGTTCGGTCGGCCTCATCGCCGCCGACGCCCGGATCCCCGCCCTCGCCGAGGCACTCACGGCGGCCGGGATCGGCTACCTGGGCCCGGGTGAGGAGACGACGCACGAGACCCGGCTGACCCTCGTCCCGGCCTCGCTCGCCAAGGGTCTCGAGTACGACTACGTGGTCCTCGACGAGCCGCGGGCCGTCGTCGACGGCGAACCGGACGAACGCACGGGCCTGCGCCGCCTCTACGTCGCCCTGACCCGAGCGGTGTCGGGCCTGATCGTGGTGCATGCGGCACCGCTGCCCGAACAGCTCGGGTAGCCACACACCTGCTACCGGCCAGGCGCGGGCCGCGCCTGGCCGGTAGCGGGACGGACATGGCGGCCACATCCGTGCTGGTGTACGAAGGTACGACTTCTGGGGTCATCCTCATGGCTTCACCGAGCGTGTTTCGTTGCTGCCGACGGCGGAACGAGGACCCTCGGCCGCATGAAGAAGATCACGAGGCGTTTCGCCTGGTCGGTGGGCAGCGCCTGTGCGGCAGTGCTGACTCTGACCGCCGCGGCCATGCCGCACTCGGGAGCCGCGGGAGCCGGCGGGGCGGCCGGAGTCGCCGGAGCCGCCGGGGTGGCCCGGGGCGGCGGGGTCGCCGGGCCAGTCATGCAGCAGACCATCTCCGTCGGCAATCCGGTGGACGGCAACAACGGCTTCGGTGTGATCACCGAAGGCGACCTCGTGCTGGGCAGCACCGAGACGGAGGGCACCGTCGCCGTCGGCGGCAACCTGAGCTTCGGCGCGAATTACAACGTCGCCCTGATCACCCCGGGCGAGTACACGGCCCCCGGCGACGACCGGCCCACGGCGCTCCTCATCGGGGGCAGAATCGATTTCGCGAACACCCACCCCTCGGGCGTGCTGAGGGTCCTCAACAACGGCTACGTCAAGATCGGCGACCTGACGGGAAGCGACGTGCTGACGCAGGACAGCAACGGCGCCTCCGTCAACACACGGGTCGTCGTCGCGAGCACGGCGTACGACTCGGCTCCGCGCATCGAACTGACGACCCGACAGTCGGCGGCGTCGGTCGGCGCCGCCTCCGGCCTGCTGGACTTCACCTCCGTCTTCGCCCGCTACCGCGAGCGCTCCACGGCACTGGCGCGGTGCAACAACACGGTGGAACTGCTGGACGCGGGCGGCGAGCCGCTGGCGGACCAGAGCACCGTACCGCCCGGGTCGAACATCACCATCTCGCTGGCGACCGACCGTACGAACGTGCTCCGTCTGACCGGGGCGATGCTGAACAACATCTCCACGCTGACGTTCCGGAACCGGCCGACAGCCTCAGGGCCGCTGGTCATCGCTGTGGACACCACGGCCGACGGAGGGTCGTTCAACTGGAACACCCCCACGCTGGCCGGGGTCAGCGGCAGCGAGGCCCCGTACATCCTGTGGAACTATGCGGACGCCACGTCGATCACCATCGCGACCGGTGACACTATCGAGGGGACGGTCTTCGCACCGCGTGCGGGTCTCCTGGATGTGGTCCCGTCCAACATCGAGGGGGACGTGATCGCGCGGTCCTTCACCGCCGGCCCGCCCGTCGGCGGGAACGCCGGCGAGATCCACGAGTTCCCCTTCGCCGCGGACCTGCAGTGCACCGCGGGTACGGTCGAGCCGACACCGGAGCCGTCGCCCACCTGTCCGGCGCCGACCGCGACCGGGACGGTACAGAGCACGACGACGCCTGGCGCCCCTGGCGCCACGACTCCGGGCGCACCGGGCACCTCGCAGCCCGGCACCACACCGGGGGCCACCCCACCCGGGGGCACGCCGACGGGCACCTCCCCACCGGGCGAGCCGACCACTCCGCACCCGACGAAGTCGAAGCCCTGCCCTCCGCAGCTGGCACGCACCGGTTCGGGGAGCGCCCCGGTCTACCTGGCCGCGGCGGCAGCACTGCTGGCCACCACCGTCGGCGGCACACTCGCACTACTCGTGCGGCGCCAGCGGCGGCTCAGGGACTGAAGCGCCGTGGTGGCCGACGTAGCTGTGGGCAATCGTGCCGCTGGGGCGGCACGGGTGGGCACAGCGGCACCCGACGATGTCGGCCACCGAGACCGACGGGCAGAGGCCGCGCGGCCCTCCGCGCGCAGGCGCGCAGGGCCGGCGGCTGTTCAGACGGCGTCCAGCACGCCGCGCCACTCCGCGACGGCGTCCGCCGAAACCGGTGCCGACCAGCCCCGGGGGCGGGCCGCGCCACCGATGTGGAAGCCGTCGATGCCCACCGTCCGCAGCCGCGGCACATGGTCGAGGCGGAGCCCGCCGCCGACCAGGATCTGCTGGGTGTAGCCGGGCTCGCCGTGCCGGGCCGCCTCGGCGACGAGGACGTCGAGCCCGTCGTCGACACCGGCCGCCGACCCGGCGGTCAGATAGGTGTCGAGCCCCGGCAGATCCGCGAGCTGCTTGCGCAGGGCATCCCGGTCGGCGGCGTGGTCGACGGCCCGGTGGAACGTCCACCGGCACCCGTCGACCGCCCCGGCCACGGCCTCGATCGCACCGATGTCCGGCTCCCCGGTCGAGGTCAGGAACCCGAGCACGAACTCGTCGGCGCCTTCCGACCGCAGCGCACGAGCCTGCCGTACGAGCCCGTCGAGCGCGGCGGCGTCGCCCGCGGCGAACCCGTCTGCGGCCCGCAGCATGACACGCAGCGGGATGCCGACGGCCGCACGGATCCGGGCGAAGGTCTCGCGTGACGGCGTCAGCCCGTCGGCGGCCATGTCGGTGACGAGCTCCAGCCGGTCCGCGCCTCCTGCCTGGGCGGCGACCGCGTCCTCGGCGGTGAGGGCGATGACCTCCAGAACTGCACGCTTGCTCATGGGACCCCAATCGTCGGGTGGCTACAGGGCATACGGGCCCGAGGACCCTCCAGACCTGCACGCCCAACAGGTCTAGTCCAATATCACCCTACAGACACACCCGCGAGGCAACGCCGCGGAGCGGCGAAGAACGGGGGCCCGCGGAGCGGGCAAAAGGGGCG
>NZ_LOHS01000153.1 GCF_001642995.1 Streptomyces jeddahensis
ACCGTCGGATGGCCGCCGCGGCGCGCTTCGGGAGGAAAGCGCGGATCGGGGTTCTACGTCCCGGCCCGGCCGGTCAGGCAGCCGCTCCGTACACCTTGCGGGCGTGCCGAGCGTAGGCCTTCGGGCCCAGAACGGGCATGATCAGCCGGGGCACCAGCGGGGCCGTCGAGAGCATGAGCTTGACGACGTCCGGGTCGGCGTACGAGGCGAGCATGCCGAAGATGGTGGGCAGCTTGCTCTTGGGCAGGGCGTTGATCGCGTGGTCGCCCAGCTCGTGCCACTCCTTGGCTGTCACGTACTCCGGGACGATCGGCAGGACGTCCTTCTCCTCGATGCCGAGGTGCTCGGTCAGCAGGCTGCCGAGGCGCTCCAGGGCGTCGGCGAGCCGCTCGCCCGAATCCTTCGCGGGCTGCGCGCGCCAGAGAGCCAGCCGCTGCGCCGTCTCGACGAGCAGCGCGGCGATCTCCTCATGCTGGCTCTCCAGGAGGGACACGACGTCACCGAGCCGATCGCCCGCACGCTCCAGGAGCTTGGGCCACAGCAGCTCGTCCTCCCCCTTGTGGTGCAGGTGGAGGAACTCCTCGATGAGCTGCGCGTGTTCTGCGACGACCACGGCCCGCTCGACATCACCGGGACTGACCTCCATGACCAGTCCAGGGAGACGGGCATAGCTCTGCCGAAAGGCCTCGTGCACCACCAGCATGTCTCGGACGTCGGCGCGGTCAGTTGATGTGTGGGGCATACCAATACCTATTCAGGGGGAATGTCAGCAAATGGGATTCCGCGTGGGCGGCATCATGGTGCCGGGGCGGCTGTTTGACGGTGATATGGGTCTTCTGGAGCAGCAAAGCTCCTCAGATGGGTTCTTGATGCGTGTCATATGTCGCCGCAAGTCATGTGACGCTCCGGTAGCGTGAACCACTCTTCGCAGCCGATGTACGTCGAGGGGGCGGTGCGCCATCCCACCCTGGTCAGGGCATCACTGAACGACTTCGCGTTCTGTGGCACCAGCCGCTTGGCGGCCTCCTCCGCCTCGGGCCGAGGCACGTCACCGTAGAACAACGCGAACGGATCATCGGGCACGGCCGCGAAGTCACCCCGCTCCGGTGAAACGGGCGCGCCGTAGAAGCCCAGGAGGGTCTCACCGACATCGAGCTGGAACGCCGCCAGGCAGACGATGCGCAGACGTTCCCCGCCTCGGCAACGGCCAGGCTGACCGGTATGCCTCCACAGGAATGGGCCACGACCACGACTGTGCCGTCGATGAGCTCCAGCTCTCCCAGCACCGCCTGCGCGTCGTCCAGCGCCCCGGCACGCCCGCCAGCACTCGGCAGTCAATCGTCCGAATCCGCCAGCCGTCGGCGTGAAGCACCGAGGCCAGCTTCTCCCAGCACCACGTGCGCCGGGCCATGCCCGATGCACTAAGAGCCGAGTCGGACGGGAAACCCCATCAGTCACGAACTGTTCGCTTTCAGATCAGTCACAAGTGTGATGCGCCCAGCAGCGATCATGAGAGGACCCTACGGGTGATCAGACACTATGTCCAACGCAATGTCTTTCGAGGTCGGTGCCCGGTCCTCCTGCGGGCAATGACCTCTCGCTGGGCAGACGTCCCCCGTCGCAGACAACTTGGCCTCGATGTCGTGGATGGTGGCGGCGCCGAGAGGGAGACGGAAGGGCAGGGAGGGCCCGTCTACCGCGGCGATCACGGCCTGGGCGGCCTTGACGGGATCACCTGCCTGGGCGTGACTGGTGTCCTCGACCCGACCCGGGAGGCCCCGGAGCTGACCGCATAGTCGCTGATTACCGTAGCGGCGCGGTGCAGCGACGAGCCGTCGAGGATTTCGGTACGCAGCGGGTCCGGCTCCACGGCGCTGACCTGGTCCCGAGCGAGGCAGGCTCGAGAGCCATGGCTTCGGTGAGCCCTTCAACGGCGAATTTGGTGGCACGGTAGACGCCCCATCCGGCGCAGCCAACGAAGCCACCGACGGAACGGAGTTCATGATGGTGCCGGCGCGGGCGGCGCACATAGTCGGCGGCACCGCCGGGTGACGGTCAACAGGCTGAAAACATTGGTGTCGAAGACTTGCTCGCCTCGCTGTCGGACATCTCCTCCATGGCTCCGACCAGGCCCGTCCAGCGGTGTTGACCAGCACGTCGATCCAGCCGAAGCGGTCGAGCGCGGCGGCACGCGCGCATCAGCCCGGCCTGGCTTCGACACTGTGAGCTGGCCCCGTTCGACAGCTTGGGTTGGGCATGGCGGACATCCACCGGCCCACCACGCGCGCGAAGCTCATCGCGGACAGGGCGCTGACCTCCCCGAAGGGGCGGCGGCAGTTCCTGCGGGCCGGCTACGCCGAGGGCGTCGTCCGCCCGGTCGGCGGCGCCGGATCCCATCTGGTGGCGGCTCTCGCGCACGCCGACGCGCTGATCGTCGTCTCCGAGGACATGGAGTCGGTGGAGTCGGGCACCGAGGTCGAGGTCCTCCTGCTCGGCGGACCGCACGCGCGCGTGCCGTCCGCAGGACGGTCCTGCGCCGTTGCCCGCGCCCACAAGGGGGTACCGTGTCGCGCACAACAGGCCCGTGCGCCGCACCGCGACGGGCCGGGACCGGGAGCGGCACACAAGCATGAGTATGCAGGACCGACTGACGCACCTCGACGACGCGGGCGCGGCCCGCATGGTCGACGTATCCGACAAGGACGTGACGGCGCGCACGGCTCGCGCCAGCGGGCGCGTCCTCGTCTCTCCCCGCGTGGTCGAGCTGCTGCGTGGCGAGGGCGTCCCCAAGGGCGACGCACTGGCCACCGCGCGCATCGCGGGCATCATGGGCGCCAAGCACACCCCCGACCTGATCCCGCTGTGCCACCCCTTGGCGCTGTCCGGTGTGAAACTGGATCTGTCGGTAGCGGACGACGCCGTGGAGATCCTGGCCACGGTGAAGACGACGGACCGCACAGGCGTCGAGATGGAAGCCCTCACCGCTGTGTCCGTCGCCGCCCTCACCGTGATCGACATGGTCAAGGCGGTCGACAAGGGAGCGGTCATCACGGACGTGCGCGTGGAGGAGAAGACGGGCGGCAAGTCGGGCGACTGGAGCCGGGCGTGAACAGCGAGCCGTCCGCCGGTGGTGCGCTGCGCGCGCCGAATCGGCGCTGGTCGTCACCGCCTCCAACCGCGCCGCCGCCGGCGTCTACGACGACAAGGGCGGCCCACTGATCGCCAGCGGGCTCAAGCGCTTCGGCTTCGATGTCGAGGGGCCGCAGGTCGCCCCCGACGGGGATCCCGTGGTGGCCGCCCTGCGCTCCGGCGTGGAGGCCGGATACGAGGTGATCGTCACCACCGGCGGCACCGGGATATCGCCCACCGACCGCACGCCCGACGCGACGCGCCGGGTGATCGACCACGAGGTGCCGGGCATCGCCGAGGCCTTGCGGGCGTTCGGACGGCAGAAGATGGCGACGGCGGTTGCTGCGGTCCGGCCGCCGCGCTCGGCGCCGCCGTCGCCGCGTTGATGAGCGCGCCACCCGCTTCATCGACCCCCCTGATCAACCAGCGCCCGGCCGAAGCCACGGATCGCCAGATCGCCCGTCATTGGGAAGGCGACCTCATAGTCGGCCAGGGCAATAGATCGGCCATCGGCACCCTGGTCGACCGCACCACCCGCTACGTCAAGCTCCTGCACCTCCCCGACGGTCGGGGAGCCGAGCACGTCCGCCACGCCCTCCTGCACGCCTTCGCCGAACTCCCCGCCGAGCTCGCCCGGTCTGTGACCTGGGATCAGGGCAGCGAAATGGGCCGACACGACGAGTTCACCCGCGCCGCTGTCAACGGCCTGCTCCGGCAGTACTTCCCCAAGGGCGCAGACCTGTCGATCTACAGCGCCGAGGACCTGGCCTACGTCGCCGCCAAACTCAAGGACCGCCCCCGCAAGATCCTCGGCTAGCGGACACCCGCCGAGCTCTTCACTAAGCTCGTCGCAACACTGGAGTGATCACGTGTTGCGACGCTCGCTGGAATCCGCCCTTCTGGGGCGGCTTGGTCATCGCAACATCCCTCAGGGCAGGTGTTGCAACGACCTATAGACCCCAAGCTGTCAGGTGAGGCCACGAACCGTTGCCAAAGCCACCCGCCGGTACAGGCGGCGTCGTTCACGTCCGGAGCCAGAACGAGCAACCGCTCCGTGTGCCCTGGCAGAGCGTCGACCACGGCCTTGCGGGTTACGGGCGGCGGCCACCACGTTGTCGCGGCTCGCCAGGGCCTGCCGGGCGATCTCCAGTCCGAAGCCGCGTGAAACTTCAGGCGGGCGAAGCCGTGCTCGACTGGGCCCGTACTGCGGCAAGGGCCCGTGGGGCCAGCTTCTGACCACGTGTCAGGGGGGCGGTGAAAACCCAACTTCCCGCCAACACCCTTGACATGGACCGGGCCGTCGGCGGCCCGCACCATCGCCAGAATCTGCGGTAGTCAGCGGGCAGGGCGGCCTCGTCGGGATTCTCGCTGCGGTACGGGATCAGCAGGACCGCCCGCCCGCCACCCGGGCGGGAGTCGGGGCGACGCCCGCAGCGTCCTCCGCCGTGGCCCGATCCTGCTCGGCCAGCCGGTTCAGGACCCGCTCGGCGATCACAGCTCCTCTCGCTCTCGGCCTGGACCTCCTGCAACCGCTTGTCCAACTCCTCAGCGAGTAGGTCCAGTTCACTCCGGCGAGCCGTGATCCGCTCCAGCTCCTGCTTGCCCACACCCTCCCCGTGCCTTCGCGGCGTACCGGCCCGGCGACGGATCGCAAGAGCGGCACGGCGGCTGGCGCTCAGAGGCCGACAACGGCTCCAGCCGACGAGCCGGACGATCTTCACCGTGGACACCCGGCGGCAACCAGCGTGAGTGTCCCGCCCCTCACCCAGACTCGCGACCTGCAAACTTCACGATGCACGGTACTCACGGAGACTTGGTACCAGCATCGACGCCGTTCACGGCCTTTCCCGTGCGTCGCGCGCCGCGCGCCGGTAGCGGTTCGATCAGTTCGGTGATGGTGCAGTCCAGGATGTCCAACAAGGCCATTAACGTGCGGAGGTTAAGCCGCTCCGGTCGCTCTGTCACCAGCCGATACACCTGGCTTTGCGATAGCTCGACACCGCGCTCGACCAGCAGCGGCCGCAGATCTGTGGTGGCGAACATGCCGCGAGCCGCCATGACCTTCCGCAGATGCCATCGGTAGTCCAGCTCGACAGTCATGCCGTCAGCCTTCATCGCTCCCAACTCCGCCTCCAACGTCATTCACTCACCGCATGCACGATCAATTCGCCGCCCTCGATGTTGTTGCCGAGCATCAAGGCGGACCGCTACCCGACACGCGCCTGCAAGAGCCTGTGCACTCTCATCCGCGGCACCAACCAGCAACTCAGTCCGCAGGAGATGAACGACGCGATGGTGCACATCGGCGCCAAGCGATGAAAGTGGGCCTTCTGCCTGGCCCGGACACGAAGTGGCCATGCGCAGCGCATAAGAAACAGGATCCCGCTGTCTTTACGTGCTCGTATCCGTAGCGTCCCTAGTGTGCCATCCACAGTGTGCGGCTGGACGAGCCCTGCCGCACGGGCCGCCCAGCCCGGGGTCGGCAACTCCACGATGGTGGGGCAAAGCCTGTGCCCGCGCTGAGGATCGCGGGATGCAAGTGCTGAGCACCACCGGCGTGGAGGCCGAAGTCCAGCCGCCCTACGCCGCAGTGCGGCACCTGTTCCCTCGGCTGCGCCCCGTGGTCTCAGCGCGACTGCCGGCGGAACGCCGCATCATGGTCCTCACCGCACCCGGTAGGTCCTCGACGTCGTCCTGTCGTTCCAGGCCATGGAAGGTGAGATGGCCGGCCCGCTTGGCGAGCGCCGGTGCGGTGGCGCGGCCGATCCCGGTCGTGGCTCCGGTCAGCACGATGGTCGCGTTGTGGTTGTCCTCGGGAGCGTCGACGAGCCGGCGATCGTTTGGGTGCAGGATTGGTTCCTCATCGTGTTGCGTTCCTCAGCGCGTTGCTGATCGCCGCAGCCCCAGCCTGCCGGGCAAGTCGGAACGGGCGCAGAAAAGCTGGCACAGCGTCGAGTCCGAGGCGCACTCGTGCCGGTCCTCAGGGGGCAGTCGTAGTCCTCCGTACGTAGACGACCATCCCTCGCTCGTACGGCGAGTCCCAACGATCAGGAGGCAACCGCGAGCGCCGACCACGGTCGGCATTCACCCAGCGTAACTTTCTCTGCACTGAGGGCAATACAGAAGGTTACGCCGCCAGTCAGACGCGCCGAGCCGCCGACTTTCCGGACTGACCACCGTAGCGTTGCCCGATTTTGTCATGCATATGGTCTGATTTGTGCAACCTTGGCTTTATCTTTCGCCTGATGCACAATTCGTGCGTCAGACGAAGGAAGTCCGAGTGAGAGGCGGGACCGTGAACCGATGGAGGTCGGCGCGGCTGACCTTGGCCGACGGTCGGCAACCGCGGGCGGACCGCATGGCCTCGTCGGGAATGCCGGTCGGCCGCAAGAAGCAGCTGCCCGAAGCGGCGTCGCCGCGCGCGCTGGCCGGGAACCTGCAGTGATCAACGGGCGGACGGAGCAGATCCAGGCGCTGACCGCCTTGCTGGACAAGCACGCCACCGCGACGGCGCGCTTGTCGCGCGGGGACTTGGTGGCCGACCGGTGACGCGCGGCCGAGCTGAAGCGGGAGGCGGTTTCAGAATGTCCGGCGCGTTGAGCGGCGACATGATGTTCACAGATAGGGTGGGCGCCGACGAGCCAGCGAAGAGCCGCCCCCGCCGCCCCGGCGCTCAGGCCCAGCGGACTCACTCGGACCTGCTGGGTCGGCAGGCCGAGTGCGCGGAGCTCAACCGGCTGCTGGAGGCGGTCCGCGCCGGCGAGAGCCGGTCGCTGGTGGTGCGCGGCGAGGCGGGTGTGGGCAAGTCCACGCTGCTGGAGCACCTGACGAAGGCGGCTTCCGACTGCCGTGTGGTGGGCATCGCGGGAGTGCAGTCGGAGATGGAGCTGGCGTTCGCGGCCGTGCACCAGCTCTGCGCGCCGCTGCTGGACCGGCTGGACAGCCTGCCCGAACCACAGCGCGACGCGCTCGGCACAGCATTCGGGCTACGTGCCGGACCGGCACCGGACCCCTTCCTCGTCGGCCTGGCCCTGCTGAACCTGTTCGCGGCGGCGGCCGAGGAACGCCCGCTGGTGTGCGTGATCGACGACGCCCAGTGGCTGGACCGTGCCTCCGCACAGGTGCTCGCCTTCGTCGCGCGCCGCCTGTACGCCGAGTCGGTGGCCTGCGTGTTCGCGGTCCGCGATTTCAGCGAGGAGGACGAGCTGTCGGGACTGCCGGTGCTGGACGTCACGGGTCTGCGCGACGACGACGCGCGGGCGCTGCTGAGCACGGTGATCCTGGGGCCGCTGGACGAACAGGTACGCGACCAGATACTCACCGAGGCTCGCGGCAACCCCCTGGCCTTGCGGGAACTGCCGCGCGACCTGCCTTCCATCAAGCTCGCGGGCGGATTCGTGGCGTCCGCCGCGCGCACGCTCTCGGGCCGCATCGAAGAACGCTTCCAGCGACAACTGAAGCGCCTGCCCGCCCCTACCCGACAGCTGTTGCTGTTGGCGGCCGCCGAGCCGCTCGGCGACCCGGTGTTGCTGTGGCGCGCGGCCGATCTGCTCGGGGTCGGCATCGCGGCGGCCGACGCCGCCGAAGACATGATCGACTTCGGGGACCGGGTGCGTTTCCGGCACCCCCTGGTGCGTTCGGCGGTCTACCGGTCGGCGTCCCTCACCGAGCGGCAGGAGGCGCACAGGGCGCTGGCGGAGGTGACCGATCCAAAGAGCGATCCCGATCGCCGGGCGTGGCACCGTGCCCAGGCCGCGGTCGGCCTGGACGAGGACGTCGCGGTCGAGCTGGAGGAGCTGGCCAGCCGGGCGCAGGCCCGCGGGGGCCTGGTCGCAGCGGCGGCGTTCCTTGAGCGCTCGGCGCAACTGACCGGTACCCGAGAGCTGCGTGCCGAGCGCACCTTGGCGGCGGCCCAGGCGAACCTGCAGTCCGGTGCGTTCGACCATGCCTTGCGGTTGCTGGCCGCCGCCGAGGCCGGGACGCTGACCGAGATGCAACGCGCTCGGGCGGACCTGCTGCGCGGGCAGGTCGTGTTCGCCTCCGGCGCGGGCAGCGACGCCCCGCCGCTGCTGCTCAAAGCGGCCGAGCGGCTGGAATCGGTGGACCTCGACCTGGCGCGTGAAACCTACATGAGCGCGTGGATGGCGGCACTGTTCGCCGGACGTTACGCGGGCGCCAGCGACCTTGTGGAGGTCTCCCGCGCCGCCGGCGCGCTCCCACCGCCCACCGCGCAGCCTCCTCGTCCGATCGACCTGGCCCTGGACGGCCTTGCGCTGCTGGTCACGGCCGGGCCGGCCGCCGCGGCACCGGCGCTACGGCGGGCGGCAAACGTCTTCACCGGCACGGGCGTCACCATCGAGGACGGGCTCCGGTGGGGCTGGCATGCACAGGCCGCCGCGAGCGCCCTGTGGGACGACGACGCCTGGCGCGCGCTCCTGGTGCGGCAGGTAAAGCTAGCCCGGGAGGCCGGCGCGCTGGACCAGCTGCCGATCGACCTGGGCGCCCTGGGCACGAGCTCCGTGTGGCGGGGCAACTTCGCGGAGGCCGCTTCCCTGATCGCGGAGGCCGACGCGGTCTGTGAGGCGACGGGCAGCCAGGTCGCGCCATACACCGCTATGCTGCTGGCCTCGTTCCGCGGCAACGAGGAACAGGCCCTCCCCCTGATCGAAACCACCATCGCCGAGGCCGAAGCGGGGGGACAGGGCATCGCGATGTCCTACGCACACTGGGTGGCCGCAATCCTCCACAACGGCCACGGCCGGTACAACGAGGCCCTGGCGGCGGCTCGACGGGCCAGCGAGGAAACACCCGGCCTCTTCGTCTCCATGTGGGCGCTGCCCGAGCTGATCGAGGCCGCCTCGCGCAGGGAAAACACGCAGCTCGCGGAGGAAACCCTGGCGCGGCTGGCGCCGATCACCAGCGCCGGCGGGACCGACTTCGGCCTCGGAATCGAGGCGCGCTCACGCGCACTGCTGAGCGAGCCGGACACCGCCGACGACTTGTACCGAGAGGCGATCGGCCGGCTGGGGCGCACCCACCTCCGGCCCGAATTGGCCCGTGCGCATCTGCTGTACGGAGAGTGGCTACGCCGCGAGCGGCGGCGGTCCGAGGCGCGCGAGCAGTTGCGCACCGCCCACGAGATGTTCACCGCCATGGGAATGGAAGCGTTCGCCGACCGGGCAGCGCGCGAGCTACGGGCGACCGGCGAGAAGGCTCGCAAACGGACCGTGGAAACCACAGGCCAGCTCACGCCACAGGAAACCCAGATCGCCAGGCTCGTCCGCGATGGGCTGACCAACAAGGAGATCGCCGGCCGCCTGTACCTGAGCACCCGCACGATCGAGTACCACCTTTCCAAGGTCTTCGCCAAGCTCGGCATCACCTCACGCAACCAGCTGGGACGGGGCGCCTTCCTTCACCTGTGACCACAGCGAAGGTGCCGATGCGGCGGCACCGGTCCGGGCAACACTGTGGAGAGCATGCTGCGGACACCACGGATGCGAGTGCGCACGGGACACAGGACCCTGTGATGCATGCCGTACGCACTCGCATCAACCCCCTGTCCAGACAGCTCGATCATCCCCTTGGCCGGGAACCACCGGGGTCACCAACGACATGACCATCGCCCAGGACGAGATCCTTGGCCCGGTGATGTCGATCATCACCTACGACACGGTGGATGAGGCTGTCGAGATCGCCAACGACATCCGGTACGGCCTCGCCGGTTACGTCACCGGCGGCGATCCGGCGAATGCCGCGGACGTCGGCTCCCGTATCGAAGCCGGCTACGTGGTCATCAACAACGCCGATTTCGACTGGACCGCGCCCTTGAGCGGCTGCAAGGCGTCGGGCAACGGCCGCGAATGGGGCCCCGAGGGCCTACAGGAATACCTGGAAACCAAGGCCCTGCTGGGCCGCTGACGGCAGACGCCGATCCCCGACGAAGATGGCATGACACTCATGAACACCGACAAGCCGACCCCTCTCAAGACCCGGGGGCGCCGACATCCCACCGCCCACCTCCACCGTCCGCACCGCCCCTGGCACTTCAGAACCGTGGTCGCGGTCGTCTTCGTGGTCATGGCCGCCAGCAGCGCACCGTCTCCGCTGTACGGTCTCTACCAGCAGCAATGGCACTTCGGTACGGCCACTTCGACGGTCGTCTACGCCTGCTACGCCCTCGGCGCGATCCTGACCCTTCTGCTCGCCGGAGGCCTGGCCGAGCACCTGGGCACCCAGCGGACGATCGTGGTGGCGCTGGCCACCATCGTCGCCAGCTTCCTGACATTCCTTCTGGCCACGGGGGCCTGGGCACTGTGTCTGGCTCGCCTGATCCAAGGCGTAGGGGTCGGGTTGCTCACCAGCAGCGCGGGCTCGGCACTGGCCGATCTTCACCGGGATCGCAGTCATCAGGCCGCGGCGGCGGCCAACAGCGCGGCGACCTCGACAGGCATCGCGCTGGGCGCGGTGTTCTCCGGCCTCGCCGTTCAGTTCGCTCCCGCAC
>NZ_LOHS01000154.1 GCF_001642995.1 Streptomyces jeddahensis
CGCACACCGGCCTGACTCTCTACCAGGTCCTCGACGTTCTTCAGGACCTGCTGAGCTTGTTCTTTATGGTCTGGCCTCGAACGATGTCCCGAACGTGATCGCTCGGACGAGGATTCCGGGAACGTGAACACGGCCTCCGCCTGATCCTGTCCTCCGACCAAAGAGGCACTTGACCAGTACGAAGGCCGTGGGGGAATGAGTCTGCTGCACCCTGGCGTCCAACGGGAAGCGTTCGCGGCGGCGTCACACTTCCGGGACGACTTCTTCGACTGCCTGACCGTGCGTGGGGACATGCTGTTCGAGCTGACCGACGCGTTGCTGTGCGCGGACGGCCCAGTGACCACGCCGGTGGACCTTACGCTGACGGCCGAGCACCGGCGCGGACACGGCGCGATGTACGACGCGCTCAACTGCGGGAACGTGGATGTGCCGCGGCTGCGACAGGTGCTGGCCGGGCTACCGCAGCCCGAGGCCGCCGACGGTCGCCTGGTTTTGGCGGTGGACGTCACCCACTGGCTGCGGCCGGACGCGCCGACCAGCCCCGACCGCCTGTTCTGCCATGTCTACGGCCGCAGTGGTCGGTCCTCGGACCAGTTCGTATCCGGCTGGCCCTATTCGTTCGTGGCCGCGCTGGAGTCGGGCCGGACCTCGTGGTGCCAGATCCTGGACGCGCGCAGGTTGGGGCCGGCCGACGATGTCGCCGAGGCCACTGCCGCCCAGGTCCGCCGCGTGGTGGAGGACCTCATCGGCATGGGCCGGTGGCAGCAGGGCGACCGCGACATCCTGATCGTCTTCGACGCCGGTTATGACGCCCCGCGCATGGCCTATCTACTGGAAGGGCTGCCGGTGGAGGTCCTGGGGCGGATGCGCACGGACCGCGTGATGCGCAAGCCCGTCCCGGTGCCGTGGATCTCCCCGCCGCAGGGCGGACGCCCGCCGAAGCACGGCAAGGAGTTCCGCTTCGCCAGACCCGAGACCTGGGGCGAGCCTGATGCCGCGACGGTGCAGGTTACCGACCGCTACGGCACCGCTCGTGCGATGGCTTGGGACCGCATCCATCCTCGTCTGACCACCCGTTCCGCGTGGATCGACCACACCAGCGAACTCCCCGTCATTGAGGGCACGTTGATCCGCTTAGAGGTCGACCGTCTGCCCGGCGGCCATGATCCA
Source organism: Streptomyces jeddahensis (assembly GCF_001642995.1). GTDB lineage: Bacteria > Actinomycetota > Actinomycetes > Streptomycetales > Streptomycetaceae > Streptomyces > Streptomyces jeddahensis. The sequence continues at coordinate 1,171 of NZ_LOHS01000154.1, forward strand.
CTCCCCGTCTGGCTGTGGTCGTCAGCCACCGGCCTGTCGGGCGGGGGCGTCGACCTGCGCTGGCAGGCATTCCTGCGCAGGATCGATCTTGAGCACACTTTCCGGATGATCAAGCAGACGCTGGGCTGGACCCGCCCGAAGCTCCGCACCCCCCGCAGCAGCGGACCGGTGGACCTGGCTGGTCATCGCGGCCCACACCCAACTCCGCCTCGCCCGGCCACTGGCCGCTGACCTCCGCCGCCCCTGGGAGAAGCCGGCCGAGCCCGGCCGACTCACCCCCGCGCGGGTCCGCCGCGGGTTCAGGAACCTCCGCCCGCACTTGCCCTGTCCGGCCCGCGCACCGAAACCCAACCGGCCCGGTCCCGGCAGGCCGCTCGGCTCAAAGAACCGTCACCCCGCCACCCGTTACGACGTGGGCAAAACGGTCAGGCGGCCGCGACCATTGCCGAACGTGACCAGGCCAGACCATAAAGAACAAGCTGAGGTGCTGGACCGGTACCTGCACCACCTGCGGACGCCCCCTGCCCAGCCCTCGAAGAAGCCGCAGACAGCCCGCAACCTAACGAAGCACTACTAGGTCGTCCATGCTGGCGGTCAGGACCTGGTCGGCGCGGGCCATGGCATGGACGTAGAGGGCCAACGCGGGCAGCGTCCCCTCGCCGAACGCGCGTTGATGTCGTCCCTTACCTCTACCGCGTAGTGCTCCAGCAGCTGCTTGCCGCAGTGCCCGTGCGCGAGGATGTCCGCGATATTCACCCCGGCCACGTTGTCTAGCCAGTCACGGATGGTCGGCCCGTTGTCGTGTGTGCTCACGACCCGAGTGTTCGCCGAGACGGTGCGCTTCCCAAGCAAGCACGCCGGGTTACCCAGCAATGTCCGCCTCAGCCTCGGCGAATGCCCGGTGGAGCCAGGCGACGGAGGGGGACTTGCCCGCGTTCTTTCCGTCTTGATGGTGAGCTTCTTCGCGATGTCCTTGAGCGCCAGGGCGAAGGTGAGCACGTCGTCGTCGATGACCTTCGGGCGTCCGCCGTGGTTACGACACGGGTCGAGCTCTTCTCGCAGAAGATCCGCTTGCAGACAGGTTCGAGCGCGGCGAGCTGGCTGGGGAGTTCCTGCTGTGCGGTCGAGCAGCACGCGTACCCGATCCGGATCGGCCTGGCCGCCGCGGCGGCCGGCACCGCGTCGACTGGCGGGCCCGGCTTCCACGGCCGCCCGGGACCCCAGTCCTCCGGAACGAGGACTTCGAGTTCCTCGCGGAGGGCCGACACGAGGATGAAGCGGGCGGTGTGGTACTCCGTGGCGGTCTTCCCGCCACGGGTGCGGCAGGGACTGCCCGCCGTGGCTTCACACTTCGGACAGTCGTTTCATTCTATCGCGCTTGACCGGTCGACAGATCCATGAGAATCACTGCGCGCAACGACCGTCACTGAGCGCTACGTCGGGGGTTGGCCGCTGGGTTGGCTCGAACTCCGCTGCGGAAATGAGGTGGCGGGTGTGGCCGGGTGCGAAGAGAAGTACGTTGTCGGCCAGTGCCGTGACGTCGTCGGGATCATGGGTGACCAGCAGCGTGGGAATCCTCTCCTCGCGGGTGAGGGTGGCCAGCAGGTCGCGGAGCTGGTGGCGGGTGGGCCGGTCAAGGGCGCTGAACGGCTCGTCGAGCAGCAGGAGGCGAGGCTGGCCGGCCAAAGCGCGGGCCAGGGCGATGCGCTGGCGCTCGCCCCCGGAGAGGGTGCGTGGTTTCTGCTCCGCGAGGTGGGCGGCGCCGACGCGCTCGAGCCAGGCCGTTGCCTGGTCGTGGCGCTCGCGGTGCGGAACGTGTCGTAGGGCGAGGGTGAGGTTGCCGAGCGCGGTGCGGTGTGGAAGTAGGGCGGCGTCCTGGAAGACCATGCCCAGGTGACGGTCCTGGGTGCGGACGTGGATTTTGTTCGCGGGGTCGGCCACCGGGGAGTCGTGGAGGTGGATGGTGCCGCTCTGCGGCCGGAGCAGTCCGGCGATGAGGGCGAGGGTGAGCGATTTGCCGGAGCCGGACGGACCGAAGAAGACGGTAGTGCCGGAAGGTGCGGTGAAGTCGGCGTGAATGGATGCGCGGTCGCCGGAGGACCAGGTGGCGTTCATGACCACGGGCGGTGCGGTGGGATCGGGCTGGGTCATAGGGCGTTCCGGGAGAAGCGGTTGACCAGTATCAGGACGGCGACGGCAACGAGGGAGAGGATGATGGCGAGGAGGGCCGCGCGGTCGTCGTTGCCTGCCTGGACAGCGTCGTAGACGGCGATGGGCATGGTCTGGGTCTGGCCGGGGATGTTGCCGGCGACCATGACGGTGGCGCCGAAGTCGCCCAGCGCGCGGGCGCAACCGAGGGCGACGCCAGCGATGATGCCGCGCCTCGCGAGGGGCAAGGTGACGCGGGCGGCGACCTGCCATTCGGGCAGGCCCATGGTGCGGGCGGCCTGCTCCAGGCGGGGGTCGACAGACTCGATGGCGGCCCGGGCGGTGCGCAGGCAGAACGGCAGCGAGGCGACCGTGGCTGCCAGGACCGCGCCCGCAGGAGTGAAGACCAGGGGCTGGCCGGTGACGTTCTGCCAGGTGTCGCCGACGACGGTGTCGTTGCCGCACAGCACCAGCAGGTAGTAGCCGAGCACCGTGGGCGGCAGCACGATCGGCAGGGAGGCGAGGGCTTCGAGCAGGCCACGGCCGCGGAATCGGCCCTTGGCCAGCAGGTAGCCGCCACCGATGCCCAGGACGGCGGCGAGGGCGGTGGCTGTCGCCGCAACCCGCAGCGACAGCAACAACGGGAACCAGTCCATCAGCCGGTCGAGGTCCTCTCGCCGGGCAGGACGAAGCCGTACTTGTCCATCACCTTGCGCCCTTCCGCGCTGTTGACCAGGTCGGCGAACTTCTTTGCGGCGTCCTGCTTGTCCTTCGGTGCGGTGACGACCAGGACCTGCCGCAGCGGCTTGTGGGCCTTCTCCGGGACCAGGGTGTACGCGCCGTCGGTGCGGTTGATCACCAGCGAGAGGGAGACCAGCGCGGATTGGGCGTTGCCGGACGTGGCCAGGCGCAGCGTGTCGGAGATGTTCTCCCCGTACACCAGACGGTCCTTGACCTGGTCGTAGATCCCGGCGTCCTTGAGGGCCTCGACAGCAGCGACGCCGTAGGGGGCGTGCTCGGGGTTGGCGATGGCGATCTTGCCGTACTTCGCGTCGGTCAGGTCCTTGATAGAGGTGGTCTTGTCGCCGGCCTTGTTGGTCCAGATCGCGAGGCGGCCGTAGGCGTAGTCGGCACGGGTGCTCTCGATGCCCTTGCCGGCCTTGACGACGTCGTCGACGTAGTTGGTGCTGGCGGAGGCGAACACGTCGAACGGGGCGCCCTTGGTGATCTGCTGGGACAGCTGGCCGGAGGAGCCGAAGGTGAAGATGACCTTCCCTCCGGTGTCCTTCTCGTATCTCTTGCCCAGGTCGGTGAAGGCCAGCCGCAGGTCGGAGGCAGCGGCCACGGTGATCGAGGCGGGCTCGCCGCCTCCGCCGCCTGAGTCGGCGTTGGCGGAGCACGCGGCGAGCAGGGTGGTGGCCGCGAGCAGGGCAGCGGTGTGGCGAAGGCGTCTGGATATCGCGGGCAACGTCATGAAGGCGGTGCTCCCAGCAGAAGAGGGTCCGATGTCGGGGCGCGGCTTTAGAGGGTGGTACCGCAGGAAGTGAGCTGGTCGTAGCCGCCGATGGCGGCGAGCCGGGAGGTGTAGGCCCGGTCGGCCAGGAGGTCGCCGAGGGCGCGGGCGGCTGGATGGGCGGCCCATTGCTGACCGACCCACAGGGCGACCTGGTGCTCCTCAATGGGGGTGAAGGGAAGTGCGAAGGCCGCCGCGGCGGCGGTCATCGTCACGGCTGCGCCATGACCGGCGGCGGCGTGGCGGGCGGCGTCCAGATGCCCGGCCGCCACCGTCCCGCCCGACGCATCGAGGGAGACGCCGAGGCGGGCCAGGGCGCGCTCCAGGGAGTGCTGGCTGGAGGTGGACGCCTCACGCCGCACGAGAGGCATCTGCCCGGCGGCGACATCTTCGAGCGCGACCGGGCTGTGGTCGTCGGGGGCGGCCAGGCCCACCTGCCAGCTGCCCAGCCGCCATCCGACCGCAGATACGGCGGGGCGGGGCAGGCTGTCGGCGGGGCCGTGGACGCAGGCGGCGTGTGCCCGCCCCGCTTCCAAGGCTTCGATCGCCTGGGCACTGGAGCCGTGCACGGCGACGACCGCGTGGCCGCGGGCACGAAGCATCGCGGCGGCCAGACCGACCGCCGGATCGCAGCCGAGCACGACGAACGCATCCTGCTCAACGGGGTGCAGCATGCGCAGCCGACCGCGGTCGGCTACCGCGTCCGCAGACGCCCAGGCGTCCAGCCCGGTGGCCGGGTCGACAACGGCGTACACCTGCGTTGCGCCGACGCGGGCCACGACCGCCGGCCCCGACGACGGAGCACCAGCCAGCACCGGCACCGGCTCATCGGCGGCAGGCGCAAAGAGCGCCTCAACCGTCGTGCCCAGTACGCCGGCCAGGCGCAGAGCCGCATCCACGGCAGGGGTGTGGCGGCCGGACTCCAGCGCGCCGATCAACTGACGACTCACCGCCGCCTTCTCGGCCAGCTCTCGCTGGCTCCAGCCACGTTCCTCGCGCAACCGCCGAATCCGCTCACCACTCATGGCCAGGAATCTAGCCAATCTGAGCAGTATGCGAAAGACCCGGAACCTCCAGCACCCAGCCCTGGCTGGACTGGGCGGCTTGTCGCTTTGCATGAACACCGCATGACAGTGCCTCGGAACCTCTTGCCATAATGTCACTGACCTGCTGCGGTACCCCGATGAGCAGCACACCAGAACCCGCAGTACCCGCCACAACCGCTGAACCGGACGCCGACCAGAAGTGGCTCACACCAGGCGTGAAGGGCATCGGCAGTGCCAGTTTCCTGGCAGATGTCGGCCATGAGATCCCCACGCCCTGCTGCCCTCTCTACTGACCTCCACCCTCGGTGCCGCCGCCGCGCTTGGCGCGGTGGAAGGCATCTCCGAGGCCCTCGCCGGGGCGGTTCGCTTCGGCGGTGGTGTCCTCGCCGACGGCCCGAGCGGCCGCCAGAAGATCGCCGTCGGCGGCTACACCACCACCGCCGGCCTCGGCGCCGCCACCGCCGGCGCGACCGCGGTCTGGCAGGTCGGTCTCCTGCGCGCCGCCGCCTGGACCACCCGCGGCCTGCGCATCCCGGCCCGCAACGCGCTGCTCGCAGACATCGTCCCGGCCAAGGCGCACGGGCGGGCGTACGGGCTCGAGCGGATGATGGGCAACCTCGGCGCGATCTTCGGCCCGCTGCTCGCCTTCGGCCTGGTCGCTGGGGTCGGCGTGCAGTGGGCGATCGGCCTCTCCGTCATCCCCGGCCTGCTCGCTGCAGCCGCGATCGTCTACGCGTCCGCAAGACATCCCGCCCGACCAGCCGGGAGAAGGTCCCGCGGCTGTACCGATGATCCCCAAGGTCGGGCCAGCGGCCTCCCCGACTCCAGACATGCGGTCGATACTCTGTACGACGCCGAGAAGAGGCCAAGGGCGGTGCAGCGGACCTCGCCGCCTGGTGACTCGTTGACGGAAAGCGAACCGCCATGAGGGAAACCGTACGGAACGGGATTTCTCCCGTTTCCAGACGACTGTGGATTTCGGAGAGTACCCAGGGCCGGGTGACGCCGGCCGAGCTCTTCTTCGACTTGGTGTTCGTCTTCTTCATCACTCAGGTCACCCACGCGGTGGAGGCCCACCCCGGATGGGAAGGCCTCCTCAAGGCACTGTTCCCGATGGTCGTCGTGTGGTGGATGTTCAGCGGGTTCGGATGGCTCACCAACGCGGTGCGGCCGGACGCCGTGCAAGTACGGCTCCTATTGATACTTGCCATGATCGGCTTCTTCATCATGGGGCTTGACGTCCCCTACGCCTTCACACCTGAGGGTTGGGCGTTCCCCTTGGCGTATCTTGCCGTCGTTGCCATCCATGGGGTTGTCTATCTGACAGCAAATGCCCCGTCGGCGCGGCAGGCGATCCTTCGCAACATGCCGTTCAACGCCGCGGCAGGCATCCTCGTACTCATCGCACCGCACCTGCCGGAAGCATGGGGTTGGGTGTGCTGGGTCACGGCTGTGCTGGTCCTCTACCTCTCGCCCTTCCTGGGGCACATCCGCGGCTTCGTCCTCGAGCCGCATCACTTCGTGGAGCGGCACGCACTGCTCCTGCTGGTGGTTCTGGGCGAGTCGGTGGTCGCCATCGGAATCGGCGCCGAAGGATCGGACAGCCATGCGGTAGACGCGCCCTTGGCCTTCAGCGTCGCGTTGGGGATCGCCGTGGCCTCGGGCTTGTGGTGGGTGTACTTCGACGGCGATGAAACGCGAGCGGACGAGGAGTTCGAGAAGGCCACCCAGCACCGCCGTCAAATGCTCGCCTATTACGCATTCACCGGCGCGCACCTCGTGATGATCATCGGCATCGTCCTGGTCGCGGCCGGGATCACCGACGCCATCCACCACTTCGACGGTCATGCACACCAGTGGTGGCTTGGCTGCGGCACAGCGGTCTTCCTCGTGGGTCACGCGATCTACCGAGGCTTGCTCGGCAGTGGGCGGATCACCGACCGCCTGGTCGGTGCGGTGTGCGCGGTACCACTGGGGGCAGCGACGTCCATCGCCGGCTGGATCGGCATGACCATGGTTGTGCTCGTCCTGACGGCCATCGCCACCGTGGACCACCGCCTGGCGTCACAAGGGACTCCAGCCTCCTAGAGGTCCGCTCCACCTCGTCGTCGGCGCACGCGCAGGCAGGAACGGTGCGGATGACCGGTCTCCACCGGAGCGGACAGCTTCTCCAGCATGTGGAACCGGTCGGCCACCTCGTAGATCCCGGGCACTGCCTCGCAGACGGCGCGGCTGGCCGCTTCGCTGTGCCGGCACACGCCCTCCGCACCGGATGAGTGGCCAGCCAGGCCGCCAGTACGTCGATGTGGTCTCCGCAGTCAGCAAGAGCCTCCCGTACGATCCGCGCGCGCCCGGAACGCGAAGTCGTCGATGCCCAGCATCCCCGGACTGGGAGCCGACACCGGCGGCGCGTGCAGCAGCCCGAGCAGCCGTGCGCGACCGGTCGGCGCCAGCGCCCTGGCCCCCCACCGCAGCTTCGCCCCGAGCCCGGCGATGGCATACCTGGTGGTCGGGTCCACCACCTTCTCGGCGAAACCTCCGCCGCGGACAGCCAGTGGCATCGCGGCAGAGCCGCCGCCGTCAGCCGCACCACCGTCCGGCGCCCGCCCACAGTCAACTGTCGACCGCACTGTGCACTCAACAACGCGTCCGATATATGCCTATTCATTTCCTTGTGGGTCAGACAGGGCTGGCAATACCCGTCAGCGTCCGGATACAGCTGGCCGCAGCAACGCTAAATCCGGAGACGGCACGCCTGCACGACCGCGCGTCGGCTGGCGGGCGTTGATCGCGGGGTGCGATGCCGTAAAGGACGCCCTGATCCCGCTCTTCGCCGGCCGCATACAGCCCCTCAAGGCGCCCGACGTGCTGCTGCGCGCCGTCGCCGTGCTGCTCGATGAGCGGCCGGAAGCGCACGACGTCCGCGATGCCGAGCCGCGCGGCGCCGCCATCTGCTCGGAGTGCTCACGCGTCTGTCATCTGACGTAGGGAAGCCGGGGGACAGCCAGCGATGCGGCGCGTCGTGGGGCGGCGCAAGGGGCGGCCCCGGCTGCGCCGCCGCTGGGGGCGGGCCCCCGCCAAGTGCGGGAGTCGGCGGAGTCTGTGGTGGGTCGTGTCGGTTCACCACCCCTACTCCGTGACGCCCGCCGTGGTAGCTGCCGGGAAACGCTCCGCGATGGCTTGCCGGTCCTCGGACAACCCTGCGGTTGCGGACTCCGACACTCAGGCTAGGGATGTCACGGATGCGAGTGGTGCATGGGTTGGCGATGCTCGAACAGCAACAGGTAACCGCTCTACGACACGACCTGACCAGGTGCGAAGGGGGCCGGCCCCCACACGCACAACCGCGCAGGGCTCAGCCGAGGGCATGCCAAGAGGCGGCCGAATGACTCCATGGAAGCGTTTTGCAGCAGACACCGAATCCTTCAAGCACGGCGAGGCCGACGCTCTGATCGGCCGTGACACGGACCTTCCGCGGATCGTGCCAGTTGCGCGCTTCGCATGAGTTTTATTGGCCGGTGGGACGCCGCCCGCAATTAAAGAATGCCTTCTTGCCCGGCAGGTATTCCTCCGGAGAAATCAGAATCGAGGCGCTATGAAGAATGTGGAAACTGAGGCACGTCTATCTGACCAGTCGCCGCCCGACCTGCCCCAGGTCGACGTCACCCTGAACGTGAACGGCACACTCCACCGGCTCCGGCT
>NZ_LOHS01000155.1 GCF_001642995.1 Streptomyces jeddahensis
CGCCGCTACCGTTGTGGGCAATCGTTCCGCAGGGCGGAACGGGTGGGCACAACCCACGACGTAGGGCGCCCTGGCGTCGGACCCGTACCCCCGTAAGGGGGGACCCTCAGCGGGCGCCGTCGGAGGCCAAGGCCTCCGACACCCCCGCTTCCCGCGGCCCCAGAAACCGCGGCTCCGGCCGGAAGACGGCGTCCCACGCCGCCTTCCCGGCCGCGACCAGCTCCCGCGCCGCCCCGTAGTACCACGTGACATCGTGCCGGTCGTCGACCCCGACGCCGTACGACGTGACCCCGGCCGCGTCGCACAGGGCGACCGCCCTGCGTATGTGGAAGCCCTGGCTGATCAGCACCGCCCGGTCCACGCCGAAGATCTTCTTGGCCCGCACGCACGAGTCCCAGGTGTCGAACCCCGCGTAGTCGCTCACGATCCGCCCGTCCGGGACGCCATGAGCGGTCAGGTAGGCGCGCATGGCGTCCGGCTCGTCGTACTCCTCGCGGCTGTTGTCGCCCGTGACCAGCACCACCTCGATGCGGCCCGCGTGGTACAGCTCGGCCGCCGCGTCCAGGCGGTGGGCGAGGTACGGCGACGGCTCGCCGTTCCAGAGGCCGGCGCCGAAGACCATCGCCACCGGGGTGCGGGGCACATCCGCCGTCGTACGGAGCCGACCGTCCGCGGAGACGAACAGCCAGGTGGCCGGCAGGAGTGCCAGCACACAGGCCAGCATCAGCGCCTGGACCGCCCGGCGCTGCCCCGGGCGTGTCCGCGGCAGCCGGAGCCGCGCCGGTCTCTGCGGCCACCGAAGACGCGGCCGGACCGCTCGGCCCAGCCTCCGCATCCAGCCGTGCAGTAGCATCCAACCCCCGTATCCCCGTGCTCGCCCGGCATCGGGCCAGCTGTGATCAACCGTAGGCGACCCCACCGACAATCACGCCGTCGGACGACCCCGGGTTGCGTTCCAGCTGACACCGCGGTTCGGTGCAGCGTGAGCCCCGGGGAAATGAGCCGTCATCGTCGCGCAACCCAGTGGCAACCTGACGCCGCCACGATCGGTTCATGACGGCGTCGAACCCTCCTCGCGACGAGTCCACCCAGCCCTCGGGCAGCAGCCTGTCGCCCGGCACGGCACCCACCGACGGCCACCTCGACAGTACGGCGCAACTCATGAACCGGATCACCAGCCAGCTCGGCAGCCAGCTCAGCCTCGTAGCGCTCGACGGCAGGCGCCGCCACCCCGAGTCGCCCGCCCTCGTCCTCGTGGCGCACGGCAGCCGCGACCCGAGAGCGCTGAGCACGGTCGAGACGCTTGCCGAGCGCGTGCGCGAGCTGCGCCCCGGCCTCTCCGTCCGGCTCGGCCACATCGAGCTGAACGAGCCGCTCCTGCCCGACACGCTCGCCGCTCTCCGGCCCGGCCGGGCCGTCCTCGTACCGCTGCTGCTCAGCCGCGGCTACCACATCAAGCAGGACATCCCCGAGGCCGCCGCCGAGGCCTCCCACCTGAACATACGCATCGCGGCGCCACTCGGTCCGCACCCCCTCCTCGTCGAGGCGCTGTACGCGCGGCTCGTCGAGGCCGGATGGAGTACGCGGCTCAGCGCGGCCGACCGGCGCAGCCACGCCGTCGTGCTGGCGGCGGCCGGATCCCGCGATCCCGACGCCGCCACCGACACCCAGCGCACCGCCGAACTCCTGGCCGAGCGCCTCGGAGTGCCGGTCGTCCCCGCGTACGCCTCCGCGGCCGCCCCCACCGTGCCGGACGCGGTGCGCGCCCTGACAGCCCGCGGCCGGCACCGCGTGGCCGTCGCCTCGTACTTCACTGCGCCGGGACGTTTCGCCTCGGAGTGCGCCGAGGCCGCCCCCTGGATCGCCGCCGCACCGATGGGCGCGCACGCCGCGATGGCCCGCCTCGTCCTGCACCGCTACGACGAGGCCCTCGTGTCGTCCGCCGCGGCCGCGTCCCTGCACCTCGCCACGGCCTGAACCTCCGGTACCCGGGACGTCGGACCTCCCGGATCCCCGGCGGCTCACTGTCCGTGTTTCTTCCGTTACTGCCTCTGTCACCACCTGCGTCTACTGTCGGTGCATGGAAGGCACCGAACTGAACGCGTACTACGACGAGGCGGCCGTCGAGCGGTGGGCCGGCGAGGCCGACAAGAGGCCGGGGCGTACGGCCTTCCAGCGCGACCGCGCGCGGGTGCTGCACTCCGCCGCGCTGCGCCGTCTCGCCGGAAAGACGCAGGTGGTGACGCCTGGGACGCGCAGTCAGGCGTGGGATCCCAGCCCACGTACCCGGCTGACGCACTCGCTCGAGTGCGCCCAGGTCGGCCGGGAGCTGGGGGCCGCGCTGGGCTGCGACCCGGATCTGGTCGAGACCGCGTGCCTCTCCCACGACCTCGGCCACCCGCCCTTCGGGCACAACGGCGAGCAGGCGCTCAACGACGTCGCGCAGAGCTGCGGCGGCTTCGAGGGCAACGCCCAGTCGCTGCGGCTGCTCACCCGTATCGAGCCCAAGCGCTTCGTACAGGACGAGGAGAGCGGCGATCTTGTCAGCGTCGGGCTCAACCTCACGCGCGCGGCGCTCGACGCCGCGACCAAGTACCCCTGGCCGCGCGGCGCCCATCCCGCCGACCCGGCGTCGCCCAAGTTCGGCGTCTACGAGGACGACCGCCCCGTCTTCGACTGGATCCGCAAGGGCGCCCCAGCCACCCGCACCTGCTTCGAGGCCCAGGTCATGGACTGGGCGGACGACGTGGCGTACTCGGTGCACGACGTCGAGGACGGCCTGCACGCCGGGCATATCGACCCCAACTGCCTGCACGCAGAGCCCGAGCGCAGGGAGATCTTCGCGGTGGCCATCGGGCGGTACGTACCCGCCGACACCGACCCGGCGGAGCTCGCCGCGGCCCTCGACCGCCTCCTCGACCAGGAGTGGTGGCCGCACGGCTACGACGGCACCGCCGTCGCCCAGGCCCGGCTCAAGGACGCCACGAGCCAGCTCATCGGGCGGTTCTGCCTCGCCGCCGAGGGTGCCACGCGGGAGAGATGGGGGTCGGGACGGCTCACGCGATACGCGGCCGAGCTGGTCGTGCCGCGCGCAACCCGGCACGAGTGCGCGGTCCTCAAGGCCGTCGCCGACCGCTATGTGATGCAGCGCGCCGAGCAGGAACGGCTCCGCGCCGACCAGCGGATCGTCGTCGCCGAGCTGGCCGAGGCGCTCGCCGCGCGGGCGCCCGAAGGCCTCGACCCGCAGTTCCGCGCGCTGTTCGACGCGGCGGGCGACGACCGCGCACGCGAACGCGTCATCGTCGACCAGATCGCGTCCCTGACCGACGCATCGGCCCGCTCCCTGCACGACAGGCTCACAGCGCGCCGTCCATGAGGGCGTCACCGAGCCCGGTGCGCACATGGAACACCTCGTGGCCGCGGCGTTCCGAGATCACCAGGCCCGCCTCGCGCAGCACGGTGGCGTGCCGGCTGGCGGTCGACATCGTCAGGCGCAGCAGCTCGGCGAGCTGGGTGGTGGTCCGGGGCTGCTCCAGCGCGTCCAGGACCAGCGCGCGCGTCGGCCCGATGAGCTGCCCCACCGGCAGATCGGCCGCGCCGAGCCGCCCCTGCGCGCGGGCCCGGGCCAGCCAGCCCGGCGCGGGCCCCAGCGGATGCACCAGCACCGGGTCCAGCCCGTCGTCCGCGAGCGTCACCGGCATCAGCACACAGAAGAACGACGGCACGATGGTCAGCGGCCGCCCGTCGAGCGGGAGGTCGCGAGGGTGCGGATAGGGCGCCGTCAGCGTCCGGGACTCCCAGGTCAGTGCGGGACCGTAGCTCCTCAGCAGCCCGTCGGGACCTGCCCGCAGCGCCGCGTCCGACCGCACCGAGCGGTCCGCCCGCACCGCCTCACGGACTGCCGGACGATACGGCTCCACGGCGATCGCGTAGTAACGCCGCAGCGCCCCGCCGAGCCCCTGCAGCGCCCGCGGATCGCCCTCCGCGAGACGTCGCACCAGGGGCGGCACCGGCCCTCGCGGGCAGAGTTGCGCCAGCTCCGCGGCGAGCCGGCGCCGCGGGGTGCTGAGCACCAGTTCGATGCCCGTGTGCAGGTCCGGCGCGGTGCCCTGGCCGGGGGTGAGGAAGTCCGGGAAGTACGCGGCCGAGGGCACCAGCCTGGTCAGCGCGGTCGTCGTCGCTGTGAGGCCGGCGCGTGCCAGGCCCGCGCGCACCTCGCGCCGCCACGGGTCGAAGACGACCGCCGCCTGGCGGTTCTGCAGCAGGTGCAGGCTCAGCGTGATCTCCCACAGTGGATCGGGCTCGCCCGCCACCCGCAGCCGGCCCAGGTCCTCGGCCGTGAAGTCGATACGCAGCATGCCCCCACCCCTCAGCGAGTGCTGCTCCCGCCTCACCGTAGCCAGCCGCACAGAGCGCCCGGGCGGAGCTCCCCCATCCCTTTGCATCCTGGACGAATCACCCACCCAACCGACCCGCGCGGGCGACTCTTGACCTCGCGGCGGCCCGCGCGGGTTCCCTGGGGAAGCGATCCGCGCCCCGCCGCACCCGCGGGTCCACGCAGGCCGCTCCGTACGCGGCCCCGCACGGTCGGCACCACGCGCGCGGCGGCCCGCGCGGGCCCGCGCCCGTGGCCCTCCGGCCGGGACGGCGCGCCGGTGACATCCACACGGACGTGACCCGGCGTGGCCTGATCGGGCCACTCCCTCTTCCCCCCTCACGCTCCGTGCGGGACGCTCAAGTGGCGGCACCGTGTTGTTCCGGGCTCCGACATCCGCGGTTTCCGCCGATGTCGCCGGATCCCCGACGAGGAGGCATCAAGTGGTCGACGCGGATCAGACGTTCGTCATCGTCGGGGGAGGGCTGGCCGGAGCGAAGGCGGCCGAGACGCTCCGTGCGGAGGGATTCACCGGACGGGTGATCCTGATCTGCGACGAACGCGACCACCCGTACGAGCGCCCGCCCCTGTCGAAGGGCTATCTGCTCGGCAAGGAGGAACGCGACAGCGTCTTCGTGCACGAACCGGCCTGGTACACCCAGGCCGAGATCGAGCTGCACCTCGGCCAGGTCGTGGTGTCCATCGACCGCTACGCCAAGTCGGTACGCCTCGGCGACGGCACCCTCATCGAGTACGACAAGCTGCTGCTCGCCACCGGAGCCGAGCCGCGCCGCCTGGACGTTCCCGGCACGGATCTCGCGGGCGTGCACCATCTGCGGCGGCTCGCGCACGCCGAGCGGCTGCGCGGCGTCCTCACCTCGCTCGGCCGCGACAACGGCCACCTCGTGATCGCGGGCGCGGGCTGGATCGGCCTGGAGGTCGCGGCGGCCGCGCGCGAGTACGGCGCCGAGGTCACCGTCGTCGAACCGCTGCCCACACCGCTGCACTCCGTCCTCGGCCCCGAACTCGGCCAGCTCTTCGCCGACCTCCACCGCGAGCACGGGGTGCGCTTCCACTTCGGCCGCAAACTCACCGAGATCCTCGGCCAGGACGGCGTGGTCCTCGCCGCCCGCACCGACGACGGCGAGGAGCACCCGGCGCACGCCGTGCTCGCCGCGATCGGAGCCGCCCCGCGCACCGCCCTCGCCGAGGCAGCGGGCCTCACCATCGCCGACCGGGCGCACGGCGCCGGCATCGCCGTCGACGCGTCGCTGCGCACCTCCGACCCGGACATCCACGCCGCCGGCGACGTGGCCTCCACCCTCCATCCGCTGCTCGGCTTCCCGATCCGCGTCGAGCACTGGGCCAACGCGCTGAACGGCGGCCCGGCCGCGGCCCGCGCCATGCTCGGCCAGGAGGTGACGTACGACCGCGTGCCCTACTTCTTCTCCGACCAGTACGACATGGGGATGGAGTACTCGGGCTGGGCGCCGCCGGGGACGTACGACGAGGTCGTGATCCGGGGTGACGTCGGCAAGCGGCAGTTCATCGCGTTCTGGCTCGCGGAGGGGCGGGTGCTGGCCGGGATGAACGTGAATGTGTGGGATGTCACGGAGCCGATCCAGAAGCTGATCCGGTCCCGCGCACAGGTGGGCCCCGAGGCCCTGTCCGACCCGTCCGTGCCGCTGGAGAGCCTCGCCGGCTGAGCGGCGGGCGACCGTCGCGGCTTCGGTGTCCGTCCGCCCCCGTAGAATTCCTGCGTGGCAGGCAGGATCAATGACGAGGACGTGAAGGCCGTCCGGGACGCCGTCCCGATCGACGCCGTCGTGTCCGAGTACCTCCAGCTGCGCAACGCGGGCGGCGGCAACCTCAAGGGCCTCTGCCCCTTCCACGACGAGAAGTCACCCTCCTTCCAGGTCAGCCCCAGCAAGGGGCTGTTCCACTGCTTCGGCTGCCAGGAGGGCGGCGACACCATCACGTTCGTGATGAAGATCGACCACCTCTCCTTCTCGGAGGCGGTCGAGCGGCTCGCCGCGCAGGCGGGCATCACGCTGCGGTACGAGGAGGGCGGGTACAACCCCGCTCACCAGCGCGGCGAGCGCATCCGCCTGGTCGAGGCGCACAAGATCGCCGCCCAGTGGTACGTCGAACAGCTCGACAGCAGCCCCGAGGCCGAAACCGGCCGTAAGTTCCTGGCCGAGCGCGGCTTCGACCAGGCCGCCGCGGCCCACTTCGGCGTCGGGTACAGCCCCCAGGGCTGGGACCACCTCACCCGCTACCTCCGCGGCAAGGGCTTCACGGACAAGGAGCTGCTCCTCTCCGGCCTCTCCCAGGAGGGCCGCCGCGGCCCCATCGACCGCTTCCGCGGCCGCCTGATGTGGCCGATCCGCGACATCGGCGGCGAGGTCGTCGGCTTCGGCGCCCGCAAGCTGTACGAGGCGGACACCGGCCCCAAGTACCTGAACACCCCCGAGACGGCGATCTACAAGAAGTCCCAGGTCCTCTACGGCATCGACCTCGCGAAGAAGGAGATCGCCAAGACCAGCCGCGCGGTCGTCGTCGAGGGCTACACGGACGTGATGGCCTGTCATCTCGCCGGTGTCACCACCGCCATCGCGACCTGCGGCACCGCGTTCGGCGGCGAGCACATCAAGATCCTGCGCCGGCTGCTGATGGACAACGGCAGCGCCCGTGTGATCTTCACCTTCGACGGCGACGCGGCGGGCCAGAAGGCGGCCCTGCGCGCCTTCGAGGACGACCAGAAGTTCGCCGCCGAGACGTACATCGCCATCGCCCCGGACGGCATGGACCCCTGCGAACTGCGTCTCGCCAAGGGCGACGAGGCGGTCGCCGACCTGGTCGAACCGCGCACCCCGCTCTTCGAGTTCGCCCTCCGCCAGATCGTGCACCGCTACGACCTGGAGACCCCGGCCGGACGTGCGGCAGCGCTGGACGAGGCGGCGCCCATCGTCGCCCGTATCAAAAACACCGCCACGCAGCACGAGGTCGCGGTGCAGCTCGCCGGCATGCTGGGCATCCTGGACACCCAGTTCGTGGTGCGGCGGGTCGCGCAGCTGGCGCGCTGGGCCCGCGACCGCGGCGGCCGCGGGCCTGCACCGGCATCAGCGGCGGCACAGCAGCGGGCTCCGCACTCCCCGCAGTCGTACGCCGCGGTGCGCGCACCGTCCGGCCCCGCCCTGAACCTCCGCAGCCCGGCCCACCGCACCGAGCGTGAGCTGCTCAAACTCGCCCTGCAGTACCCGCAGTTGGTCTCCCCGGCCTTCGACGCGTACGGAGTCGACGAGTTCACCGCCCCGCCGTACGCCGCCGTCCGGCAGACCATCGAGGAGGCGGGGGGCGCCGAGCTGGGCGCCCACGACGCCTCCGCCTACCTCGCGCGCGTACGCGAGGCCGCGCCCGACGACACGGTCCGCGCGATGGTCACCGAGCTCGCCGTCGAGCCGATCCTGCGCAAGACCGTCGACGAGGTCTATGCGGGCATCCAGCTCGTCCAGGTCCGCCTGCGCGCCGTGGACCGCCGCATCCGCGACATCCAGGGCACCCTCACCCGCCTCGGCCCGCACGCCGATCCGGCCCATGTGGCCGCGGTGCAGAACGAGTTGTGGATCCTGCAGCAGTACGGCCAGGCGTTGCGGGAACGCGGCGCGGACGCGCTGTAGGCGCGCGAGACCGGGCCGACTCCGGAGCCGGCCCGCGGGCCCGACCGTAACCGCCCAGTCACGGCCCGGCCGCAAAAAGTCACCGCACGCCCCTCGTGGCAGTGATGTGTCGTACCCCACACTGGGTTCCGGTGCCTGAGTCCTCGGAGCGCGGCCGGCCCGCAGACGGCGGGCCCGACACCCCCGCGGTTCCGCTTATCGCGTACGGGACGGACAGCGGCAAGGCCGCCGACGCCGGTCCCGTCGTACCGCTGTCGCACGCCTCAGCAGCGATCACCCTGGAGGTCGCCCCCGTGCAGACCCAGACCCTCACCCAGACCGACGCCGCCCTGGACCCGGAGGCGGAGACCGACCTCATGACGGCGGTTCCGCCGCTGGGCAGGGCCCGCCGTCATCCTGACCACGGCACGGCAGCGATGAGCCCCGACCATCCGCAGGGGCCGCCCGAGCCGCCCACCGACCAGCCCCCTGCCCCTGCGGACATCGCCGTGGACGGTCAGCCGGAACCGGACCTCGTGGACGCCGCGGACCCCGTGGAGCTCCCCGCGCCCACCAGCCGGACCGAGACCGGCGGCCCCTCCGCCGACCTCTTCCGCCAGTACCTGCGCGAGATCGGCCGCATCCCCCTGCTCACCGCCGCCGAGGAGGTCGAGCTCGCCCGCCGCGTCGAGGCCGGGCTCTTCAGA